>NZ_JAVBXD010000040.1 GCF_030756675.1 Bacillus multifaciens
TGTATTTCTTAATTATACAAAAATGTACCATACAGAGAGAGACTTTTTTAGTGTCTACTCTATAGGGTACATTTTACTTCTATGCATGGACAGATGCTCTCGCCCACCTAAAAAAAGATGGTTTTATGTCGGTTTTTTATTTGTATTTATATAGTTTAAAAACAAAATGAGTGTATAATAGATTGAAATTCTCGCCAGTGAGAAGTTTACTACCTAGTGAGTGTAGGACGAATAGTTGGAAAAATGTATGAAAGAGGTTTTCATAATATGGTGAAATGGAGTTATTTTGTTTTCATTAATATTTTTGCTTTTATAATGATGGGGCTAGATAAAAGGAAAGCAAAGAAGAAGCAGTGGCGTACACCAGAGAGTACGTTATTTTTAGTTGCGGCAGCAGGGGGAGGAATTGGAGCTTGGATTGGCATGTATATGTTTCATCATAAAACACACAAAAATAAGTTTGTGTTTGGTATTCCATCTCTTGCCGCTGCAGGTGTATATGTCTTTTGGATATTGTAAAGAGTTTATCCCGCATTAACGCGCAGTAAGACCCCCACCTCAAGATTGAGAGAGAAGCGAAGAAGATAGGTGGGGGATAACTGCCCGTAAAAGCCCGATTGGTTCAACTAACCATCAGTGGTGAGGGAAAAAACCCCCGCTGATAGAAGTTTCACTTTATATGAAAAGGTTATGTAGCGGAAAATTGTAAAGTAATAAAAGGACATTTTATAATGAAGAAAAAAGAAAAGAGGAGAGTTAAATGGAAGCGCAAAAAAAAGGGATGATATATGCGACAAGTGCATATATGATGTGGGGGATCCTGCCGCTTTATTGGAAATTGGTAGACAAAGTTCCGGCAGAAGAAATTTTAGCGCATCGCATCGTCTGGGCATTCGTTTTTATGTTATTCGTTTTATTCATTTCTAAACGTTTTGGACAGTTTACGAATGAGTTTGTTCAACTGTTTAAACGCCCTAAATTATTCATGTCATTAACTATCGCTTCTATATTAATTAGCGGGAACTGGTTTGTGTACATATGGGCTGTTAATCATAACCATGTCATCGAAGCAAGTCTAGGTTATTATATTAATCCGCTTGTTAGTATTTTACTTGGCACGCTTGTGTTAAAAGAAAAACTTAATTTTTGGCAATACATTGCTGTGGGCTTAGCTGCATTTGGAGTTGCAATTTTAACACTACGCTATGGATCGATTCCGTGGATTGCAATTTCGTTAGCATGTACGTTTGGGTTATATGGTTTATCAAAGAAATTATTAGATTATGATTCAATGATTGGGCTGACGATGGAAACGATGCTTGTAACACCGTTTGCTCTCGTATATTTAGGGATGCTTGGTGCCGAAGGGATTAGTTCATTTGGGACAGTGTCGATTACATCGACATTACTTCTAGCGGGAGCGGGTATTGTTACTGCACTGCCGCTTTTATATTTTGCAAAAGGTACAAAGCTTATTCCGTTATCAATGATCGGTTTTTTGCAATATATCGCACCGACAATTAGTCTTGTATTAGGAATCTTTGTTTTTCATGAACGTTTTACTACTGCACACATGACGGCATTTTTCTTTATTTGGATTGCGTTATTTATCTTTTCGATAGCAAAAACGAAATTTATGTTAAATAAGCAGCCGAAATTTATAAAAAATAAATCTGCAAAAGTTTCGTAAAACGGCATAGTATTATGTATGCCGTTTTCTTTATAATGAAAATAAGGATATTCCATTATAAGCGGTGAGGTGCGAATTATGGAAACAATTTTACATAACAACCCATTAATGTCTGCAGTGATTGCCTGGTTTTTAGCACAACTTGCAAAAGTGATCATCACCTTAGTAAAAAAAAGAGAGTTTGATTTTGCACAATTTTTTGCTTCGGGCGGAATGCCGAGTTCTCATTCTTCCACCGTGACAGCATTAGCAATCGCAATTGGAATTGAAGAAGGATTTTCAAGTTCTCTATTTGCGATTGTGGCAATTTTTGCGATTATTGTCATGTATGATGCATCTGGAGTGAGGCTTGCTGTCAGTAAACAAGCGAAAATTTTAAATGATTTTTTTCATGGAAGACAAACGGATTATAAAAAATTGAATGAACTTGTCGGACATACGCCATACCAAGTCATTATTGGGGCGCTTTTAGGAATTGTTGTTGCGATTTGTTATTGTTCGTAAGCAAAGTGAGGAATGAATCTTGCTTTGCTTTTTCTTTTGCGCATATTTACGTATTTGTTTGAATATCGTATATGGATTCAGTACAGAAGGGGGGATATCTATGCTATTGTATGACAAAGTAAAATACGAAATGGAGCGCCAGATTACAGCGTTACGTACGATGCAGCAAAGGGATGGAACATGGCGCTTTTGTTTTGAAGGATCCCCGCTTACAGATTGCACGATGATTTTCTTGTTGCGTATGTTAAGAAAAGAAAAAGAAATAGAGCCATTTGTAGCAAGGCTTACTTCTTTGCAAGCAAATGAAGGAACGTGGAAGTTGTATGAAGATGAGCCAAATGGGAATCTTTCAGCTACCATTCAAGTTTATGCGGCATTGTTAGCTTCTTTGCAATATAAGAAAGAAGACCGAATTATGCGCCGCGCAGAACAATTTATTCGTGAACAAGGTGGAATTACAAATGCTCATTTTATGACAAAATTTTTGTTAGCGCTGCATGGACAATACAATTATCCTCCATTGTTTCATTTCCCTATGCCTTTTTTCTTTCTACCCGATCATTCCCCGTTCAGTATGTATGAGGTGAGTAATACTGCTCGAATTCATTTCGTGCCTACGATTCTTTGTATGAATAAGAAATTTGTAGTAGAAGAAATTGACGTTCCTGATTTGAATCATATAGTGGGTGCAAATAAATCAAATTGGTTTCATTCTCAGCGCTCTTCAGTTTGGCAAACAATTATATCTGAAGGGGAAAAGTTAATTTCGTATCCGCATACACTTCATCAAAAAGGGTATAAAGCAGCGGAACGATTTATGTTAGAACGTATAGAAGGAAATGGAACACTTTACACTTATGCAAGCGCTACTTTTTATATGATTTATGCCCTCCTTGCCCGCGGTCATTCTATACATTCTCCTATTATTGAGAAAGCTGTATTAGGGTTACAGTCGTACATATGGAACACAAAGAATGGTGCTCATTTACAAAACTCACCTTCAACAGTGTGGGATACTGCTCTTTTAAGTTACGCTTTGCAAGAAGCAAATGTGTCAGAAGATGATGCGATGATTGAACGAGCAAATCGCTTTTTATTAAAGAAGCAGCATACTTCTTATGGCGATTGGCATGTGCATGCCCCTTCTTTATCTCCTGGTGGCTGGGGATTTACTGATATGAATACCATTGTGCCAGATTGTGATGATACAACAGCAGCACTGCGCTCACTTACTTCTATCGCGAAGAAAGATAAGAAAGTGAAACGAGCTTGGGATAAAGGGATACATTGGATTCTTGGAATGCAAAATACAGATGGAGGCTGGGGAGCATTTGAGAAGAATGTTGATAAACATATGTTTCTGCATCTTCCGCTTGATAATACAGAAGATATGATTCTTGATCCGTCTACAGCAGATATAACAGGAAGGGTACTTGAGTTTTTTGGAACGCATGCACTGAATGAAATAAACAGGTATGATTTACAACGCGGGATGCACTGGCTTCTACGCAATCAAGAACAAAATGGTTCATGGTATGGAAAGTGGGGAGTTTGTTACATATATGGTACATGGGCTGCTGTAACAGGCCTGCGGGCAAATGGTTTGCCAAAGAAACATCCAGCAATAGACAAAGCAGTACGGTGGTTAGAAATGATTCAACATCGAGATGGAGGCTGGGGAGAATCGTGCAGAAGCAGCAAGGAGAAACGATTTATTTCCACGTCTTTTAGTACACCTTCTCAAACTGCGTGGGCTTTAGATGCGCTCATTGCTGTGCATGATAGGGAGACACCATGCATTCAAAACGGAATCAATTATTTGTTAGAGCATTCATTTCACAATACTGAATATCCAACTGGAACAGGACTTCCAGGAGAGTTTTATATTCGCTATCATAGTTATCATCATTTATTTCCTTTATTAACATTCGCGCATTATGTGAAAAAATACAAAAAATAAACCGAGAACATATCCTCGGTTTATTTTTTGTTGCTTTGTTGTTGTTTTTGACGTGCATCTGCAGCATCTGCACGCGCTTGCGCCTCTAAGTCGTCTTGATCAGCAAGCTCCCTAGAAAATTCAACATCAATACCGTCAGAAACTTTGTTTTGCTGTACATTCTTTTTCTTCATCTTACACAATCTCCTTGTGTTATGCTAAGTTGCAATTATAGTGTGACACAAATTGACTTTTTTATACAAAAAGGAAAATGACATATGTAAGACGAAATATATAGAAAATATATTGAAAAGTGGGGGAGAAGAATGAACTTTTTAGAGGGAAAAACAGCTGTTGTCACTGGTGCCGCGCAAGGAATTGGAAAAGAAATTGCCCGTGTATTTTGCTCTTTAGGAGCGAAAGTATTGCTAAGTGATATGAATCAAGAAATTTTAAATAGTACGACAACCCAATTGTTACAGGAAGGATATGATGTTAGGGCTTATGTTTGTGATGTAAGCAGTCATACAGATGCAAAATCGCTAATTGAGTATGCGATTCAAACATACGGTGCATTGCATATTTTAGTAAATAATGCAGGTATTACACGAGATGCAATGCTGCATAAAATGGAAAAAACAGCGTGGGAACAAGTGCTGCAAGTAAATATAACAGGAGTATTTAATTGCATGCAACCAGCACTTTTACATATGCGCGAGCAACAATATGGACGCATTATTAATATTTCCTCGATTAGCTGGCAGGGAAATATCGGCCAAGCAAACTACGCTGCTGCGAAAGCAGGTGTAATTGGACTGACGAAAACAGCATCAAAAGAAGCAGCCGGATTTGGTATTACATGTAATGCAATTTGTCCGGGATTTATGGATACCGATATGACGAAAGCTATACCAGACAAAGTAAAGGACAAAATGATTACGGCAATTCCAGCAGGACGAATCGGATCACCGCAAGATATTGCACATGCAGTTGCCTTTCTAGCATCAGACTTTGCTTCATATATTACTGGAGAAGTGTTGAATGTAAGTGGGGGATTATAAGTATTAAGAAAAACGCTCACTGTTCTTACTAATACAGAGAAGGTCTTGCCAATTGGCAAGACCTTTCTTCTAGTTTAAGTTGATCCAAACGCTCTTTACTTCTGTATAGTTATTTAACGCATAAGAACCCATTTCTCGTCCAAGACCTGATTGTTTATATCCTCCAAACGGAGACGCTGCATCAAAGACGTTATAACAGTTTACCCATACCGTTCCAGCTCTTAATTTATTTGCAACATAATGTGCATTTTTCATGTTTTCCGTCCACAAACCAGCTGCTAATCCATATGCTGATTTATTAGCACGTTCAATCACTTCATCAATGTCATCGAATGGCATTGCAGCAACGACAGGACCGAAAATTTCTTCTTTTGCAATCGTCATTTCATCTTGTACAGCTGCGAAGATTGTTGGGGAAACGTAATAACCATTTTCAAAAGGCTTCGTTCCGCCAACTAATATTTCTGCACCTTCATTTTTTCCTTTTTCAATATAGCCCATCACTCGATTTTGTTGTTCTTCTGATACAAGGGGACCAATAGTAGTTTGTGGATCTAATCCAGCACCTTGCGTTAAGCTTTTTGAATATAAGGCAAGATCTGCTACAACATTATCATACATTTTCTTTGGAATGAACAAGCGAGATCCAGCGCAGCATACTTGTCCTTGATTAAACATAACGCCCGAAAGTGCGGCTGGAATTGCACGAGACAAATCAGCATCAGGTAAAATAATATTTGGCGATTTACCCCCAAGCTCTAATGTTACGCGTTTTAAAGATTGAGATGCTTCTTTCATAATGTGTTTTCCAACTTCAGTGGAGCCTGTGAAAGCAATTTTATCAACGAGAGGGTGACTGACAAGAGCTTGACCAGCTGTTTCGCCGTATCCAGGTACAATGTTAATAACACCTTTTGGAAATCCAGCTTCTTCAATCAGTTCAGCTAAATATAGCGCGGAAAGAGGTGTTTGTTCTGCTGGTTTTAATACAACAGTACATCCGGTTGCTAGTGCTGCTCCTAGTTTCCACATCGCCATTAAAAGAGGGAAGTTCCAAGGGATAATTTGACCAACAACACCAACTGGTTCATGGCGTGTATAGTTAAAATAATCTCCTGAAACAGGGATTGTTTGACCAACTAATTTTGTTGCCCATCCAGCGTAATAACGCATATGTTCAATTGCAAGAGGAATATCTGCAGTTGTTGTTTCTTGAATTGGTTTTCCATTATCTAATGTTTCAAGTTGTGCAAGCTCGTCTTTATGTTTTTCCATTAAATCAGCAAGCTTGTACATGAGACGGCTGCGATCCGCGCCGCTCATACGTGACCATGGACCTTCATCAAATGCCACGCGTGCTGCCATGACAGCTTTATGAATATCTTCACGACTGCCTTCATATACAACGGCTAATGTATCGCCAGTTGCTGGATTTGGTGTTTTAAATGTTTTGCCTGAAGCGCTTTCAATAAAGTCTCCGTTTACATATAACTTTTTAGTTCCTTGTAAAAATTTCTCTACTCTTTCATGAAGGTTCACAGCTAGTTGACTCATTGTATAACCCCCTTAAAAATATATAATGTAAACGCAGCAAAATGCTCCGTTTATTCCAAATAAAGGCGGAGGTGTAAAATAAACTAGGTGAATGACATCTAATTTCAATCGTAACTTAAAGAATCAGAAATTTCAATCTTTAATTCTGTTATAATTGTTAAAAATATGTAAATGCAAATTGAAAAACTGACATAAAACCTCTTTTTTTAGGGAGGACAAGAATGTCTGGCCGCGCATAGGAGCGGTCAGGTTCTATTCAGGCTAGTAGCTAGCATCTTGTATTCTGCATAGCTGCAATCTATGTGTTAAAAAAATCAAAGTAGATTTATATATGTAATTTTTTATGGAAGTCCAATCTTTTTTCGTGAAAGATGTTCATTTTGCTTTTTTGTAGGAAAAACTATACAAAGAATGTTACAATAATACATCGTGGAAGGAGGGGATAGAAATGAATCGACATCATGAAGATCCGCGTTTTCGCATTGCACATCGTGAAGCCTGGATTGGAATTGGACTTGCTGTTATCAACTTTCTGATATGGTACGGTTTTGCATACGGATTAGGTAGTGGTAACCCAAAAGATTATGCATACATATTAGGATTCCCAGCTTGGTTCTTTTATAGTTGTATAGTTGGATTTATTGTAATGGTTTTACTTATTGTCTTTGTTGTTCGTTTCGTCTTTCAAGATGTTTCGTTTGATGAGGAAGAAAAGAGTGAGGAATGAAAATGAACTGGTATGTAATTATTCCAATGATGTTATCTTTTGTTGTTGTATTTTTAATTGGTGTATATGCATCGAGACGAGTGCGAGCGACCGCGCATAACAAATTTTTGCAAGAGTATTTTCTCGGTGGCCGTGAACTTGGTGGATTATTATTAGCAATGACGATGATTGCGACGTATGGAAGTGCGAGTAGCTTTATTGGTGGGCCTGGAATTGCCTATAATACGGGCCTTGGCTGGGTATTGTTGGCGTCTATTCAAGTTGTAACGGGTTACATTGTATTAACTGTACTGGGGAAGAAATTTGCGATTATTGCAAGGAAAATGGAAGCTATTACGTTAATTGATTACTTGAAAGGAAGATATAATAATAAAGCTGTTGTTATTTTATCAGCATTATGTATTATTATTTTCTTGTTTTCAGCAACTGTTGCGCAGTGGGTTGGCGGTGGAAGATTAATTGAATCATTAACAGGTCTTTCTTATACAACGTCTTTATTTCTTTTTACGTTCTTTGTACTTGTTTATGTTTTGATTGGTGGTTTTCGTGCTGTTGCGCTTTCAGATACAATTCTCGGTCTTATTATGTTAATTGGTACAACAATTATTTTAATTGGTACAATTATTGCAGGCGGTGGTGTTTCAAATATCATGCAAGAGCTTGTACAGATTAATCCCAATCTTATTACGCCGTTTGGGGCGGACGGTAGTCTGACAAAAGTTTATGTGTCTTCATTTTGGATTTTAATTGGTGTGGGAGTTGTGGGCTTACCGCAAATTAGCGTACGTGCAATGTCGTATAAAAATTCAAAAGCGATGCATCAAGCTTTAATTATTGGCACTGTTGTTGTTGGCACAATTATGATTGGCATGCATTTAACTGGTGTATTCGCACGTGTCGTTTTACCAGGAGTGGATGTACCGGATAAAGTAATGCCGTTGCTTGCGATGAAAGTATTGCCGCCTTGGCTTGCTGGTATTTTCTTAGCAGCTCCAATGGCAGCTATTATGTCGACGGTGAATTCATTGTTGTTACTTGTGAGTTCTTCTATTATTAAAGATATTTATGTGAATTATATAAACGAAAATGCTGCGGATCAAACCGTAAAACGTGGAACGCTCTGGATTACAGCGATTGTTGGATTACTTGTTTATGCTGCAGCGATTAAACCGCCTGACTTTTTAATTTGGTTAAATTTATTTTCTTTTGGTGGTTTAGAAGCAGCATTTATTTGGCCGCTTGTACTTGGTTTGTATTGGAAAAAAGGGAATGCTGCCGGGGCACTTGCTTCTATTATTGTTGGAGTTGGTTCTTATATGGGATTTCATTTGCTTCTCCCTAATCCTTTCGGTGTTCATACGGTCGTATTTCCGGTCTGTTTAGCACTTATCGCTTACATTATAGGGAGCATGTTGTTTTCACGTAAGTTGCAACAAATTTGAAATCTCTAAAAAGAGCAAGAGAACATCATTAAACGTATTGTAATTAGAAGAGGCTGCTATGTAAAATATGAGAGCATAGCAGCCTCTTCTTTTTTATATTCTCTACTACGCATTCATTTGGTATAAATTGATATTTTGTTAATAAATGTAATACAATGGATTTTGATATTATTTTAAATATTCAGAAATTCGAGTAAGAGGGGTTGGGAAATGAATTTTAATAAAAAGGTATTTGAAATAATGGATTCTATAGAAAATGCAGATAATGGATTTGAAGATATATTAGAATTATCTTTGAGATGTAAGTTTTCTGATTGCACACATACAACTGAGCCTAACTGTGGTGTTAAAAAAGCAATCTCTGAAGGCATCTTCTCAGAGGAGAAATTTAACAATTATTATAGAGTTAAAAATGAGGCAGAATATGTTTCTAAGCAAAAGAATAAAACTAAGGCTATTGATTATATGAAGCAACTGAAACTTTTTCAACGGTCTTAGCTAAGCTAATTCATAATTATTTATACTGTAATACATATAATATATGAATAAAGGGCAGTACATTTTTTATATGTACAGCCCTTTATTCATTGAGACTTTGTAAAATTTATGCCTTGATAAATTTATTTTCCTGTTTTTTATTTTGCAATCTTATGTGCGCTATATGTAAAACAGTCTTTTTCATGAAAATAATCCATTCATAATTTGTTTATAATTTTTCTCAGGTGAGATAAAAAATGCTCGCATTTACTTCTGTACACTTTCTTTCGTTCATATAGTAATAGCAATTGATAGGATGGAGTTGAATGCCTTGAAAAAAGTACTGTTTCTTGGAGATCCAGGTATTGATGATTCATTGGCAATTATATACGGTTTATTACATCCTGATATTGATATTGTTGGCATTGTAACCGGATATGGAAATGTTACGCAGGAACAAGCGACGAATAATGCAGCATATTTATTACAAATAGCAGGAAGAGAAGATATTCCAATTATTAATGGAGCAAAGATTCCTTTATCAGGAGGATTTATAACATATTATCCGGAAATACATGGGCAAGAAGGATTAGGTCCTATTCGTCCACCTGAAACGATTAAAGCGAATGTGAATCCATTTTGCGAAATATTTGAGATTATTAAAAAATATAAAGGAGAAATAATTATCGTTGATGCGGGGCGTTCAACAAGTTTAGCAACGGCCTTTATTTTAGAGAAAGAACTGATGAAAAGTGTGAAAGCGTATTACATCATGGGGGGAGGGTTTCTTGTTCCAGGTAATGTTACCCCTGTTGCAGAAGCGAATTTTCACGGAGATGCGATTGCGTCAAATCTAGTCATGCAATATGCGGAACATGTTACGTTAATCCCGCTAAATGTGACGAATGAAGCAATCATTACTCCAAATACTGTTACATATATTGCAAAGAAAACAAAAACAAATTTCAATAAATTGATCGAACCGATTTTTAATTATTATTACGGAGCTTATAAAAAATTAAATCCTAAAATAGGAGGAAGTCCAATTCATGATGTTGTCACAATGATGGCTGTCGGCAATCCTTCTTTGATGGAATATGTTTATCGCCGAGTTCAAGTTGATGTAGATGGTCTTGCAAAAGGGGAAAGTATAGCTGATTTTAGACCGCAGCCAAGTGCTGAGGCGATGAAAAACTGGGTAAGAATTGGGTGGAAATTACATTACAAACAATTTCTCGAAGATTTTATTCGGATTATGACATAGACAATATGCAAGTTTACAAGTTACAATAGAGGCGATCTTATATAGATCGCCTCTATTGTTTTTTATATGAATTATATATAATAGATTACAAGATATAGTTTAGGAGAGGAATTCCATTTGAAAACAATTGGATTGTTTGTGGGAATAATTGGTATATTCGCATTTATTATCTCAGGAAATTTTTTAGTAAAAAAAGTATGGAGTTCAAATTATGATGATGCGCAGTATGTTGCATCATTTGTAGAAGAAAATAAAGAGCAAAAAAACAGCGCTTTGTTAGTAAAGCGAAATGAAAAATTGGTATATTCTGTAAACCCTAACGTTGTATTACCTGTTGCGAGTACGATGAAGCTTATTGTAGCATTGGAATTCACAAAACAAGTAGGAGAAGGAAAAATTGATCCAAATGAGCTTGTATCATTGGATGATGTTAATCGTTATTATATTCCAAAGACAGATGGCGGTGCTCATGAAAGATGGCAAAAAGTTCTAATGAAAAAAGGACTTATAGAGGAAAATGCTGTTACACTTGAGGACATCGCAAGAGGAATGATGAAATTTAGCTCAAATGCAAATACAGAGTATTTAATGGATCGTCTTGGTATCGACAATATTAATGCAAATATAAATAAACTGGCATTACCATCACATCAGCCATTATTTCCAATCGTTGCTTCATTGTATATTCCGGGATATTTACACAAGGAATTACATGTTCCGAAACAGCAACTAGAAAATAAATTAAAAAACATGTCGCAAGAAGAATATCGTAAATATGCGATGTTAATGCATGAGCGTTTAAAGCAAAAAGGCTCGCAGTTGCAAAATGAAATTCCGCTTTTCCTAGGCGAAAAGTATGAAAAAATATGGTCAGATAGATTTCCAGCCGCTTCTGCGAATGACTATATGATTTTATTAGAGAAAGCAAATCATAAAAGGGATCTTTCAAAAGAAGAAGAGAAAGAATGGGCACAACTTGTAGAATCAGATATGCAAGGGAAAAAATATCGTCAAGTTTTTCGACATGCTGGTCAAAAAAATGGCTATACCCCATGGACTTTATCTAAAGCGGTATATGCAACAGATAAACAAGGCAACTGTACAGAAATTGTCTTTTTAGCAAATGATATAAATGAAGACGACAGTGCTGAATTACGTAAACATTTACTTAATTTGCATTTTCAAATATTACAAAGTGATAAATATAAAGCGACGATTATTAAGTAAAACCGATGTGTATGCATCGGTTTTTTTCTTTGGATAAACACATTATTTTAAGTAGGTGGGTATGATGATTAATAATAAATAGACGAGGGGAGCTATTTGAAATGCAGGAGGAGAACAAGAAGTTTTTACAACGGGAAGGAGTAACCTTTCCTGGTAGGACATATGCAGATTGTATACTACAACATATATTCTGTTTTCAGAAAAAGTATTTATTAGAGGACATGTTTCGTATTCACTATGCCCATGTCATTATGTTGAAAGAAGAAGGTTTGTTAAAAAAACAAGATGCTAAAAAAATAGTAATGGCAGTAGAAAAAGTAAAAACGATCTCATTAGACAAGCTTGTATATAGTGAAGAGTATGAAGATCTCTTTTTTCTAGTTGAGCATCTCATTCAAAAAGAAGCAGACAGTGATAGTATTAGCAATATGCATATTGGACGAAGCCGAAATGATATGGGGGTGGCGATGTATCGGATGAGCTTACGACGTTATTTACTACGATACATCGAACATTTTATGTTACTACAAGAGGGTATTCTAGAGCAAGCTAAAGAGCATATGGAAACGATAATGCCGGCATATACGCATACACAGCCAGCACAGCCAACAACGTTTGGGCATTATTTACTTGCCATTTATGATATGATGGGGCGGGATACGGAGCGTTTATGGAGAGCTTATCGTGCTGTAAATCAATCTCCGCTAGGGGCGGCAGCACTTGCTACAACAAGTTTTCCAATTAATCGAAAACGGGTTTCGGATCTTCTTGGTTTTTCAAAAGTAATTGAAAATTCTTATGACGCGATTGCAAGTACTGACTATTTATTAGAAACAAGTAGTGCACTTATGATAATGATGACAAATACAAGTAGATGGCTCCAAGACTTTTTATTATTAACTACGAAAGAATACAGTGGCATTACAGTTGCAGATCCTTATGTGCAAATTAGTAGTATTATGCCGCAAAAACGTAACCCAGTATCAATTGAACATGCAAGATCTCTTGCGAGTAGTATTTGGGGAGAAGCGTTTACAGTTTTTCAAATGATTCATAATACTCCATTTGGAGATATAGTCGATACAGAAGATGATTTACAGCCGCATTTATATGAAGGGTTCGAGAAAGCAATTCGAGTTGTTTGTGTAATGAATGCGGTGGTACGTACAATGAAAATTGAAAAGGAAATTTTGCAAAGTCGTGCAAATAAGCATGCAATTACGATAACTGAATTAGCTGATTCATTAACTCGGAAGTACGATGTTCCATTTCGTCGTGCTCATCACGCAGCTAGTTATATAGCAAAATTTTCGGAAGAACAGGAAAAAGATTTGCATGAACTAAACCTAGCTGATATTAATCTTTATTTACAAAAAGAATTACAGGTTGAACTAAAAGAAAAAGAGTGGAAAGAAATAATTTCACCTCATTCATTTGTTGCAAGGAGAAATGTTTATGGAGGACCGAGCCGCGAACAGATGGAACGGATGATTAGAGAAAGAAAAGAGAATATTGCAAGGCAGGAACAAGCGTTAGAGGATGTGAAGAAAAAGCTTAGTGAAGCTGATACAGAGATCAATACAATTGTTGCAGCTATTGTAAACTCATAAAAAAGAAGGATTTTCGTTTTAAATCGCTAATATATCACTATATATTTAGGAAAGAAAGAAGAGATTATAGTGATACGACTCCACATATATACAAATTTTACGCAATTTAAAAATGATGTTCTTCCTTTTTTAGAAACATATGAGCAAGAGAATAATTTAATACTTGGTGTGTTACGATCCTCTCAGCTCCCATTATTTATGGCAACAGCTATAAAAGGGGAAGAGCTTGTATTTGTCATGCTTCAAACACATCAGCGTCAAGTTATTGTAGCGAAATCTGCGCCTTTAGAAAAAGATGATATGAGAGAGATTGCACAGCAATTAGCGGTTGCATATCCTGATGTACCTGGATTAATTGGAGAAAAACAGGTGGTAGAACGTTTAGCAGAACAACTTGCAGGTTTTCAAAATAAGTCGATTCAAATCAAAATGAATCAAGGTGTATACGGCTTAAAGTATGTTAAGAAGCAGGCTGAAAGCAATGGGATTTTTCGCCGAGTAGAATTAAAAGAAAAAGATTTAATTGAAGATTGGGTATACTGTTTTTGTGAAGATGTAAATTTAGCAATCACAAAGGAAGAAGCAGTGCATACTGCTGCTGAATTAATTGAAAGTAAACGCCTGTTTGGATGGGAAGTGGAAGGAAGGTTAGTTTCGATGGCTGCTGTTACAAGGCCGACGAAACGAAATATCACAATTAATTTTGTATATACTCCGGTGGCAGAACGTAAAAAAGGTTATGCTTTCAATTGTGTTTCAGAACTAAGTCAAAGTATGTTGGATAATGGATATGAAATGACTTCATTATATACTGATTTAGCAAATCCTACATCTAACAAAATATATAAAGAAATTGGTTATGAATTAATAATGGAGTCAGTTCTATTATTTTTAGAATCTGAACATTAGAAAAAACTCGCTATTAACGAGTTTTTTCTAATGTTCATCAATGCGTATAATACCACCTTGATTGAAGTGATTTGTTTCTAATAAATCAATAACGGCCTTTGCTACATAGTTCGGTGAAAGTAAATGATCGTTTTCTTTCAAAGTTAAGAAACGGTCAACCTGTATAAAATCTTCTTTTGGTGTTTGTCTAATTTCTGCCTGCATGTTTGTATCGACAACACCTGGCGCAAAAGATATAACCTTTACTGGGTGTTCTTTGTCAGTCTCCTCTAGAGCAATACATTTGGTAAGCATATTTATGCCAGCTTTCGTTGTGCAATATGCGCCCCAACCGAAGTACGGATTTTGACCAGCACCAGAAGAGATATTGATAATACGTTTATCTACATTCCAGTCTTTCGTGTGCTTCATAAATGCTGAAGAAAGCAACATGGGTGCTACTAAATTTACATGTACATTTGCAATTAATTGCTCACTTTCTGACCGCTCAAGTGGTTTCATTGGTGCTAACATACCGGCATTATTAATAAGGTGAATAGAAGAAACGGTTGTTACATCAATATTTGAGAAAATCTTTTCCATGAGTGATTCAATTTGCTGAATCTCTTGTAGGTTAACCGAATAGAAATCAAAGGGAATATTTAGGTGCTTTGCTTTTTCAATGAGTTGTTCGTTTTGGTTACGTGATAGCGAAATAAGTTTCGTCCCTTGTTCTAATAATTGCATGGCAATTGCCTCACCTAAACCGCGAGAAGTTCCAGTTAATATTACATAGCGCATATATTGTAATCTCCTTTCCTTATACATGCATTAGTATAAAGCATTCTTTTTTTTAGCGAAACGAAACTGAACGAAATAATTACCTCTACATACAATAAAGTAAGGCATTGTTTTGAGGGGGAGTAGGTATGTACTATGTAAATCCTAACTCGTATAATCAATTTTATCGAGTGAACGAAGGGACTTATAAACAAGTATCGCAAGCGATTTTAGAAGCGATTCAAGGGGAAGCTGCGGCAATTGATTTTTATAGCCGGCTTGTAAACGAGGCACCTAATGCAAAACATAAAAAAGATATTTCACATGCATTAGAAGATGAAAAGGTACATTTACAGCAATTTATACAATTGTTTACAACATTAACGGGGCAACAGCCAACGTATCAAGTAGTACAAACGCAATATTCTTCCTATAAAGAGGGATTAGAACGTGCGTATGAAGATGAACTAGAAGCGTATGAAGACTATCGGAATGCTTATTTGCTAACACAAAATTTAGCAGTTCGAGATGTTTTTTTTCGAGCGATGACTGATGAAATGGAGCATGCTATTCGTTTTGGGTTTTTACGATCTTCTTTATCATAAAACTAGACGATGTTGTCTAGTTTTTTCCTGTTATTTAGGATAACCATATCAAGCTTAATGTTGAGGGAAGTTACACTTTATCAATGAATGAAGTTGCTGAAGGGAATGGGAATAGACAAGAAATAATATTATGAGGAGATGTTATAAGAATGCGAGATCGAGGTGCAGCAATTATTATAGAAGAAGGAAAAGTAGCTCTTATAAAACGTATTCGGGATAAAGATGTTTACTACGTGTTTCCGGGCGGCGGAATTGAGGAAGGAGAAACCTCAGAAGAAGCAACGATTAGGGAAGTATATGAAGAGCTTGGGATACATATACAAATCAAGCAGCTTGCAAAGAAGGTAAACTACAATGGGACACAATATTTTTATGAAGCGATCATTGTAGGTGGTATATTTGGTAATGGAAAAGGTGAGGAATATATTCAAAATGAAGGTGACCGAGGCGAATATATTCCGATATGGGTTTCAATAAAGGAGATATTACATATAAATATTAAACCGTTGGAAGTAGGGAAATATATATATCAATTATATGGAAATATGTAATATATAGAAATAAAATAAAAAAGATTGACAGCACCCTCTGATTTCAGTATTGTATTCAAGTATGTGTTTAAATCAGGAGGGTTTTATGGAAAAGCAAACTACACATCATGTGAAAATGACAACAGCAGATCCGTCTGCACTAGGTTTATTTGGACTTGCAATGGTTACACTTGTTGCGTCCTCACAAAAACTTGGCTTAACAAGTGGTGTTTCATTTGTATTGCCATGGGCGATCTTCTTAGGAGGTTTTGCTCAATTATTTGCTTGCATTAACGATGCAAAGCACAATAATACATTCGGTACAACAGCGTTTGGTGGATTTGCATTATTTTGGTTTGGCGTTGGTACTTCATGGCTAATTCAACTTGGCGTATTTGGTGAGCAGTTAGCAGCAACTGTGGATCCAAAACAACTTGGAGTAGCATTTGTTGGTTACTTAATTTTTAGCTTATTTATGACAATTGGTGCAATGGAAACACATAAAGTATTATTTACGATTTTTGTACTTATTGATTTCTTATTTATAGGCCTTTCATTTAGTACTTTAGGTGTTATGCCGCATGCCATGCATAAATTAGCAGCAATTTCTGAACTGTTAATTTCACTACTTTCATTCTACGGATCAGCAGCAGCAGTATTAAACACACATTTCGGAAAAGTTGTATTACCGGTTGGTAAGCCATTTGGTATCTTCAAAAAATAACAACATAAACGAAACAGAAAAGAGCAGTTAAGTATCTGTAGGATACTTAACTGCTCTTTGTTTCGTGAGAAGCAACAGCAGATGGTCCTGTAAATTCCGCAATCTTTGAAGCTTCTGCTGGATGACCGTCAATTGTAACATCTACTTTTTGATTGTTATTGGTAGTTACAACCCAACAGTTTGGAAGGTAACGAGATTTATGAGAAAGAGTAGAAGGGATGTTTAATATATCTCCTAGGGCATACATAGTTGCAGAAGAACCGCCATCCATAGCCATCGCATTTTCAGCGCCATTTTCATATAAAAGATCCTGACAATCTTTTAAAGAAGCGCCAATACTGTGCGGTTGTCTACCATCTACGATAAGAAACATAATTGAGCCATCTTTTTTCTGAGCCATAATGCTTCGCGGGCCATATCCCCAGCCACCATCATTCGTCAGCATTTTTTCACCATTTACGATAAGTTGTGGCATAAAACCAGCTGCAGAAACAATATTTTTATTCAATAATTGCTGTGCAGAGTAGTCGCCTGTTATCATTTGTCCATATTTTGTTAAACCAGTAATAATAGCTGGTGTATTCTCATTTTGAGGCGTATGAATAATTTGCCCGTTTTCAATTACAATACCTAGACCAACTTTACCGCCACCGTGGCCTGTTTCATCTGAAAATCCACTTGCATTTACCGCAGCAAGCGCGTGATTCCGCTTTGCCATCACGTAAATTTTTTCACCGACATCGCTACCTTGTGTACCTTGCTGTGTTACAAGTTTTACATTAAGAGGATTACTAATTGTCATAAGTTTGCCTTCAAAATAATGATCCTCATATTTTTTTTGAATGGTTTCAATTTTTACGTGAAGCGGCATATGCTTTTTTGCTTCTAATTGTTGTTTTGTAAGTTTTTGAAGCCCATCAGATTGGCTGTTTTTCCATTTTGGATTATTAATTGAATTTGAAATATCATTTAATTCTTGTTGAGATAAAAATGTGAATTTTGCTAAATCACGATGTTGTGAAGTTAAGATACTTTCCGCAGCAATTACACGTAATTTATGTCCATACGGCGTACCAAACAGAACACCAGCACCAATTACAATGAAAACAAGTAATAAAATGGAGGATATTTTTATTGCCTTTTTTAAATATTTTTTCATTCTGAAAACTCCTCTTATATAATTCAGCTTTTCGTTTTTTATGGTGCAATCACTTCTTATTTAATTAGTGTAGATTCCTTTACAATATGATGATATGAACAATTTGGCAAGTGGAAAATATGAAAGTATATCGTTAAATCATAATGAAAATGGTCAGATTAAAAGTGACGGAAAAATAAGTGTATCTCATGAGGAAAGGTATAGATATAATAGAAGAAATTTAGAAATTAAATGAAGTAAAGGATGACAAGGTCTTCTTTACATAAATTTTAAAAATAAAAATTTGCATTTATGTTAATAAAGGTGTATAGTGAGATTAAACCATTTTACTTTTAATACCATAGAGATTTAAATAAGCTGTAACTTCAGAGGGGATAGCAATTTTAAATCTTCTCTGTGTTGCAGTTTTTTTTAATCTGATGATTAATTGTAAAGTGGTTGAAAATGGACATGTACATTAAGGTACATATTTTAGGAGGATTTTTTCATGCAAAACGGTAAAGTAAAATGGTTTAACGCTGACAAAGGTTTCGGTTTCATCGAAGTTGAAGGTGGAGAAGACGTATTCGTTCACTTCTCAGCTATCCAAGGCGACGGCTTCAAAACTTTAGAAGAAGGTCAAGAAGTTACTTTCGAAGTTGAGCAAGGTAACCGTGGACCACAAGCTACTAACGTAACAAAAAAATAATTGAAATGAAAGAGAAGGGAACTCCCTTCTCTTTTTTTAGTACCCTAAATATGAGTGATTGTTAATACATTTTAGAAATAAGGGATATACTGTTAAGAAGCGATAAGGAAGAGGTATGTAGTATGTACGAACCAAAATATTATATTGTATTTGATATTGAGCGGAATTTTAGACCTTATCAATCAGATGCTCCAACGGAAATAGTTGATATCGGAGCTATTAAGATTGAAGCAAGTACAATGAACCCCATCGAAATTTTTTCATCATTAGTGAAACTAACGGCATCCCTATCTCGCCATACAACAAAATTAACAGGAATTACAAAACAAGATGTAAAAAGTGCAGAAAAATTTCCGAAAGTAATTGAGAGATTTTGTACGTTTCTTGGAGAAGATTATATGTTTGTAACTTGGGGAAAAGAGGATTATGGATTTCTAACGGAAGATTGTACACGACATAATGTGAAATGCCCGGATCTTGAGAAAGAAAGAAGATTTGATTTGCAGAGATTTGTATTTCATGCATATAAAGAATTATTTTTAAATCCACCCAGTTTGAAACTTGCAGTAGCACATTTGAATTTAGAGTGGGAAGGAAAACAACATCGCGCCTTCGACGATGCCAAGAACACAGCAAATATTTTTCTTACAGCAGCTAAGCAAAAAGACATCCGTAAACGTTACAAGAGAGATGTGGAAATTATCCTTGTGAAAAATGGTTCTTTGACTGAGAAGGGTAAAAAGAAAATGAAGAGATGGGTATTTAAAGAGGTAAAAAAAAGAGGACAATCCCAAATGACATGGGATACGTTCATAAATAGTAAGACATGGGAGAGTGTATCAGAACAATATTATTTTGATCATACGACTTTACTACTACTACAAAATTATTTTCATACTGCTTTAAAAAAAGCAAAGCAGCAACTTCAAATATTGGCTTCAATGAATAACCAAGAGAATAAAACAAAATAGGTGCTATAAGAAAAACGGATGTTTTATACTACTGAAAAAGATAGATTATGTGCAATCAGTGAAGGGGAAAGAATACACTGATTGCAGTTTCATTTGAGATTAGTGAGCTGTTAATAATTACTTCATGCAGGAGAGCTGTTCCGTCCAAAGAAAATAAAAAGTAACTCCTCTAAACTTCCTGTGGTGCAAATTGGCCTACACGTTTTTCTAATTTCCTCATTAAATAAACATATACATTAAGGTCAAAGACGAAAATTAACCCTCCTCATCATACAGATTTTCATATCGATACAAAAGGATAGAAATATAAATTTGCGAAGATAGTATAGCAACTTCTCTTTTTATCATCAATAAACAAGAGGAAACATCGATTGTGAACTTAAAATAAACTGTAAAATGCTCATTCATCCTGAAAATAATAAGGAATCCTCATTTATCCCGCTATTCAAGCCTCAAGATGTAGAGAAAAATGAAGAAAATCTCCAGTGATTGCAGTTTCACTTTATTGAACACAGCAATTAATCAAACTATGAAAACGAAGAAACTTGTCTATGAATATTCCAATACTAGTAAGAATGATTAAATTATTATTTTCGCTTTATATCTGATAAAACACTATTCATTTGTTTAATGGTAAAAATGTAATAAAAAACAGTTAGTAGTACGCCTCTTGTTAAAACAAAGAAACTCCACTATTCTTCAACAGCTATTCTTTTTTTCAAATGGAATCAATTTATAAAAATATATATTAATCTAGGGTACATATGCGAGTGATGAATCATAGAATATGAGATGAAGCGATTTCTAAATTACAGTTAAGGAGAAATAAAATGAAAGCATATTTTAGTAAAAGAAGAGTCAGTAGAAGAGATATAGAAAAATATAATCTCATTGGGAGCGGAAAAGATGGGGAAGTATATCAATTAACCGATAATAAATGTGTGAAAATATATTTTATGGAAGAAACTCAAAAAAAAGAGTTGCAGGCTCTTAAAATTGGACAATCTTCACCTGTTATTCCACGACTTTATGAATATGGAGAAAATTATATCGTTATGGAGTATGTACAAGGAATTTCACTTGCTCGTTACTTGAAAAAAGAAAAAAAAATTACAGAAGATTTAACTGGAAAAATATTAATAATGTTAAGTGAATTAAAAAAGATAGGCTTTACACGATGGGATACGGAAGTGAGACATGTTTTAATAAATGAAAATGGTCAGTTAAAAGTAATTGATCATAAAAGAGCTTTTACTTTAAATAGAAAGGTTCCTACCAAATTATTAAAAGGGTTTGAGAAATTTGGATTGGCAAACGATTTCTTAAAAGATGTGAAGAATATACAGCCTTCTGTTTACAATACATGGATGAAGCGTCAATAAAACATGAAGTGCCTTATACTTCATGTTTTTTCGTAGTTAAACTACCGCTATATTTTTTGATTACTTCTTTTTACAATGTATGAGTGATAAGGATCCCCTCTGAAAATCGTTAAAAATTCAAAGAAGGAAAGTGGGAGATAACAGTTGGTATGTGCCTAATTAGCAAGAGATTTTCATCAATGATGAAAAGTTTTCTTTATCACATAGAGAGAAATGCCCATGTAAATGTACGGCTGAAGTAGTGGTTATTAGTAATAAATAAAAACAAGTTTTCCGCTAATGACAGTTTCTTTTTGTAGTATTAATCATAAATTAAGTAGTACAAGGAGTGAAAATACTAATGAAAGAGTGTATTTTAGTCATTGGCGCACATCCCGACGATGAGTTATTAGGATCTGGCGGTACTTTAAAAAGATTAGTAGAAGAAGGACATCAAGTAATTTCAATTATTACTGCTCTAGGAAGAAAAGAGGAAGCACATCACATACAGCAACTAGGCCGCTGTGCAAATAAGGAAATTGGTATTGAAGAAGTGATATTCCTCGAACATGCTAATTTAGAGTTAGAATTAATTCCATTACATCAATTAACGAAAGAAATTGAACAGTTAATACAAATTCATAAACCAAGCAAAATCTTCACCCATCATTATGGAGATCTGAATATGGATCACTATGTTACTTTTCAAGCGGTTTTGACTGCGACTCGCCCTCTACCAAACCAACAGCCAATAGAATTGATTACATTTGAAACCGTTTCTTCGAGTGAATGGAATATACACACGAATGATAAATCTTTCAAGCCTAATTATTTTGTCAATATTACAGATCAAATAGATTCAAAGATTACGGCGCTTAAACATTATGATGTAGAAATGAGAGATTTTCCTCATCCGCGTTCATACAAAGGGGTTGAGTATTTAGGGAGGGTTAGAGGAATGACGATTGGCGTACCATACGCCGAAGCGTTTGAAGTAATAAGGAGGGTTTGGAAGTGAAAAAGAGATTTGAGTTCCCTTATCCTTATATAATCCAAACATTGGATAAGTATTACGGAGTTAAATCATACTCATTACAAAAAAAGAAAAGTACAGCAGAAGAACGTTATACAGAGTCAAAGGGGTCTAAAAAGAAGAAACTTTCAATATTAATCGCTACATTTTGGGACTATCCTCATACTGGCGGACTATCTAATTATATTACAGCACTTAGTGAAGGATTAAGAAGACAAGGACATCACGTTGATATTATCTCTCCTAATCACTTTTCTAGCAGTCAAGTGGAGAGGCTTCGCGAAGGGATTGTTCCTGAGTTAAAAAATTTTTTAAAAGAACGATATGGAAGTTATAATAGCACAATTATCAAAAATCAAAGAAATATGTATATATATGAAAGAACGATTCGTGAAAATATCAAATTTAAAAAATATGACGTCTTCCATGCGCAAGATTTGTTTACAGCTAATATATTAGGAAGAATCAATGAATATTATGGAAAAAAATTGATATTTACTCCCCATGGAATGTTTACTTTTAATCGGGTAAAGTTCGGCATGTTTAAAAAGGATTCAGTAGAAGAATTCTACCATATGGCATTAGAAAGAAAAGCAATTGAATTTGCCGATCACCTTATTATTCTCAGTGATTCATTTCGTCGCCCATTAATGAAGTTAGGGGCAAATCAAGAGAACATGACAACCGTACTGACAGGTATTGATTATCCTGATAAGTATCAAACAAAAAATACATCTTCAACCCGTAATAAAATTGTTATTACATGTGTGGCTAGATTAGGACCAAGAAAAGGTCATAATGTATTACTTGACGCCATTTCACAGATGGAAAGCAAATATAAAGATAAAATTAAATTGCTTATTGTCGGCGATGGTGAGATGAGAGAGAAATTAGAAGAACAGGTTCATTCTTTGAATCTTTCCATGGTGGAATTTTTAGGGCAAAGAGATGATGTACCAGATATTTTAAGTAAAACAGATATTTTTGTACTTCCAACTTTAAATGATAGCCTCCCAATTTCAATTATTGAGGCAATGCATAGCGGGCTTTGTGTTATTTCGACGCCATCAGGAGGTATACCTGAACTTGTTAAAGACTCTAAGACAGGCATTCTTGTCGATGCAGGAGACGCAAATAAACTGGCACGTGCATTACATTCTGTTATTGCAAATCAGCAGGAGCGGGAAGAGCTGGGGAAAAATGCAAGAAAATTTGCTCAGAAGTATTTAACTAGGGAGACTATGGTAGCAAACATCGAAAACATCTACAAAAAGGATTTAAGTAAGGAAGAGTTCAATGAATCATGAGCATGCAGCAGTTGTACTGGATTTAAGTGCAAATGGAATTGGGATTATTAGAAGTTTGGCGAGAAAAGGAATTAGCGTTTATGCATTTGATGTAGAGAAACCTTATAAAATAGGAAAATCGCGCCTTGCTACATGCGGAATATGCCCAAGCCCTTTGTATGAAGAAAATGAATTACTAATTTTTCTAATCAACTTGGCTAAAGAATTTAAAGTGAAACCTGTTTTGTATACAGGGGCAGATGATTATGTGATATTCATTTCAAAATATCGAATGGAGCTCTCTAACTACTTTTTATTTTTGTTCCCTGAACATTCGTTGATTGAAGAAACACTAAATAAACAAAAAGCATATGAACTAGCAGTCAAACATAATATTCCGTGTCCTAAAACGTATGTAATTACGAAACAAGAACAATTGGAAGAAGCAATATTGAACGTTGATTTTCCATGTATATTAAAGCCGGTTTTGGGTCATGAGTTTCGAAAAAAGATAAACCAAAAGGCTATTCTCATTCAGAATGCAGATCAACTGAGAAATGAGTATCAATCATATCGACAGCATGGAAAGCTCATAATTCAAGAAATTATTCCTGGTGACAATCAATGCTTTTATAAAGTTGCGACATTTTATGACGACAACATGGAGTTGCTTGCGTTATTTTCCTTACAAAAAAATCATCAATTCCCAGCTGAATTTGGAACAGGAGCGCACATTGTTAGTAAACAAGTACCAGAATTAGTAGATATATGCTTGCCTTTTTTTAAAAACATTGGTCTTAAAGGTATTGCTATGGCTGAGTTTAAAAAGGATCCTCGGGATGGTGTTTATAAATTTATTGAAATAAACCCGCGCTTTTGGTTAACTCATAGTCTCACAGGGCCAGCTGGCATCGATTTTGTTTACATGTATTATTTATATTTGACAAAGCAAAATCCAACGCCGAGACTCAAACAAATAGACGGTATTAAATGGATTTATCTTGTTCGATATTATTTAACATTTCGTCATAAGAAAAAAAGAGCTGAAATGAAATGGAAAGACTTTTATAAAGGATTGAGAGGTAAAAAAGAGTTTGCTTTGTTTGCGTGGGATGACCCAATGCCATTCATTAGAAGCACATGGTCTCACTTGGTAAATGCCTGGAAACGAAAGCGAAAGGAATGAAAATATTGTACGAAGCAGAAGTATTGTCCGGTTACCTTCAAAAGTTAAGAATTGCAGAAAAACTCTCTTATTCAATGAATAAGAGAGTTGTAATAGATTCTAATAAAATAGAGTGTTTAAAATCAACAAGAAGAAGTAGCATTTATAAATTGTTTATTCAAACAAAAGCTGATTACTATCCAATCATTTTAAAAATATATAATTCAGCAGATTACAAAAACGAAATAGAGATTAATATGTATAATACAGCTTATCCTATATTGAAAGAATTTCTTCCTGAAATATATCATATTGAACAAAATCGCAATGAGACTTGGATATTTATGGAGTTTGTACGTCAAATACGTGGTCAGATTACCTTTTTACCGAAACATTTTGACTACATTATTCCCACGGTTGCTAAACTTCACGCACACACATTTGAAGACAATTATAAAAAACATAAATATGCTTGGAAAACTTGGCTCCCTATTTATGAATCGAGCCGCATGAGGAATGATCGAACGAAACAAATTGAAAAGACGATTGATTTTCTCGATGCTGGAATGAAAGACGATCGGTTAAGGGGAATTATTAAGCCTCATTATAAATCGCTAGTAAAACTATGTAACAAAGGGCCGGATTTTTTTCCGGAACTGTTTGAAAATGGTTCGTCAATAACGCATGGCGATCTTCATTTGCAAAATATTTGTAGTAATAATGTATCACTACATGCACCGTGGCATATTCAGTTTATCGATTGGGAGTCAACTAAATATGCACCTGTCTGGTTTGATATGGTTGTTCTAGTTGAAATTTTATTAGGCTTCAGAAAAGATTGGCAAAGCAGTGCAGAAGAAATTCGTACACATTGTGTGGAAGTTTATGCAAAAGAAATGCAAAAGAATGGCATAAACTTTAAAACAAATCCAATGGACCTTTATAAAATGGCGTATTTGCAAAGAACATTAGAAAAGGGACTGCATACTCAGCTGCGAAGAATATTTGATAACCGCGGCGGTGAATTATTACCATATCATCTTGAAAAAATATCTACCTGGGGAAGTGAATTAGGTTTATAGCATATTTACAATTTTCATCATCAGCTGAGTAAGGAGGAGATGCTTCTGAATACAGCAAAGGAAAGACGGAATGAATGTAATTATCCATTCCATACAAGCCTACTAAAAATTATGGATGAATACTATCAAATAGATAATAAAAATGATCGTATTACCGAACCGTTTCAGACGTTTGAAATAAAAAAAGATAGTACACTAAGTAAAACAAGCAAACTAAAAATTCTTTATGTAACATTTTTGAAATATCCTAATACAGGGGGATTATCTAACTATATTACTTCTTTAAAAACAGGCTTTGAAAAGTATGATCATGACGTAGAAGTCATCTCTCCTACTCAAATGACAGCAGTTCATTTAGAGAAAGACATTCCGAAGGCTGCAGAACATGCAAGGGATTTTATGTTACAAAGATATGGGATAGTGAATGAAAAAATTATAAAAAACACGAGTTTTTTAAATGTTTTTAAGTCTTTTTTAAGAGAAAAAAGCTTAGAGCAATATGATGTCTTTCATGCACAAGATTTATTCGCGGCCTTTTTATTAGGACAACTAAACCTAGAGTATAAGAAACCACTATTTTTTACACCGCATGGGCATTTCACAATGAGCCGATTAAAATTTGATAAAATAGAAGAAGGATCAATTGAAGAAGCGTATTTCAGTGAAATTGAAAAACAGGGAATAAGAGCGGCTGATCAAATCATAACAATCAGCAATTCCTTTCATATTCCTTTAAAAGAATACGGAGCAAAGACAGAACAGTTGATTACTGTTCATACAGGTATAGATTTTCAGCAAGATTCAAAATCTAAAACGAAGTATAATAACAAACTTGTCATTTCCTGTGTTTCTCGCCTCTCGCCTAGAAAAGGTCATGATATTCTTCTAAAAGCACTCTCACAAATTCAACAAGATTTAACGAATGTAGAGATATGGATTGTTGGGGATGGTGTCATGCGAGAAAGGCTAGAACATCAAGTAATAGAACTTGGACTTGACAATGTTAAATTTTTTGGCAGAAGAACAGATATACCAAAAATTCTTTCTGTTTCTACAATCTATGTATTACCTACTATTAACGATAACTTTCCAATTTCGGTTATTGAAGCTATGTTTTCTCGTCAAGCTATTATTACAACAAATTGCGGTGGCATACCGGAAATGATTCAAAACGGAAAAACAGGGATCATTTGTGAACCCGGAAATGTGCAACAACTTTCCGATGCTATTCAATTGCTTTTAACGAATAAGAGCCTTCGTGAACAATTAGGAAGAGAGGCTCAGGCTTATTCACGGCAACATTTAACTCAAGATGTGATGGTTTCAAAGATTGAAAGTATATATTACTCTTTTATGAACAATATATAGAATGCATTCAAATATTTGAGTTGAAAAACGACATGAAAACCCTTTTCTTTTTAGGGGGGCGAAAGCGACTGGCCATGCGGAAAAGCGGTCAGGGCCTTTTTCTGCCACATGCGAAGTTTAAACAAAGGGAGAAAGTGAGTGTAGAATCTATTTTTCTGCATAGCAATCTATATGTCGAAAAGTCAATATGGATTTATATAGAAACGACCAAAGTATATTCCTATTACATGTAAAGTTGAAAAGAAAAGGGAAAAACGAGTGCGTGTTTATTACACGCACTCGTTTTTAATTCATATAAGGAAACCTTCTAAAAGACAAAAAATATATTTGGGGTAATAAAACGTTCAAAATAGTTTTAAAATCTTATTCTCCTTCTCCTATACCATACCCGTATTGCTGCTTCTTCTCAATTCGCTCAATTACATCCTGCAGCTCATCGGGTTTCAAAAATTCAATAGGGGAGAAGCCTTTTTCAAACGTAAGCGTATCCGCCTCAATCATCAATACATATTTATCCTTCACTTTCGCAATATGAACTTGGTCTCCAAAATCCGCAAGCAATGCTTTCACTGAAATATGGTCTGCCTTTAGCTTTAATTCGATTTCAGGAGTATGCTCCACAATTTGTGCTGTAGCTTCCATTACTTCTTCTGTTGTGAAATGCTCCATAATTTCACGCTTTGGACTTGCGGCCCACACTTCCATTGCTTGGTCGAATTGTTCTCGTTCTTCTGTGCCTTCTTCAAAGACGTCTTCAATTTGGTCGTATACCATATCCATTACTTGTGTTTTCATAATTTCTGGCATGGAACGCTCGTACTCAACGAATTTTAAGAAGTCTTCGAAGTAGCGGGCGTGTGATGCTTGGTGGATTTTTAGTTCGCCTACTTCTACGATGCCTTCTTCTGGCATATATGGATATTGAATCGACTTCATATTTTTCGTTGTGATTGCCATCTCAACATTTCGAATTAGTGTTGCTTCGTCGGAAATAGAAGCAACTTTTGGTTCGAAGTCACATTTCATTACAAAGACGAATGGATCGTCGAAGTATTTGCGAAGTTTTGCTTGGACAACGAGAAATACACCGCCGCGTACTGCGCTTGTATCAATATATGTATAGACGAGCGGTTCGTTTGTATCCTTAAATGTTTCTTTCGTTTCTGCAAAGCGAATACGGTTAAAAAGGTTGTAGTTCGGGTTTGAATCTAATTCATGACCAACTTCAACAATGAAGCGGCCAATTTTTGTTGGGACTTGTTCACTTTTTGGATGACGGTCTACTTTTCGCTTCGAAATTTTTAACAATTCTCCATCTAGAAAGTCTTTTAATGGACTGTCATCATATTCTTCTGCATCTAACGTTTGAAAATGCTTATAACGTTTATCAGCTTGTTCGCCTTGTCCGTCTACTTGTACGACGTAAAAGGAAAGAAAATTTATTTCAAAATCCATGATTATCACCTTGTTTCATTTCGTTAACTCTTTTCAGTATAGAGATGGAGAAAACATTCGTCAATTTACTAACGGTGATGTATTCATTCGTGAGTATGATGGACACTTCTGAATAATACGTTGTCTTTATCTTAAAAATAATCATTTTTTACTACATTTTTAAGTAATATTGGTATAATAAAATATCGAATGTATAAAAATTGTCACAGTGTATTTTTTGGTATATACTGGGTGTGAGGCGTTGGATTTTTAAAGCACTTAAGAATGTTGTAAGGAAATATGTGTAGACTTTTATGAAAGAAAAGAGTAACTTAAGATATGGTGCAAATACGACAGTAATACATAAAATTCATTTTAAAAAGTAATGTAATTATACATACATAGAATTGTTGAAACTAGAAAAAAGATAGAGAATAGAAGGAGAGAGTAATTTGTTACGTAAGGCTCGTATTTTAGTGTTAGGGACATTATGTTTAGGCGTAGTCAGCGGGTGTAATGCAAAAGCTAGTGAGGTTACATTAGTAAGTGGCATTGGTGATCATACTGTAGAAGCAAAAGCGGAGGTTAATAAAAGTATTAGTTTAGTAGATGGTAGAACTGGAAAAGAAGTAAAAAAGATAGATTTAGCTAGTTTAGGTTATTTCGAAGATGAAAAAACATTTAAAAAAGAAGTGTCTAAGGTAGTTAGCGAAGTTGCAAAGAGTGTAGATACAAAGATGGTTCCTTCTCGTATGAAAAGTGACGGTACATGGGTAGAAGGAAAGCCTTCTTATGAATTAATGGAAAAAGAGTTAGTTGATAAATTGATGAATGCTGGAATGTGGGAGTCTTCTTATCAGTTGCCGATTGTAGAGAAAAAACCTGCAGCAACACCGGAGAGTGGAAGTGGCAACGGAACAGTAATCGGAAGATATGAAACGAATTTGGGTGGTTCTACAGGTGGTAGAATTGAAAATATTCGTTTGTCTGCAAGTACTGTCAATGGAGTTGTATTAGGAAAAGGAGATAGATTTTCCTTTAATTCTTTAGTCGGAGATACTACACCTGATAAAGGTTATCAGTTAGGTAAAGAGATTGTAGATGGTAAACTAGTGGATGGATATGGCGGAGGTGTATGCCAAACTTCATCTACATTGTTTAACGCTGCAGATCAAGCTGGATTAAAAATGGTAGAGAGATCAACACATTCCAAAGAAGTAGGTTATGTGCCTAAAGGAAGAGATGCGACAATTGCATATCCGTATTTAGATTTAGTATTCGAGAATGCAAGCGATAACCCGGTAAAGCTTGTAATGTACATGGATGGTCAGAAGTTAGTTGCAGAGGTACGTGCTGTATAGGTGTAGGTATTGAACTCTTTTTAGGAAACTTCCAAAAAGGTAAATTGAAGTAAATAGATGTATACAAAAAGGTGCTTTTTATGTAAGCACCTTTTTGTGTTGACATGTAAATGTATCGTTACTTCATACGTTATAGCTCAATCCAATATCTTTTTACCACATTCCCGTCTTCTTCAATATAGTTTGAATCAGGTATACCCCCATTTTTGATAATGGTCTTTTCAGAACCAATATTACTTTCGTCACAGACGACAAGAACCTTTTGAATGCCTAGTTCTTTCGTTTTTTCTAATGCTAAACCTAATAGAATTGTAGCGTACCCTTTTTGTCTTTCAGAAGGGCGAATACCGTAACCGATATGCCCGCCGCAATCCAATAGTTTCTCTGTTAATTGATGGCGTATATTTACAGCACCAACAATTTTTTTATTCTCAGCAACTAACCAATAAGTAGAATCAGGTACCCAATCTTTAGGAAGGTTTTCACCTTTTTCTGAGTCTAATAGAAACTGAATCATACCATGAAAATCTGTTGGGTCTTTACTAATGACCCACGGCACCATATTTTCCCCGCTATTTTTCCACTCTTGATAGAAATTTAAATACTCATCTTGTAGTTCCAGTGTAGGTTTTACTAATGAAACATTCATTTGCATGCCCCTTTAATGTAGAATATTTATAATATTATAACGTTTATTATGGGTTTTGAAGGATAGGGTCTGTTTTTGAAGTGATAGCTGTTTCTACTTTAGTGAGATGAGTATCCTTTTTCATAGAATCGATTCATAGGTGAGAAAATAAAATCGAACTGTACTAACTAATAATCACATTTCCAGATTATTTTTCTGTATTCTTTCTATAATATCAATTAATATATATAAAACAATATTAATTCAACAAACTAGGAGTGAGACGTAATGAACTACCAACAAATAGAAATGAAAACATTAGAGGGGAAAAAATTAAGTAGATTGAAATCATATATAGCAGAAACAAAATCTGTTTTAAAAAATTCCTTACATATTAATCCGCTTATAAAGAATAATCAAAAGAACAGTGAGAGAGAAATTAGATATTATGCGATAAATTCTTGTCTAACAAAATTAAATCATTATATTGATTTGACTTTTGAGGTAGCTGGATTTTCCGAAGAAGAAATTAACAAAAATGTTTTTACCGGAGAAAAAGTAGTATCTCTATTAAAGTTCATTGACTTCTCAATCCATAACAACAAAATAAATATGAAAACATTGAAAGATCGTGAATTTTGTATTTTTTCTGATGCTGAACATACGAATCTGTTTTTATTACAAGCTAAGCACGAGATGTTAGTGTATGCGGATATTAAAACTTGGATTATTAATTCACTTTCATATAAGGAATATATATAGACTATAGAGAAGTGAATGATTGATAAGGAATAAAGAAATTTTATTAGTAAGGTTCTAAGGTAGGGTTTTTATGTCTTTGTAAAACATTTCTTTTTTTAAGAAAATTATTGAGAAAATCTTTCTTTAATTAAGTTTAAAGAAATCAAAAAGGTAAAATATTGTCCGCTCTAGAATTACTCGTACATTCGAAATAATTCTAGAGTAGGAGAGTGATAGTTTTGTTGAAAAAAGTTGTCACAGTTGCTACCGTAATTCCATTGATTTTTGGTATGATTCATACTGTTTCAGCGGTAGAAGAGACACAAGGAAAAGTGCAAAATGTCTCACTGCAAGAACAGGCAACCGAATATTTGAAAATGAATGCAGCGCAGTACTCTTTGAAGTCGGATGTATCAGATTTACAATATGTTTCTACGACGGATACAGAGGTGGCATCTTATATTAGGTTTCAACAAACGGTAAATGGATTTCCTGTATTTTCTAGACAACTAACCGTAACGTTCAATAAAGGAGGAGAAGGTGTGTTGGCAGTTTCGGACTACCTTCCTGTACAGAGTGTGAAGCAAATTAAGCAAAAGCTAAGTGAAAAAGAAGCGGAAGGGAAATCTACTCAGTATCTTGAAGCTGATGATACGAATTTATGGGCTCCAACTACGCGGGAGTTTGGATATATCATAGAAGAAGGTGTGGCAATTCCTGTGTATCGGGTTGTCATTCATTCGCAAAAGCCGTTTGGTGCTTGGGAAACATTTATTGATGCGGAAAATGGGAAATTACTTAAGAAAAAAGATTTAAACCGAAAAGCAGAAGGACAGGGGAAAGTGTTTCTACCAAACCCTGTAGTAACGAGTGGAAACTTGGCTGGATTGGCTGACAATAAAGACTCAGATTCTACCGCATTGAATAACCAATTGAAAACGGTCACTTTAAAAGGTCTTAATGGGTCAGGCTATCTAGTTGGAGATTATGTGACGATTGCGTCGAAAGTAAAAACGTATTCTGCTTCTTTTCAATATAACTACACACGATCAAATGATAGATTTGAAGATGTGATGGCATATTATCATATCGATACTTTGCAGCGATATATACAACAAAATGGGTTTAATAATATTAACAACCGTTCTATTAAAGCAAATGTGAATACATCTACAGCAGATAATTCTTTTTATTCGCCTTCAACTAAGGCGCTGACATTTGGTTCCGGCGGAGTTGATGATGCAGAAGATGCAGGAGTGATTGCTCATGAATACGGTCATTCTATACAAGATAATCAAGTTCCTGGGTTTGGGAACTCTTCAGAAGGCGGAGCTATGGGAGAAGGGTTTGGAGATTTCTTAGGAGCTACATATGAAGATGCTGTATCAGATACAGGTTATGGAAAAGCTTGTATTGGAGAATGGGATTCAACTTCATATTCCAATACGAATCCAACTTGCCTTCGTAGGTTAGATAATAATAAAGTGTATCCGAAAGATATCGTAAATGAAGTTCATGCGGACGGTGAAATTTGGTCACAAGGTGAGTATGACATGGCGCAAGCTTTTGGCCGAGATATTGCGACAAAGATTATTTTACAATCGCATTGGTCTCTTACTCCTAACGCTACTTTCCGTGACGGTGCTAAAGCAATTAAGCAAGCAGATGCTCTTCTTTATGGAGGACAGCACGGTGCAGAAATTGATCGGATTTGGACGGCGCGAGGCATCAGTACAAACTAGTTGTAAAATAGTGAATATAAAGGGAATAGATCTAGAAATATAGAAGGTAAAGGATATCGACATTTGTTGATATCCTTTTATATATGTTTGAAATAGAAAAATATCGAGTAAATTTATTGACAATAAACATAATTGTAACTAAAATAGTTACATCTTATTTGTTATTCTAAATTCTTGTGAAGTGATGCAGATGAAAAGGATATACGTAATTTGAAACGTAAAATGTAACTTCTAGTAATGGGAGTTTGTTTCATTCTGCACGCTAGTAAGGGAAAAAAGGAGGTTTATATAATTGCAAACAGAATTACAAATGAAAGTACAAATCGCAAAAGATAAGCGAATCATTTTAGCGATCATTCTCGGAAGTTTATCTGCGATTGGACCGCTTTCTATTGATATGTATCTTCCTGCTTTTCCAGCCTTAACAGACGATTTGCATACGACAAGTGCGCTTACACAGTTAAGCTTAACAGCATGTTTGTTGGGAATTGCGTTAGGGCAATTGTGGGTCGGTGCATGGAGCGATCGCCAAGGAAGGAAAAAACCAATTGTAATTGGTCTTGTTATTTATGCGGTTACGTCATTCTTATGTGCGCTAACACCGTCTGTATGGGCGCTCATTGTTTTACGTTTTATGCAAGGGGCAGCTGGTTCAGCGGGGATTGTACTTTCACGTGCGATTGTGAGAGATTTATACACGGGTTCAGAGCTTACGAAATTCTTTTCTGCTTTAATGTTAGTAAACGGAGCTGCTCCAATCTTCGCGCCTATTATTGGGGGGCAAATTTTAAGCTTTGCTTCTTGGCACTGGGTATTTATTGTATTAGGTATATTAAGTGGACTTATGTTGTTAAGTGTTATTTTTATATTGCCAGAAACGTTGAACGAAGAAAAAAGAACCACAGGTGGATGGGGAGAGAGTTTATCACATTATAAACGCTTATTACAAGATCGTGTATTTATGGGATATGCACTTTCTCAAGGGTTTATTACAGCAGCGATGTTTGCTTATATTTCAGGATCACCGTTTGTCATTCAAAATATTTTTGGTGCTTCGCCGCAATTATATAGTTTGTTTTTTGCGATAAACGGTTTTGGTATCATCATTGCATCGCAGGTTACAGGACGTTTAGCAGGAAGAATTAATGAACGTACTTTATTAGTAACAGGCCTTCTGTTGGCATTGTTTGGAGGCATGATTCTTCTTCTGATAATTTTATTGGCACCTTCTTTAATAGGAGTGTTAATCTGCCTCTTTATGATTGTTTCTAGTGTAGGGATTGTAGGGACGACGGGCTTTACGTTGGCTATGCAAAATCAGCAAAAGGCAGCAGGAAGCGCTGCGGCTTTACTAGGACTGTTACCTTTTATCTCTGGCGCTGTAGTAGCACCTTTAGTTGGTATTCAAGGAGAACACACGGCTGTACCGATGGGAATTACCATTGTTTGTTGTCATATCGGTGCGATGCTTAGCTTTATCATTTTAACGAAACGAAATCATGATTAAAAATTTCATTTATAAAATTGTGATCTTTTAATTTGGTTGTACATGCAAGGGCAAGTATACGGGGGTTAAATACAGCTGCAACATTATGGTGTTCTGCAGCTGTAGGACTCTTGTCGGAGCGGTTTTTTTTAAAATAGCTATATTAGGAGCATTTGGTGTTTTAGTGGCTAATATTTTCCTCCGCCCAGTTGCGCTATTTATGAATAAGAAATTAACTGATCAAATGCCAGAGACAATGAGCTATGCATTAACTGCAACGTGTTCTAATACTGATGAAGTTCATATTAGATTGTTGCTCATGCAAATGTTCAATACAGAAGAGATGGAGTTAAGAGAATTATATAGTGAAGAAATTGAAGATGGTAAAAAAGTAACGATTCACGCAGTTTTACACTGTGATGCTAAGAAGGCGGTTTTAATTGAAAAAGTAGTAAATGGCCTTAGATTAGAAACAGGCGTTACAGCTACCGGATGGAAGTCTCTTTCTGGACAAGAGGTTGATTAAAAAGATACAAGTAAAAAATTTTGGACATGTCAAAGAGCTATTTCATGAAGGTGGAAACGCCATCATGAAAGGATGAATCAACATAGCGGGTATGTTGATTCATTTTGATTTAAACGATGTTTGAAAAATTTAGATTATTCTGTATAATGTAAAGCAAAACTTTTTAAATTATACAGTGAGGCGGTCAAAGATATGAAAAATGTGAAAGAAATGATCAAAATTGAGGATATTCTCGTTGCGTATAATATGTTAAAAGATGTGATTCGAAATACATCTTTAGAGCGCGATCCAATTTTATCTGAGAAATATCAATGTAACGTATATTTAAAAAGAGAGGACTTACAAGTGGTCCGTTCTTTCAAAATACGAGGTGCCTATAACTGTATTAGTAGTTTACCGATAGAAGATGTGAAAAAGGGGATTGTCTGCGCAAGCGCTGGTAACCATGCACAGGGCGTAGCTTATACATGTCATAAACTACAAATTCCAGCAAAGATTTTTATGCCAAATACAACACCAAGTCAAAAGGTATCACAAGTACGCTTTTTTGGAGGAGATTACGTAGAGGTTATATTGCAAGGAGATACATTTGACAGCTCATATGGGCAAGCTGTGAAATATTGTGAAGAATTTGGATTAACATTTATTCATCCGTTTGATGATCCAATGGTTATTGCAGGACAAGGGACGATTGGTGTAGAAATTTTACATGATACGGATTGTGCGATTGATTATATGTTTATGGGAATTGGCGGTGGAGGCTTAGCAGCAGGAGTTGGAACATACATAAAAGGGGTTAGTCCTTTAACGAAAATTGTTGGAGTGGAACCAGAAGGTGCTGCTTCGATGAAAGAGGCGTTTGCGAAAGAAGAGGTTGTCACGCTTCCACATATTGATTCATTTGTGGACGGAACAGCGGTTAAACAAGTTGGTTATCTTACATATGAAATTTGTAAACGCGTACTAGATGATATTGTTGCTGTGCCAGAAGGAAAAGTATGTACGACATTACTTGAATTATATAATAAAAATGCAATTGTTGCCGAGCCATCCGGTGCATTGCCAATTGCAGCGCTTGATTTATACCGAGACGAAATTCGTGGGAAGACAGTTGTTTGTATTGTAAGTGGTGGCAATAATGACATTGATCGAATGCAAGAAACGAAGGAAAGATCATTAATTTATGAAGGACTAAAGCATTATTTTATAATCAACTTTCCCCAGCGGCCACGTGCTTTGCGTGAGTTTTTAGATAACGTTCTCGGAGCAAATGATGATATTACGCGTTTTGAGTATACGAAGAAAAATAATAAGGATAATGGTCCAGCACTAGTTGGAATTGAACTGCAGAAAAAAGAAGATTATGAACCTCTTATTAGAAGAATGGAAGAAGAAGGAATACGTTATATGGAAATCAATCACAATCCGACATTATTTAATCTATTGATTTAAAAGGAGACTTGAGAATGAATTTAGAAAAAAGGAAGTCAGCTGAAGAAGAAATCGTAGAATTAAAGGAACTTGTGAAAGAGTTGCATGGTTCCATTCATCAACTGCAAGCAGAAGTCCAGCAAATGCGGCATGAAAGACCAGTTGTACAAATGAAAAAGGGAATTGAATGGACACCAACAATGGTCGGTCAAGTTGGCGGTATTATTTTAGGTGGTCTAGCAATTATCGGTATCTTTTGGTGAAAAAGAAAGGATTGCAGCTTTAGCCGCAATCCTTTCTACATTAAATAACGTAAATAAATATATGCATGTGATAAAAGTAGTGCAACAATTGTTAATGGTAACCCAATTTTTAAGAAGTCCATGTATGAGAAACCGCATCCTTCACGTTTGGCAATACCTGCTACAACGACGTTGGCAGAAGCACCAATTAGCGTACCGTTTCCTCCTAAGCAAGCTCCAAGTGATAATGCCCACCATAGTACTTCAATTTGCTGAGAATCCGCTGAAAGTCCAAGTCCACTTGCTAAGTTTTGAATAAGCGGAATCATAGTTGCGACAAACGGAATGTTATCAATTGTAGCAGAAGCGGCCCCGGATACCCATAAAATTAAGATAGATGCATAACCGATATCCCCATTTGTTACGTCCAATACTTTTTTGGCAAGTGAGGAAATAAGCCCGATATCAACAAGTGCACCGACAAGAACGAATAAACCAGCAAAGAAGAAAATCGTTACCCATTCAATATGTGCAAATACATTTTCTATTTCGTGCTCTTTTACACCGATTAGCATTAAAAGGACAGCGCCAAGTAGGGCGATAACGGCAGCATCAACATGAATAATAGAATGGAAAATGAATCCAAGTATTGTTAGTCCTAAAATGGATAGAGACTTAACGAGTAAGCTGCGGTCGCGAATATAATCAGTTTCATTTAAAGACATCAATTTCTGAATTTGTTCGTTAGTTGTTTTTAATTTGTTACGATACATGATATATATAATAAGTAACGTAACAGCAGAAATAATAACAACAATCGGTGCTAAATTCAGTAAAAATGCGTTAAAATCAAGATGCTTATTTGCAGATCCAATCATAATGTTTGGAGGATCGCCAATAAGCGTTGCTGTTCCGCCGAGATTCGAAAATAATACTTCTGAAATTAAAAACGGAACAGGAGGTACCTTCAAAATACGCGTAATCGATAATGTAACAGGTACAACTAATAAAACTGTCGTTACATTGTCTAAAAATGCAGAACCAACTGCCGTTAAGAGGGATAAAAGCAGTAAAATTCGAATTGGCTTTCCGCCCGCAGCTTTAGCAGCTTTAATTGCCACATATTCAAAGACGCCAGATTGACTTGTAATATGTACGAGAATCATCATTCCAATTAATAGAGTGATTGTTTCCCATTGAATATGTGTGGTAAAGGCAGTATGTAAATCTACAATTCCCATAATTACCATAATGGCAGCCCCAAGTAAAGCAATAACAGCACGGTTAATTTTTTCAGAGATTATAAAGCCATATGTGACTAAAAATACAGCAATGGCAAAATAGTATTGCCAGTTTGCAACTTCATGTGCTGAATGATCCAAAGTGTTCACCTTCTTTTTAAGAATCCTATACATAGTATTGTATAAAAATGTCGAAATGCATCCCTCTGCATAAATATTATTGTAGCAAATTCGCATACAGAAAGAAATGAAAATACTGAACACATCAAAAATGAAAAATTTCACATACCGTATCGGATATAAAAAAGCAAAAAAATATGCAAAGTAATCATTGTCCTCTATTATAAGAGATAGCAATTTACATTATTTTTTCGTAAACTGATTAAAAGAGGTGAAATCCGATGGAAATAATAACAGATACTTCTGTCGTACAAAGTGAAATCGAACGTTTTCTAAATCAAGATGTATACCTTCATTTAGAAACGACAAATGGTGCATATGCTTCACATGTAAATGAAAAAACGATGACAGTTGGGGCATTCATTCGTAATGCAGTGATTCGCTTTGAACGTGGTAAGATTACTGGGACGAATCCATATCGCATAGGGTTAAAAATGGAGCATGGCTGGGTATATGCAGAAGGTGTGACACATTGGGAAAAAGATGAAAAAAATCGTCTTTTATTAGCAGGCCATGATGAAAAAGGGCGTCTAGCGGTTGCAATGCAATTAAGCTTAACGCTGTTTGCATAAGGAGTGGAGATTATGGAAAGACACGTACTTGTAGTATTTCCGCATCCAGATGATGAATCATTTGCGGCGGGAGGAACAATTCGTCAATATCGAAATAATGGAGTCCCTGTTACGTATGCTTGCGGGACACTTGGGCAAATGGGGCGGAATATGGGGAAAAACGTATTTGCCAATCGCGAAACGATTCCAAACATTCGTAAGCGGGAATTAGAAGAAGCATGCCAAGCGATGGGAATTGAAGATTTACGCTTACTTGGCTTCCATGATAAAACGTTAGAATTTGAAGATGTTGAATTTGTTGCGGATAAAATTCAAGAAGTAATTCGCGATGTAAATCCGTCTTTAATCATTACGTTTTACCCTGAGCACGGCGTACATCCAGATCACAATGCATTTGGCCGCGCAGTTGTTCGCGCGGTAGAACGTATGCCAAAAGAAGAACGCCCGGTTATTCATGCAGTGGCTATCACGAAAAATCGTGAAGAAGCGCTAGGGAAGCCAGATGTCGTTAACGATATAAGCGATGTATTACCGCAAAAATTAACAGCACTTCGTGCGCATCGCTCACAAACAGAAGCGATGTTAGAAGAAATGGAAGCAAAACTAAAAAAACAGGATCCAGCGACGACAAAATGGTTACAAGGTGAACAATTTTGGACGTATAAATGGGAATCATAAGCAATATAAATCCAAATTAAAAAACCGACATAAAACCATCTTTTTTAGGTGGGCGAGAGCATCTGGCCAAGCATAGAAGCGGTCAGTTCCTTTTACTTCCAAATGCGAAGTTTAAACAAAGGGAGAAAGCGAGTGGCAGCTCTTTTTTTTCTGCATAGCAGAAATCTATATGTCGGAAAATCAAAATGGATTCATATTGAAGCAGTAAACCTTCTAGTTTTCATATTATATCGAGATGCCGTAATGATGGCATCTCTTTTCTTTTTTTAGATAGGCACATCGGTCTATTTCCTTTCATACAATACAAGCGAATTGTAGAAAGAGGGGGATAATAAATGGATTATTCATACGAAGATGTGTACGGAGATTTTCGAAATGGTTATCAGTTGAGCGGAGAAGTCGTTTCTAGCGTGGATCCATACGTTGTGCAAACATTACAAATGATTGTCGGGAAAAATGTTGTTGTCGACACAATGCGCGGCAGTTTGCAGGGCATGTTAAAGGCTGTTAAACCAGACCATATCGTGATTGAAGAGGAAGATACACCGTTCTTTATTCGGATGCAGCAAATTGTTTGGATCACGCCGGAAGAATAATGCGGAGGAAAGAATCTTTATCTTTTATACATTTGTAATGATGGTAATAACCAAGAAGTTGTTTGGGGTGTAGAGTGGGTTAAAAAAAGTTTGATAAAAATCACCTCGTGAGATATCGCTATCTGAAGAGGTGATTTTTTGTGTAAGAGAAAAAGAGTAAATTCTATAGAAAAGAAGGTAAAGATTATAATAAGTTTTTAGGCTTTCTTATTGTTGTAAAGAGCGAATGTAACTTCTGCTTCACAAGCGATTTCTCCATCTACAAAAGCAACAGCGTTTGCTTTTGCGATTAAACCACGGACTCTTGTTATTTCTACTTCTAAACGTAATTGATCTCCAGGGTGGACTTGTTTCTTGAAACGACAACGATCAATACCAGCAAATAACCCAATCTTTCCTCGGTTTTCATCTTTCATTAACATAATAACTGCACTTACTTGTGCCAACGCTTCCACAATTAGAACGCCCGGCATTACTGGATAATCTGGAAAGTGACCATTAAAGAATTCTTCATTAGCAGTGACATTTTTAATTCCAACTGCGCGTTTTCCTTCCTCTATTTCAAGAATGCGATCAACTAGTAAAAGCGGGTAACGATGTGGAATAATTTCTTGAGTATTGAACATAAATCCCTCTCCTTTATACTTTCATGAGTGGTTATTTAAGTACCGTTATTTTGTATTATTAGTAAGTTTTAGAACCTAGTACTAATATTAAATTATAAAACTAAGTGTAATATTAGTAAAGGGTGAGAAATAAATGAGGTCAAGAACAAGAATTCCAGCTATTTGTACCTATGTACCTGAAAAGAAGTTAACAAACTTTGAGCTTGAGCAAATGGTTGAAACAAATAATGAGTGGATTATTCAAAGAACAGGAATTCATG
>NZ_JAVBXD010000041.1 GCF_030756675.1 Bacillus multifaciens
CTCACCTTTTTCCTGTCCGCAAGGCTATCACCTTCTCATTCACCTACTGTGAAAGAATAACGGCAGGTTCCTGTTAGGAACGGTCTTGTTTTGCGTATAATCATTCATCCGAGTCAACTATACGCAAAGGGATATAAGTTTTAAACCTGGTTCCCTCCCTTCTTGATTTGGAATAAAATTTGTTGATTACTCATATACACTGTTTTATGAAGGATACTCCATAATTTCCAGTTGTGATGGTCTTTCCATGTTGCGATGGTTTGTAACCATTTCTTATATACCTTTTTTGTAAGATTTCTCATTATATTTGATCCATAATCCAATACTTCGTAATTGCTAAATACTCTCTCAGATTAGATTGAATGATGATCGGCTTTGGTGTTCTTGCAGATAATCCCTCTAGCTGCACCCCCTGTTTTTCGGCAATTTTTTTCGCGCGGTACATATGAAAATCATTCGTTACAATGATTCCTTTTTTCTTATTTGTCGGAATAAGAGGTTTTGAGAATTTTATGTTCTCATCTGTATTCGAAGAACGTTCTTCCATTGTAATTCGTTCTTCTTGAATTCCCTGCGCTACCAACCCGCGTTTCATAGCCAAAGCTTCGGAAATATCTTCACCTTTTCCTTTCCCACCAGATACAATAACAGTTGTTTGTGGATGTGTTTTTAAATATTCAACTGCTTTATCAATACGATATTGCAAAGCATAAGATGGTTCTGTTCCTTTCACACGAGCACCAAGTACAATCATATAATCTGCATCATCTGGTACTTCCATGTGACCATGCTTGTAAATAATATATTGTAAAGTACTCATATAAACTGCTGTAATGATAATGAAAATAAAACAATACTTTTTGAATCTCTTTCTTTTTAACATCCTATAAATTCTCCTATTCCCCATTTTTTTCATCATAATATTCTTCCAATCACTTGTATAGCTTTATTTTCCAATTGAAGATGGTTTACCCTTTAAAAGTAATATTTGTACGAATCCCTATATAACAAGAAAAAATCCCCTTAACACGTTAAGGGGACTTCATCACTATATATGTGTTTCTTCCAACGTCTGTATAGAAACGGGATGTGAAAAATGATTCATCATAAATACAGCACACGCTGTTAATAGTTCCGCCACAGGCATTACAAGCCATATTCCATTTACACCAAATAATTTCGGCATCACCCACAGAAGAGGAATGATCAGTAACAGCCCGCGACTTAAAATAATTAAAACAGATTTTTTTGTTTGTCGTACAGATTGAAAATATTCACCATATACAATGTTATATCCTAAAAATACATATTGCATGAAGAATAAACTAATTCCTATTACCGTCATATTTAATAATTCTTCAGATTGAACGTCAAATAAACCTACCAGGTATTTCCCAAAGAATAAACCAATTATTGTTGCAATAATACCGAGTACAACAGCTGTTTTAACTGCAATCTGTAATCCTTGTTTTAATCTTTCCGTTAAGTTTGCACCATAATGGAAGCTCGCGATCGGTTGCAGCGCTGCCCCAACTCCAAAGAATAAAAGTAACGTCATCGCATGAATACTGTTTACTATAGCATACGATGCAACGCCTTGTTCCCCAGCATATTGAATAAAGGTGATATTAAATCCAATCGTTACAATCGCTACCGTAACCTCTGTCGTGAAGCTCGGAAAACCGATAATCATAATTTGCTTTACAGTTTCCCATTCTAAATGGAGTTTCGTCCATTTTAAAATACTGTTTTTTCTAAAGAAATGACTCAGTAGCACAAGAAAACCAATTGCTGCAGATAAAATAGTAGCAGCCGCTGATCCTGTCACACCCCAGCCTAAAACGAAAATAAAAATATAATTAAATACAATGTTTAACAACGCTGTAACAATCAAACCTGCCATAGCCAAATTGGGATTTCCATCATTTCGTATAAATGTACTCAAAACATTTTCTAACACATATATCATTCCAAATGTGAATAATACGTGTAAATAATCTAATGAATACGGTAAAATTACATCATTTGCACCAAATAGATATGCTATATCTTCTATTTTCCATAAACAAATAATCATTATTATACCAACAATCGCGACCGCTACCGTCATAGACTGTGTGAAAATAGAACGCGCTCGTTCTACTTTATTTTCTCCTAAAGCGATAGAATACAACGTAGCTCCGCCCATTCCAATCCATAGTGAAATGGAGAAAAAGATAGAAAATGCAGGAACAGCAACGTTAACCCCTGCCAATGCATTTGCTCCTACACCACGGCTCACCATAACTGCGTCAATCATAATATTCACCGACATCAGTACCATTCCAAGTACAGCCGGAATTAAATAAGAAATAAATAGACTTTTAATCGGTTTTTCTCTTAAATGCTCAGTTGTTTCCATTACAAAATTCTCCTTTACGACTCTCTGTTCACATTGTAAACCTTCAAGTTACTTGAAGGTCAAGAGAGAAGTAAAAAATATATTTTGTTATAATGTATCTGCCTAATGACTTCACTTTTTTACCACAGGGATTTGAATTTCTGTCACTTGCTCTTCTTGATTACTCGTTACAGACCAATCAATTAGAGCTAGTTCAATTGCGTCACCACATATTTTGTATCCATCATTCTCAATAGCTAGTAGCAGCTTCTTATAAGTCTTCCCAGTTTCTTCATATGATCCATGATGATACGCACACGCATATATCCCACCTTCAATTACATTAGATGCCGTTTGAAATGGCATGTAATCAAGAAGAATGAATACACTATTGTACGCTTGAAAATCGTGTTGTAATAATGCATCTTTTGCTACGGTAACACCTATATCACCTGAAAATAAACTTTCATCTACTTGTTTCATATTTTTTTGAAGTGAATGAATATAATATTCAAACATATCGTCTGTTACATTTGAAGTAATAGGAAGAGCTGTAATTTTCCGCTTTGGTAATTTTTCAAAAAAGACCGTATCAGCATCTGTTTGTACAGCTTCTTTCATTAAATGAATTTTATGCTTTATTTTTGCTAACGTATATTCAATTTCCTTTTGTTTTTTCAGTAACATCTCTTCCTGTTTCTCTAATAAATCCATCGCAAAAGCTGGTGTTCTTTCATCTATATATCGTTTAATTTCTTTTAGTGGTATATTTAGCTGCCGTAAAAACTTAATCGTATCCAACATTGAAAATTGATCGATTGTATAGTAACGATAATTTGTTTGTGAATCAACAATTGCTGGATGAAAGATTCCCTTTTCATCATAGTACCGCAATGTCGACTCAGGAATATTATGCATTTTTGCCATTTCCCCAATTGTAAAACGTTGATTTAATAACATATACTCTTCTCCGTTCTGTTTATTTGTCCATCTGTTCCCTTTATTATACAAATAATACTATTATCATACATCGTGCTATCCTACAATAAGTGGTGGTTTTCTTCATCCCCGCCTATCTTCTTTGCTCTCTCTGAATCTTGAGATGGGGGGTTATTACCCACGGATATATGAGCATGACATTATACTTTCAATCGACATAAATAAGACCTCAGATGAAATCCAGGTCTTATTTATTTATGAACACTTTCTTCGTATGGCATATTTATCTTCATCACGACTTCCAAGTTCAAACAATAGCCCTAAACGTACAAGATAAAATCCAAAAGTCAACTTTACAAATGGAAATATTCACTCATTTTTTATTTTTTGTACACATTCGCATTTAAAATATTTTTGCACTTTCTAATTTTTTGTTTGATTTGCTGATTTTCAAAAAAATAAACTTCTGTACCTGACCAAATAAAAACCCAACACACAATGCTTAATACTCCTGCAAGATAAGCATGACTACTTGTAAGCTTCAAGTATATCACTCCAACAATAATACCGATCACAAACAAAATAATTGCCTTCTTGACATTTCTAGCATATGTATATTCCTCTTCGTTCAAGAGGTTAGAAAAAGTATTACTTGTGGCAGTCTTCAATGATTTTTCGTCAAAATCATTCTGACCTAAAAAAAATATTTCTACTTCTTTTCTTTTACCGCTATGCAGTCTTGACAAAAGAAAATCTTCAAGATCCGAGCTTAAGTGAACATCATTTGAACTACAATATCTTGAAAACGGACTATCAGTTTCATCTAAATAAATATTTATTTTTAATTCATCTTTCATGTTAACTCTCCTTTAACTTTAATGTACTAGTTGAAAGTCAACCTTTTATCCCGCTATTCGTGAGCAGTAAGCCCCCCTGCTGATGGAAGTTTCACTTTATTAATATGGTCTAGATAACAATAATTCTTACGAAAACAAATAAAAAAGAAGTGTCTTTCCTAATCGGAAAGCACTTCTTTTTCTTAATGTGCTGAAACATCACTAATGCCATGCCCTGTATTTGACTTTACAAGTATTTCATCAAATTTCGCGGCATCTTCTTTCTTACTAGATAAAATCGTTCCTAAATAGGCAGCTAAAAATCCAAGTGGAATAGAAACGATTCCTGGAGTTGTATATGGAAATAACGGTTCCCCAACAAAAATTGCTTTTCCAGCCACCGGATTCCATACATTCGGACTCATCGCAACAAGGGCAATTGCAGAAATTAAGCCAACAAGCATACCACAAATTGCACCGGTCGTATTAAAACGCTTCCAATATATCGTAAATAAAATAACTGGTAAGTTCGCGCTCGCCGCAACAGCAAATGCAAGTGATACAAGGAACGCTACATTTAACGTTTGTGCAAATAGCGCTAAAATAATGGAAAATACTGCAACCCCAACTGAAGCGTAACGTGCCATTTTTACTTGTTCTTTTTCCGTTGCTTTCCCTCGGCGTAAAATTTCATTATAGAAATCATGTGCAAACGCCGATGCTGCCGTTAATACAAGTCCTGCTACTACAGCTAAAATTGTCGCAAAGGCTACTGCCGAAACGAAAGCAAATAAAAGATTTCCACCTAAAGCTTCCGCTAACATTGGTGCTGCCATATTACCAGCTGGATTTGCTTTCACAATTGCGCCATTTCCAACAAATGCTGCTGCACCAAATCCTAAGAAAATTGTCATAATATAAAAGGCTCCGATTAGCCACGTTGCATATACAACAGATTGACGGGCTGTTTTCGCATCACGCACTGTAAAGAAACGAACGAGAATATGCGGCAATCCCGCTGTACCAAGAACAAGCCCTAAATTTAACGAAATTGTATCTAACCCAACTTTATACTTTACACCAGGATTTAAAAATGCTTCTTTCAATGGTGTCGCTGTCTTCATTTGTGCAAACATCTCTGTAATACTAAAATTAAACTTCGCAAACACAATAACAGAAATAATAAAAGTACCGGCCATTAATAATACTGCTTTAACAATTTGCACCCAGCTCGTTGCTGTCATTCCTCCAAAAATAACATATACAGTCATCAATACCCCAACAATGAGTACAGCCGTCCGGTATTCGATTCCTAATAATAATTTAATAAGTGCTCCGGCTCCGACTAACTGTGCAATCATATAAAAAATTGAAATTGTCATCGTATTAAGTGCTGCTACTCCCCGTACTTTTCTTGCATCAAAACGTGCTGCAATCATATCTGCTAACGTAAACTTCCCAAGGTTTCGAAGCGGCTCTGCAACAAGATACAGTACAACTAAATAGGCAACAAGAAAGCCAATGCTATAAAAAAATCCATCAAACCCTGTTAATGCTATTGCTCCGGCAATTCCAAGAAAAGAAGCAGCGGACATGTAATCACCCGCAATTGCCAAACCGTTTTGCCATCCTGTTAACCCACCGCCTGCTGTATAAAAATCACTAGCATTTTTTGTTTTTTTCGATGCATAATACGTAATGACAAGCGTTCCAAGCACAATGACTAGAAATAAAGTAAAAGCTGCTGTATTCAATATTTATCCCCTCTCTTTATCCAAGTTTTCAAGAATTTGATTCGATAACCGATCAAATGATTCTGCTTTTTTACTGTAGATCATGCACAATGACCATGTCATAACGAACTGAGCAAATGCAAATACCCATGCCCATGTAATGTCACCAAATGCTGATGTATTGAGCACTTTTGAATACGATGTTAAAATAGGCAAAGCAATAAAAAAACTGAAAAAGAAAATGCTCATCGGTACAATAAATTTTTTCTTTGCTTGTAACAAATTTTGAAATTCAGTAGACTGTACTACGTTTGAGTAATTGATTTCACCATTCAATTTACGCGCAGATGTTTCTTGTTTCATTTCATACCTACTCCTTTCTTTTCAATACAAATCGCTAAATGCTTTCTTTCACAACTTTAAACTCTAAATTTTATAAATATTCAGAAACTTAAGTTTATTGTAGACAATCTATTTTTGTAAGCAAAGATTTTTCGATAGACAAATTCTGTCATTTATCTCCAAATTTCTAATATATTTTATTAAAATAAAAAGCAGTGCTTATCGCACCGCTTTTTCACCTTCTAAATTACGAGCCGTTTCACTCGTTTCGACATCTTTTCCTTCTTTGTATGTCTTAAACAAAAAATCGTAAACTGGATTCGATACTCCAAACCAGTAATTCTCATTTTTATAATGATGGAGTATATGCTGCTTCTTCAGCCACCTTCCGTATGGCGTCAATGGACGAATTGGCCGATGAGCAATGTAATGTTTCCATTCATATACTAATAGCATGATGATCATTCCAATTCCAAATGATAATGTCACTGTGATGTTAGAAGTAATACCATATATAATGCATAAATAAATTGTAAATCCAGGAAGACTATACCACACAGGTAAAAATAGTAACTTTAAATCATTCGGATATACATGATGATCATAATGAAGACGTTTTAACATTTTTAATAAAAATGGATTCTTTGGCGGTTTTAAATGAAATAAAAAACGATGTGTTACATATTCGTTAATTGTATAAAAGATAATACCTGCAATAATTGCTATAGCTGCAATCCATGTAAACAATTGCATGTTCAAAAACACGATAAAAGCAATTGAAACTCCAATCATAATGACAATATCGTGCTGAAAGAAAAATTCATTCATTACCCGTTTCATCCCCATCCCCCTCTCTTTAGAAAGCGGCCGTAACACATTGTTATGGCCGCCTTTTTATTTCTATTCTATTCCCATTACAAATTTGCTTGTTTCCACATTTGGATAGAAAATATTACTCGAACCGAATATATTTTGTTTTGGAATAATATGTTCCACTGCAAAAACTGTCACTTCTCCACGTTGTACTTCACCAATAATCAACCCAAATATTTCATGATTTACAGCAAATGTCGGTTGTTTTGTTTGAAGTAATCGTTCGGCTAGTTGAAGAACAGCCTCGTATAATGGATTTCTATCTGTTATTTCTTTACGTATTTTTGATGATAACGTAATAATAATTTCCTTTTCATTTACTGTGGTTCGATACATAGAAATCTCCCCTTCAATTCTTATATAAACAATTGTAACGCTTTATAAGCAAAATGAATAGAAAAAATCAATATTATTCCATAAAATCATTGTACTTCCATATACATCAAACCATAAAACAAAGTTCAATCGATTAAAACCTGTCACAAAAGATTAACAAGGTCCACCTACATCTTCCTACCTTTGTATATTCGATATTTGAATGTAATATTCCTTGTTTTACACTTTGAAATTCACAAAAAAATACACATATTTAAAATATCCTTTTTTATCCATAAACATACAAAAACTATAGAACGAACAACCCTCATTTTTTCAACATAAATATCCCTGTTCCCGTCTCTTTAAAAACCTTTTTGTTGTTTTCTCAATTGTTATTCATATTGATCAGAAATAAAACCGCTTACTTGACTAAAATCTACCATTACATGTATATTTAAGTTATTATTTAGCAGAATATTCAATAATATAATAAGTTCAATTTTATAAATTTGTTAATATTTTATGTATCATTCACTAAATGAGAAAGTAATCATATTTAGGGGGCATTTTCGTATGCAAGGTAAAGTAAAATGGTTTAATAGCGAAAAAGGTTTTGGGTTTATCGAAGTTGAAGGTTCTGACGATGTATTCGTACACTTCACTGCAATTCAAGGTGAAGGCTACAAATCTTTAGAAGAAGGTCAAGAAGTTTCTTTTGAGATCGTTGAAGGAAATCGTGGACCTCAAGCTGCTAACGTAATAAAACTTTAATTTGATACATGACAGGAGGTTATCTACTGATAACCTCCTTTGTTATTCTTCTGCATATTTCTTTTCCACAGAGCAAAAACTATGTGAAATGAGAAAATAAGGAGGAGAAAACAATGGGTTCACCTGTAAACGATTTTGAAGAAGTAAAATTGCGCGTAGAAACTGCGCAAAAGATGGTTGGTTCCGCGACAATCACAATGGACCCTGAATCATTACAGCACGCTACAAATGCTGTTGAATCCGCTCGTTCGCAGCTTGAAACAATGAAAGAAGTAGCCACCGATTTAGATGCACCGTTTTTATTAGATCAAGAAGAAAAATTAGAAAAGTGCGAGCATCAATTACAAGAGGCAAAGAATTAAAAACATCCAGAGAAATTTCTCTGGATGTTTTTCTACTTATATCCCCGCATTTCCTATCGTTTTACAATTCATATAAAGCATTTCGCCTACTGTAAACAAACGAACTTGTTCAGAAACTTTTTAATAATTCAGGCGTAAAAAGTGTGCAAACTCAATACCAAGCCCTTACATAATCATACAAATAAAAACAACGCACTTTTCCCTTCACTTGCTTTTCTTATTCATTTAATATTTCTGCCGCCAATCTTTACGTTTCCATTATTTATAACCCTTTATTTCACACCTGTCCCCACACAATACCTTCAACATCACCTGTCCAGAAAAAAATAAACATTTGTTACAAAATTTTTCACATCTATACATTTATATATCGCTTTATTAGGAATTATGTTAGATTAATAAAGTCTCATATTTTTTTGAAAGGAGATGAATAAAAAATTGAATAAAAAATGGTATGTTCCAATCGTTGCAGCTGGTTTATTCCTCACCCCGCTTATAGCACATGCTGCAAGTGATACATTTACCCAAAATGATGGAGATGTACATTACAATTGGGGATACGATAGTCCAAAATCTGGAGTTTCAGCAGACCATTTTACCGGCATTTTTAACCAATCTAAACAACTATCAAGTGGTGACTACTTCATACACACATTAGCAGATGATCGTGTAAAAGTCTCCTTTGACGGGAAACCAATTATTAATCGTTGGTATGATGTTGGCGGACAAATTGATCGTGCACTTGTAACAAATGTAAAGGCGGGGACTCATAAGTTACAAACCACATTCTATGAAAATACTGGTCAAGCAGCAGTTTTTTCAGATATTGTTCCCTTTGATCATTGGATAGCCTACTATTATCCAAATAAAAACCTAGAAGGCTACCCAGTAAACGCACAAGTAATTGCTCCGACAGGAAAAGAAAAGAGGTTGTTCCAAAACAACGGAAGCGGCTCTCCAATGTCGAAAGTACCAGCGGATCATTTCTCAGCTCGTTATACAACAGTGAAGCGATTGCCTGCTGGGGATTATATGATTCGCGGAAAAGTAGACGATGGGATTCGTGTCTTTATTGACGGAAGACTCGTTCTTGATCGCTGGGAACCTGGATGGTTAACAGAAGATGCACGAAAAATCCACATTGCTGACGGAACTGCAGCCCAGGTATTCGGTGCAACAAGTCAAAAAGATACGCATCTAATTGAAGTGCAATACTTAGAAGAAGGCGGAGACAGCCAAGTCGATTTTCAAATTGAACCTTATAGCAATGCAGCAAAATCAACAAGTTGGCTCGGCGAATTCTATAATAACAAAGAGCTAAAAGGCGATGCTGTTGTTATTGGTGGAAATCAATCTTCAGAGAAGTTGAATACGATTAACTTTAATTGGCAATATGGTGCTCCGCATAAAGCTATCTCAAATGATAATTTTTCTGCACGATTTACTAAAGTAGCTACGTTTGAGAAAGGTGATTATTACCTTACTGCCAAAGCAGATGATGGTGTACGTGTTTACATTGATAACAAAATGGTAATCGATTCTTGGGTTGCTAGTAACAGTGAAACTCGTAAAGTAAAAGTACCAATATCAGCTGGTGAACATAAAATTACTGTTGAATATATGGAGCAGGGTGGACAAGCTAACCTTCAATTCGATTATAAAAAAGAACCTGGACCGTTTTATCAAACAGGCGGGGATGTTCATTATAATTGGGGATATGGAAGTCCTACACCAGATCGACCAGCAGATAATTTTACAGCCGTTTTCGATCAATCTAGACAACTTGCTACGGGCGACTATTTTATACATACATTAGCAGATGATCGTATTAAAGTCTCCTTTGACGGGAAACAAGTTATTGATCGTTGGTATGACGCTGGTGGAAAAATTGATCGCGCTATCGTAACAAAGGTGCAACAGGGAAATCATAAAATTCAAACGAACTACTATGAAAATAGCGGACAAGCTGCTGTCTTTTCTGATATTGTACCATTTGATTCTTGGCTAGCTTATTATTATCCAAATACGAATTTAGAGGGCTATCCAGTGGATGCAAAAGTATTAGCACCACAAGGAAATGTAAAACAACTTGCTGAAAATAATGGCTACGGTGCACCAACTTCTAAAGTACCAGTTGACAACTTCTCAGCTCGTTACACAACGGTAAAACGCCTGTCTGCTGGAGATTACGTCATTCGCGGGCGCGCTGATGATGGCATTCGCGTCTTTGTAGATGGAAAACTTGTTCTTGACCGCTGGGGTCCATCTGGATTTGCAGAATATGCAAAAACAATTCATATTGATGATGGAACTGCAGCCGGAATAATTGGTAAAACCAATGAGCCTGATACGCATTTAGTTGAAGTACAATATTTAGAGCAAACAGGACAAAGTCGCGCTGAATTTAGTATTGAACCTTATAGTACTGTACAAAATTCGTCTACTTGGCTCGGTGAATTCTATAACAATACGAATCTACAAGGTAATCCTATTATTCTCGGTGGCAATAATGCTTTACAAAAAATCGAGAAGCTGAATTTCAATTGGCAATACGGGGCTCCAAGCCCATTCATTTCAAATGATAATTTCTCGGCTCGCTTTACAAAAACGGAATACTTTGAAGGCGGAGATTATACATTCACAGCAAAAGCAGACGATGGTATTCGCGTTTATGTAGATGATCAACCTGTTATTAACTCTTGGCAACCAAGTAATAACGATGTACGTAAAGGAAAAATGTCTGTAGCAAAAGGAAACCACAAGCTGCGTGTAGAGTATTTTGAAGGAAGCGGCTCAGCAAATCTTTCACTAGATTACTATATTGGTAAACCTTATGAAACGCTAGATTTACGTAAACCTTCAAAAGTAACTGCCGGGGAAATCGATAACTATATGAACCGAAGAACGAACGGAACTAGCCCGCTTACCGGATATGGACAGGCGTTTATTGACGCACAAAACAAATACGGTGTGAATGCTCTCTTTTTAGCATCACATGCTATTTTAGAGTCTGGGTACGGCAAATCATTAATCGCCTATCGAAAACATAATCTATTTGGTCTTCGTGCTGAAGATTCAGATCCATTCGGTTTAGCTCGCTATTTCAATACGTTTAATGACAGTATTAATTATAATGCAGCTTACGTAAGAGCGTACTATTTAGAACCTGGAGATTGGCGCTATAAAGGGGTTACCGTAGCTGATATTAACGCTAACTATTCAACAGATACTGGATGGGCAACAAAGATTGCGAACCTTATGGAAGAAATCCATCCATATAACGGTTCTGAATATAACGGTGTAAATATTTTACCTAAAAATAATGAATCAGTGACCAATTCACATCAATTGCCAAAAGATATTCCTTTTACGAACTACGCAGCAAATACAAAAGGAAAAATGACAAAAACAACAGACGAGTTCCGTACAGAACCGTATCCATATAGTAATAATAAAAAATGGACACTACAGCAAGGAACAACTCTTGATGTACTTCGTAAAGACCCAAATAACTGGATTGAAGTTCGCATCGGCGATCAAACAGGATGGGTTCAAGCCAATAATCTACAAGTAATTGAAAATAAAGATCCACTAAACGGAAAAGCGATCATTATTGATCCAGGTCATGGTGGTGTCGATGATGGCCATACTGGTACTGAAAATGGGCTAACAGAAGACAAAGTTGTATTAGATGTTTCCCTACGTGTTCGTGATTTATTTAATCGCAAAGCACCGTTTAAAGTGTTATTAACTCGTGAAACGGATTCGAGACCTGGTAATACGGCAAAAGAATCACTTCAAAAACGAGTACAGTTTGCACAGCAAAATAACGGAGATATTTTTGTGAGCATTCACGCAAACGGCTTCAATGGCACTGCAAATGGAACAGAAACATACTATTGGCAATCAAGAAGTTATGGAAATCCTAATACAGAAGAAAGCCGTGTACTAGCTGAAAAAGTACAAAGTCGTCTCGTAGATGCGCTGGAAACGAAAAACCGTGGTGTAAAAGATGGCGATTTATATGTTGTACGTGAAAATACAATGCCTGCTATCCTTGCAGAGCTAGCTTTTATTGACAATCCGAAAGAAAATGAAAAATTAGGTTCTGAATATTGGAGACAACGTGCTGCTGAAGCAATTTACTCTGGCATTTTAGATTACTATGAGTGGAAAGGCATCAACGTTTCATCCTATCGTCTATAATGTAGCAAACTTTATTATAAAACATAGAAATACAAAACAAAAAGATGGCAAACGCCATCTTTTTGTTTTCTCCCAATCTCCTCCAACACCCTCACTTGCTTACTGTGCTTTAAAACTTTAGCTGAGCAAAGCAAAGAGATGATTGTTCAAGACAATTGTTTTCCATACTCTTGTAACTTTTCTCCTATCGTACATTGCCGAATGCAAAAGGAGTGCGCATAATATTTACTCTGTTCTTTTCGAAAATGCTTCTGCAAAAAACAACCATCGCAATATGTTTCTAATAAATCGTTTACTTCAGTAATTAACTGCTTACGATCCACTCCTTCTACACTCCTATTCTGTTATTTCTTTATGACTCTCAATGTTCGTTCCTTCCAATGCTTGCGTTGCTAATTGATGCGCTTCTTTATTTTGTTTTCTAGAAACGGGTTCACATACTAATTTTATTTTCATCTGTTTTGCTTTTTGCTCAATTTGATCTAAGTAATGAATTAAATGCTCCTCATAGCATGGCCATTCACCTGCTAATTGTTGAAGAACGACTTGAGAATCACCACGCAATATCACCGATTCATACTTAACCCCTAACTCTTCCAATATGTTCATTCCATATAATAACGCTGCATATTCCGCTTCATTATTATCATCAATTCCTTCTATGTAAGCATTGCGGCGAATTCGATACATTTTCCCTTGTTTCTTATAATAAATGCTTATCCCTACGCCCGCTTCTTTCGTCTCAATATCATATCCCCCGTCAAAATATAGCGTAAGGTCTTGCGGCTCTTCTTCAACTTGTTTACTTAGTTTCTTAGCTTCTTTTAACGTCCATTCTACTCCCATTTCATCATGAAATACCAATTCCTTCGCTCTTCCTGTTTTTTCAAAATCCGCAGCGAACTGCATCGCTTCTTCTAAACGAAGGAAGTCTGTTTCTAGATTAGTCTCTAAACCATGCTTTGTTCGATATAACCAAGTAATTTTATATTTCATTTTGCTCCCCCTTTTATATGCAAAACCCATATACGTTCATACTAAATATTATGCTCTTATTTTATCCTATTTTGTCTATGCGAACAGTATTCTATTCGAAATACATAACATTCTTAGGGGGTAATATATTTGAATACTTAAGTTCCTCCTCCCCATAAGTGAGATGCCTAAAAAAAATAAATAAGAGTTGCCACAATAAAGTGAACAACTCTCTAATGAATCTTACACGAATTTCTCAAACTGAACTCGTTTGTTAATAAAATACATGACAGGTCCTCCGATTACCATTACAACAAACTCACCAATCGCACATGTTAACCATGTAAACAAAAATGGTAAATCAAATGCAAGATGAAGTTCAATCGCAATAATAAACATTGTAAATGTAAAGACCACTGTATTAAAGATCATTCGTGCCCATATCCCTTTTATAAAACGCATAGAAACGATTGTACAAAGCAAAGCGATAATAGATTGCCCCACTCCAAATACAAGATCATATGCAATCATTGGTGAGAAAAAGAGGTTTGCTAAAAATACACCTAAAACAATTCCATAAATATATTTTTTGTTGAACACAATAAGATGATTAAACATTTCTGAAATACGAAATTGAATATTTGTAAAACCAAAAGGTTGAATAAGCATAGTAACAGCAATATATAGTGCCGCTAAAATACCATTACCAACAAGTGTCTTAACTTTCATTATACAATCTCCTTAGTTTTTTTACGTGGGATGGTTACGAACCATGTGAATATTTTAATAAACAAAATTAAATTATAATTATTATTTAAATCCAAGTCAATATAGCAAAATCCTTACTTTATGAATGATGACAAAAGGACGTATAATAAAAACATGAAAGATTTAGGAGGTTTGTTCATGACAGCAATAATTCAAAACGAAAAAATGATCGTATCCATTTCTGAAAGGGGTGCAGAACTACAAAGTGTTCGCTTAAAAGAAGACCATACAGAATATATATGGCAAGGAGACGCAAAGTATTGGGGGCGACGTGCTCCTATTTTATTCCCAATCGTAGGAAGATTAGTAGACAATACCTATTATGTGGACGGTAAACCGTATTCATTAACACAACATGGCTTTGCTCGTGATTTAACATTTACGATTAAAGAACAAACTGAATCCAAAATTACATACACAATAACAAGTAATGAAGAAACTTTACAAAACTATCCGTTTGCATTTGAATTGCTTGTTTCTTATGAATTAAATGGAACATCTATATCCGTAACATACGAAGTATTCAATTCCAACTCGGAAGAAATGTATTTTTCAATTGGAGGGCATCCTGGTTTTAATTGTCCATTATTACCAAATGAATCTTTCACAGACTACTATTTATCTTTCAGTACTCCTGAGCGCTTAGAATCAAGTGTACTAGAAGGACCGTTTCTTTCTAAACATAAACTCGTAGTAGCAGAAGAAGCAACAGAGCTTCCTCTTGCGTATGATTTATTTCAAAACGATGCACTAATATTTGAAAATATGCGCAAAAATGAAATTACCATCCGTTCTCACAATCATAATAAATTTGTCAAAGTTTCATTTGAAAGATTCCCATTTGTCGGTGTATGGACACCAGAAAACAATGCACCGTTCTTATGTATTGAACCTTGGTATGGCATCGCTGATGAACTAGATCCCGCAAAAGACTTTAAAGAGAAAAAAGGAATTCAAATGTTAAAAGCGAATGAAACATTTATATGCCGCTATAGTATTACAATCGGTTAATTGGAGGGTTTCAGTTTGATTGAAGTGTACATTGATGGTGCATCAAAAGGAAATCCCGGTCCTTCCGGCGCTGGGGTTTTTATTAAAGGGGTTCAACCGCCTGTACAGCTCACTGTTCCGCTTGGAATTATGAGCAACCATGAAGCAGAGTATCATGCATTACTTACTGCATTAAAATATTGCACCGAACATAATTATAAAATTGTATCGTTTCGAACAGATTCACAACTTGTAGAACGAGCGGTTGAAAAACAATATGTAAAGAATCCATTATATGCACCACTTTTAGATGAGGCACTAAAAATGATCGAGCAATTTGATCTCTTTTTTATAAAGTGGATTCCAAGCAGTCAAAATAAAGCAGCCGATGAATTAGCACGAAAAGCCATACAAAAAAATGAACGGAGGTAATGTATTGAAAAAAGAGTGGATTGCTCCTCTCGCTTTATTGTTTGTTGCTTTCATTTGGGGAGCTACATTTGTTGTCGTTCAAAATGCCATGTCATTTGTCGGGCCATTTTCTTTTAATGGTGTACGTTTTTTATTAGCTGGAATGATTTTATCCATCATTCAGCTCATCTCTATGAAAAGAATACCTATTACACACGTAGGCTATAGTAGCGGTGCGGGTATGATAGTAGGATTCTTTTTATTTGTTGGGTATTTACTACAAACATTTGGTTTATTATATACAACCTCTTCTAAAGCCGGATTTTTAACGGGTCTTAGCATTGTTATGGTACCCATTTTATCGTTTATCTTTTTAAAGCAAAAAGCAAATCTATTTATTGTACTCGGAATTACAGCAGCTACAATTGGATTATTTCTATTAACAGCTGGAGATGCTTTTCAATTCAATATGGGAGATATCCTTATCTTAGGTTGTGCTGTAGCATTTGCTGCTCACATCCTAGTAAATGGATTCTTTTCAAAAAAGATATCTCCGTTATTATTAAGTACAACACAAATATTAGCGGTAGGACTCTTCTCTTCTATTTGTGCATTTTTGTTTGAAGATTGGGAGAAATTATTTTCGATGTCATTATGGACAAATCGCTCATTTTTATTTGCACTATTGTTAACATCACTTTTTGCAACTTCCCTTGCATTTTTTATTCAAACAACAGCGCAAAAATATACATCTCCTACCCGCGTTGCAATTATTTTTGCAATGGAACCCGTCTTTGCAGCAATAACAGGTGTTCTTGTTGCAAATGAGCAATTATCAATATCCGCTATCATTGGGTGTATTTGTATTTTCTTAGGCATGATCTTTGTAGAACTACCAAATAAACGAAAAAAAGAAGCGCAGGCTGCGTGAAGTTATGATTGTAACTTCCGCAAAAAAGCCATCGCGCTTTTTTTATCCGTAATTTTCTCTTCTTTCAACCGTTCTAGCAAAGCGATAAAATAACTACCATCAAACTGTAATTGATGCTTAATGGTCGCTTCAATTGCCGCATTCACAATTCCATCAGATGAACCTGTATAGCCTTGGCCAAACATAATAAATCCTTGGGCATCCTCTGATAATTTAAACCCTTTCGTATGTAAGAATGAAAGATAGTCTTGAACTGTTTGCATTATTTCCCCACCTAAATTAAAAAATTCCACCTTTCCTATCATACATGTTTTCTGACACAATGAGAATGAAATTTCTTTGACAACTCCTTTAGCCCTTCTTTTCCCCCAAAAAATAAAGTGAAACTGCTAAGTTTCACTTTATTTTCCAGCCGTTCTTCACTCAATTACTCGCTACTGTATATGATATATGTCTTTTTTCAATTTTTTCTTCAATTTCTCTTATGTTTTCTTTATCATTCGAATCAATTTCATAATTTTCAGCCCTGATATACCAATGGTTTTGAGCACACAAAAAAGGAGTACCTCCCCAAATTCTTGTATAATGGTAGTTACGACACAAACCAAACCAAGAAAAGAGGTTGACTCCCTATGCCTATTATACGACAAGGAAGTCTGTTTGGCATCCAAGATTTATATGATTTAGAGCCGACGAGACGATTCGAAGCGATTTTTTCTACATTGACTATCGAACCTATCTTAGCTGTTGTCTCAAAACGATCGATTTATGGTGCGCCAACAGAATTAAATTATGCAGCGATGATCTATGCCCTCGTTGCTCGTATTGTGGAACGAATTCCAACGATTAAGGATCTTGTGAAACGATTACGACATGATTTTATGTTCCATTTAGAGTGTGGCTTTTTATTTTCTGATCGTATCCCTTCCGAAGCTTCTTTTTCACGTTTCACTCAAAAATTAAGTGAGTCAAATGTACTAGAAACGGTTCAAGAAACTTTGCTTCTTCAAGCGATTCAAGAGAATTTTATTACAGATGATGTAGTCGCTATTGATGCGACACATTTTGAATCCAGGGACCAAGCGACTCCGCAAGAAAAGAAACCAAAACCAGAACCAAAGAAGCGTGGTCGTAAACCAAAAGCGGAACAAGAAGCCTTTCAAAAAGAAAAAGAAGCGCAAGAAAATCAAAAAAACACCTACGAAAAAACAATAAAAGATCAACTAGATGTTAGCTTGAAAACTCTACGGACAGAAATTCCTTTACGCCCAAATTGGGGCATAAAGAAAAATAGTGAAGGGAAAAACACGTTTTGGTTTGGATTCAAAGCCCATTTGGCAGTAGGATCCAAGAGCCAATATATTCTTCAATCCATTATGTCTTCCGCTAGTTTACATGATGGAAAAGCTGCGATTCCTCTATTAAAAAGTATACAAGAACGATTTTCTTCGTTAACCATTCGGTATGGCGTGTTAGACGCGGGGTATGATTACGAACCAATTTACACACAACTTCACCGCATGAAAGCAAAAGCAATCATTGCTTATAACAAAAAAAATGAAGGAGAACTCCTTGGTTTTGATGAACATTTCGCTCTTACTTGCGTGCGTGAACACTCTTATCGCTACGATAGTTTTGATGAGAAATATCAAACATTGAAGTACACAAGACCAAATGAGTGTAAGACTTGCCCATTAGCGATGGATTCTCTTTGCCAAAAAGTCTACAAAATCAAAATAGAGACAGATATTCGGAAATATAGTGCTCCAGGTCGTGGAACAGAAGCATGGAAAAAGCTTTACAATCAAAGAAGTGCAGTCGAACGAGTGAACGCATATCTAAAAGAATTCTTTCAGCTAAAAAATGTCCGATATCGATCTGGAAAACGAGCAAAAGTACATTTCAATCTTGTGACGCTTGTTTATAACGCTTCAAAGTTAGCTGTAGATCGAATCAATCAGAAAATGAAAGAAATGAATCAAGCCGCTTAGTATTTTCAAAACCCCCACCTCTAAAATTCTGTCCATCCAACTCAGGAAAAGAAACAATTATGAAATTGATTCAATTGACTTACAAATTCTTTTGCCTTTTCTTCACTATTATTATTTTTTTTCAAAGCGTATCCCCATGCACCTAAATAGTTCCAGCGTGCTCCTCCCGACGTTTTCGGATTTGGAGTAATAACAGAGACTCCTTTTCTCGTTAAATCATCCCAATCTTTAATCTTTTTCGGATTCCCTTTTCGCACAAGAAATACGATCGTCGATGTGTAAGGAGTCGAGTTATTAGACAAACGTTTCTGCCAATCTTCCGGTAACAGCTTCTTCTTACTAATGGCGTCAATATCATATGCTAATGCAAGCGTCACAACATCCCCTTCTAACCCATCCATAACCGAACGCGCCTGACTGCCTGATCCCCCGTGGGATTGCTTCACAGTAACCGTTTGACCGCTTTTCTCTTTCCAATATGCAGCGAAGTCCTTGTTGAAATCTTGATACAATTCCCGGGTCGGATCATACGATACATTTAAAAGTTCAATAGGCTTTCCTGATTCTGACTTACTCGTAGATGTTGCCGATGCGCACCCTGAAAACAAAAGCACCGTCGACAACAGCACCCCTGCCCTAATTGATGTTTTCCCCCACAACTTCATTTATACCCCTCCTCGTTTTATCAATAGAAAAAGGCACACAAACGTTTCACAAAGTGAATGTTGTGCGCCTTCAGTTTCTCTGATTAGCTTTTATTATTTCATTTTTCAATTATTTCTTTTCATTCTAAATACACAATTCCGATATGTCAACTATGAAATCAAACAATTTTTACACGGAAAGTAAAACTAACCAATTAGAGGAATTGAAATAGCAAAAGAACCATATAAAATTATGAAAGGAGGAGAGTCATAACATGCAGATAATGATGATTGTTCTTGGTGGAATTCCCCCAAATATTACCGACTTATTTGATTTATACTTAATAGGACTTCCAACTATTTGTTCTATCGTTTTTTTTATAAAAAGAAATACATACAAAGAAACAACAGCAGCTCCAATACAATGAGCTGCTGTTTCATTCCCCTTATACTTGCATCGCTTTCTCTTTTAACGCTCTTCTTAAAATCTTTCCTGTCGTATTTTTCGGAAGTTCTTCTAAAAACTCAATGCTGCTTGGTATTTTATATTTTGCAAGGTGAAGCGCGCAATATGCCATCAGTTCTTCTACTGTCACACTTGTCGTTTTCGGTACGACGTATGCTTTTACCGCTTCTCCTAAATTTTCATCTGGAACACCGATTACAACGACTTCTGCGATCGCTTCGTGCATATATAACACTTCTTCTACTTCGCGCGGGTAGACGTTATAACCGCCAACAAGAACGATATCTTTTTTCCGGTCTACAATATAAAAATAGCCCTCTTCATCCATTTTTGCTAAGTCGCCTGTGTAAAGCCAGCCATCTCGAAGTGTTGCCGCTGTATCTTCTGGCGCTTTGTAATAACCCTTCATGACATTCGGACCGCGAACGATTAATTCTCCAACTTCGCCAACAGGTACTTCCTCGCCCATTTCATTAACAACTTTGTTTTCCACATTCTGAACATTCGTTCCGATTGAACCTGCTTTACGCGGACGATCAATTGGATTAAAACATGTTACAGGTGATGCTTCTGATAAGCCATATCCTTCTGAGACGATAACATGGAAACGTTTTTCAAAGTTTTTAAGAAGGGCAACAGGCATAGACGCACCGCCAGAAATACAAAAACGAAGCGTATGAACATCTTCTGTACTTGCTTCTTCATATAAATATAAATAATTATACATTGTTGGTACACCAGCAAATATTGTAGCTTCGTATGTACGGCAAATGCGAAATACTTCTTTCGGGCTAAACTTCGGCAACATTAAAATCGTGGCGCCGTTTACAATTGGTGCATTGACAGCAACCGTTAAACAGAACACATGAAACATCGGCAGCGCAGCAATGACGCGGTCGTGCTCTGTATACTGTAAATACGAAGCAACATCGCTTGCATTACTATATAAATTTTTGTGCGTTAACATTGCACCCTTTGGCTTTCCTGTCGTTCCTGATGTGTATAAAATTACGGCAACGTCTTCTTCTTGTATATCTGGACCTTGGAAAGTAAGGTCTCCGCTTGCTATTATACTCGTAAACGTTTTCATTTTTTCGGTTTCTTCATGAGCTGAATCTGCTGTGGTTTCACAAATGATGATATTTTCAATAGAAGGAAGTCTAGATGTAAGAGACTGCATAACTGGTAGAAGGATGTCTAGTGTGATGATTGCTTTAACGTCTCCATTTTGTAAAATGTAATATAGTTCATCTGGCGTATAAATCGGATTAACTGGAACAACTGTCGCCCCGGCACGCATCGCTCCGTATAAACCAATCAAAAAGTGCGGCGAATTCCCAACAATTAATGCGACATTGTCCCCTTTTCCAATGCCCATTTTTGCTAGACTACTAGAAAACCTTATGACCATTTCATTAAATCGGTCATAAGATACCGACTGATCCTGAAATATATAAGCCGGTTTGTCTCCCTTCTTTTTCACCGTTTCGGCTAATCTTTGAACGAGATTCACAAAACCCCCACCTTTTATATAAAATTTAAAAAATTCTAAATACATTATATTAAAAGAAAATTATAGGCGCAAGGTACATTTTATAAAACGTATATAAAAAAACAACCACACGTAAGATATGGTTGTTTTTCATACAATTAAAAGAATAAAGATAAGAAATCTTCTTTTGTTATATTGCCAAAATAACGTGGCACTTCTACATCAGCTAACGCCGTCGCAAATGCTTCTTTATCAAACACCTTACCACTTAAGCGCTCTTCAATGTCACGTACATCGAGAGCGCCGAAAAAGTCCCCGTAAATCTTGCATTCTGAGACTACGCCTTTTTGTACTTCTAACCGGACATCTACTTGCCCAACTGGGAAACGGTGTGAATGCTGTAAGTTAAATTTTGGAGATTTCCCGTAGTTCCAATCCCAATTTCGATAACGTTCTTCTGAGATTTTATGGATTTCTTTCCAATCTTCTTCCGTTAATTCGTATGTTGGAATTTCACTTTCTCCTTCAAAAATATTTTCTAAAAGGAGCTGTTTAAATTCTTCAATTGTAATTTTCTCATTCAAAAATTCTGCAATATTTGCAACGCGGCTGCGAATCGATTTAATTCCTTTTGATTGAATTTTATCCAGTTTTACATTTAACGCCGACACAACATGGTCGATTTCGGAATCGAATAATAACGTACCGTGACTAAACATACGTCCTTTTGTCGCAAATTGAGCGTTACCGGAAATTTTTCTTCCTTCCGCTAAAATATCATTGCGGCCGCTTAATTCAGCATTAATTCCTAATTTCCCAAGTGCTACTGTCACCGGTTCTGTAAACTTCTTAAAGTTATGAAAACTATCTCCATCATCTTTTGTGATAAAGCTAAAGTTTAAATTCCCTAAATCATGATATACAGCTCCGCCGCCAGAAAGGCGTCTTACCACGTGGATTCCCTTTTCCCGTACGTAATCAGCATTGATTTCTTCCACTGTGTTTTGATTCTTCCCGATAATAATAGATGGTTCATTGATGTAAAACAGTAAATACGTTTCATTAATGTCTAAGTTTTTCACACAATATTCTTCAATTGCTAAGTTAATCGTTGGATCTGTAATTCCTTTATTATCGATAAATAACATCGTTTCACCTCAAGATTCCCAAACGTAACCGCTATGTGCAAGTACGATGCGGCCGTTAAAAATTTGTTTTGCTTCCGTTACTAAATCTGATAATTCCCCTGTATGTGGCAAATGAGTTAAAAGTAGTTCTCCTACATTAGCTTGTTTTGCAATTTCTCCTGCTTCTGTACTATTCATATGCCCAGCTTTTGAGCCATCTTGATGCGCATACATATTACACTCACAAATAAATACATCCGCATTTTGTGCAAATGAAACAAACTTTGGCATGTAACTAGAATCTGCTGTATAGACAACAGTTTTCCCACCTGCTGTAATACGCATTGCAAAACATATAGCAGGGTGCACTGTTTGTAAGAAGGAAATGGAGAATGGACCAATTTGTAATGTGTCCGCTGGGTTGTAAGGAACTCCTTTTGTATACGGTATATGTGTTAACGATGCAAAACCTTTTGCGTCGAAGGTATGTCCGTAAATCGGTAGTTCTGGTAACGCGCCTCCCGTCATGCTTGTAATTAAACGTGCATACTGAAGCACCCCAATATCAGCAACATGATCGTGATGATAATGAGACAATAGAACAGCATCTATGTCAGAAGGCGTTATGTATGTTTGAAGCTGTGCTAGTACACCGCTGCCACAGTCGACTAGTAAACGAAAGCCGTCATGCTCAAATAAATATCCAGACGTTGCTTCTCCCGCCTCTGGAAAACCGCCCCAAAAGCCGACAACCGTCATTTTCATATGCATTCATCCTTTCTGTTTCACTTTCTACTCTACAGTCTTAACTATAAATGATTTTCTACACATTTTCATTATTTTGAAATTTGTTATAAAACAGTTGTTGACTTTAATCATTTGTACTAATACAATGTTAGTAAGAAATGGAAATGGAGGGATTTACATGATAGATCAACCAATGGAGTTTTTTAGAAATTTACCGGCAAAAACTTGTTCCAATTGTGGAAGAGAGATTGATGAGCAGCACGAAGCGTACCACAATAAATGCGAGGATTGTACGCACGAAGAATAATAGATTGTAAACATAAAAAAACCTAGCAGATATCATCTACTAGGCTAGCATCATTGTACTTTTCACCGTTGAACCTTTCACCAAGAGCTCCAGTTCAAACTCGTACACTTCTTTATTTCGATAATTTTTCGTATGAATTTTATCCATCATCAGTTCTACAACTTTATGTGCCATATCATCAATTGGCTGATCAATCGTTGTAATACCTGAGTCTATAATTTGTGATAGAAACTGATTATTAAAACCAACTACAGCTAAATCATCAGGAATGCTCCAGCCCTGTTTACTCGCTTCTGCGATAATTCCTGCTGCGACTTCATCTCCCCCTGCCAAAATAGCGGTAGGATTTTTTTTGTCTTGTAAAAACTCATAAAATATATTTTTACCATCCTCAATAGAGTAAGCGCTTTCAACGAAGTCAATTGACTCCACTTGTTTGCTTGCTTCTGTTACAGCGCGTAAAAAGCCCATCTTTCTCTGTTGGTTAATTACCTTTGACTCTCTGCCGCGGCAGAATACAAGATGACGATATCCTTGATCTAATACATGTTTCGCTGCTATGTATGCTCCTTGTGCATGATCAAAGTTTACAGTTGGGATGTTTGCTTCTTCAATATATTCATTGCATAAAACAATCGGTCCATGCTGTAAATAAGGCTCAACATCCTCCCAAGCATTTTCAAGTGAACATAAAATAATCCCATCTACTTGTTTCGTAGACAACAATTGTAAATACTCCATCTCTTTCTCTGGTAAATATCTTGTTTGACAAATAATCAGTTTATATTTATGATCTGAAGCTACAATTTCAATCGCCTCAATAAATTTACTGAAAAAAGGATTTGTCACACGCGGAACCAACACTGCAATTGTTTCCGTCTTTTGCTTACGTAGTCTTCTCGCCGCAGAATTCGGAACAAATCCAAGATGTTTCATTGCTAATTGTACTCTCTTTTTCTTTTCGTCCGATACATACGGATGGTTATTAATCACCCGAGAAACCGTTGTTCTTGATAACCCCGCTAATTTCGCTACGTCCTCGATAGTCGACACGAAATTCTCCCCCTTTGAATGAAAACGTTTTCTTAATTAGAATTATATAGTATATAATTGGAAACCGCAACACACCTTGCGAAGAAAATACTATATTGATATTGTAAAAGTTAAAAACTAAGAAAAGAATACTTGTAAACAGTAGAAAAATATTGTTATAGAGGGGCGTCAAGTTAATATTTCAATAGACATAAAATGGATCATCTTCCCATGTAATATCCATAGAAAGATGATCCATATATATTAATTTTTCGACACATAAATTGCTGCTATGCAGAATACAATATGACCGCTACTTGCTTTCTTCTTTTGTTTCAAACCTTGCATGTAGTAGGAAAAGTCCCTGACCGTTTCTATGCACGCCAGACAATCTCATCCACCTAAAAAGAAAGGCATTTGTATGCCGCTTTTAAATTTATATTTATATAAAATAATAAATAGATTTATTAGTTGATTTTCATACCATATTCTTCACTAATATACTGTTCTATATAAATCAATTTTAATTTTTCGACATATAAGTTGCTGTTATGTAGACTGCAACACCACCTGTACTCGCTTTTTCCCTTTGTTTTAAAATATCGCATGTGGCAAGAAAAATCCCTGATCGCTTCTATGCACGGCCAGATGCTCTCGTCCTCCCCTAAAAAGAAAGAGGTTTTTATGTCGGTTTTTTAATTTGGATATATATAAATTACAATAAATTACTATCACACTACGTATCGCTATAAAAATGAAGACTCTTATCCTTATTTTTCTGATACTTAAATTGATAATTAAAATGCTATTTTTCTACAAATCAATATTAATTTCTCCATCAAATACGCTTATCGTGCCAGAAATTAACTGGGAAATGATTTTCTTCATGATATGCTTCAAATTCATACCCTTTTTCTTTTAATCCTTTTATAATAGCCGGTACAGCAGCAAGAGATTGTGGGTGAATATCATGCATTAAAATAACTTCTTGTGGCTTCGTTGCACTCTTAAGTACATTTTCAACAATTTTTGTTACGGCTGCATCAACTGGTATTTTGCTATATTTCCAGTCTAAAGAGTCGATTGTCCAATCCCATACTTTAAAACCACCTTCAACCACTTTATTTCGAAGTGCTTCATTTAATCCTGGCATTGATCCATATGGTGGACGTGTTAACTTTGGAGATTGTCCAATAATATTTGCAATTAGCCCTTGATCTTGGTTCATTTCATTTACATACCCACCACTTGTGTATAGTTTTTTGAAATCATGTGTCATACTATGCATGCCCACATAATGCCCTTCTGCATTTTCACGCTTTACTAACTCAGGAAACTGTTTTACATTTTTACCAATTAAAAAAAACGTCGCTTTCACATTATTTTGTTTCAACATTTTTAAGAGCTCAGCCGTATATTTTCCTGGTCCATCATCAAAAGTAAGATACGCGACTTTTCTCTCCTTACCATTAAATCGACTTGGAGCGACTTTCTTCATTTCAACTTTTGGTTGGTCACTTACTAGCTGTACTGTATTTTCTTGCTTCGCTACAGCCCTTGCTGGTGACGTAATAGATTGAAACATAAAATAACTGGCTGTAATTGCTACAATTAGAATTACTATACGTTTTACCCTATAAACACGTTTCATTCTTTTTGATCTCTCCCTACTAATCTTATATAAATTCCAAATACTGTTCCTCATTCTCTATGTGCATTTTTTACTACTGGCTAATGTAAATTTAATCTTATTAAGTTTATATTATTTTAAATATCTTTCATACCTCTTTCATAAATGTTACAAAGGCCTTTCAGTGGCTTTAATAAGGACTACATGCTGTAAAAACATTAATGTTATAGGATTTAAATATGCACCGAAAAAATGGGAGTTTCAGGATTACTCATCGCTGTACACATTGTGAAAAAGAACAATCTATATAAATACAAATTGAAAAAGACATATAAAAACCGCTTTCCTGTACTCCTTATTGTAAAAATAGTGAGTCCAATGCCTTTTGGCATCGGACTCACTTTCCTAAACTTATTTAAATTCTGTAAGGTTTTATAAATAAAAAAATAAAAGAAACATCAATAAGAGACGGTTTTAACTTAACCATCTCTTATTTTTTATTATGTTTATAAATAAATGTTATCCTTAAATTTTAAATTGTGAAATTACCCCTTCTAATTCTTCGATTTTTTTCCTTATTTGCATAGATTGATTTGTTATTTCTTTAATTGATGATGCTTGTGTTTGAATTGCTTGTACAGTTTGTTTCGTATCCTTTGCTACTCCTGTAGAAGTCTCGGATACTACTGATAATGAAGCGTTAATTTCTTCCGTCCCAGCAGACATTTCTTCAGTTGTAGCTGATACTTCTTGGATTTGACTTGTTATCTTATGAATATCTGTCATAATTGTTGAAAATGCTCGGTCTGCTTCATTAGCGGTATTTTTTCCTTGCGTTGCTTCTTCTTGTCCTTTTTTCATAATTCGAACGGTATCTTTTGTATCTTGTTGGATAGATTTAATTAAGTCATTAATTTCATTTGCAGATTGCTTTGATTGTTCGGCTAAGTCTCGCACCTCAGCCGCAACAACTGCAAACCCTTTTCCATTGTCCCCTGCACGTGCGGCTTCAATTGCAGCATTTAAAGCAAGAAGGTTTGTTTGTTCCGCAATATTCGTAATGGCATTTAATGCTTTATCTATGTCTTGCGTGCGCGTAACAAGACGCTCTATCACTGCAGATGTTTCTTCAACAACTTTGTGGACGTTATTCATTTGTGTAATAGATTGCTGGATTACTTTACTTCCATTATTTATACGATCTGTTGTAACAACAGATATTTCCGCAACAGTAGAAGCCGATTCAGCTACAGTTTGAACTCCACTGGCTACGTCATTCATTGCTATTGAACTTTCTTGCATACTCGTAACTTGCCCTTCTATTTGTTTGTTTACTTCATGAATCGTTTGAACCGCTTCGTTAGAGATTTGAGATGCCTGTTTTGTATTTTGCAGCATACGATCAGTAGAGGAAGTAACTTCTTGTGTTGTTACCTTTATTTTCTCAATTAATTGTTGTAGATTGTCTAACATATGATTAAAAGAAGTAACAATTTTTCCTAATTCATCATTCGCTTGATAAGAAGTACGTACTACTAAATTCCCGTCTGCTACTTCTTTCATATCACGTTGTAATAAAGTAATTGGACGTTGAATAGCTATTTTAATGATATATCCAATGAATATAATAACCGCAACCGCTATAAGCGAAATAATAATAAACATCAGCATTGTAGTTTGTGCACTGCTGGCATTACTTTTCTGTAATTGTTCCGCATTTTCACCATTATATTTAATGAGTTCTTTAATGCCTTTAATTGAGTTTTGCATAATAGGCTCAACTTCTTTTAAATAATAAGCATAAGCCTCTTCGTTTTTATTTTCCATTGCTAAATTTTGACCTTCACGGAATCGTTTCTTTAACTCTTGATAATCTTTTTGAAAATTCTCATATAATTGTTTTTCTTCTTTGGCGCTAATTTTAGACTCGAATTTTTTAAATAATTCATCATTTTGTTTACGTACTTGATCTATATGATCTGCTAATTCTTTATCTTTTTTTTCATCAGTTGTGTTCATCAGTTCCATAAAATTGTAATTCATATAGTAAAAGTTAGATTCTACAGATTCTATCCAGTAAATCGGAAGTAACCTTTCGTCATACATACTTGTAGAAGCCTCACCTGTCTTTTTTAATCCGACAACTCCTATAATTGATAAGAGAATGCATGCAATACTAGCTGTAATCATTAATACATTTAATTTTGTGCTAATCTTACCATTTTTCACAAATAACATTTACATCCCAACCTTCCTTTTATCCTAATATTTAATTATACAGTTATATTTTAAAAACAAAAAAGAGAAAAATTATAATTTTTCACTTTTTTGCAATAAAATCCCATCATAATTACTACGTATGGAATGGATTCCTCTTTTTATTATAACAATGTAACATCTTGGGAGTTTATGAAATATTGCATATAAAAATATGTTGTAAAATTTACTATTTTATATTAAAATAGTATTATAAACAGATAATTAAATATTCAGAAAACAAGGAGGGTTATATATGGAAATCGCAATGGCAGTTTTAAAATTTCTAGGTGCAATAATTCCATTAGTAGAAGATCTTTTAAAAGCAGTAATGTAAGTAATATTTGTTGCCATTATATTTTATAATTACTATACAAATGACCTGTGTATTGAACACAGGTCATTTGTATGTATTCCTCTTTCTTTTGCTTGTTTTTCCTAAATAGAAGCGCTAACTGTTGAAGTTAAACAGGAAACACATTTGAAAGTTAATAGTTCTGAAATTATAGTAGGAAAAATATGTACCATTTTTATAAGTTTGGTACTTATCCTTGTAAGTGCATACGTCGTCTTAAGAAGAATAAAGATAGTGGAGAAGAAAATCCCCACTAATGAATTTAGCTCACCCTTGAAGCAGCTTATAAATATCTTCTTTTACGGGAATAGAAGATATTGCTCCTTTTCCTGTTGTAGTAAGAGCCCCGCTTGCATTTGCAAATGTTAATATCTCCTGCCAATGCATATGAAGCACCTCTCCTATATTTTGTTTCCTTACGTTTTTCTCTAACAATTTATATAAGAAACCGCCAATAAATGCATCTCCTGCGCCCGTTGTATCCTGTACTACAACAAGATATCCGTTTGATTGATACTGTTTATCCTTCATATATAATTCTGCACCTTGCGCTCCCTTTGTATAGATAACAGCTTTTACATCTCCGATAAACAAGGACCCAATCGCCTCTTTTTCATCAGAAATGCCAGTAATAAACTCTAACTCTTCATCTGAAATTTTAACAATATGTGCAAGCGGAATAAATTCCAATATCGTCCTTCTACACTCTTCCGCATGTTTCCAGAGCGGGAGACGTACGTTAGGATCGAAGCTGATAATCCCTCCATTTTCTTTCGCAGAGCGAATCGCCTTTACATGCGCATATTTCATCGGACTTTCCACTAAATCGACAGAACAAAAATGAAGAATATCTCCTGTTTCAAACCAACTTTCATCTATCTCATTTTCATGAAACAACAAATCTGCAGAAGGGTTGCGATAAAAGGAAAAATCACGTTCCCCATCTTCACGTAACGAGACGAAAGCAAGTCCTGTATTTGCTTCGTTCGTTCTCATAATTTTGTCTGTATTTACCCCGACTTCCTGTAATTTCTCTAAAAGAAAATCACCAAATGCATCGATACCTAACTTTGTAAGCATAGATGACTTCCCCCCATATTTTGCAACTGCAGCTGCCACATTCGCAGGTGCTCCTCCAGGAACTCGTTGAAATTCAACTACATCTTTTAGCGCTTTTCCTTTTTGAATAGGAATGAAGTCAATTAAAACTTCCCCGATTGCATATAAGTTCTTCATACATTCCACCTCTTCTTATTCATAATCCCATTTGGTTGCTTGTAAGAGTGCACTTCCTTCTTTCGCAAAAAAATAAATTTCTTTGCTGTCAGTTCTCGGAAATATACGACTTGTAAATACCTGTTCTCCATCGTTTATAAAAACCTCAACAGAGGATGTATCCACAAATAAATGGAACTTAATCGTTTGTGCATCTACTGAACATTTTCTCTTTGTTCCATAAGATTCTCCGACAGCTTCTCCTGAATGTGTACGATCTAGTATTACTTTTCTCTCTAGAGCATTATACTTAACTACTGTTCTCTCATTTTCACTCACTCGAAATGCAATTCCATAATCAGTCGCACTCTCATTTTTAAACTCACAAATCATTTCATATGCTGTTCCTGTAAATCCCTCATACATTTTCTGTTCATTGTAGATCGTATCTTTTATTTTATATTGCTGTTTACGAAGTGCTTGAAGCTCTTTTATTGGGCGTTGAATAAGCTTGTCTCCTCGAACGACCAATTCTCTTGGTAATGTCAAACAATGCGCCCAACCGTTTTTATCAGTTGGATAATCGATTTCTGGCAAGCCCATCCATCCAACTAAAATACGCCGTCCATCTGAATTTATCATTGTTTGGGGTGCATAAAAATCAAACCCTTTGTCGAGCTCCTGGAAGGAACCATGTGACATGGATAATTGTTTCACATCTAGCTTGTCTCCAAGAATATAGCCAGATTGATAAATATTTTGATAATGATCTCCTTTAGGTTTTAAACCTTGCGGAGAAAAAAGGAGAACTCCTCTGTCTTGTAACTCGAAATAATCTGGGCATTCCCACATATATCCGAAATGATTCAAATTTGTTTGTAATTCTCCGCCATAATTCCACTGCAGTAAATCAGGTGATCGATATAATACTACACATCCTGTTTCATCTTCTCGCTGCGCTCCAATGACTGCATAAAACATTTCACCTTTTTTCCAGACCTTCGGATCGCGAAAATGGTCTGTATACCCATTTGGGACTTCATGAATGACCGGCTGTTCTAACTTTTTAATGTTTCCTGTTTCATCCATGATCGCAATACATTGATAAGGTTTTCTCACCCATTTTTCATCACGAGTATTGCCGGTATAAAATAAGTACAATTTCCCTTCATGCTCAATTGCACTTCCGGAATAAGCGCCATGGCTGTCATAATCATTTGTCGGTTCAATCCCTATACCAACATTTTCCCAATGAACAAAATCTTTTGATTTCGTATGATACCAATACTTTAAACCATGCACAGGGCCAAGCGGAAACCATTGATAAAACAAATGATATTCACCATTATAATAAGAAAATCCATTCGGATCATTTAGCAAACCCGTTTCTGGCTGTATATGAAACATTTGTCGCCAAGAACAATTATTTACTCTTGCTTGTAATTTCTGAATTTCTTCTAAGCTTACCTCCTCAATCCGGCGATAGCGCTGTTTCCTTGTCCATACCATTTCTATCAAACTCCCTTAATAAATAGAGGAGAATGAAATCATTCTCCTCTTACCAAAAATTAAGCTGCTTCTTTTTGAGAAGAATTACTTCCCTTCTTTTCTGTTCTTTTTGCTAAAATAATCGTTACTGCAAAAGCAATGATAAAGGAAATCACCATTCCGATCACATAAGGAATAATGCAGTCTGGTCTAATCGAAATAATACCAGGTAAACCAGCGGCTCCTAGTGAAATTGCTTTTACCTTATAAAAGGTTATAAAAGCAGATGCAACTCCTGAACCTATAATAGCTCCTATAAACGGATATCTTAGTTTTAAATTAACACCAAACATCGCTGGCTCTGTAATACCTAAAAGTGCTGAAATTCCAGCTGCTGACGCAACGCCTTTCACTTTCTTATCTCTTGTAATAAGAAAAACCGCAAGAGTTGCTGCACCTTGTGCAACGTTAGACATTGTTGCAATTGCGAATATGAATGAACCGCCTGTTTTTGCAACGTCAGCTAGTAGTTGCGTTTCGACTGCAATAAAACTATGATGCATGCCAGTAATCACTATTGGTGCATAAAGGAATCCGAAAATCCCACCGCCAATGAATCCAGTTGTATCGTATAACCAAACAATTCCATCTGTTAACAGATTTCCCGCATAACGTGTAATTGGCCCTACTGCTGTAAATGTTAATAAACCTGTAATAAAAATCGTTAATAAAGGTGTAAAAAGATTATCAAGTGCTGTCGGAATTACTCTTCGTAAATATGTTTCTAATTTTGCTAGAATAAATGATGACACAAGAACTGGTAATACTGTACCTTGATATCCTACTTTTTCAATAGTTATACCAAATATATGCCAAGCAGGTACTTTATCAGCCACCAAAGCTGCCCCATACCCATATCCATTCAATAAATCAGGATGGACCATTAACATACCAAGAGCTGCCCCAAGATAAGGATTTCCTCCAAATCGTTGTGTTGCTGAAAACCCAATTAAAATTGGTAAGAATACGAATGCTGCATTTGCAAATGTATTAATAAGTGCTGCTAAATCTGTTATTTGAGGATTCGCTTCTACTAATGACTTCCCTGCAATAAATAAATCTTTTGCTGTTAATAGATTATTAATCCCCATTAATAATCCGCCAGCTACAATAGCGGGAATAATAGGAACGAAAATATCTGAAAGCATTTTTACAAATTGTTGTAGCGGATTTAATTTCTTTGTTCCAGCGGCTTTCACATCTTTTGTAGACATCTCAGAAAGCTCTGTTAATTTCGCCAATTCTTTATACACTTCGTTTACAGTTCCTGAACCAATAATAACTTGAAACTGTCCACCCGTAGAAAAAGTTCCCTTCACCGTATCCATACTATCAAGTTTCTTTTGATCAACTTTTCCTTCATCATGTAACACTAAACGTAAGCGGGTTGAACAGTGTGCTGCTGCTGATACATTCTCTTTACCGCCAATTGCTTCCAAAATTTCTTTTGCGATTTGATTGTAGTTCATAATGCTCCCCCTTTATTATAGTATTTTTTGGAACCGGTTCCAAATGTAAGTTAATAAAAAACCAGCCCTTTGGAACCGGTTTCAATTAGATTATATGACTGCTTTTATATATTGTCAACGCTTTCTCTTTCAATTATTTCATATTTTGATATTGAAATTTTCTCTATCTCTTCTTCATTTATGAGCTTTACAATATTTCTAGCTGCCCTTTGTCCAACTTCCTTGTAATAAAATTTCACAGTCGTTACTGCGGGATGAATCACTCCTGTTACTTGATATCCACCAAATCCAGTAATAGATACATCTTCGGGTACTCGTAAACCTTTCATATATGCCGCTTTTAATGCACCGAGGGCAATGTTATCTGTTGCACACACTAAAATAGAAGGATGAAATTCTTCGATAATCTCCGATGCTGTTTGAATCGCGTCTTCAATATTAAAACTTGTTTCATAATATTTCACTTCACAATCCGCTTTTGTACCTATCGCCTTTTTGAATCCCTGCTTTCGGTTTACACCAACTGCAATGTCATGTTCTGTTACACCTAAATAACCGATTCTTCTATGCCCTTTTTCAAGGATATATTGTCCGATTTGATAAGCCGCTCCGTAATCATCATGAATGAAACTGTACACTTCATTATGCTGTTGTCCAACAAGTAATACTGGTATATCAATTTTGCGAAAAGCTTCTATATGCTGATCAGTAATTTGAGTAGCCAATAAAATAATCCCTGCAACTTTTTGATTTGCCAATGTATAAATGCTTTCAATTTCCCGTTCTAAATCTTGATTGGAATTGGATATTAACATTTGATAGTTTAGTTCTTTCAACTGCTCATCTATGCCGATTAATGTTAACGATGAAGCATAGGAATCCAAACGTGGTACGATTGTACCAATAATATTTGTTTTCTTTGCCTTTAAACTTTGAGCAAACGTATTAGGAACATATCCCGTTTCTTGAATCGCACGCTTAATTTTCTCCTTTGTCACATCACTAACAGAACCGCCATTCAAATAACGAGAAACTGTACTCTTTGCAACCCCCGCTATTTGAGCGATATCAGAAATTGTTTTTTTCATTCTTTCATCTCCATCTTCATATACGATTGTTAATCATATCATCTGTTTTTATTCTAGTCTCCTATGTTGAAAAATAAAAGTTATATATACCTTTCTATATAAATCCAAATTAAAAAACCAACATAAAACCATTCTTTTTCATTGGGCGAGAGCATCTGGCCATACATAGAAGCGGTCAGTACCCTTTCCTGCCACATGCAAAGTAAAACAAAGAGAGAAAGCACGTGCGGTTCCTTTTCTTCTGCATAGCCGCAATCTAGATGTCGAAAAATGAAAATGGATTCATATACTGACAAAGCTCCTATACATTTAGATATAATTAGTATATATAAATGTAATTCAAAAAATAGACGAGGGTGTCTTAACGCTCATCAAGGTTTAAAACAAAATGAGAAAACAAGTACAAAACACATCCGCATTCCCACACTCCGAAAACCCAACCTTACAATTTTGTAAGATTAATGTAACAATTAGGAATTGTTCCTAATTTATGTTTTTCTGTAAAATAATAGATATAAAGCATTCACATTATTATTCAGGGGGAACAATCGTGAAAAAGGGCATCATCGTACTAGCAATCTTATACATATTCTTAACTGTACAAACAATCTCTTCACTTTTTGGAAAGGAACATTATAACGACGCTGTAAACAAGCTAAAAGAAACAAAAGCAGTGTCTTCTTTTCAAACAGCGAAAGATGGTGTGATTTTATTAAAAGGAAACATAACAACTGAACAACCAGTTACAGATGAAACAAAAATAAATAAAGAGTTTGCTTTACTCGAAAAAAAATCATATAGAAGAAAAAAAGCAAGTTGGAAAACTACAGATACAGAAAAACACATTCCTGCGCATCTTTCTGTAAATGGTGAATCACTACCTACTCTAAACGAAAAAGAAGTTCGATTGGCACTCGAGCCAATTCTACTTTCTTCAAAAGACATTACTACGACTGAAGAGTATACGTTAAAAAAAGACGATACACAATTAACAATACATAGTAAAGGGTATCGCTATCACGGGATTGAAAATAACACGGAAGCTCTCATTTTTGGAGTTAAAAAAGGAAACACACTTGAAGGATATAATGGTTCTGAAATTATAGTAGGAAAAACGAAAGAAGAAATCACAAAAAATATGAAAATGAAAACACTCGCCGAAAAATATGCACCATTTGCTTGGCTCATTTTCACACTTATCCTTGTTGGTTACGGTGTACAGCGGTTTCGGAAAAAGAAATAAATTTTTACAAATATGACAGTTCCAAACGCTATTGATACCAACAAATTATTTACCAATAATTAGGAGGATTAATTTTATGATTGATGGAACTGATGTAGAAGCTATGCCTGTATTTTTTGGGAGAATATATTATAGTGTTTTATTTATCTTTTTAATCATTGGTATTTTAAATTGTTATCAATTTAAAAAAGATAAATTCAAAACGAAATTGAATATCTTAAATTTAATCTTTATTGTTTCAATTCCAGTTGTTTCTTTACTTAATTCAATTAGTCGAGAGGGTAACGAATATGATCATTTTATGTATTCTTTAAAACAGTTTGATATATGGGCTATATATGCAATGATAGGCTATTTGTATATAATTATTCATTTCTTTTACAGTCTTTACGAGCTTGGATTTTCAAAAGAATCTTTATACCAAAAAAAGCCTAAAGGTTAAACCTTTAGGCTCAGGCTGTGGAGAAAGCCTTCTCCACAGCCTGTTTTTGTGTCTGAACATCTTTTTATCTGTCAACACTGATAAAAAAGATGCAAAGGAGCGATG
>NZ_JAVBXD010000042.1 GCF_030756675.1 Bacillus multifaciens
ACACTTTAAAGCGGTCAGTGCCTTTTCCTGCCACATGCGAAGTGAAAACAAAGGGAGAAAGCGAGTGGAAGCTCCTTTTTTTCTGCATAGCAGCAATCTATATGTCGGAAAATCAAAATGAATTTATATATATAAATACAAATAAAAAAACTCTTTTAAGGGAACGAGAGCATCTGGCCGTGCATAGAAACGTTCAGAACCTATTTCTTCCACATACAAAGTTTAAAACAAAAAAGTAAGCAACTGCAGATCAAGGTGTATTCTGCATATCAGCGAATTACATGTTGATAATTCAACATGTATATAGTAAACGAAAACATCCATGGTAATAACATTACGTATTGCGTATAAACGAGTTAACAGAGATCGTTATAACTATAAGAAAACGAATAGAAATTAAAAAATGCCAAAAAATCGGCATTTTCTTTGACATAATTTTTTTCAACAAAGTGAAGGGAATGGAAAAAAGTTTTCCATTCCCCTATTTCTTTACACTGTCTCTTCTACCTTCAAAACCGCCTTTTTCTTTGTGAATTTCCTCTTTATTATATCCATCACATAATAAGCAGTCGGTACAATAATTAACGTTAAGAGCGTAGATGTTAATAAACCAGAAATAACCACAATGGCAAGGGATCGAGAGATGAGTCCTCCATCAGTAGACAACGCTAGCGGCATGAGTGCCCCAATTGTAGCAAGGGCCGTCATTAAAATCGGACGGAGCCTTGTTGCCCCTGCTTCTAATACAGCTTCCTTTATAGTCATTCCTTGCTTTTCATTTTGCATAACGCGATCCATCAACACGATGGCATTCGTAACAACAATTCCAATCAACATAAGGAACCCAACAAGCGCAGGCATACCTAAAGGTTCGTTAGTCATATATAATCCAAGCAAACCACCTGTAAAAAGGAATGGTAGGGAAAATAAGATCGCAAATGGAGCCATTACATTTCCAAATGTCACTAGCATAACCATGAAGACAAGAACAACCGCGATTCCCATAGCAACAATCATATTTTGAAAGCCTTCATTCATAGCTTGTGACTGTCCTTCCGAGCGGTATTTTACTCCTTTTGGTAAATCTAGATCCTTTAAACGTTTGTCTACCTCTGCTTGAACACCGGAAACGTTATCTGTCGTAAATCTTGCGCTTACTTGTACATACTCTTGTTGATTCAAACGGTACAACGCAGTCGGTCCAGGCTCCTCAGAAAGTGTCGCTACATCCGATAACTTTACCTGCTGACCAAGGGGGCTCGTAATCTGTTGACTTGTAATACTTTCAATAGACGTAAGGTTATCACTTTTTAAGCCTACATTCACAGAAGTTGTTTTTCCATCTAACTGTACTGCCGTGATATTTTCACCAGAGATAATCCCCCTCACAAAAGCGGCAATCATCATCGGATTCAGACCTTTTTCTGCAGCTTTTTCTTCATTAATTGCTAGATTAAGTTGCGGTTTTACTGCGGATAAGTTTGTTTTCACATTGGACAAACCTTTTATATCCTTTATCTTCTCCACAATTTTATCGCTAGCATTTTCCAAATCTGTAGCATTTCCACCTTCCACGATAAGAGCAAATTGTCCTCCTCCTCCTGTTATACCGATTGGTGTCAAAGCTGTTTCAATACCCGTCCCCAAATTTTTCATCTTTTCTTTAACATCTTTTTCAAAAGTTGTTACTTCTTCTTTCGGCATGTTATCCTTCAGGTCAATAGATAAACGAACCCTTTCTCCTGAAACGATTGTTTGATAACTTTTTATACTCACTTGTTTACTAAGAATACTTTCCATATCCTTCGCCACACTGTTCGCTTTATCAAGTGAAGTTCCAACAGGCAAGTCTGTTGTTAAATTGTATGAGACCGCCTTTTCTTCAGGTAGAAAGTTTTTTGGAATCATTGGCACAAGTACTAAAGATGAAGAAAATACAACGAAAGCCAAAATAAGTGTTATCACCTTTTTCTGCATCGCCCAGCTCAGCATACGTTGGTATGTTCTCTGTAACATTGTTTCTTGTGGTTCCTTATGTTTCAAACGTAATAAGAACAATTTAGCAAGAAGTGGTACAACTGTTAATGAAACAAGTAACGAGAATGCAAGTGCCACAATAACGGTAATTCCAAAAGGTGCGAAGAACTTCCCAATAATTCCTGGTACGAACGAAAGCGGACCAAATACCGCCATAGTTGTGATTGTTGAAGATGTAACTGCGCCGCCAACTTCTTTAGCAGCCGTAAGAACCATGCTTTCATCACGCTGTTTACTATTTAACGTTCTTCGGTAAATGTTTTCAATCACTACGATAGAATCATCAATTACCCGACCAACTGCCACCGCAATACCTGCCAGCGTCATCATATTCAAACTGTATTGTAAATACTTCATTGTAATCATAGCTGCTAACACAGAGAGTGGAATCGATAATACCGCCACAATCGTAGCTCTCACATTACGCAAAAATACAAATGTTACGATGACAGCAAATAACGTTCCAAGCAACACTTCCTTAAGCATGCTGTTAACCGATTTTTCCACCTGTTTCGAACTATCATACAGCTTAGTCAATTTATATCCATCTGGTAGTTGTAAATCGGATAACTTTTGATTCATTTGCTTTACAACCTCAACCGCGTTCGCTCCTGGCTTCGCTTTAACTGATACAAGAACAGCAGGTGTATCCTTCAATCTCGTATATATCGTTTCTGTCTTACTTCCATACTCAACATTTGCCACATCTGATAGCTTTACTGTTTGTACTTCTGCAAGACCTGGCACCATCATTTCCACATTTTTCACGTCAGTAAGTGATTTCAGTTTGAAGTCTGCTTGAACATTTAACGTTTTTTCATTTAAATTGACCTGCCCCGCTGGAAAAGAAAAATTGTGGGCTAAAAGTGCCTGCTTCACTACTTCATAAGTAATATTTTTTTCTTTCATTTTTTCAGCATCAAGTTTAATAGATAACTGTTTTTCCGTTTCACCGGAAATATCCACCTTACCTATATTTTCAACAGTAGATAAGGTCGTTTTAATTCGTTCGTTCACATATTGCGAAATATCAGCTTGCTTAGCATTATCTGAAGAAATGGCAAAAGTAAGTACTGGCATCTGTGAAGGACTATCTTTTATAATGACAGGTTTCCCTGCCCCATCCGGTAATTTTAGAGACGCAACGGCACTTGTTACATCTTTCTCTGCCTCATCCATTTTCCGATCCATATCAAATCCTAAAATAGCAACTACGCTGTTGCTGTGGGATTCAATATATAAATTATCGAGTTTTTGGATATTAGAGAGTGCAGTTTCTAACGGTTTCCCTATATCTTCTAACCCTTGATCTGGTGTGGCACCCATATAAGGAACCTGTATGATTACATATGGAATATCAACATTTGGCATCTGCTCCATTTTCATCGTTTTAATAGAGTATATTCCCCCAACAACGATAAAAATCATTGCAAGAAAAACGACACCTACATTTTTTAAGGAAAAGCGAATCCAAGATCCCATCTCCATTCCCCCTGTTCCCTCGTGTTTATTTATCCCGCTATTCGTGGGCAGTAATACTCCCACCTCAAAAATCAGCAAAAGCATTGTCCAGCTCCAGCGGCTAAAATCTCCCACCTAACTTCTTAAGAAGTTAGGTGGGAGATACACTGCCCGTAAAAGCCCGATTGGTGAGGGCTAATAATCAGTGGGGGATGAAGAAAACCCCCACTGATTAAAGTTTCACTTTATCAAACGAAACGCCCTGACTGATATAATCTCATATAAGATGCAGCCTTCTCCCCTGATTTTAAACCATACAAATAAACAAATTTTTAGCAGGCTTTCTTAATATACGAACCTCATATTTAAGTTTCTATTTTTACTACGACTACCACGAAAATGTACAGATATAGAATATAAACTAATCTATTTTTAATATTTATATATTTCTGATTTTTAAAAACAGATTCATTCTCCGTCTTTACTAAATAACTTCCTATCATTATTAGAAAAGATTATAGCTTTCATACATTTTTTTAATAACTATCGTCAGTTCCTCCCCTCTTGTCCTCCTTTTTAAATTGTAAATTTTATCCTGTAAATGTCAACCTAAATATGGTTCTTTCCAAGGTTGGTTGAAATTCCAACAATTTGTCCATACTATTCCTATTATTTAAGTGAGGGATGGTACTGTAAAATGAATGATGTGGTGAAATTATTAGATGAAAACCTTAGATATATCTCACACGAAATTATAGAAGACACGCTATTTATTCGGGTTGCCTCGGAGAAGCTGTCATTAACATGTCCTTCCTGTAGTATAGTTTCGACCAAAGTTCATTCTCGATATGAAAGAACATTTCATGATTTGCCTATTCAAGGGAAGAAGGTTGTATATGTGATCAATAACCGCAAAATGTTCTGTCATAATGCGCAATGCCATCGCAAAACATTTGCTGAACAATTCTTATTTTTACCCTATAAAGCGAAAAAATCCACTCGCTTGGAACAAGAGATCATGAAAATCGCCCAAAATGTTAGTTCGCTTGTAGCTGAAAAAATATTGAACCGTGGCATTGCGAAGGTTGGAAAAAGCACCATTTGCAATCTACTAAAAAAAAACAATCGAAATTGATAAAGCTCATGTGAAAAGAGTCTGTATCGATGATTTTGCTTTAAAAAAGAGACATACGTATGGCACGATTATGATTGATTTAGATACACATCAAGTGGTTGACTTAATTCGTTCTAGAGACAGCGAAGAGGTGACAAGTTGGCTAAAAACTTTTCCGAATTTGGAGATTGTTTCTAGAGATGGTTCTATCACGTATGCTCATTCCATTGCAGGGGCTCATCCGAACGCTATTCAAATAAGCGACCGCTTCCACTTGCTTCAAAATCTGACAAAGTATTGTACAGAATTTTTCAAGTCCATCATAAAAACGAACGTCAAAATCCCAGTGACACCCTCAAAGAAAGCATCTCTTATGAACGCGAATAATTTAAACATACCATTCACAAAAAAAGTCAAAATAGCGAATGGCTTAATGGATACTGGTTATACGTTTCACCAAATAGTGAAAGCTTTACAGATGGATATCAGAACAGTGAAAAAGGTTTTATCCATGAGCTTAAGCGAACAAGAAGAATATCTGATGAGCACAATGAAAATATCTCATGAACACAAAAAGCTGCAGAAAGAAAAACAGATATGTGAAGCACGGCAGCTGTATAAACAAGGAAACTCCAAGCGAAGTATCGCACGTCAACTCGGATTAGATCGCAGAACCATCTCTAAATATTTGAATCCAGAAACAACAGGAATGCATGCAAGCTTAGGACAAACGAGAACAAGCATGCTAGATCCCTATGCAGAAGAAATAAAACAGTACGTAACCAATAGGTATACATCTGTTCAGATTGGTGCCATTCTTCGAAAGAAAGGATACAAAGGTTCTGCCTCTACTGTGCGCCGTTATATTTCCAAACTGAAAAAATCTTTATTTGAAGACCCTCAATTGTTACATGATATGGAGTTTGAATTCGTGAAACGAAAAGAGATTATCGCTCTTTTGTTCTGTTCGGAGAAAACAAAAATTAAATTATCTGAAGAACAAATAAAAGAAATTTACAAGTTGCATCCGAAAATCGAATCCGTCATAAACTTGGTGAATGACTTTAGGGACATCCTGAAACAAAAAAGAAACGATGTACTGCAGGTCTGGATTGAACGAGCAACTGCGCTGAATATTCAACCGCTCAACAGCTTTATCAATGGAATAGAAAGAGACTTGACAGCTGTGAAAAATGGTATCGCTTATGAATATAACAATGGTCTAGCCGAAGGGAAAATCAATAAATTAAAGTTGGTGAAACGCACCATGTATGGCCGTTGTCTGTTTGATTTGTTAAGAAACAAAATTTTATTACTTGAATATGAGAAAGGGGGTCTTTTCAACTAACTTTGGAAAGAACCCTAAATATGTACACTTCTGATCGTTTAAGAATGTGCAAAATTATTCTTTCTCTTCGCTAAAGTTAGCTAATTTTGTATCCTGGAAAACTTCATCCTAGGCTTTAAAGTTAATGTTGGTCGTTAATCATTGTACTACGTTTTTCATAACGTATATCAATTTCATAATTCGTTAGGTTTACCAGTGTTTCTACGAATGTATGTAGCAGTAATTTTCTTTCATCAAAAAAAACAAATAAAATCAAACTAAATTTATTGACTCTTATAATTATTTTGTGGTATTATATTAAATTTTACTTATTACCTTATATGTGATAGAATTAAGAAGGTTACCATATATGGAGGTGGATTATTTGTTTCAAATTGGCGATAAAATTGTTTATCCAATGCATGGAGCAGGTATCATTGAAGGCATAGAAGAAAAAGAAATTCTAGGAGAAAAACAAAAATATTTTGTAATAAGAATACCCATTAGTAATATGGAAGTAATGATCCCCATGAAAAAAATGATCCAATCACGCATACGACTAATTGCCGATATACTCACATTAGAAAATGTACTACTGATTTTTCAATACGGCGAATCAGATGACTCACTCTCATGGAAGCAAAGATATACTCAAAACATGGAAAAAATGAAGACGGGTGAAATCCTAGAAGGCGCTGAAGTAGTACGTGACTTAATACGCAGGAATAAAGTAAGGGCTCTTAATACAAGTGAAAAGCAAATGTTAGACAACGCACAAAAAATTTTAATTAGTGAATTGAGTTTAATTAAAGGAATTACTGAAAATCAGGCAATTGAGTTATTAAATACGAAAGTCGGCTAGGTAAAGAACTTCTTTCAAAACCATTTTGAACTGGATTTATAATTATATAAGATACCTAAAACGACAAAATAGCCTAACATCTATTTTGTTTTTTTTGCTTTATGAATCTAAATATGCTATGATTAAAATTACGATTTGATTATAGGAACATTACCTTCTAAAAAAAATTCTTTTTCCTCTAAATGAATTATTCTCACCACTTTTTATTCCCATACTTCTAAGTATACGATGAGGTTCATTTATCCAATCATTGTTTTTGGATATCCCGATTCATACTGGCGCGGTCATCGGAGCCGTAAGGACGAAAGAGAGGTAGGGCTTTCGTTGTTTTGAGGTTTCAAAAACGATAATGAACATTTACTGTTCTTATCTTCCGTTTTAACGTAAAAACGATAACAAATTTAAATATATGCTTATATTTGCTTGGTTTATATAAATAAGAGACACACCTTTAAGTTGTTTATATAAAAACAACCAGGACAGTACAATGGTTTAAAAGTGAAAAAGGATTTGAATGCACGAAAGCATCAAACGGTAGTAATGTTAACAACAAATTGCATGCAACAAGTTAACAGCAACCCAATCAAAGAATGTTGTAAAACTATAAGAAAACGAAAAGAACATGCAGGTAAACCTGCATGTTCTTTATTATTCATCTACAGTCTCATTTTCATCTTTACTAATACTGTCATCAATAGATTGAGTATCTTTATTCTCCATAAAAACCATTGCATGATAAATTTCTGCATACAATCCAAACACTTGGTACACACTTCCAAGAAACGGCATGAGAATCCCTCTTTTCAAAATAATTCATTCCAAAATTAAGGATTCCCAATCTTTTATTAAACATTCGTTTCTATATCTTCCTCTTCTATTTGGATATTAAGAAGATGTAACCATTTCTTATATGGTGCACTGTTCGGATCTACAAATTCTTTTGCGTATGAACGATTCCATAGTTGTTTTACAAATAAAGCTGCTTCTTTTTTAGCTGCTGATTCTGCACCAGTCCCGTAATAAGCTTTAAAATACTGTTCAATTTCATCCACAAGTAATCGCAATAACTCATCAGAAGTTTCTTCTAACGTTGGGTCATATTTCGCTTCCTTATCATACATCAAGATAATATCTAAAATATTATGAATATGTTCTTTTCGAAGCCATCTTATATCTTGAGCGCCTAATACAAATGGATGTGTATATAAATGTCCTCCATGTTGCAATGCTTTTTCCTGTTCTTCTTCAAAACGAGAAATGATATTCTCATATATAAATGGGTTATGAAGCAAGGCACGATGCAATTTATACCCTTCGTTTGTTACATTTTTCCCCATTGATTGAATAAGAGAACTTCGGCCCACTCCGTTATATTGGTAAACGAACTGACCGTCTACCGCAGCAAGGCTAATCCAGCGATATATATATGCATATAATAAAGCACGATTACATTTCTCATAATCTAACTTCGTTTGTGTTGCATTTAAATCAGGCATAAACGCTGGCAAATGCCAATATTTATCGAGATGAGGCGTTAAATTTGATTTACGAATGTTTAATTTATTTACGCGGCGATAATACGCTTGAAAGTAGTCTCCCTTTTCGTTTACATAACCATTTACAAGATGTCCGGACGACAATTTCGGAAAATCTTGCAGCGATAACCCGTAATGCGCACGATAACATACAATTTCATACGGCGAAAAAGCTTTATCAACGGTTTCTTTTTCTTGAAACATTTCTTGGAGCGCTTCTTCATTTAATTCTTGATGAACAAATGGATGAATACCCCAATATTGCAATTCACGGTGATGCGGCACTTTCGGTATAAATGGACTTGCAAGGTGTAATAAATCTTCTATTTTTTCATTAACATATTCTGTCATATCACGTCTTTGAATCGTAGCTTCTTTTCGAAGCGCTTCAATAATATTTAATTCTAACTTATCTCTGTACCGTTCTCGCAGTTCCTTTTCACAATACGTTAAAATGTGTTTTCGGTAAAAATCTTCTACCTTTTGAGATTGCCCTTCTTCTGCCCCTGCTTCCCGGCAATACTCTCGATATAAACTCATATAAATTTCAGCAGATATCTCTTTTGGCAACACACCATTATTTACATGGTGATGAATATCGTTCCATATTTCTTCCTGCATTCGTTCATCTGCTAATACGTATACATTTGTTGGATTTGTTTTCCCCTCAAATTCTTTACTACGTTTTTGAATGTCTAATAATAAGTTTTCACGGGTTTCTTGTAAATTATCAAAGAAACGCTCCCAATATTGAATCATTTTATCTACAGCTTGATATAAAGATTGATACACAAGTTCTAATAACATTTCTTTTCGGTACTCATTTAACTTGTGTACATATTGGGTGGCGATATCTTGAAATTCTTTTCGAAACATACGCTGTTCATTATGAAATACTTTTCCTATCCACCCTTGCTGCTGTGCGAGTTCAACACGGCGAACAGCTGTTACCGTTCCTTCAATATTACTCACATTAAACTTTTTATCATAATTTTGAATGAGATTCCGCTTTTGCTCATTATTTTCATGCAAACGATTCATTTTCTCAGTTAACAATTTACGAATTTCATATAACATATACCTTGCCGCAACAGGGTGAACGGGAGCCGTTTTTTTCAAAAACCATGTATTTAACTGATAGGACTGTCCTTCGGAACCACTTGGCGTAAAACGATCTGCTTCAATTATGTCATAAACTAATGTTGTGACATGCTCATGTACTCGGCTTGGGATTGCATACGCATATAACCGCACCCCATGATCAACTCGTGCGACTTCCCCTTTCATTTGCTCCGCAATTTTCAACTTTGCAGCCGAAATTTTACACTCACGTTGCAAGCGATTTAGCTCTTCATCCTTTTGCACCGTTCGCTGCACATAACTTTCTACCGAATCGAGAAACAATTTTGCCTTTGATATACCAATTTTTCCGCCCTCTGCCCCTTCACGTGCTTCATAATACATTTGTTTATAAAACACATGCGCTTGTTCTGGACGAGTCGCTAAATGTTCTAAATCCTCTAAGAAACTTTTCCCTCGCTCTGGTTTTTCACGTTGCATACCGCGGCGAACATCTTGCTCATACCGTGTTTTCTTCTCTAAAAAGAGTCGATCTAAATGAAGCCATGATTCATCTAGCCCTTGCACCGCCCATTTCAAAGCACAATAACGAAGAACATTTTCATACGGATAAATAAGTTTCGCGACACCCGCTCCGCAGTATCGCGCTTTACCATTTGAATCCGCAAGTTGCTGAATTTGATTATCTTCCTGTGCAAAATGACTCGTTGACATTGGACTAAACAGTTGTAAATAAATCGTATTTGCCATTTGTTCCATATAGTCAGACAAACTATTTAAATGATGTCCATGTAAATTTTCATAGTCATATAAAAAGCAATAATTATATGGTAAGTGATGTTGCATAATTGTATGATTTGTACGACCATCTTCATCCACTTGATCAGGTCTGTATTCCAACTCAATTGTAACGCCCCCGCGGCGCGATAACTCTCCTGTAGATCCTAATGTAATAGCGTGTAATTCTTTTAACGATGCATAGCCGTTTGCTTGCACTGCTTCAAATTCTTTCCCGCTTATTGTGCGCGTCTTTACGAGAGCGTCAGGAAGCAAGAAAGCGCCGCGAATTAAAATGTTGTGATGTTGTAACTTTTTCCGAAGCATTTCTCGTAAATAAAGAGCGATTTGCAAAAACATCCCCGAACCTGTACCACCAGCTAATGATGTAATAATAATGACCCGTACTCCGTACTCTGTTTTATCACTAGTGACCGGGAAAATTTTCTCGATTTCCTGCCAAAACGATGTTAATTTATCTTCTTTCATTGCTGCGCGAAGTGCTAAACGAGAAATAACTCGAAGCTGACCTGCACCTTCTGTTAATGGTTTATCTAGTATAGTTGGATCAATTGGAAACCAGTCTGGGATTGTTGGATCTTCTGCTATATATTCACGCGGTGTTTTACTAGAACTTGTTTGCGTCACAAATTTACGAATATGTTGAAAATGACTTAACGTATTAATATCTGTATCAAAGACGTGCATCGCTACTTTTTTGCGCCGTTCTAGTGGAAGTTTTCGATAAATATCATGCGTAATCGTGCTACCAATTCCTCCGAGTCCAATTAAAATTGTCGGCACTTGAAAATCCATGTGAACCACCTTCCTATTTATTCACATTCATACTTATATAACTCTTTTCCATATCCACGATCAATAACAACCATTTCGTTCGGATATAACGTTTTATGCTCACGTCCTGCTTCTTCATCTGTTAAAAACATACCATCAATCACCATACCTGGTACTTGCGAATCTTTCGTTACAAATATAGATTTTGAAGCTTTTTTTGCAACAAACGTAACGGACTGTACGGTTTTCCGTTCTGCCCGAAATGGAATACCAAAATAATGATTCCACCATTTTGTCCGCAGTGGTTCTGGTTCAGATTTGTATAACCAATCTTCCGCAATCGATTGGTCCCATTCATAATATATAAGCGCCTTCCTATGAAAACGCGGACGAACCACCCATCCAATAACAAGAGTTACAACTATGAGTAAGATGATACTAAATGGTAAAACGAACTGAAAAATGATCGCATAACGCTCAAAAAAAGATACATCGATAATAGAAAGTAAAAATTGTTTACTCACTTTTTGTGATTGTGAATCTCGTAATGTGATGGTAGCTTCTACGGTGCCGGTATCTGTAAAGTTAAATGTGTTGGAGTAATGAGGACGAGGATAGACGTACAGTTGATTTCTATGTTGCTTGATCTCATAGTTGATAGATTTATGAAATGTAACAGTAGCTGTTTTCAGTAATTCCTTTACTTCTGCTTCTGACATTGCTTCATTATTCAATAGCGGTTGTATGATAAATGGTGCGCTATGCTTTAAATTTGTTACTTTTTCTGTATAATTCGTTGTCACAACTTGTAATGATAGTTTTGGTTTTGGAACAGATTGAATATAAAATTCTTTCGTTTGACGATAAAATCCTTTAATATTCATGTGCACATTTCCGCGTACCAATTCTTTTCCTACATTTGTTTCATAGTAGAAAGCTTTCCGCTCTCCATTCCATTTCATCGCATACATTTGACCGTTTATTTCTATTTGAGCGGTAAAATATGAAGCATCTACTGGTATATTTGTTGGTTTTGCTTCAATAACTGCTGTTTGACCTTCGTAAAATTGTTCTGTTGTCTTTTTCTGCTCTTTTTCATAAGTAGAAATCGTATAATCTAATGCTGGTTCGACAAGCACTTTCATATTTTCCTTTGAAACTACTTGATTAATTTCTACTATATATGCACCGGGTTCGATTACAGCACTATTTTTAGACATAATTTGTGTAATACCACCATATAGCCCCATTCCTGCTGGTGCCTGAATTGAAAATTTTGATTGTAGCTGAAGTGACCCTTTTATATTTTGAATACGATACGGCACTTTCTGAGAAGATTGATCAACAAGCGTAATTCGTTTTAATGGAAATGGTGTTGTAATTTCGATTTTGTTTCCTACTATATTTGTTTTCACCGCCTCTTCTACTGATGAAAATGGATCACGATTCGCAATAAATGCAGCCGCTTGGTTCACACTGTGAATAACACCATTTTCTCCGCTTGTAGGTAGCACGATTCCATTCGTTTGTTGTTTCCAAATCTCTTTAAAGATGTTCATTTGTGTTTGCTCTTGCGTTCCTAAATTTTCTTCCATCGTAATTAATACCGCATGTAAAGAAACTTTTTTTGCTTCCATTTCTTTTTTAAACTTACTTAACGTTTCGGAAATTCGTTTTTTCTCATTTTCATCTTGCTTTTCTAGCTCATTAAAAGCGCCATCTGTTAGAACAATAAGCCAAAATTCTCGATTGGCATTCACCTGAACCTCCCTCTTCATCGATTGAATTGCCGTTTCTACCGATTGAAAAGGAGTATTCGCTTGCTCATTCCACGTTTGAATCTTGTCAATCTCTCCTTGTCGCTTACTATTCCCCAAAGAAACCGATATCTCCTCAGCTGGATGACTCATTGGTACATAAGAAAACGTATCCTTTTCATCTAATAATGCAATCAAACTTTGCAGTGCATAATTGGCATATTTCCATCGATCATTATTGCGCATACTTCCAGAATCATCATACACAAGTGAAACAACGCGCTGCCTTCCCTCTTCTCCTTTCGCCAAACTAGAAAAAGGATTCATACATACAAGCAATAAAAACAAAATGGATGTGGCTATGATTCGAGTATACATGTTGAAGCTTCGCCACCTTTGTAGACAAATTCCTATGTTTAAACTTATGAGAAGAAATACAAGATATGACTTGTATTTCGAAAAACAAATAATATCATAATATTATTATGTAAACTTATTTTTAAGAAGACGTTTGTTACTTTTTCTAATCTCAATAACAAACTTCCTCTACTCCATTTACAATTCAAATAATTATTTTCATCTCTGTATCACAATGAAAAACTGACATTTATGGTTTATAGTTTATAAGGGAAAGTAATAACTAAAGATCAGTATAAAGTTTAAATTAGTTTACATAATAAAATTATTAAAACTTATATTTATAACATCAGTAATTGCATTCCATTTTCCAACATTATACCTTCCAATTTTCATACCGAGCTCGCGCAACCGTACTCGTTTCATTCTCTCACCTTTTTCTGAATTTTCTTTCTTTTAATTATAACAAAAATAAGAGTGCCATCTATAAGCACTCTTATTGTTTCACATATACTTCTACAACTGGATTTTCTTTTCGATCAGCATGGAGGCGAATATTACTTTCTTTCGTATCGTAAATAGTTGCTAATAATAAGATGGTTAATAGGTTAGGAATTTTGCTATCTGTTCCATATTTTCGTTCAAGTGCTTCTTTATACTCAAACGCAAGATCTCCCTGTATATATGTATACACTTCAAATCCATCCTTTAAATCACAAACAATACTATCAATAATATCCGCTCCAACTTGACGCTCCATTTCTTTTCGCAGTGCATCTATTAATTCCTCCCATGATACTTCATACGTTTGAAACGCATCTGAACGATTCATTTTTTCTCTCCTTTTTATTTTACCTAGCAGGCAATCGGATTTTTCATTACTAGAAAACATTCTTTCCCTATCCTTCCCGTTTTTCATCGTAATTATGAACTTGTAGACAAACGTACAAGCCGCTCTTGTCCCTTTCTCATATCGTAATATTGGAAAGAGAAAGGGGAGAAATTTTATGAGTTCTCGTCAACATTATTACACATGTCGACGCTATCACGGACGAGTCGTACGTATTGAAGACTATGACGGCAATATTCACCTCGGAAGAATTGTCGATGTAACGGATAAATCAGTATGGATTGAAGCGGTTCATCAAAAGCGATTTGACTATGGATTTGGCTATTCTGACTGTGGCTGTGATGTTTGCGGTGGTTTAAGTGAATGCGATAATTGTGGGTTTGGATTTGGACGCGGTGGATTTGGTGCTGTTGAACTTGGTTTTGGATTTATTTTCGGTATTGCATTAGCTGCTTTATTTTTCATATAAAGAAAGGCCAACGTATCGTTGGCTTTTTCATTTTTGACAAATAAAAATTCGATGTCCTAATCTATGCTTATATTGCTGTGAAATATGTTCATGCAAAGTCCACGTCTCATACAAATCTTGTGAAATAATATCCGATATATCCCACTCTGGTTGTTCTACATGTGAAGAGATTGTTTCGGCAATCGTTCCGCCTCCAAGCACACGCACTGATGTAAATTGCGCTTCTTGAAAGAGTGAAATCCATTCCTGTTCTGTTAATAGCTGTTCCATTCCATATAAGGTTACAATCTGTTCTTCCACATGTACTGGTAGGTGTTGCTCAGTTATCATTTCAATAACAAGCAGCGCCCCGCCGCGTTGTAAGACACGATAACATTCATTTATCGCCTTCCTCTTATTTGTAAAAGCAAGAACAGACTCCCCTAATACAATATGAAATACTTCATCGTGAAACGGTAGTGCTTCTACACTTCCTTTTATAAGTTCAATATTTACTCCATCTTGATTCCATCTCTTTCTTGCTTTTTGAAGCATCGTTTCATTCAATTCAACTGCACTTACCACTGAGCCATATTGTTTCACAATATAAGAGGCTGTTCGGCCCGTTCCGCACCCAATTTCCAATAACTTTGTATATGGTCCTAATGAAAGCTGTGCTAATAACTGCTTTGTTAATGTAAAGCCTCCCGGATGTGCACTTCCAATACCAAATGCTGCAAGGAAATCTAAATAAGAATATTGTTTCATAAGTATCTCCTTCTATCTTATACTTAACGATGGAATGAAACAGATAACACATAGAAAAAACAAATTGATGAAAGTTTCACTTTATTGTAATACTGCATATGTATTCACCACACTTCAAAATGTGCACAATGAAAAATGGTTAAGAACTTGTTGTTTCAAAACCAGCCATGCCACTATCTTAACGGAGTACAACCATTTATACATGAAAAAAGTGATAGCTTTCTCATGTATATCGAGAAAGCTATCACTTTTTATACTATGAGGATTTTTCCACAGACTACTGTATTATATCCTCTTTTTAACTGATTCTTATTTTTTGTTGTCTTTTTCAGTGACATATGCCCATTTATAGCTGAAATCGCCGCCAAAAGTATGAGAAGCGATGTCATGTACGTACGGACGTACTAAGAAAGAGTTACCACGTTGATATATTGGCGCAATTGCTGCGTCTTTAAGTAAGATTTTTTCAGCTTTTCCAAGTTGTTCCCAACGAGTTTTTACGTCAGTTAGTAATTCTTTTTTACCTTTTTTCACGATTTCATCATACTCTTTATTTGAATAACCCATTTGGTTATGAGAGTTTGTTGTTTCGAACATATCAATAAATGTCATTGGATCTGGATAGTCCGGTCCCCAACCAGCGTAAGAGAAATCATAATCTTGCTCTGTTTCTAACTTTAATTTTTGTTTAAACGGTTGGTTTTTCAAGTTAACTTTTAAACCTGGTAAGTTTTTCTCTAATTGTTCTTTTAAGTACTCACCGATTTTCTTCGCATTATCAGTATCATAGTTTAAAAGTTCAAGTGTAACTTCGTCTTTACCTAATTCTTTCTTCGCTTCTTCCCAAAGCTTTTTCGCTTCTTTTGCATCAAACGCTACGTCTTTAACAGAACCGCCGAATGAATCACGGAAATCTTTTTTATCTGGACCAGTTGAAAGCGTTGCTGGTACAAGGAAATCCGCTGGCTTAGAACCATCATTTAAGATGACGTTCGCTAATGCCTTTTTATCAAATCCTTTTGCAATTGCTTGACGAAGCTTTGTATTTTTCAGTGGTGTATCTTGACCGCCACGTTTTTGATTTAAGCGCAGGAAGAATGTTGATGGATCTAACTCTGTTTTGAACTCATCTTTGTTTCCTTTATATTTATCAACATATTCTGCTGCTAATCCAACACGGTCAGCTTGGCCACTTTCATATAAGTTAACGCGAGTAGATAGCTCTTTAACTACGCTAACGTTAATTTCTTCTAGCTTCACAGTTTTCTTATCCCAATATTGATCATTTTTCTTATATTTCCATCCTTGTTCATGCTTCCATTCAGCTAAAGAGAATGGTCCGTTGTACACTAATGTGTCAGCTTCTAAGCCGTATTTATCACCTTTTTCTTTTACAACTTTTTCATTTACTGGATAGAATGAAGCAAATGATGTTAATTGAATAAAATATGGAATTGGATTTTCTAATTCCACTTCTAATGTATAATCATCAACCGCTTTTGCTCCTAACGAGTCAGCCGGTGCTTTTCCTTCATTAATTGCCTTTGCATTTTTCACATCATACATAATGAATGCATATTCAGCAGCCGTTTTTGGATCTAACAGACGTTGCCATGCAAAAACGAAATCCTTTGCTGTTACAGGGTCGCCGTTTGACCATTTTGCATCTTTACGAAGTTTAAATGTATATTTTTTACCATCATCGCTCTTATTATATGATTCTGCAACACCTGGAGTTGGCTTATTGTCTTTATCAAGGCGATATAAACCTTCCATTACGTTGTTTAACACAATAAATGAAACTTGATCCGTTGATTTAGAAGAATCCATAGACGGAATTTCTTGCGTTTCTAATAAATTCAATACTTGCTTGTCTGCTAACTTACCCTCTGTTTTTTTGTCACCATTTTTCGAATCTGTACTTGCTTTGTTGTCCCCTGCCCCAGAACATGCCGTTAGTGCCACACTCATCGCTAATACTGGTGCTACTACAGCTGTGATTTTTTTCATCTTTTTCATTTTGTACCCTCCCTAATTATTATGCATGATACTAACTATGAGGAATCTTCTGATAACTTTATATTTCTATATAGTTATCAGAAAATTTCTATTAATTAATATTCTACTGTTTTTTTTGATTTTGTAAAGTGCTATTATTAAAAAAATCAAAAATTTATTTTTTTACACTAATATTTATAAACATTCTATGAAATTAATTGAAACTTCCATTTCGTGTAGTACGGCTTATGTATTCATCATTCTTCAAAATGTGCACAGAGAAAAGAGGATACGATACGCATCCTCTTTTCTCATAATTATTTGCCTTCTTTTTCAGTAATATATGCCCATTTGTAACTGTATTGGCAACCGACGTTGTGCTTATAAATATTGTGTACAGTAGGACGTTGTAAGAATGCTCTTCCTGGTTGATACATCGGTACGATAGCTGTTTCATCCTCAAGTAGGATTTTTTCAGCTTTTGCCATTTCTCCCCAACGTTTTTTCGGATCTGTTAGCAATTCACCTTGAGATTTCTTAACAATCTCATCATATTTCGCATTTGAATAACTCATTTCGTTTTGTGGATTTCCTGTTTGGAACATATCTAAGAATGTCATTGGATCCGCATAATCTGGGGTCCAACCTGCATAAGACATATCATAATCTTGCGCTGTTTCTAATTTTAATTTTTGCTTGAACGGCTGAAGTTTAATATTAATTTTTAAACCTGGTAAATTTTTCTCAAGTTGCTCTTTTAAGTATTCACCAATTTTCTTTGCACTGTCTGTATCATAGTTTAAAAACTCAATTGTCACTTCTTCTTTACCCATTTCTTTTTTCGCTTCTTCCCAAACCTGCTTTGCTTTCTTTACATCCGTTTTGATGCCTGTAGATTTATACGTTTCATGGTAATCCTTTCCATCTGGTCCTGCAGCAAACTTTTCTGGAATAAGGGCATCTACTGGTTTAGAACCATCATTTAAGATAACATTTGCCAATGCTTTTTTATCAAATGCCATTGCAATTGCTTCACGAACTTTCTTATTCTTTAATGCTGTATCTTGACCGTTACGTTTTTGATTTAAACGTAAGAAGTACGTTGACGGTTCTAACAGCGTTCCAAATTCATCTTTATTTGCTTTATATTTATCAACATATTCAGCTGTTAAACCAACGCGGTCAAGTTGGCCGCTTTCATATAAGTTCACACGAGTAGATTGTTCTTTTACAACGCTCCAATTGATTTCATCTAACTTGACATTTGCTTTATCCCAGTACTGATCGTTTTTCTGTACTTTCCAGCCTTGTTCATGCTTCCATTCTGTCATTTTAAACGGTCCATTATAAACCATCTTATCAGCTTCTAAACCGTATTTATCTCCATGTTCTTTTACAACTTTTTCATTTAGCGGTAAAAAAGATGTAAATGCTGTTAAACCAATGAAATACGGAACAGGGTTATCTAATTCTACCTCTAATGTGTAATCATCTACTGCTTTTACACCTAAAGAGTCAACCGATGATTTTCCTTCGTTAATCGCTTTTCCATTTTTTATATCATACATAATGAATGCATATTCAGCAGCCGTTTTTGGATCTAACAGACGTTGCCATGCAAATACAAAGTCTTTTGCCGTTACAGGATCTCCATTTGACCATTTTGCATCTTTACGAAGTTTAAATGTATACTTTTTACCATCATCGCTCTTTTTATAAGATTCTGCGATACCTGGAATAGGCTTATTCTCTTTATCAAGACGATATAAACCTTCCATCGTATTCCCTAAGATAAGAGAAGAAACAGTATCTGTTGATTTTGAAACATCCATTGAAGGAATTTCTTGTGCTTCTACTAAGTTTAGCACTTGTTTTGCCGCTAACTTACCTTCTGTTTGTTTATTTCCATTTTTCGGATCTGTACTTGCTTTTTTGTCCCCTTCCCCAGAACATGCTGTTAGCGCCACGCTCATCGCTAATACTGGTGCTACTACAGCTATGATTTTTTTCATCTTTTTCATTTTGTACCCTCCCTAATTGTTATGTACGATACTAACTATGAGGAATCTCCTAACAACTTTATGTTTCTGTATAATTGTCAGAAAATTTCTATTAATCAATATTTTACTAGTTTTCCCTATTTTGTAAAGTTATATTATTAAAAAATCAGAAAATTATTTTAATACATTGATATTAATATTCATTCTATGAAATTAATTAAAACTTCCATTTCTTGTAGTACGGCTTATATATTCATCATTCTTCAAAATGTGCACAAAGAAAAGAGGATACGATATCGCACCCTCTTTTTAAATGATTATTTACCTTCTTTTTCAGTGATATATGCCCATTTGTAGCTGAATTGGCTACCAACATTGTGCTTATAAATATTGTGTACAGTAGGACGTTGTAAGAATGATCTACCGCTTTGGAACATCGGTATAAGTGCTGCTTCATCCTCAAGTAGGATTTTTTCAGCTTTCGCCATTTCTTCCCAACGTTTTTTCGGATCTGTTAATAACTCACCTTGAGATTTCTTAATGATGTCATCATATTTCGCATTTGAATAGCCCATTTCGTTTTGTGGATTTCCTGTTTGGAACATATCTAAGAATGTCATTGGATCCGCATAATCTGGGTTCCAACCCGCATAAGACAAATCATAATCTTGTGCTGTTTCTAATTTTAATTTTTGCTTAAACGGCTGAAGTTTCATATTCACTTTTAAACCCGGTAAGTTTTTCTCGAGCTGTTCTTTTAAGTACTCACCAATTTTCTTTGCATTATCTGTATCATAGTTTAAGAACTCAACTGTCACTTCTTCTTTACCCAATTCTTTTTTCGCTTCTTCCCAAACTTGTTTCGCTTTTTTTACATCCGTCTTGATACCTGTAGATTTAAATGTTTCACGATAATCTTTTCCATCTGGGCCTGCAGCAAATTTTTCTGGAATAAGAGAGTCTGTTGGTTTAGAACCATCATTTAAGATAACATTTGATAATGCTTTTTTATCAAATGCCATTGCAATAGCTTCACGAACTTTCTTATTCTTAAATACTGTATCTTGTCCATTACGTTTTTGGTTTAAACGTAAGAAAAATGTTGACGGTTCTAGCATCGTTCCAAATTCATCTTTATTCGCTTTATATTTATCAACGTATTCAGCTGTTAAACCAACGCGATCAAGTTGGCCGCTTTCATATAAATTCACACGAGTAGATTGTTCTTTTACAACACTCCAATTGATTTCATCTAACTTAACATTTGCTTTATCCCAGTACTGATCATTTTTCTGTACTTTCCAGCCTTGTTCATGCTTCCATTCCGTCATTTTAAATGGTCCATTATAAACCATCTTATCAGCTTCTAAACCGTATTTATCTCCATGTTCTTTTACAACTTTTTCATTTAGTGGTAAGAAAGATGTAAATGCTGTTAAGCCAAGGAAATATGGAACAGGGTTATCTAATTCTACTTCTAATGTATAATCATCTACTGCTTTAACACCTAAAGAATCTAATGCTGCTTTGCTTTCATTAATTGCTTTTGCGTTTTTTATATCATACATAATGAATGCATATTCAGCAGCCGTTTTTGGATCTAACAGACGTTGCCATGCAAAAACGAAATCTTTCGCTGTTACAGGGTCTCCATTTGACCATTTTGCATCTTTACGAAGTTTAAATGTATACTTTTTACCATCATCGCTCTTTTTATATGATTCTGCGATACCTGGAGTAGGCTTATTATCTTTATCAAGACGATATAAACCTTCCATCGTATTGCCTAACATAAGTGAAGAAACAGTATCTGTTGATTTTGAAACATCCATTGAAGGAATTTCATTTGCTTCTACTAAGTTTAGCACTTGTTTTGCCGCTAACTTACCTTCTGTTTGTTTATTTCCATTTTTCGGCTCTGTATTTGTTTTTTTGTCCCCTGCCCCAGAACATGCTGTTAGTGCCACACTCATCGCTAATACCGGTGCTACTACAGCTGTGATTTTTTTCATCTTTTTCATTTTGTACCCTCCCTAATATTATGTACGATACTAACCATGAGAAATTTTTTGATAACTTTATATTTCTATAAAATAGTCAGAAAATTTCTACTAGTTAATATTCTACCACCATTCTCTGTTTTGTAAAGTTGTATTATCGAAAAAATCAAAAAATTATATTATTACAGTAATGTTTATAATTATTCTACTAAATAAACCAAAACTTCCATTTCGTGTATGTGTATGCATCCATTACATATCAAAATGTGCACAATGAAAAGAGGATGCGATATCGCATCCTCTTTTCAAATGATTATTTATCTTCTTTTTCAGTGATATATGCCCATTTGTAGCTGAAATCACCGCCAACATTATGCTTGTAAATGTTGTGTACAGTTGGGCGTTGTACGAAGGAAGCTCCACGTTGGTAAATTGGTGCAATTGCAGCATCATCAAGTAATATTTTCTCTGCCTTTGCTAGTTGTTCCCAACGAGTTTTCTGCTGAGTTAATAAATCTGTTTTACCTTTTTTAACAATCTCATCATACTCCTTATTTGAATAACTCATTTGATTATGAGAGTTTGTTGTTTCGAACATATCGATATATGTCATCGGATCTGCATAATCAGGACCCCATCCACCAAAAGAAATATCATAGTCTTGTGCTGTTTCTAATTTTAATTTTTGTTTAAACGGTTGATTTTTTAAGTTAATTTTTAAGCCTGGTAAGTTTTTCTCTAACTGTTCTTTTAAGTACTCACCAAGTTTTTTCGAATTGTCGTTATCAAAGTTTAATAATTCTAGAGTAATTTCATTCTTTCCTAATTCTTTTTTCGCTTCTTCCCAAAGCTTTTTTGCTTCTTTCGTATCAAATGCTACAGCTTTTACATCACCGTTCACTTTACGGAAGTCTTTATCATCCGGACCTTTTACGAAGTCAGTTGGTACAAGATAATCTGCTGGTATAGATCCATTATTTAAAATTACATTTGCCAATGCTTTCTTATCAAACCCTTTTGCAATCGCTTGACGAAGCTTTTTATTTTTTAAAGGTGTATCTTGTTCTTTCATTCGTTTTTGATTTAAGCGTAAGAAGAACGTAGATGCCTCTACATAAGTTCCAAATTCATCTTTTCTCGATTTAAATTTATCTACATATTCAGCACTTAAACCTATGCGATCGATTTGACCACTTTCGTATAAGTTAACGCTAGTTGATAATTCTTTTACAACACTGAAATTAATTTCTTCTAACTTAACTGTTTTCTTATCCCAATATTGATCATTTTTCTTCAGCTTCCATCCTTGTTCATGTTTCCATTCTGTCATTGCGAATGGACCATTATACACTAACGTGTCTGCTTCTAAACCGTATCTATCACCTTTTTCTTTTACAACTTTTTCATTTAACGGATAGAAAGATCCAAATGTTGTTAATTGAATGAAATATGGAACTGGATTGTCTAATTCCACCTCTAATGTATAGTCATCAACAGCTTTTACACCTAAAGAATCAACTGGTGATTTACTTTCATTAATCGCTTTTGCATTTTTTATATCATACATAATGAACGCATATTCAGCAGCCGTTTTTGGATCTAATAGACGTTGCCATGCAAAAACGAAATCTTTTGCTGTTACAGGGTCTCCATTTGACCATTTTGCATCTTTACGAAGTTTAAATGTATATTTTTTACCATCATCGCTCTTTTTATATGATTCCGCCACACCTGGAGTTGGTTTTTGGTCTTTATCAAGACGATATAACCCTTCCATTACATTGTTTAGTGTAAGGAAAGACACTGCGTCCGTTGCTTTAGAAGAATCCATTGATGGAATTTCTTGTGTTTCTACTAAGTTTAACACTTGTTTTGCCGCTAACTTACCTTCTGTTTGTTTGTCTTCATTTTTCGGCTCTGTACTTTCTTTTTTGTCCCCTGTCCCAGAACATGCTGTTAGCGCCACGCTCATCGCTAATACTGGTGCTACTACAGCAGTGATTTTTTTCATCTTTTTCATTTTGTACCCTCCCTAACTTTCATGTACGATACTAACTACCAGGAATTTTCTGATAACTTTATATCGTATATAATTATCGAAAAATTTAACTATTTTACTTTCTACTCTATTTCCTTATTTCGTAAAGTTTTATTATTGAAAATTTAAAAAATAATTCCGTTACAGTAGTACTAATAATTCATTCTATAAAAAACTCAAAAAAATAGCCCCCTCACTATATGAATGCTATAACTCTTTTGTTTATTACTAATTTGTTAAACTCGTATAAAACAATTATTTGAATAATATTATATTCCTATACATTTCTTTCTTTTGCGCCTCTTATGTTTTGTCTGACAAATTCATTTTTTACTTCGCACAACAACAGCAACCTTTTTATTCTTTCTTGCATTAAATAAATTTATTCACTTTGTTTTTTTCAACAGATAAATTGTTGAAATACATCGTCATCTATTCTCTTCCCTTAAATTTATATCAGTTTTTCTACTTGTATAGATTACTTTACATAAACTGTTTCAAAAACAAGTATTATTATTCTAAACACCGTTATTACAACAAAAAAACAACCTTATCTCGGTTGAATAGCGAAATAAGGTTGTTTGTATTTTTTACAATGTTTATATAACATCTTTATAAAGGTAGATCTCTTCTCTTAAATAACATAACAGCCATTATAAAGAGAATACAAGCTGCTGTAAGTAAACCAATGCTTGCCGGCCATATGTTATACGTTCCATCTACAATTTCTTGCGGGCGATACAAGTTAAATATAGATAGATTTCTCATCCATTCCAATTTCTCGCTCAATTTTCCGAGCATATCCAATCCATAAAACAATACTGTTATACCTGTAGAAATGCTCAATGCTTTCTTTTCATCGTTAAGTAAACAGGAAAAGAAAAATGAATAGGCACAAATAACAAGAAACACAAGTCCACCAAGAAAATTGAGTTTTAAAAATAGCACTTTATCAAGAGATACTTTTTCAATTAGCCATTCTGCCCCAGCTAAACCGCCAAGATAAGTAGCTATAACGATTGTAAATAATCCGATGATTAAGACAGATGCTTGTGTCAAAATTACCTTTGTACGTGAAACAGATGTCGATAATAAATAAGCCATCGACCCTCTATCAACTAGATGAGCAACGAGTTGTGTCGATGCTAAAATACTATATACCATTAATAGCAAAACAAAGATTAACCCATAATATTCTCCAGCCAAAAAATCACTCAATTGGTTAAACCCTTTTTCAAATCCTACTGCTTTTAAAACCCCTTTCGGCATCGCTTTCATGATTTCATCGATTCCCTTTGCAGATGAAATCGATGGAAAGATCCAAATGAGTAACCATAAATAAAGAACGGAACCGATAGCATAGTTCAAAATCATTTTTGCATTTGCTTTTAAACTAGCAACAAATAACGCTTTACTCATAACCGATTTTCTCCTTCCGCATCATAATAATGCATAAAGATATTTTCTAAATCCATTGTTCTCACCTGAAAACCAATTACATTGTACTGCGCTAATGTTTGAAGAAGCTCATTATAATTTCCTTGTACAATAATAGAAGCTGTATGCCCTTGTATACTTTCAATTTGTAACGTTGTTTTCTTTAATGACTGTAATTCTTCATGCGAAGATACTGTTACATCAATCACTTGCCTTTGTTTCGCTCGTAAATCGTGAATATTTTCAACCGTTAATAAACGTCCTTCTTTAATAATCCCCACTCGGTCACATGTCCGTTCAATTTCTGTAAAAATATGAGAAGACATAAAAATGGTTTTCCCTTTTTGTTTTTCTTCCAAAATAAGTTCTACAAATAACTGCTGCATGAGCGGATCTAAACCTGAAGTCGGTTCATCTAAAATGAGCACCTCAGGATCATGCATAAAGGCTGCTACAATCCCTACCTTTTGTTTCATTCCTTTAGACATTTTTCGAATAGGCGTTTTCACATCAAACTGAAAGCGTTCAATTAATTCATCACCGCGGCCGTTATTCTTCATCCCACGCATCCCTTGCATAAGTTGTAAAAATTCCAGTCCGTTCATTCCTTCAATAAAAGAAATCTCTCCTGGTAAGTAACCAACACTTCTTTGAATTTTTGCTGCGTCTTTCCAACAATCAAGTCCAAGAATCGTCGCTGTTCCAGAAGTAGGTTGTATAAAACCCATTAAATTGCGAATTGTTGTTGATTTTCCAGCTCCATTGGGGCCTAAATAACCAAATACTTCTCCTTCTTTTACTTGAAATGAAACATCGAATAAACCTTTTCCGTTTGAAAATTGTTTCGTTACATTTTGAACAATTAACATAAAATCACCCCTTTTTTGAAATATTTAATATATCATATTTCAAAATTATTATACCCCTCCATTGCAAAGGAATCAATATTTTTTGAAATTAAATAAATCCTATATTTCAAAATTGTTGTTTCTATTCTTAATATCTTGTATATTTGAGTAGAGGTGATTTAATATGAACGGTTTCGAAAAGGTAAAAAAAAAGAAAAAACAAGCCATTAAAGCCGCTGCCTTAGAGTTATTTTCTAAACATGGGTATAAAGATGTAAAAATAGAAGATATTGCAAAGCAAGCTAAAGTTTCACAAGTTACAATATATAATCATTTTGGGAGCAAAGATGCTTTATTTCGCGAACTCATTCAAGAGTTTACAATTCAAGAGGTCGATTATTATGAAGAACTGTTAACGAGCGACTTATCTTTTCAAGAAAAAATACAGCGCATTATGACTCAAAAATTAAAAAGTATACACCGTCTACATCCTGAAATGATTGCACAAGCAATGCAAACAGATGAAGAATTGCGTAATTTTCTATTTACATATCAAAATGAAAAAGCGCTTCCCCTTTTTCTTCGCTTTATTGAAGAAGCACAGCAGAAAAAAGAAATTAATCCAAATCTTTCAAAAGATATGATTTTGTTATATATCGGTGCTTTTTCTAAGATGAGTGATCAATTCGTTGCACACTTAGTTGGTGAACATCGTGAACAGCAAACAAAAGAAATCCTCACGATGTTTTTCTATGGACTTTCTAATCCAAACTAAAAACCCGGCAGATGCCGGGTTTTCCCATTATTTACTTACCTCTCCTTCTTGCGTTCCTGGATATTTCGCACCTTCGTACTTATAAATGTAAACTTTAGCAAATTTGTTATCACCTTTATCGTCGAAAGCTACTTTCGTAATAACGCCATCGTATTCTTTTATAGCACGAACGGCATCGCGTACTTGTTCACGTGTTGGATACTTACCGTCATTTTTCTTAATAGCATCTTTTATTCCTTGTAAAATAACACCAGCTGAATCATATCCATATGCAGAGTATGCTTCCACATCTTTTTTAAACTTCTCTTTATATTCTGTTACAAATGCTTTCCCTTTCTCCGTTACTGTTGGTGCAGTTGCTACTGTTGTATAATACGTATCTTTTAATCCATCTTTTGCTACTTCCCCCATTGTTGGAGAATCGATACCGTCACCACCCAAAATTGGTGCTGCAACCCCTTTTTCACGTGCTTGTTTTACTAAAACGGATCCTTCACCGAACGTGCCTATACATTGAAATAAGAATTACCATATCTTAAATTTCTTTCTATTATTAGAAAATCCTCCCTTAAAGCATTTCAGTTTATTTGTTATACTAAATAACGGTATATATTTACAATAGGTTTTTAGGGAGGCACAACAACATGAGTAAAAAAGAAAAAAAGCCAAGTGAAGAGCAATTAGCCAAACAGGCTATAACTAAAAAATATACAACTTCACCTATCATCGTCACGGCTAAATTTAGTTCCACTGAAAGTGGATACGCTGCTGTTGATAAAGATAACATCCAATTATTTAAGTACAACAAAGGTACCCAAGATGTTTCTAGCATTGCTACATATTATTTCGAAGATTACGATACAGTTACAATTGACAGATTTGCTGTAAAAGCTATCATGAATTTCAAAGGTGTACATAAAACTTTCAATTTTATTCCACTACAACAAACAAAAGATATTGAGAGATTAATCCAAACTAATACTTCTATTAAAATAGAAAAAGTAGAACGCAAATGGTACAACAAGATTCTAGGCTTCCGCTCAAGTACAAAATGGAAGATGATTGTAGCTAGTGCTGTGTATTTATTTATTGCTGTTGCTGTAATTAGTGGGTTTGCAGATAAAAAAGAAAAACAAGACAAAATTGCATCTTCTAATGAGAAAGCGAAACAAGAATACAAAGAAAAACGTGATCAAGAACATAAAGAAGTTATGAAACAAGTTGAAGAACTTCAAATGAAAGAAAAAGAAGCAAAAGAACTGAGAACTGATGATGGCCGAAAAATAAACATTGAAATCTACAAAAAGTACAATGTTAAATATCCTACCTTTGAACCTACAGATAATAAAGAGTCAAAAGATAAAGCTGTAATGGAACGTTTTGAGGAAATGGCAAAGAAAAATAACATGTCAGTCCCTGAATACATCACAAAAGAAAAAGACATCGTAGCTGCAAATGTACAAAAGGAAAAAGAAGAACAAATGAAAAAAGCGGATGAAGCTAAGGCTAAAAATTCCTCTAATAATACAGCTTCTTCCACTGATTCCTCACAATCAAAAAAATATATAAAAGATATACTTAATCAATTAAATGATAATATAAGCACTTGGAAAGCAATGAACGGTGGGAAATTAAATCAAAGTGATGTAAAAGTAATTAATAGTGACTTGAATTTCGTTCTTGAACATGTTCATGATTTAGAAGAGGAATCAGGCACAACAGAACAGATAGAACAATTCAAACGTGCAGTCAATGCACATATTAATGCGTTCCAAATAGGTGAAGTAAAAGACGTCTCCAAACTTATATCACAAGCAAATAATTTATAAAGTAGAAAGCCCTTCTCACATGAGAGGGCTTTTTACTTTATTCATTAAGTCTCGTGAAAAAGTATCTTCTAAGTATCTAAATGCAACAGCCTCTTCTTTTGTCATTTCTCTTACATAAAGTGAATCCTCACGTGTCAATGGTTCTAATAATACCAATCCCGACATATTTCTATATACTCTTCTAAAATCCACTGTTCCTTCCTCACTCAAAAGTTTACTTAGAAATAGTTCAACCGGAACAGGTGTTAAAAAATTATTATTTTCATCAATAAAATTAATATCTATGTTGTCATCAATTTCCCGAATGTGAAACAAGAAATTTTTATCTTGCTGAGATACTTGTACTAAATACGCTGTTATCTTTTGTTCATCGATTATTGTCAACTCCACTAAAATCATCTCCTTAATTGTTATTCCATGTAAAATTTTAACAACAAAGTGTTAATAACATGTAAAATAATGGTTAAAAATTTTATAAAATTTGTTCCCATAAAAAAAACGTCCACTTGAGAAAGACTCAAATGGACGTTTTTTTTATACCGTTAATTCTTAACTAAGCTGCTTTTCATTTCCTCATTTGTTCTTTTCTTTTCAGAATATCTTCTTTAAAGAATAATCGATCGCGTGGCATTTCCTTAATAGGGATTAATTTCTTTTCTGTAACCAGTTGGTGTATATACTGCCGTGAACATCCAAGAATGCTCACGGCTTCGGTTGTATTTACAGTTTCTTCGTTAATAAATCGTATTAAATCATCTTTCGTATCAAACTTATACATTACTTATGCTTCTCCTTTATATAGGCTGTAATTACATTAAAAACAATTGCTACGAAAGCAAATGCACATACAATCAAGTACACGTAATCCATAGTTCCTAGATGGTTATAATCGATGAGTGTAAGAAAAAACACCAATACCAGCACAACAGGAATGATTTGTAATATTGTCTTTTTCATAATAATTTATGAATGTGTTATAATCTTAGGTACAAGGGAGGTTTCCCTCCCTTGCATTGCTTAGTTTTGAGAGTCGTCTTCTTGTCGGGAGCGACTCTTTTCTCTCTCTTCTTTTATCTTGTAGTAGATATCCATCGTATTTTTAATACCCGATGAAGTTTGAGAGTAGATTGTTGCGATAGCACCTAAGATTATCAACCAATTCATGTTTTCACCTCCTTTTCTTTATACTCTTATTATACCACATAACTTTACTCACGTAAAGCAAATGATTGAAATTCCTTCTATAAAATGAAAATAATATACAAAAATGGATTAAGTTATGCAAAATTACATATTTATATTCTTTATATATTGATATAATAATACAGAAAGGTTTCTAACTACTTTTGTATTTGTAATGTCATAACTAATGTTTGATTAGGAAACTGTCATCTTGTCAAACAATACCAAAAAGCCCTGATGCTCTACTTCATCAGGGCTTTTTGGTATTTATCTCAACCAATTCACATAAGACTCATCAAAATACATCCAACCTTCAACGCCATCGCCAGTGATGTAAATCCAGTTTTCGAAACGATAATGAACATCATAAGCGGAACGCTTTGTAATTTTATTGATGACAACATCACCAGTACTCGCACCTTTTCGTAAGTTAACATCCGTTGCATTAACCCACACGACACCTTGAGATTTACCATCTCTATTAATTTTTGCTACATCATCTCTCATCCAATTTTCAGGATTAACTTTATACCAAAAATGAGCACCATCATAATGCCATTCATAATAAGTATGACCTTGCCCTTTTGTTGCTTGTCTCATTACAAGAGAACTTACATTAGGTTCTTTTCGAATATTTGCTACATCAGCAGTAGTTGTAAGATAACCTAAAACCTCTTCTTGTGGTTGTAAGGATTGAGCGCTACCTCCTGTAAACCATTCAAGCGACTTATCTCTGTTCAGATAGTTCAAATCTACCTTTCCGATACCATCGAGCCATCCGCCTGTTTCACCGTCTGCATATTGCCAAATATCACATGCATATTTAGGTTTTGATGTGCTGTATCGTGGAATCCACAGAAAATCAGCTTGTACACTTTGTAAATTGTAAAGTGGATACAGTTCATGAGATACATAGAAACCAACTTTCCAGCCAGCATCTTTTAGTGTATCAATGAATGCTTGTGATGCTTCTGCTAGATTATCTCCACCGCAAGCATCTAATGTGTCTTTCTCACAATCTAAAACTAGGAATTTTGCATTAGGATTAACACGAGCAAGGAAGTCTTTCGCTTCTGCAATGGCATCAGCTACACTGACATAGCAACCATAAGCATATGCTGCATGTGGAATGCCATATGATTCTAACGCCTCCACATATTCATTGTATTTAACATCTTTCTTATTTGAACCGTATTGTACGCGGCAAATAGCTAAATCTAATTGTGGTGCTAATATATCCCAATCTGGATTTCCATTGTGATATGAAATATCGATAATACGTTTAGTCATTATTCATTCTCTCCCTTAATTTCTTTTTTTCTTGTTTCGGATCTAGTAGTCTTTGCCTCAATCTCACTAGAAAGTTTCTCTAGCATCTTTTGAGAAATCCATTTATCCCAACCAGCACGTGAGCAATTAGCAATAGCACTTTTCAAAATGTGCCAAATTAACCCACCAGCTAATAGATTGAAAAAAGTAATTACTCCATCCAAACTAAATGCCAAGTCTAAAACATGACCCATAAACGGGATGTAAAGAATAGTAAGTGTTCGCTTAATCCCTTTAATCCCATATGAACTTGCATAACTTCCATCCTTATGTGCTGCCTCTGTTCCTGTAATCCAATCAAAGCCAATTACAGTTCCGAGGGCTAAAATCATGAGAAAGTTTTGTGTACCATATATGACATCAATAACCCCTCCTAAAAAGCCGATAATTGGTCCAATAATCGCTGTTTCCTTCGTTACATGCATTACTTCATCTCCTTTTTGGCAATAAAAAAGGAGCATATTCTATGCTCCTGTACCTTACGGTTGTATTTATTTTTGTTTTGGTTTTAACTTCTCACTTTCTTCTCTTAATTTATGATTTTCTGCTTCTAGTTCGATTACGCGAGCCAAATAAATGTTTTTCTCTTGGGTGGCTGCATTTAGCTGTTCTTCCACCACTTTTGCGTACATTTCTGCGTTTGCTGTTATTTTCATCAATAATCACCTTTTCTATTTGATTCAGCCTATCGTCTGTTCTTTGTACATACTGTTGAAAACCTCTTATTGTAACTGATAAAGAGGCATATAAATTAACCCCTTTTCGTTCATCATCTGTAAATGAAAGCGGACAATCATCAACCATAAAACCATAATGCTTTGGAATGTTTTTTAATGTGTATGGTACTTGTCCAGCTTCTTTCTGTTCACGCATTTCATACAAGGTAGCTACATCACTTTTGAAATAATACTCTTTTATTTTTAAATCTAAAACATCTTGTAATGCATCAAACTGTAAGTCTTTTATAAATGTCTTCAGCTTTCGTTGAGAGGTAGTTTTATATTCTGATGCTACGAGACCAGAATGGTTTGAACCATTACCGCTCTGTACTTGTATATATCCTCCCCATCCATCATCAGAAACGAGTCTTCCTCTATACAAACTTAAATGTGAACGGTTATTTTCAGTTACCCATTCGTTGAAATAGTTACCCATTCGCTCAAAATAAATTTTATTTGATGTCATCCCTGCTTTTTCATTACTTTGCGGATTCAAAAACTGAAGTGAGGGTTTCCATCCTTGAAATTGATCATAAGCTCTAGCTGCAACAGCTTTACCTTGACCTTGGTCTAATAGAGTAAATCCGTTTGATCCATATGTTGCTCCATCATTACCTGTACCAAACGAAGCGCCCCATGCTGCAATTTCTACATAATTCGCTTCTTTTCCATCCTCTTTATAGCCTCTACTATAAAATCTCCCTCTCTCTAATCCGGTAATAATTTTCTTCGCCCATTGGCTTTGCTCATTAGGATTTTCAATACCTTGTGTGAAAATTCGACCATTAGACATTTCTGTGAAATTATTACTATTGTTTGGATCCCTTGCTCTAATAGTGATACCTTCAAGCAATTTACCAGCGATTGATTCTGCTGTAACAGCACCAACTAAATTAATACGCTTTGCTTCAATTTTTATTGCTTCAGCTGTTTGATTAATCTCTGAAATTACACTACCTTTACGGACTGTGTTAGTAATTGCTTTTTCAGTGACATCAATACGCCCCTCAACTGTTTTTACATAAGCACCTGTAGCATATTTACCGTCAGCTTCTACTCGTGTATACACTTCTGTTTTTTTGGCGGAAAGACTAATACCTTCTTTTGTAGCTGCAATCTCACGATCGATTTGCTCTGTTTTCTTATTGTAATCAGCTGTTGCTACCTTTTCTGCAATCTGTCCTAATAATTCATCTCTACCAACAATGTCCATTGCATTCTCAGTAAACTCAGATGGCTTCATTCCACGCTGTAGCATCATTTTAGACGCCCAAAGTCTACCGTTTCGTATTACATAGAACCTAGCATCAACGAGTGCTGTTCCAATCGGTGCTTTTGCTGTTCCATATGCGAATTTCCAAATGTTGTTTTCTAATGGGATATCAAAACCCGCGGTAGATATTCTCGCACCAGAAGCGTTAAAAAACTCTATTTCTATCCTTACTCCTTTGTCGATTTTGCCTTTATCATCAGTCATAAACCAACCAGATATAACAAAATCTTCACCAGCTGCAGCTTTAACTTTCTCACTAATAGCTCCTCGCCAATTGTCAGCCGTTAATCCAGTCTGGTCTGTTTTAATGCTGTAAGATCCGTTATACATAACATTGGTATCACGTACAACATTAGGATATAAGGACCAATGGCTTGAATCTGTTTTTAATAATGAGTTTCTAATCAAATTATCCATGCCTATGCTGCTAACATAGTTACCCACTTCGGTAATCGTTACTTTTCCTTTAATCGCTTCTGCTTGTGCTTCCAGTGTAGATTTCGCTTCTTGTATTTGTTTTCCTTGCGCTGTTTGTGTTTCCTGGATACTACCAACACTTTGTTTGATACCCTCTGCGTTTTTCTCTACAGTAGTAACACGTTGATTAAAAGAATTTTGATTACTTTCGACTTTCGTTATACTTTCTTTTATGCCCTCCACACTCTTGACAATCTCGGTTGTTTTCTTAGTAAAATCTTCATTAGACACTCCATCTTCTGGAGCTGGTTGATGCGATGACGGAATTGTACCGATCTCAATTTGAAGATTTCTAAATTTAACAGTTCCAGAAGCACTCCTTAACAAGGCTGTTACTGTTAAATTATCAATTTCTTTATCTTCAATAACCTGTGATACTTTAAAATACCTACGATACGAATTGGTGCCAGCAGGAACTACTTTGCCGTAACACGATTCAAACCAATTTGTTTTCCCGTCTTTATAACCAACCCTTAATTCTATACCAACACTATTGTTACCAGCTGTTCCATGCACTAAATTCATTGTTTCTGCATCAAAGCTTAAAACAACTTGCTTCCCTCTAAAATCTGTTTTACCTAAATCGGAAACATTATAACTTTTACTTTTAGTTTGACTATTATCAGTATTTGTAAGTACAACTTCATCAGAGCTTAATAGGACATAATTTCGAGTACCAACACTAAGATTATTAGTTTTCTTCTCTACACTATCTAACTTTTCGCTGATTTTCCCGGCCTGCTCTTTAATTTCTGTTGTTGTCTTTTTCAGTGAATTTGTATCAGACTGCACATCAGAAATTGTCTTTTTTGTCCCCTCCACAGTTTCTTCTACAGTATTTATTTTGTTGGTGATGGTTTCATTCTCTTTATTTAACGATTCAATAGATTGTTTAAATCCTTCTGCCGTTTGTTCTGTAGTAGTGACTCTCTTGCTAATATCACCTTGCTCTTTTTGTACATTTGATATAGTTCGAGTAACGCCATCAATTGTTTCTTCAATCTTGTTATATTTTCCTTGCGCTTCTTTTTGAACCGCTTCTACCTTTTCATTAAGCTCTGTTCTTGCCGTTTCTACTTGTTTGTTTACTTGTTCTAATGCTTCTTTTTTTACTGCATCTACATCTTGAACAATAGGTTCCCACGTTTTACCGTTCCATTTTTTTAAAATACCCGGTCTACCTTTTGAGATATCCAACCACAATGATTTACCAGGCTCCAGGTTAGTCGTTGGTTCCGTATTACTTTCAATGATTGTGGTTTGAAAGTTCTTTTGGTTTTCTTCCACTAATTCAGCAAGTTTCTTTGCTGCTTCACTTTCCTTTTTGACTTCTTCCACTTTCTTTTCTGTCTCTGCATTGATACGTTCTGTATACTTGTTGGATTCCTCTAATAGCTTTTTATCTAATTCTTTTACGACAGAAAGAATATCCGCGGTCCATTTCTTTTGCTCTTCTGTTCTATCCACAAGTTCATCTCGTTTATTACTAAACTCATAGACGTTTGGTGTCTGCTCAAATGGATAACGGGTTCGTTTTACGACACGCACATCAAAATCCATGTTGTACTTGTGATGTTGGAGAATCGCTTTATCTCCGACCTTTGGCTCATTCGAATCATCAAAGTTTGCTTCTTTATGGTCCACAGTGATAGAAGTGACTGGAATATCATTTACAGCCTCTTCGCAACGTTTCCTTGCTGTTTCTTCATTTTTAATCTTGTCATCCTCAATATTCTCAGCTTGTCGATAACGAATGAGTTCCGGCATTTTGTATTTAAGAGGTGATTCATAATAATACGTAAATTGTGGACCGTCCCCTTCTTCTTTAGATGGTTTATGTCCTAAAAGTAAAACAGAGAATGAGCAATTGCTGTCATCTGTTGTTTTCTTAATGGCATTTACGTTATAACCGAATTTATATAGCTTGTCTGTTGTTTTACCGATTCTATCCGCAAAGATAACGGTCATGTTATCGAATATACATTCAATATCGAATCGATCCAGTAGCTTTCGAATCATTTTCATACGACTTTCGCCACCGAAGTTATCAAACTGTAATTGATTTTTTTTAGAACAACGATTGATATATTTGAAATTACTTCCCTCAAATGTGTGTGCAAGTCCTTCTTCTATAGAAAAGTAACCAGTAACCTTCTTCTCTTGTGTTTGTAAAGATAATTCAGCACCTATTTGAATTGCATCACAATCCTTGAATCCTAATTCATCAAGATGATTCACTAGAATGATATAGTATTGACCCTCAAAGATAAGTAGATTTCTATCTTCTACATACTGATACACACGCTTATTCATAGCTGTATCTAGAACTTCGAAGCGAATAGAGGACGGTTCATTCTTACCCTCTACTACCTCAAAAAGTTTCATATCAACTAGATGAAATTGATCGCCCGTTGATAATTGTTCAATTTTAGGTCTTTCTACTCGTTTCATATAGTGCCCCAACCCACTTCTAGATAGTCTATTTTATTATTGTGGTCATTTTTATCGTAAGAAAACCCGCCGCCATTCACAATTACATTTGTTACAATACTATCTTGAATACCAACAAGTGTTACTGTTCTTGCTTGACAGTTTGCTAATATTGCTCTAAACGTCTTTTTGCCTCCATCTTCGCCAATGTGAATATCAGCACGTGGCCAGCCTCGTTGGTTGTTGTATTTTGCGACACCACCTATGCAACTCCAATCCAGCGTGTAATAACACCAAATACCATCTTCTTGACAATAAGAAATATCAGGATTTGTAATTCTTACTCCAAACCCAAAATCAGTTACAATTCCAGCGTTCATTGATTTTACAACCGGATTTAAAATCCTCACATTTTGATACTGTGGAGCAT
>NZ_JAVBXD010000043.1 GCF_030756675.1 Bacillus multifaciens
ATTGAAGGTGCACTTTTTTATGGCTAAATTTTCTTCAAAAGAAAAAATACGAGCAGTAAAACGATATTTAGAGGGTACTGAAGGCGGAAAGACAATTGCTAAATCTATAGGTGTTGATTCCAGTGTATTCTATCAGTGGATTAGAAGATATGAATCTTTAGATGAAAAAGCTTTTGAACGCTTAACAGATGAGGATACACTCCTTATTCATTCAGATCAAGGTTGGCACTATCAAATGAAACAATACCATCACTCCCTCAATAAACGTGGCATTACACAGAGTATGTCCCGTAAAGGGAACTGTTACGATAACGCGGTGATCGAAAGCTTCTTTGGCATCATGAAATCAGAATTACTTTACCTAAAAGAATTTGAAAGTGTTGAACATTTTAAGCAAGAACTAGCAAAGTATATTGAATACTATAATCATAAAAGAATTAAGGCAAAACTAAAGGGCATGAGCCCGGTACAATACCGAGTCCATGCCCAAGAAGTTGCCTAATGAAATAACCTGTCTAACTTTATGGGGTCACTTCACAAATGGAAAAGTGGCTTTTTTCTTTTTGTTTTTTTATAAATTTGCTTGTTATTTAAATTAAATATAGTAAACAGATTACTAATATATAATCGACATTAATAATCACAATTTAATTATAATTATTTCAACATAATAATATATCTATATATTAGGAGAAACACTCTTTATGAATATATGCATTTTTTTAAATAAAAAAATGATTTTCCCAACTATCCTCTCATCTCTTTCTTATAAGCGAGATAAGAATACAGCATTGTGATTACCACACCAACTAAAACAACAGTCAGTATGATATATGTTCTCCAAGTAACAGGTGCAAAAATACTTCCGCACATGATCATTCCTAAAATCATAAATACTTTTCCGCTAAAACGGTGGGTTTTGCGCCATACTTCTTCATTGCTTAATGTCCATGGCGTACGAATACCGATGAAGTAGTTTGGTTTACATTGTGGTAAATAGTTGCCGATGATATGCTTCCTCACTTCCTATCCCCCTATTCTCCTTTATTCGTAAACGTAAACACCCACGTTAATAAATCTTGAAACACAGTTGTATTCAATGAATACACAACAAACTGTCCTTTTTTCTCATCTTGAATGAGCTCTGCATTTTTGAGCGCATTTAAGTGATGAGAGATACTCGGCTTTGTCATGTTGAAGTGATCGGCAATTTCTCCTGCTGTTAAATCGCCTTCTTTTAATAGGTCTAAAATTTTGCGCCTTGTTGGATCTGCTAACGCTTTAAATGCTTGATTCAATGTCTTTCTTCCTTTCACTAATTAGACATTTAGATATTTACCTAAATATTAAATTGATTTTTATATTTTGTCAATTTCATCCACTCTCTATCCTTTTAAATTTTTCGACATTTAAGCCGCTGAAATGTCTCGTCGCTCCTAAAAGGAAGGAGGTTTTTATGACGTTTTTTCAACTTGTATATATAATAAGGATTGACATAATGAAAACAAAGAAAACAAATGTTACACTATATATACACAAAGTTAGAGGAGGCATGTACGCATGTACAAGATTTTAATTGTAGAAGACGATCCAAGTATTTCATCTTTACTGCAATCCCATATTCAAAAATACGGTTATGAGGCAATTGTTGCAGATAACTTTGATGATATTATGGCTTCATTTAATCATACAAAACCACATCTTGTTTTATTAGATGTAAATTTACCGAAGTTTGATGGTTTCTACTGGTGCCGTCAAATTCGTCATGAATCCACTTGTCCAATTGTTTTCATTTCTGCTCGCGCTGGTGAAATGGAGCAAATTATGGCGATTGAAAGCGGTGCTGATGATTATATTACTAAACCGTTTCATTATGATGTTGTAATGGCGAAAATTAAAGGGCAATTACGCCGCATCTACGGTGACTATGCACCGAGTATGACCGAACGCATCGTCGAAGTGGAAGGATTAAAGCTATATCCTGAACGCCCAGAGCTTCACTATAGAAATGAGCACGTATTGCTCACAAAAAAAGAGGCCATTTTAGCAGAGATGCTTCTTTCTAAACATCCTCGCACAGCAAACAGAGAAGATTTGCTATCTGCACTTTGGGATGATGAAAGTTTTGTTGAAGAAAATACATTAAACGTAAATATTACGCGTCTTCGTAAAAAGTTCACTGAGCTTGGAATTGAAAATGCGATTGAGACTGTACGTGGCTTAGGCTATCGGTTAAATGCAACTTGGAGTGAATAGAGAATGAGGTTATTTTTACGTGATCATATTGGCTTTTTTCTTCTTTATATTTTAAACTTTGCTATTATCTTCGTTTTGTATGATACCGTTGATGGATTTAAAAACAATAAATTTTATTTTATCGTGCTAAGTATGTATTTATTCATTTGTTTTCTCGCTTATCGCTACGTTCGAAATCGCAGATTATATAAACGACTAAGTGAGCTGCCTGACAAAATAGAGGATGCGTTCATTGAGCGAGCAACTGCTCCTATGCCGCATGGCGTAAATGAGCTTGTTCGTGCACAATATCGTCTGTTTCAAAAAGACTTGCAAGCATATGAAGTAAAACAACAAGAGCATCAAATGTTTATTAACCAATGGGTACATCAAATGAAAACGCCCGTTTCTGTTATGCAGTTAATAGTGCTTGAAATGGAAGATGAGCATCTGATTCCAAAATTTAAACAAGAGCTTGAAAAGTTAAACCAAGGATTAGATATGGCATTATATATGGCACGGTTAAATAATTTCCATAAAGACTTTCATGTGGAAACTATTTCGTTAAAAGACGCAGTCACAAAAAATATAAATAGCTTAAAAGAGCTGTTTATTCGAAACGGTGTCTTTCCTGTTTTAGAAGTACCCTCTGATGTAATGGTTACTTCTGATGCCAAATGGCTAAAGTTCATTATTTATCAGTTAATGACAAATGCGGTTCGGTATTCAGGCGAGAGAGGAAAAAAAGTATTCTTATCCGCTGCTCAAAACGGGAAAGATATTATTTTAGAAGTGCGCGATGAAGGTGTCGGTATTCCGCAAGAAGATATTCGCCGTGTGTTTGAACCATTTTACACAGGAAAAAATGGACGAACATTTGGAGAGTCTACTGGTATGGGCTTATATATTGTGAGTAAAATTTGCTCTTATTTAGGTCATTCTGTCAAACTAGACTCTGAAGTTGGCAAAGGAACAAGTATCAAAATCATTTTCCATAATGCCGCCCTAAACAAAACAGATGAACATGCAGATTAACTTATATATCCAAATTAAAAAACTGACATAACAACCTGTTCTTTTTTGATGGGCGAGAGCATCTGGCCGTGCATAGAAGCGGTCAGGGCCTTTTTCTGCCACATGCGAAGTTCAAACAAAGAGAGAAAGCAAGTAGCGGTCATTTTTTGATTTGCATAGAAATAAATTTATATAGCTTTATAACAAAGTGTATGAGGAAAGGATTCCTCATACACTTTTGCAACATGTAAGATTGATTTTAAGACTGAGAGGATTAAAAAAATATGACATTTTGGCAATTTGCATTTAAGAACGTAACACGTAACTCCCGTGCTTACTTTGCCTACTTTTTAAGCAGTTCCTTTTCCATTGCAATTTTCTTTTCATTTGCCGTGTATTTATTTCATCCTCGTTTGCAAAATGCTGACACAACTTCCGGTATCGACACCTTAATGAGGATATCTGAGGCTGTTATTGTATTCTTTTCATTTTTCTTTTTACTATATTCTACCGGTACGTTTTTAAAGGTTCGAAAAAAACAATTTGGCGTGTTGACTGTTCTAGGTATATCAAAAAAGCAATTAAAGCGACTCATTTTCATTGAGAATATGTTAATTGGGCTTCTTTCTATTTTTATCGGAATTCAAGTTGGGATTGTGTTTTCACAACTTTTCTTATTAGTTACAGCAAAAATTACGCACATGCCCGGATTGTACTTATATTTTCCAAAAGGTGCAATTTTAGTGACAACAGCAACCTTTCTTGGACTGTTTATCTTCGTATCAGCTTTCACCCCTGTTTTAATTCGAACGAGAAAAGCTGTACGTCTTTTAAAAGAAGGAAAAATAAATCAAAAAGAAAAGAAACCATCTATAATCATTTCCTTGTTTGGCATTTCATGCTTACTTTCTGGGTATTCATTAGCAATATGTCCAAAGTACTTTATGTCGTTAGGTGATGTTATTGGTATCCTATATATTGTCTCTAGCATTTTTGTCATTCCAACACTTGTGGCCATAGGGACGTACTTTTTCTTTTCACAAACTAGCTTTCTGCTCATTCATTTATTGAAAAGAAGACGAAAATTTTATATGAAACGAATTAATATGCTGTGGATTTCTGACTTAGCAAACCGTATTCGTACAAATATTAATATGCTCTTTGTCGTAACAATGTTGTCCACTCTCGCCTTTACGATGATTACTTTTATTTATGGTTTTGGAAAATTTACAAAGGCGCAAATTGTGAAAGATAATCCGTTTCCATTCACTTATCTTTCTTATGATACGAATCCAATCGCTTCGCAACATATCGATTGGTTAGAAAAACAGCTAAGAAATGAGAAATTTAAATGCAACAAAATAAAAGTAGACTTATATGGTGTATCATTACAAGAAGGTCTAGATTTTCTCGATCGAGATGAAGTGTATGTATTAAAACAAAGTGATTATAATCAGTTAGCTACTGCACTACATCGTAAAGAGATTTTCTTAAAAGATGATGAAACGTATATACTACCCGGCTACTCTTATCAAGTTATGTTTGGTAAATGGGAATCACCGCACCAAAAACAGCCAATTATCCTTTCGCCAAATTCCTTAAAATTACACGTACAAGGTATTGGTAATAAAAATATGATACCTTCTGGAATTGTTTCAAATGTACTCGTCTTATCCGACAATACGGTACAATCGCTATCACAAGCTATGAAACATATGACGTTATACAATTTCCAAGTACAAAATTGGGAAAATGCACATACAATCGCAGCCACATTCATTCAAAAGCTTTCTACGGATCGCCAACAAATTCATTCTGATGAACGTTTATACGAAGCTTTTGAAGGAAGTTATCAACTCTATGAAACGAAATTGCAAAATGCTTCCTTTTTCTTTATTGGGACGTTTCTTGGTATTATCTTCTTTATCGGGGCTGGAAGCGTGCTTTACTTCCGTATGTATACAGATTTAACGAATGAACAAGACAAATATATTGCGATTACAAAGATTGGCTTAACAGAATCAGAAATGAAGCGGTCGGCTACCATTCAGCTTGCCATCTTATTTTTCGTGCCATATATAATGGCTTCCATCCATACGATGTTTGCCGCAAAAATGTGGAAAGGCGTAATCAAACTATCCTTGTTTACTGAAGTTAGTGTTGTCCTTATCATTTTTGGAACAGTTGAAATTCTCTTTTTCCTTTTAATTCGTTCATTATATATGCAAAAGTTGTCCAAGCATATTAAACTATAGAAAAATATCCAAATATAAAAATATAAAATAAGAGCCTCTGTCAATGCATAGTGACTTATATGTTAAAAAATGAAAATGAATTTATAGCATTAGAAAGGTGACTGGTATATGGAAGAAGTACTGCACGTTCAAAATGTATCGAAAGTCTATGAGGGAAAAGTCCCTCATACTGCTTTAAAAAATATTAATTTACATGTAGATAAAGGGGAATTTGTTGCGATTATGGGCCCGTCAGGAAGCGGGAAATCCACTTTATTAAATGTGATTTCGACCATTGATTCTCCTACAGCAGGAGAAGTCTTTATTAATGGAAAACAGCCTCATACATTTCGCAGCGAAAAGTTAGCGATCTTTCGTCGACAAGAATTAGGGTTTGTATTTCAAAGCTTTAATTTATTAGATACATTAACAATTGGTGAAAACATCGTTTTGCCCTTAACTTTAGATAATGTCCCGCTATCTGAAATGGACGAAAAACTAGAGACCATTTCAAGTAAGCTCGGTATTGATCATATTTTGGATAAACGAATTTTTGAAGTTTCCGGCGGCCAATCACAGCGTACAGCAGTGGCTCGCGCAGTGATTCATAAACCCTCGTTACTACTTGCCGATGAGCCAACAGGTAACTTAGATTCGAAAGCTGCAATTGATGTAATGGAGTTATTTACGAAGTTAAACAAAGAAGAACAATCAACAATTTTAACGGTGACACATGATCCATTTGCTGCTAGTTATTGCAACCGCGTCATTTTTATTAAAGACGGTGAGCTTTATAATGAACTGCACCGCGGCCTTCACCGTGAAAAGTTTTATCAAGAAATATTAGATGTATTAGCATTACTAGGAGGAAGACGTGGATGAAGTTTTGGCAGTTTGCTTTAAAGAATGTCGTTCGCAACTCAAGAGCTTACTTTGCTTATTTTTTAAGCAGTTCATTTTCTATTACGGTGTTCTTTTCATTCGCTGTGTATCGGTATCATCCACGTTTGCAAAACATAAAAAGTTTTAACGAAACAGGACCCCTTCTCACTTTAATTGGGTTTACGCAAGTGGTAATTATACTGTTTTCTTTATTCTTTTTATTGTACTCGATTGGAACATTTTTAAGAGTACGTCAAAAACAATTTGGCATTTTAACCGTTTTAGGTATTTCAAACAGACAGATGAAATGGCTTATTTTTTTAGAAAATATGATTATTGGAATTCTTGCTATTTGTTTCGGTCTTCAAGCCGGTCTTGTATTTTCTAACTTTTTCTTATTAATTACATCAAAAATTTCTGGTGTTAACGGCCTTTATTTATATTGGCCTTCAAAAGCAATTTGGACAACGATAAAGACATTTCTCATACTTTTTATTAGTGTATCGCTCTGTACACCTGCTTTAATTCGTACACGGAAAACAATCCATCTTATAAAAGGAGAAATGCGCAAAAAGAAAGAGACGTCGCCTTCTGTTGTCATTTCAATTTTTAGTTTACTGTGTTTACTTTCTGGTTATATTTTTGCAGCGTATCCAGAAAGTTATATAACAGAAAAAAATTTAACAAACGGAACCGGCTTGCTTATTATTTTATCGATTATCCCTCTCGTTACAGTCGGGACATACTTTCTATTTTCACAAGCGAGCTTTCTTTTCATTCAAATATTAAAAAAGCGACGACGCTTTTTTATGAAAAAAACGAATATGCTCTGGATATCTGACTTACCATCGAGGGTCCGACTCAATATTAATATGCTTTTTGTAGTAACAATACTATCTACAATTGCTTTTACGATTATTACACCGTTATATGCATTTAATAAATACACCAGAGCTTCTATAGAAGAAGCATTTCCTTTTCCATTTGCTTACGTATCTCATGAAGGAAATCAATTAGAAACAAAGCATATGGAAGCATTGGAAAAAGAATTACAGACAGACAAATTTACTTACCAAAAGCATAAAACAATTATTTATAAAGATAGAGCTGCTAATGAAGATATTTGGATTATAAAGCAAAGTGACTATAATAGTCTTGCTCAATTACTAGACCGTCCTCAAATTCAATTAGCAAAACAGGAAACATATATAGTTCCAAGGTATTCACCGGTACCATTAGAACTATTAACAAATCCTTTTCTTATACAAACAACGATTATGTTACAGTCTAATAAAAAAGAATTTCACATAAAAGAAATAGCTAACAAGCCAATTATACCGGAGGATGCTAATGCATACTTGATCGTACTGCAAGACCATGTCGTCGAAAATGAAATTCCACATCTCGAACCAATGACGTTTTATAATTTTCAAGTTGATGATTGGGAAAATACATTGCCGCTCACAAAGCGTATTTTGCGTATGACTACAGAAGATGAAAAGTCACATAGAAATCAGCAAAATGAGAAGGATCAGAAGGTCCTTTTTCAAATTTTCACATCTAGTGATGAATTATATTCCGACAAGCGTGAGAACATTGCAAACTTCTTTATCGGTACATTTCTTTGCATTATTTTCTTAATGGGAGCGGGAAGTGTTTTGTATTTCCGTATGTATACTGATCTTACTAGTGAAACAGAGAAATATAAGACCATTACCAAAATCGGCTTAACAAAATCCGAAATGATACGTTCGGCCACGATTCAATTAGCAATCCTATTTTTCGTTCCTTATGTGATTGCTTGTATTCATACAATATTTGCAATTAAATTTTTACAAAGTATGTTCTCTTTCTCGTTATTAAAAGAAGAACTGCGAATATTAAGTCTCTTTGGCATAATTGAAATTATTTTCTTTTTCCTGATACGCTCATTTTATATTCAAAAATTGTCACGACATATTAAACTGTGAATAAAATAGCCTTGTGCAGAGCACAAGGCTATTTTCAATAGTTTTTAACGTATTAGCAACAATAACCGCCGTAACCGTGGCCAGGACCGCCACCGTAACCACCATAACCACCGTAGCCACCACCACCACCACCACAGAAGCAGGCAGCACCAATAATGATTAATAAAATAAACAATACGATTACAAGCGCAAAGCCATTGCCGTGATGACGAAACCCGTGTCCATGATCGTGTTCACAACTTTCACCCATTCCTCTTTTCCTCCTTTATTAAAAAATCCTTCTTCTTTATCGGATCCTTTCAGTGGATTCCATTTATCCTATGTTTCGGACAGAAATAAGAAGCTTGGCCTTTTTAAAAACAGGCTTGTTTCAAATGAGGTTTTTATTATGGTTTACCGTAGCCACTGCGTTACTTATCAGTAGACCGAAATAGCTAGGATATATATATCCAAATTCAAAAAACGACATAAAACCATCTTTTTTAGATAGGCAAGAGCATCTGGCCATGCATAGAAGCGGTCAGGTCCTTTGCCTGCCACATGCGGAGTTTAAACAAAGGGAGAAAGCGAGTGGAAGCTCCTTTTTTTCTGCATAGCAGCAATCTATATGTCGGAAAATCAAAATAGATTGATATAGTAACGAAAAAGGCTCTTCCTTTCTGTACAAAGGAGAGCCTTTTTCTCTTTCAAACTCTTTATATCCGCTGTGCAAATAAACGACCTTCTCGTAAAATATGGCGCTTCAATTCGCCACTAGGCAATGTATTTAAATGTACCACATCTACTTTTGTAACTCCGCCTAGCTCTTCCATTAATTGAAACCAAAGCCATTGAAAAGCACTTACTGAAATATGAGTTGTCTCAATCGCTATATCATAATCTGAAGAAAGCGTTGCTTCTTTTCTTGCATGAGATCCGAAAATGTACGCCACTTTTACAAATGGTGTTTCTAGTAAACGATTTTGTATATGACGCAGCACCTGTTCATGCTTTTGCATCTGTTCACCTCTCACATACAATGCATTGTTTCGTAATCTCTTCTAGTCTTGCCCGGTTTATATCATAGCCAAACCCAGCTTGCTCAGGAACGACAATTTTTCCGTTTTGTAATGTTACTTCCGGCAAGATAATATCTTGCTTCCAATGCCTGCTAGAAGCGGAAATATCACCGGGAATTGTAAAGTTTGGAAGCGATGCGAGTGCAATATTTTGCGCTCTGGAAATCCCCATTTCTACCATACCTCCGCACCAAACGGGAATACGATGTTGCTGACAATAATCATGAATACGAATAGATTCTGTTAATCCACCAACTCGTCCAGGTTTAATGTTGATGATGCGGCAGCTCCCCAGTAATATCGCCACCCTTGCATCCTCTAAACAATGAATGCTTTCATCTAGGCAAATAGACGTTTCCATTTGCTGCTGTAAACGGGCATGATCAAGAAAATCGTTATCTGCTAAAGGCTGTTCAATCATCATTAAATCGAATTCGTCCAACCTTTGTAACTGCTTTATATCCGCCAATGTATAAGCGGAATTGGCATCTGCCATCAATGGAATCACCGGAAACGCTCCGCGAATTTCGTGAAGCAAAGCATAGTCATTGTCTGGTTTAATTTTCACTTTAAAACGTTTATACCCTTCTTCAGCGTACGTTTCAATTCGTTTTAACATATTAGGAATTGTATCAAGACCAATCACGACACCGACTTCAATTTCCTGTTTTACACCGCCAAGCATCGCGGCAAGCGATTGATTCTCACGCTTTGCATACAAATCCCATAATGCGCCTTCAATGCCTGCTTTCGCCATATTGTTGCGCTTTATATGCTGAAAAAGAGACATCACATCAGAAGGATGAGAAAGCTTCTGCTCAAATAGCACTGGCAACAAAAAGTCTTGCAGCATATGAAACGCTGTTACGACTGTTTCTTCTGTATACCACGGTTCTGAAAAAGCAACGACTTCACCAAAGCCGTTTCGCCCTTCTTCATCTATTAATTCAATTACAATACTTTCGCGCTTTTCATACGTCCCATAACTTGCTGCAAACGGAATAACGAGCGGCATTTCTGTTACATAAAGGATTGCCTTTTTTATATGCATTTACATTTCCTCCAGCAGCTGCCGCAGTTCACGGCGCAGTAATTTCTTGGAAGCACCCCGCGGCAGATCAGAAAGAAAATGAACCGCTTGTGGCACTTTATACCGTGCAAGTTTCTCCGCGCAAAAAGCAAGCAATTCCTCTACTGTTACATCTTCTGCTTTCACAACATAAGCGACAGGAACTTGTCCCCATCTCTCATCACTCACTCCAACAACTCCCGCTTCTAAAACAGCAGGATGCATAAGCAAGACTTCCTCAATTTGCGCTGGGTATATATTCTCTCCGCCGGAAATAATTAAATCACTGCGGCGATCTAGCACGTAAAGAAAACCATCTTCGTCTAAGTAGCCGATGTCTCCTGTATGTAACCAACCGTCTTCAATACTCGCTCTCGTCGCCTCTTCACGCTTAAAATAACCACTCGTTACATTTGGCCCCTTCACAACAATTTCCCCGGCAGTTCCTACACTCGCTTCCTTTCCATCTTGCTCAATACGAATTTGACATGGAAATAACGATTTTCCAGCTGAGCCAACTTTCGTTAACATATAATCAGCAGCCAATGTACAAATTTGCGAAGACGTTTCAGTCATACCGTACGTTTGATACACGGGAATCCCTTTTGCAACGCACGTTTCTAAAAGCGGCCTTGGAGCTGGCCCACCGCCAAGCAATACGCAGCGAAGAGACGGTGGATATGTATCTTCTTGCAGACGTTCTAATAAATCTGTCAGCATTTTAGATACGACAGAAATCATCGTTACACCTCTCGTTTGCAGCGCTTCATGAATAAAATCCGAATCATACTTCGGAACAAGCAGCACCCTCATACCATACATAATATTCTTCATTAAAAGCGATAACCCGCCCACATGGAAAAATGGTAAACACGCTAACCAACAATCATCATCACGAAGCCCTAAATTTAACGAAGAACCAACCGCACTCCACCAATGGTTTCCGTACGTAAGCAACACACCTTTTGGTTTCCCTGTCGTACCTGACGTATAAATAATCGTCATCGTCTCTTCTAAAACAAACTCATTTTGCACAGTTAGCTGTTCTTTCGGCAATGCTACAAGCTCCGCAAATAAGTATACGGGCACTTGCGCTCCCTCAAACTCTTCATCCGTAAGCAAACAAGACACCTCAGCGTCTTCCATTTGCCAAAGTAGCTCTTCTCTTGAAAGACGTGTATTTAGCAAAACAGCGACTGCCCCTATATAAGAAAGAGCATGAATCGCGATCACCATCTCCATACTATTTTTCATCAGAACAGCCACTTTTGTTCCCTTTTTCACTTGTAAATAAGCAAGATGCTCACAAAGTAAAAGCACCTCTTCATGAAGCTGTAAAAACGTATACGTACTTTCCTTCGTTTCAATTGCGATGCGCTCTGGCGTTAAAAAAGCACGTTGCATAAGCCAATTCGGCATTGTTTCCATACTATATTCTCCTTTCACAAAATAGAAAACTAACATACCTTTTTAATTAATTCTTTCCCTATATAAGTTGAAAGACAACATAAAAAACCCCCTCTTTTTTAGACGGGCGAGAGCATCTGCCACATGCAAAGTTTAAAACAAAAGGAGCAGGAACGTGTAGGTCACTTTTATTCTGCATATCCGCAACTTACATATTTGAAAATCAAATGAGTTTATATAACTAAGTTTACGTTAATTCCATCTTATCTCTCTCTTGCGCTTATATCAAATCGTAACTATGTACAAGTGAAAAACACCCTCTCTTTTCGCGAAGCCAGAGCATCCAACTATGCACAGTAGCATCAAAACTACGAATATTGTCGAAAAAAGTAAAATTTTCAGTTTTTTTGTTGCCAACTTAAAATTTTACTGTTATTATAATAATAATCATATGAATGTTGGAACTATTGCCTTTATAAAAATCTGAATTTTCAGACCTTATACCAGCATTGTGTGATTGCGTGTTCCCTCTCCTTTTTCATTTTATACCCTGCGAAAAGAACCTTTTTTAAGGTTCTTTTTGTAGCACATTTTATCAACGTACAGCACCTGTCACACACAATAAAAGAGACTTGATAAAATTTCATCAAGTCTCTTTTTTCCCTTTTATCCTACCAAGCTACGCCTCCGCTTTTATCACGGGAATCTAGGGAATTGTCCAAAGTCCGGACTACGTTTTTCTTTAAACGCATCGCGGCCTTCTTTTGCTTCGTCTGTTGTGTAGTATAATAGCGTTGCATCGCCAGCTAGTTGCTGAATACCTGCAAGGCCATCTGTGTCTGCATTAAATGCAGCTTTTAAGAAGCGAAGTGCCATTGGGCTGTTTGCTAAAATTTCTTCTGCCCATTTCACAGTTTCTTCTTCTAACTGTTCTAATGGTACAACTGTGTTAATTAAGCCCATATCAAGCGCTTCTTGTGCGTTGTATTGACGGCATAGGTACCAAATTTCGCGCGCTTTCTTATGACCAACCATACGAGCTAAATAACCAGCGCCGTATCCGCCGTCAAAGCTTCCTACTTTTGGACCTGTTTGGCCAAATACTGCGTTATCCGCTGCGATTGTTAAATCACATACGATGTGAAGTACATGTCCGCCGCCAATTGCATAACCTGCTACCATTGCGATAACTGGTTTTGGAATTGCGCGAATTAAGCGTTGTAAGTCTAATACGTTTAGACGTGGGATTTGATCGTCACCAACGTATCCGCCATGACCGCGAACTTTTTGGTCACCGCCAGAACAGAACGCACGGCCACCTTCACCTGTTAAAATGATAACGCCAACATTCTGATCATCGCGTGCATGTGCAAACGCATCGATTAACTCCATTACCGTTTTTGGACGGAATGCATTATGTACTTCAGGACGGTTAATCGAAATCTTTGCGATTCCATTGTATGTGGAGTAAATAATATCTTCGTAATTGCCTTCTTTTACCCATTCAATCGTCATGTATTTCTACCTCCTTTTATGTTTTGCAAAAAGCCCCTTACTATTGTATCAAACTTTTGCGGTTGTTCCACATGAATTGCATGGCCAGCGCTAATAATTTGTACAAATTCAGCATGAGGAATCTGATTTTTCATCTTTGTTAAGATGTGAAAGAACTTTTCATCATATTCTCCGCTCATAAGTAAGACCGGCATTTGCAAGTGTTCTAGTTCATTCCACCAAGATGGCTGCGCTCCTGTTCCCATACCTCGCAAGCTATTCGCAAGCCCCCTGGGATGATTCGCCAACCTTTCTTCACGTACACGAGCTTGTACATGAAGAGGTAATTTTTTTTGCGTAGCAAAGAGCGGAATGTTTTCCCACTTTTCAACAAAAGCAGCAACGCCATCTCGTTCAATCTTATCTGCAAGCTGTTCATCCTTTTGTCTGCGCTCTTTACGTTCCTCTTCTGTTATCAGTCCTGCTGTACAGTTTTCTAATAAAAGAGACGAGATACGCTTTGGATATAAGCAAGCAAGCGTAAGAGCAAGGCGCCCTCCCATAGAATACCCTAACAGATGCACTTTCTCAATTTGTAAATGATCAAGCACCGCAATGAGGTGCGCAGCTACCGTTTCTATATAGTAGTGCTGGACTTCTTCTGAGTTTTCTGTTTCACCATGTCCGATCAGATCAACCAAAATGACTTGAAACTGCTCGCTCCACGCCGGAACAAACGAACGCCACGTTTCCATACTACCAGTGAAGCCATGAAGAACAAGAAGCGGCTCGCCGCTTCCGATCACTTCATATTCGTAAGAAATACCATGCACGTTCACTTTCATTTCTCTTCACCTTGCAGTGCCCTTGAAACAACTGTTGCTGCTCTTGCCATCATATCACGATGAAGCTGCAAGTTTTCTTCGCGGTCCGTTTTTATTTCAATGACATGCAGACCATCTTCTCTCGTTCCTTGTTCCACTTCATGACGAAACGCTTCCCACGTATGTACACGCTGGAATGAACCACTATACATCTTCACGACATGTTCATAATCAAGCCCGAGCGGCGTGCCAAATAGCGCTTCAAAATGTTCTTTTTGTTCATACTGTGGTAAAAATGAGAAAATACCGCCGCCATCATTGTTTACAACAACAATCGTCGCATGTAAATCGTGCAGCTTTGCCGCTAGCAATCCGTTTAAATCATGGTAAAATGATAAATCTCCCACAACTAATACGAGCGGCTTGCGAGCTACACTTACGCCAAGCGCTGTCGAAATAATGCCGTCAATACCGTTTACACCGCGATTAGCTAATACTTCAATATTCTTCTCATTTGTGAAGAAAAACGTATCTGTATCACGAATCGGCATACTGTTACTTACAAATAAAGTTGCATCTTCCGGCAAAACATCTACAAGTTCTGTAATTACTTTTCCTTCAAATGCATGTTCATACGATTCAATTTCAGTAAGCTTCTCTTTTACTGTAGCATTCATCTGTTGCCACATATGAAGCCAATCGTAGTTGTTTTTCTGCTCGGCACCCTCTGCAAGCTGCTCACAAAACGTCGCATCATTTGCATACACAACTTCTGTGGACGTAAGCATCGGATCTCGCCAGTTTCCGGATTCGTCAACGACAATATGCAATGCTTCTGTTTGCTTTTTCAAATATTGCGTAAGTGCTTTGGAAACTGGCATACCGCCAAAGCGAATAATCACATCTGGTTTCCAGTTATCACGAAGTTGCTCATTTCGTAAAAAAGTGTCATAGCAATCGATAATGGTCTCTTTATCATGGAGACCGCTACGAAGACCAGAAAGCGGATCTGCTATAATCGGATAACCGTATACTTTAGAAAAAGCCACGACAGCTTCTGCAATATTCGGATGACTATCATCTCCACATACAATAAGCCCCTTTTCCATATGCGAAAGGCGCTCTCGTAAAGATGCTGCATATTCATCCGTCACTGCTATGGTCCCTTGATGAACGGTTGCCCCGTATTCTCCGCGGCCTTTTTCCCATAATTCCTCTAAAGAAAAGTCGGGAATTAACGGCTCACGAAGCGGAAAGTTGAGATGAACAGGTCCTTTTGGCGTTTGCAACGCCTCTGCTACTGCTCGACCAGCTGTCATCCGCGCATACCGATACATTGGTTCTGCTGCTTCTGGAAGTGCCATTTCTATAAATTGTTTCACAAACGAACCGAACAAATGAAATTGATTCATCGCTTGAGGCGCACCAATATCTCGCAATTCATGCGGACGATCCGCCGTCAACACAAGAAGCGGCACCCGCGAATGAAATGCTTCGCATATAGCGGGATAATAGTTTGCTGCCGCTGTTCCTGACGTACATAACAAGGCAACAGGGCGTTTTTTTGCCTTGGCAATGCCAAGCGCAAAAAAGGCCGCTGATCTTTCATCTACGTGTAAATATGTGTGAATTTGTTCATGCTGCGCCATTAATAAGGCAAGCGGTGTTGACCTCGAACCCGGGCTAATGACAACATCCTCTACATGCAGACGCGTCAATTCATCAACAAACGCGCCTAAGTAATACGATAATGCTTCTATATGATCGCTCATCTAGATAGTCCCTCCAAAGCAGAAAGCATCGGCTTAAATTTCAATCTTGTTTCTTCATACTCTAAATGCGGCTTCGAATCGATGACAATACCGCAACCGGAAAATAATGAAACATGTTTGCCAGTCAATAATCCGCAGCGAAGCGCTACCGCAAACTCACCGTTTCCTTGCTCATCAATCCAGCCAATTGGCCCTCCGTATAAACCGCGGTCTAATAGCTCTACTTCACGAATCAGTTTTAGTGCTTCTTCTCGCGGCGTCCCTCCAAGAGCTGGTGTTGGGTGAAGCTCTTCAATCATTGATAACAAATCACCATTTCCCTTTGCCTCTACTGATGTATATAAATGAAGTAAATTTTTCGTTTTCAATAAACTTGGTTCATATGGAATATCAACTGTTTCACAATGCTTTGTTAACACACTGCGAATCATGCTTACTACATAACTATGCTCTGCTAAATTTTTCTTATCGTGCAAAAGTTCATATCCATTCTCTTTCGTTTCCTCTTCTGAAGCACCTCGTCCAATCGAACCGGCAAGACACATAGATGTATATATTTCTCCCTCTTTACGAAGAAGCCGCTCTGGCGTTGCTCCTAAGAAGCACGTTCCTTTATAATCAAACGCAAATACATAACAATCCGGTTGTCCAATGCGAAGTGCTGCCAAAACAGAAGTCGAATCCACATCTTTATCCATAACAAGTTGCATTTCACGAGCTAACACAACTTTTTGAACAGCTCCTCGCTTCATTTCTTCCTGCACTTGTTCAATTGCTTGTAGCCATTTCTCCGGTTCTACCTCTACTTTTGAAAGAATGGTTACATTTTCTTCTGCGAAGGAATGCTTGCTTTGCTGTAACAATTGCTTCTCGGCACTTTGCAATTCCTCGTAAATCTTTTCCGCACAATCATCTCCAGATACGAAACGGTTTACTGTTAACCAAGATTTTCCATTCTTTACCGTTAATAAAAAAGCTGGTAATTGCAGCGTTGTGTCGTCAAATGCCTTCCACAAATCTGTTCTTTCCTTTTGCGGATCAAAAGAAAAACCACCAAACAGAAGCGGTCCTGTTCCAAATTCATAAGCACCGCGGTGAATTACCGCTTCTCCTTTCACCTTTGCCCACTCTTCACGAGCGTTTTGAAAGCGCTTTTTAGAAGAATTTGCTATAGTAAAAGCAGAGCCTACTCCAGCGAAAATAACATGCTGCGCTGGGTCTGCAAAGTAACATCTATCTCTATATCCAAATTGTGTTCCTGCTGCATAAAAAAGGAGTGGATCGATCCATTCCACTTGCTTTACAAAACTAACGAGTACTTGCCCTTCAGCTGCGCACTGAATTGCAGTCAGAATCACATCTTTTACATCATGTTGTTTCGTTTGAATCACAGAATCTCCCCCCTATGGGCGAAAAATAGTCATAAATACGCTTGATTTTAAGATACACCTCAAATGAAAGGTGTGTCAATGTTTAGCATTTCTGAGAAAATCCGAGCACATTCCTAGAAAATAAACGTTGACACTATATGAGACTTTTCCTACACTTAATTGTGTACTTTTTGTGTATTTTTTGTGTATGTTTCCCGCTCTAATGGGCAATAAGAACTCATTTTTACTTTATATAACAAACATATAGGAGGATTTCATATGGAAGCAAAAGTTGAGACAAATTCCTCTTCCATGCAGCCAAGTAAACAAACAGGCTGGCGTATTTGGTGGAGCTTATTACGTCCTCATACATTAACAGCAGCTTTTGTGCCTGTTTTTATTGGAACAACTTATGCGATGCAAGTTGAAGGTATGAACAAAATAAATGTACCTCTTTTTCTTATCATGCTTCTTGCTTGCCTTCTCATACAAGCAGCAACAAACATGTTTAATGAATACTTTGATTACAAAAGAGGACTCGATCATGAAGGATCTGTTGGGATTGGCGGTGCAATCGTTCGCGATGGCATTCGGCCGAAAACAGTATTGAACTTAGCGTTCGGATTCTTTGGCATTGCAATTTTATTAGGAGTTTACATTTGCATAAACTCTAGTTGGTGGCTCGCAGCCATTGGTCTTATCTGTATGGCCGTTGCCTATTTATATACTGGCGGTCCACTTCCAATTGCTTATACACCTTTTGGCGAATTAACAGCCGGGTTATTTATGGGTGTTATTATTATTGGAATTTCATTCTTTATTCAAACTGGAATCGTAACATCAGAAATTGTATTACTGTCCATTCCAAATGCAATTTTAATCGGAGCCATTCTACTTGCAAATAATATTCGCGATTTAGATGGTGACAAAGAAAACGGTAGAAAAACATTAGCTATTCTAGTTGGACGAAACAATGCAATCAGCGTATTAGCATCTATGTTTATCATTTCTTATATATGGACGATTGCTCTTATTCTTGTCGGTATTGCCTCACCGTGGATGCTTGTAGTCTTTTTAAGCGTTCCAAAGGCGTTTAAAGCAACGAAAGGTTTTATCGGAAAGAGCATTCCAATGGAAATGGCACCTGCAATGATTGCCACAGCAAAAACGAATACAATATTTGGATTTTTAATGGGAATTGGGTTATTACTTGGATATTTCCTATGAGAAAAGCGCAAGTGTGGAGGCACTTGCGTTTTTTTATTGCATGCTCAATCATATGTTGCGGAAGGGTTATACTGTGTCAAAAAGTCTTTATATGACACAAAAGCGCCGTTATATTAACGTAATAATTCCCGCAATTGGGCTCATACTACTTAAAGAAACCGAATTGTAGGAAGGTGGATTTTATGTTAACTCCACAACAAATGGACCATTTTCAATCTGTACTACAAAAGCAAAAGCAAGAACTGGAGCAAACGCTGCAAAATCATGAAAATTCGGGACAAGCTTCTGAACGCGATGCAGTTGGTGAACTCTCAGCGTACGATAATCATCCCGGGGATATGGGAACAGAATTGTATGAACGCGAAAAAGATTTAGGCTTGGTAGAATTTTGGCATAAACAACTTACAGACGTAAAACATGCTCTGGAAAAAATAGAAGCTGGAACATATGGGATTTGTGAAGTATCAGGTGAACCTATTCCTCTTGAACGTCTAGAAGCCATGCCGACCGCTACCACTTGTATCGAACACACACATAATAAGCTAATCCTAGGCGCGCGTCCAATTGAGGAAGAACTTATTGAACCGCCTTTTGGTAAATATGATATGGATAGTGCTGTTGGATATGACGCCGAAGATGCTTGGCAAGATGTTGCTTTATACGGAACCTCAGAAACTCCTGCTGATTTAGAGCGCCGCGACTCTAAAAATTTTAATGAAATGTATGTAGATGCAGAAGAACCACGCGGGTATGTTGAGGATTTTGAAAACTTTATCGGAACAGATATATACGGAAAAAACGTACAAGTATATGCTACAGAACAACATGAAGAATATGAACAAATGCTAGATGACTACGAGGCAAGAACATTCAAAGGCGAACTTTCCTCAGATGAGTCTAGTTCAAGGCCATAAAAAAAAGAAACATTCCTTATTCAGGAATGTTTCTTTTTGCCATCATTACTTTTTAGTAACGTTAGCAGCTTGAGGTCCACGGTTACCTTCAACGATTTCGAAAGAAACTTCTTGACCTTCTTCTAAAGTTTTGAAGCCTTCGCCTTGAATTGCAGAGAAATGTACGAATACATCTTCGCCACCTTCAACTTCGATGAAACCGAAACCTTTTTCGCCGTTAAACCATTTTACTTTTCCTGTTTGCATTGCATGTACCTCCTAAAATAAAAAAAGAAATCTATCTATTGGAAACTACATACAAAGGTCGAGATAAACATCATGATTTTCTCACAAGCTAATGCTTTGAAACGAACACGCTTTATTTCCGTACCACATTATGCAGCTCAATAGTTCTTTTACTATATCATGCCCGAAATAAAACGTCAAACAAAACAGAAATATCTCGTTTGAAAATTTACAAAACTTATATTTTCTATTTCGCAATGTTTCGGTACAATATAGATGTATTACTACATATTTATTATTTGAGGTGAAACGATGAAAGCACATGAAATCGAATACAAATTATATGGCGATGACATGCAATTTGTTGAAATTGAATTAGACCCAGAGGAGAGTGTAGTTGCTGAAGCCGGCGCTATGATGATGATGGAAGACAATATTGAAATGGAAACCGTATTTGGTGACGGTTCTGCCCAAACTGGTGGATTTTTTGGTAAGCTTGTCGGTGCTGGAAAACGCCTTGTGACAGGTGAGAGCATGTTTATGACGGTATTTACAAATACAGGATACGAAAAACGTCACGTCTCATTTGCAGCTCCGTACCCTGGGAAAATAATTCCTGTTGATTTAACGCAATATCAAGGAAAAGTAATCTGCCAAAAAGATTCTTTCCTATGCGCTGCAAAAGGTGTTTCTGTCGGTATTGAATTTACAAAAAAACTTGGTAGCGGCTTCTTCGGCGGTGAAGGATTTATTATGCAAAAGCTTGAAGGTGACGGCCTTGCGTTCATGCATGCTGGTGGAACAGTTTATCAACGTGATTTAAAACCAGGAGAAAAGTTACGAATTGATACAGGTTGCCTTGTTGCTATGACAAAAGATGTTGACTATGATATTCAATTTGTTGGGAATGTAAAAAGCGCAATCTTCGGCGGCGAAGGTCTATTCTTCGCAACACTACAAGGACCTGGAACCGTTTGGGTTCAATCCTTAACATTAAGTCGCTTAGCACAGCGCATCATTGGACCAGGAGCAAAAACTTCTGGTGAAGGCAGCATTCTTGGCGGGATCGGCCGCATGATTGATGGAAGCGAATAATCTTGTAAAAGAATGAAACATACATCCTCCTCATATGTTTATATAAATCCATTTTGATTTTTCAACATTAAGTGACTTGCACTCGCTTTCTCTTTTTGTTTTTGTATGGCATGTGGCAAGAAGAGGATCTGACCGCTCTATGCACGGCCAGATCCTCTCGCCCATCTAAAAAGAAAAGGGTTTTTATGTCGCTTTTTCAATTGGTATTTATATAAATTATATTTCATCATGAGGAGGATTTTTCTATGCCAACTTCCGTATCCTTTCATAAGGATACCGCTGTATTGTTAGCTACATGCTGTGAATTAACATATGAGCAATATAACCAAAATGGCATTTTCACTATTCCGAAAGGCTTCCGGTATGTACAAGGCTTTCAAGCAACCGCTATTCAAATGACAGAATGGTTTGGATTCATTTTAGAGTCAGACGAACAAATTATAGTAGCCTTTCGCGGGACACAATCAGATCGTGATTGGATTGCTGATTCTATTGTCCAACAAAAACCGTACCCATTTACTGCAAATAGCGGGAATGTTCATAGTGGTTTTCTTTCTATTTATGAATCATGCCGAGATACAATTATGGACACCCTCGTTTCCTTATCTTCCTCGAAAGCTCTTTTCGTTACGGGACATAGTTTAGGAGGAGCACTTGCTACTTTGCATATACTAGATGCTCGTGTAAACACTTCATTCCCGCATTACACACTCTACAATTTCGGCTCTCCAAAAGTCGGTGATATCGCCTTTCGAAATTATTATAAAATGCAAGTTGCCAATAGCTTTCGTTTCGTAAATTTATTTGATGTCGTTCCGCTTCTCCCTCCTCGTAAAGTACAATTTGAGGAAAATGAATGGGAATATTCCCATACCCATCGAAGCATGACATTTACAAAAAATATGCATTCTTTTATCAAAAACCATCACATTACAACATATAAAACGGCAATTTCTTCTCATTTCCAAAGGGATACATTGGAAGAATTGTAGTAATCTTTTATACTTATTTACGGTGGACACGGTATATTATATACAGCGTTCTATTCCATTTCTGTGGTAAAGTAAAACGACTTGGAATATTCCAAGTCGTTTCTTTCGTGTTGAACAACGTCGAAGAGTTTTTACATTGTGTCGAATCGCCGATAAATAGTATGCTTTCGCCGATATATTATATTGGTGGGCACCTTTATCTCGTCCTCATCTCTTCTGTGATTCTCCAAATATCATGGCTGTACTGCAAGATTGTTCGATCACTTGCAAAATGGCTAGATTTTGCAATGTTCATTGTACTTATTTCCAGCCATTTTTTTTGATTTTCATATGTTTCTCCAACTTTTTCTTGCATATCTACATATGGCGCAAAATCCCGGAGCACAAAATATTCGTCATTTTGAATAAGAAAAGAATCACAAATAGCTTCAAACTCATCGCCCGCATCTTCAAAAAAGCCATTTGTCAGCTGATTGACAACTTTTTGAATGCGCATATCATGATGATAATAATCGCTAGCACGATAACCACCATTTTGATAATAATGCAGTACTTCCTCGGCCGTTAAACCAAAAATAAAAATAGCATCATTTCCAACAGCCTCTTTAATTTCAACATTTGCACCGTCTAATGTACCTAGTGTCACCGCACCATTCATCATAAATTTCATATTTCCAGTTCCCGATGCTTCTTTACTCGCAGTTGAAATTTGTTCACTCACATCTGCGGCCGGAAAAATATCTTCAGCAAGTGAAACACGATAGTTTTCTAGAAATATAACTTTCATATATTGATTGACATACGGATCATCATTTACTTTTCGTGCCAATTCATTTATAAGTTTAATAATCTTTTTTGCGTAATAATATCCAGGTGATGCCTTTGCCGCAAAAATAAATGTACGTGGATAAAAGGAAAAACTAGCATCCTCTTTTAAACGATTGTACAAATATAAAATATGCAGTACATTTAATAATTGTCGCTTATAAGCATGCAGACGTTTTACTTGTACGTCAAAAATGGAATACGGATCAACAACAATACCAGTTTGTTTTTCAATCCGTTTCATTAGCAATTCTTTCCGCACTTGTTTTACATTATGAAGCGACTCCTGGAACGCGGCATCGTACTTATAATTTCCTAAAGCTTGCAGCTGGTCCGGTTCTTTCATCCAATCCATTCCAATCGTGTCACATATTAATTTCGATAGCTGCGGATTTGCTTTTAATAACCAGCGCCGATGCGTAATTCCGTTTGTCTTATTGTTAAACTTCTCTGGATAAAACTCATAAAACAAGCGCATTTCTCGCTGCTTTAATATTTCCGTATGAATTTTCGCAACACCGTTTACACTATGACTCCCCACAATCGCCAAATGCGCCATCTTCACAAGCCCATGAGCGATAATCGCCATGTTTTCGATGCGATTCCAATCATACGAATAGCGTTCCCATAACTCATGACAAAAACGCTCATTAATTTCTTGGACAATCATATAAATACGTGGTAACAACGGTTCAAAAATATGAATTGGCCATTTTTCTAACGCTTCCGATAAGGTTGTATGATTTGTATAAGAAATCGTATGTGTTGTAACGTACCATGCATCTTCCCAGCCCATCTTTTCCTCATCAAGCAAAATGCGCATTAATTCTGGAATTGCTAAAACTGGATGCGTATCGTTAATATGAATAGCAATTTTCTCATGTAGATTACGAAGCGTACCATTTCGTTCCCGGTGCAACCGTACAATATTTTGTAAGCTGGCCGACACAAGGAAATATTGCTGTTTCAAACGAAGTATTTTCCCTTCATCATGCGTATCATCTGGATATAAGAACTCCGAAACCGCTTCTGTTTCCCGTTTATATTTCAATACATCCTTGCAGTTCGGCGGAAACGGAACAGGCTCAGCACTCCAAAGGCGCAGTGTATTGACAGTACTTGTCTCATATCCAACAACAGGCATATCATATGGTACAGCCATAATCGTTTCCGCATTGATATGCCGAAACTCAAGACGCTCACCAGATTGAAATGTATCAACTTGTCCCCAAAAACTAACTTCCACCGCTTGGTCATGCCTTCGCACTTCCCAAACATTCCCGTGTCGTAGCCATTGTTCCGGCAGCTCAATTTGATAACCGTCTACAATTTTTTGATCAAACAAACCGTGCTTATAGCGAATCCCGCACCCGTGCCCTGGTAAATTTAACGAAGCAAGGGAATCAAGAAAACAGGCTGCTAAACGACCGAGGCCGCCATTTCCCAGGCCAGCATCTGCTTCCATTTCCTCAATATCTTGCAAATAAATCCCCAGCTCTTCTAAACCTCGTTCACATACATCACGTATTCCTAAATTTAATATATTACTTCCTAACAAACGACCTAATAAAAACTCAATAGATAAGTAATACATTTGCTTCTGATTCTCTGTCCGGTACCGTTCATTCGTCCCAATCCAGCGTTGACTAATATATTCACGTACCATATGACCGAGCGTATTATATTGATCTTGCACTGTCGAATCTTTAAAACTTTTTCCATACATTGTTTCTAGCTTTTCTAAAAAAGCAGCTTTAAAATTCTCTGTATTTGAGAACAACCCTCTCACCTCTTTCAAAGTGAAACTTCCAGCAATGGTTTTTCCACTGCTGGTTAGCTCTATCCTATTACTTGTTAACAGAAAGAATCGGTTGCTTATGATCGCTTTTCTTTTCTTCCTCATTCGTTTGTGGTTCTTGATTGGAAGCGAACAAGCTTTCATACAGCCCCTTATATTTCTGTGCAGACTGTTTCCAGCTATAATCCTCCGTCATCGCTCTTTTCATAAGAGACTGCCATACCTGTTTGTCATGATAATAGTGCAGTGCACGCTGAACCGTATGCAACATATCGTGCGCATTAAAGTTCGTAAAACTAAACCCATTTCCTTCATTTGTATATTCATTGTACGATTGAACAGTATCATTTAAACCGCCTGTTTCCCGTACAATTGGAATCGCTCCGTACGTAAGAGCAATAAGCTGTCCAAGACCACATGGTTCAAATAAAGAAGGCATTAAAAATAAATCGGCCCCAGCATATACTTGATGTGCTAGTTCTTCATGAAACCCGATATATACTTTTACTTTATCTGAGTATTCATATGCCATTTGCTCAAAAAACTGTTCATATTCTTTATTTCCTGATCCAAGCACAATAAATTGTACATCTTCTTGCATCATTTCATGAAAAACATGACGTACTAAATCTAATCCTTTTTGCTCTGTTAAACGTGTAACCATTGCAATAATTGGTGCCTCTTCTTTTTCTGGTAATCCAAAATAACGCTGCAGAGCACGTTTATTCTCTCTTTTTTTATAGAGTGAATTTGCATCATACATTGCCGCTATCGTTTTATCATTCTTTGGGTTGTACAAAACATCATCAATTCCATTTACAATTCCAACAAGTTTATCGTTATATTTACGTAATAAACCATCTAATTTCTCTCCGAAAAATGAATATTGAATTTCTTCTTTATATGTCGGACTTACCGCTGTAATGATATCAGAGGCAATAATTCCGCCTTTCATAAAGTTAATGTTTCCGTAAAACTCAAGCTGTTCACTATGAAAATACTCATCACCAAGCTCTAATAAGTCATGCATAACAATGCGCGGGAACACACCTTGAAATTGCAAATTATGAATCGTGAAAACCGTCTTGATCTTTTCGTATAATGGCTGCTCACGATATTTTTCTCGCAATAAAAAGTTTGCCATCGCTGTATGCCAATCGTGACAATGCAGAACATCCACTTCAAAATCTAAATGCGGAATGCACTCTAATACAGCCTTTGAGAAAAATGAAAAACGTTCGCCATCATCATAATGACCATATATGGAATCACGTTTAAAGTAATACTCATTGTCGATAAAGTAATACGTAATTCCTTCCTGTTCCAATTTCAAAATACCGCAATATTGATTACGCCAGCCAAGCTGAACCGTAATCACCTTGTGAAGCACACATTTTTTTCTTATACGCTCCGGAATTAAACTATAATATGGAAGCATAACGCGCACGTTCATCCCAAGTTTTTGTAACGTCTTTGGAAGTGCTCCGGCTACATCAGCTAAGCCACCCGATTTAATAAATGGTACGCACTCTGATACTGCAAATAAAATATTCACTGTAATTGTCTCTCCGCAATAGCTAAGCATAGGTAAAACATTCACCTATGCTTAGCATGCAGATTCCTCCTCTCAATACTGATCTTACTGAATTGTTACATTACTGCTTTGAGTCTTTCCTTTCTCTACAACACATGGATCACTTGAACCTGTTAATATTGTTCCATCTTCAATCTTTACATCCTTATCAAGGATTACGCCATCTAGTATACAATTCTCTCCAATTTGGCCCTTTTGCATAATAATACTATTACGAACGATAGAACCTTTTCCAATCTTTACAGAACGAAAGACAACGCTATTTTCTACTTCCCCTTCGATAATGCTGCCGTTAGCAATCATCGCATTATGTACATTTGCCTCTTTTCCGTACCTTGTTGGCGGCTCATCCTTTACTTTCGTAAAAATTGGTGCTTCTTTCTGAAAGACTTGCTTCCAAATGTGCGGCTGCAATATTTCTAAACTATGCTTATAGTAACTTTCAATTGAATCTATCACCGCCACATAACCAGTATGTTCATAACTTTCCATACGCAACGAAGTATTTCGTTTTTCTTTAACAATATCAAGTAAGCTATAATAGCCCATATCTTGATACGTCTCAAACAATTGTAATAATAACTCCTTCTTTAATACATACGTCTGAAGCGACTTACCACGGTGACATACTTCCGTAATATGTGCGTTTGTATATAAATGATGTTCTAATACAGCTTGAAAATCAAGCGCTGTCACAACATGACTGTTTGTAATGACAACATATTCTTGCTTACTACGCAAAAAGTAGTCAATATGTCTGCTAAAATGAGCAAATGATCCAAACTCATCTTGAGCACATTGGCAATTTGGAGGAAATAAAAATAAGCCGTCGCGTTTCCGATCTAAATCCCACTGTTTCCCAGAACCGAGATGATCCATGAGCGAACGATTTTTATGACTTGTGAAAATAGCTACACTATGAATATGAGAATTTACCATATTGGAAAGCATAAAATCTATTAAACGGTAACGTCCGCCAAACGGCAATACCGCCAACGATCGATGATTTGTTACTTGCTGCAATGATGGAAAATTCTCTGTCGCATTAATAATTCCTAACATTGATTCTCTCACTCATCTCATCCCCTTTTCGTCACGCTCTACCAGAAAGTAAAATAGTCATTCATAAAAACCACTTATAGAAATTCATTTAGACCTTTCGACATACAAATTGCTGCTATGCAGAAAAAAAGATTCTGCACTCACTTACTCCCTTTGTTTGAAACCATTGCATGTGGCAGTAAAAGGAACTGACTGCTTCTACACATAGCCAGGTGCTCTCGTCCACCTAAAAAGAAAAGGGTTTCGCTGTCGGGTTTTTAACTTTGATTTATTTACCTTCCCTTGTAAATCATTCGTCTCACTTTACATTTCCTCCGCAATTAACACAACGTCTTCTATATTTTTTTCCGGACGAATAATGGTTCCATCTTCAATAACCATTCCTGGTCCAACAATGGCACGCTCGATCACAACATTCTTTCCAACCTTAGCGTCTGGCATAATAACGGAATCGACAATCCTGCTTCCTTCCTCTACAATTACCCCTTGGAATAAGACAGAGTGCCGAACATTTCCTTCAACAACACAGCCTTCATTTATTAACGATTCTTCCACTTCTGCTGATGGTGCAATATATTGTGGCGGCTGATTCGGATTTACAGAACAAATTCTCCAATCAAGATCATATAGATTAAGCGATGAATCCTCCTGAAGTAGATCCATATTTGCCTCCCATAAGCTCTTCACTGTTCCAACATCTTTCCAATACCCACTAAATGGGTACGCAACAAGCTTTTTATTTTCATCTAGTAAAAGTGGAATCACATCTTTCCCAAAGTCATTACTGGATTCTGGATTTCTTGCATCCATTTCTAAATACTCTTTTAAAATAGCCCAATTAAAAATGTAAATTCCCATTGAAGCTAGATTGCTTTTTGGAAATTGCGGTTTTTCTTCAAATTCAACAATCTCCATCGCTTCATTCGTATTCATAATGCCAAAGCGGCTCGCCTCATCCCAAGGTACTTCAATAACAGAAATAGAGACATCTGCTTCTCTTTCTATGTGATAATCAAGCATTTTGGCATAGTCCATCTTATAAATATGATCTCCAGACAAAATGAGAACATGTTCTGGATCATACTGCTTTAAATAATTTAAATTTTGATAAATGGCACTTGCCGTTCCCGTATACCATTTCACACCTGAAGACTCCGCATAAGGAGGAAGTACAGTAACCCCTCCATTTACACGGTCTAAATCCCATGCATCTCCAATACCGATATAACTATGTAACTCTAACGGCTGGTATTGTGTTAAGATCCCGACTGTTTCGATACCAGAGTTCGCACAGTTACTTAATGTAAAATCAATAATGCGATATTTCCCCCCAAATGGAACAGCTGGCTTAGCTAAATTTTTTGTTAATGCACTTAGACGACTACCTTTTCCCCCTGCTAATAACATTGCTACGCACTTCTGCTTTTGAACCATCTTGTTTACTACTCCCCTTTCGCGTTTTCACTGGTCGTAAAATTGAAATTCCAAATGGTGGTATTGTCATTTCGACATGTGCAAGCTGATTATGATAAGGTACCATAATCGCCTTTAATCGCTTCTTATTAATTTGCCCTGAACCGCCATATGCAGAACTATCGCTATTTAAAATTTCGTTATAATAGCGAAATTCCGGTACGCCAACTTTATAGTTTTCATACACCGCACTTGTAAAGTTGCACACGATAACGAGAACATCTTCTTCTCTTTCACCTTGGCGAATAAACGAAAAAACACTTTGCTCACGGTTATCCGCATCAATCCACTGAAAGCCTTTCGGTGTATGGTCAAGCTGCCAAAGCGGCTTAGAGCGCTTATACAATGCTATGAGCTCCTTGAAATAATCATGCATACAATTATGCATCTCAAAATCATGTAAACTCCAATCTAAGTCCTCAAGATCTTTCCATTCATCAAATTGGCCAAACTCACCGCCCATAAAGAGCAGTTTCTTCCCTGGATGTGTAAATAAATAGCCGTACAATAAACGAAGCTGCGCAAACTTGGACCAATAATTACCTGGCATTTTATTTAACAGCGACTTCTTCCCATGTACAACCTCGTCATGCGATAAAGGTAAAATAAAATTCTCAGAATACGCGTACAGCAGCGAAAAGGTTACTTTGTCATGAATATATTTCCGATACTCCGGCGCACATTCCATATATTTTAAAATGTCATTCATCCAGCCCATATTCCATTTATAATTAAAGCCAAGTCCACCTTCATAAGTCGGTGCTGTTACGAGCGGCCATGCCGTTGAATCTTCCGCAGTCATTAAGAAAGTGGGATCTTCTGCAAATACAGCTTCATTTAACTGCTGCAGGAATGATACTGCATGTTCGTTGCTTTCCTGCCCCCCATTTCGTTCCCAATACAACATATTCGCAACCGCATCCACCCGAAAACCGTCAATATGATAAAATTTCATCCAAAACAACGCATTTGAAATAAGAAAATTTCGCACTTCTTGTTTTCCTAAGTCAAAATTTACCGTTCCCCATACACGATTTTCTTGCACATCAAGATCTTTATATTCATACGTCGGTTCTCCGTCAAACAAATAAAGTCCATGAGCGTCTTTACAAAAATGTCCTGGTACCCAATCTAAAATGACACCGATCCCATATTTGTGACATTCATCGACAAAATACATGAAATCTTGTGGTGTTCCGTATCTACTTGTCGGTACATAATATCCCGTTCCTTGATACCCCCAAGAACGATCATACGGGTGTTCAATAAGCGGCATAATTTCAACATGAGTAAATTGATGCTCTGCTACATACGGAATAAGCTCATCTGCCATTTCTCGATAAGAATAAAAAGACCCATCTTCTTTCTTTTTCCAAGAACCAAAATGAATCTCATAAATGGCTAATGGTTCATTGTAGATTGGCTTTCGCTTCTTTTTTTGAAACCACTTCTGGTCTTTCCATTTATATCCTTTTATATCGTAAACAACGGATGCCGTATTTGGCCGAACTTCAGCATACATTGCATACGGATCAGCTTTTAAAATCGTATGTCCTTCTCCCGTTTGAATCGCATACTTATATAATTTCTGCTGAGGAATATTCGGTATAAATAAAGACCAAATCCCTTTCTCTGTCACTCGTATCATTTCATGCATCTCGCTATTCCACTCATTAAAATCTCCTACAATACTCACAGCTTGTGCATGAGGTGCCCATACGGAAAAACGTGTGCCTTCCATTCCATTTTCCATCGTCAAATGAGCACCAAGAATCTCGTAGCTATCATAAAACTTTTCTTCATGGAACAATAACATGTCTTTCACATTACCCTTTGTCTCAATCACTATGTTCACCTCACAAGATGACAGAATTTTAAATATGTTATTACTATTCTTCGGTAAATTGAAATATCCTTGCGAATTTCTAAAAAAACATACGCTTTTTTATAGAAATTCATGGTAATTTCATGAAATTCAACCGAAAAATATCGAATTTTGACGAATATTCATTGTAAGCGTTTTATTTTAGAATAATTTTTTTAGTGGAAAAGAAAAGGAGTTTATCGATATTTATTATTAAAGTAAAACATAAAAAAACCCTTTCCAGCAAAGGGGTGAAATACAGGGGAGGGCCGGAAAGGGATTTATACAATTTGGATTATAGTACTGGTGCCATAGTTTCTTTTAGCACTTTTACAGAATGATCAAATTTCAATTCTTCTTCTTCATTTAATTCAAGCTCTACAACTTCTCGAACACCTTGGCGATTGATAACTGCTGGAACACCTACGTAAACATCTTGTTGTCCATATTGTCCTTCAAGATATGCAGATACTGTCAACACGCTGTTCTCGTTGTTTAAGATCGCTTTAGTTATACGTAATAGTGACATACCGATACCATAGTAAGTTGCACCTTTACGTTGAATAATGTGATAAGCAGCATCACGTACATTTACAAATATTTCATCTAAATCGCTTTGGTTGTACTTTTCATTGTTCGCTAAGATTGTTTCTAGCTTTTGTACACCGATTGTAGCATGACTCCATACAGGAAGCTCTGTATCACCATGTTCACCAATGATATACGCATGCACGTTACGTGGGTCTACATCTAAGTAGTCACCTAACATATAGCGGAAGCGAGCAGAGTCTAAAGTTGTACCAGAACCGATTACGCGCTCTTTTGGTAATCCAGATTCCTTCCAAGTTACATAAGTTAAAATGTCGACTGGGTTAGTTGCGATTAAGAAGATACCATCAAATCCGCTATCCATAATACCGCGAACGATTTGTTTAAAGATTTTTGTATTTTTCTCAACTAAATCTAAACGAGTTTCACCTGGCTTTTGTGGTAATCCAGCAGTGATAACAACAAGATCTGCATCTTTGCAATCTGCATAGCTGCCTTTCCAAACTTTTGTTGGAGCTGGAGCAAATGGAACACCATGGCTTAAGTCCATTGCTTCACCTTCTGCTTTTGCTTCGTTTACATCAACAAGAACAAACTCTTCAGCTACACCTTGGTTAATCATAGAATATGCATAGCTACAACCTACAGCTCCTGTTCCTACTAATACTACGCGATTAATACCTTTTTTCATGGTAAAATCCCCTCTCTATTTTTCAATTTCATTATTAGCATTGTCATTTAAGTAAATAATTAAAATACTGTTTTTATGTTGTTTAACTTCTTTACACACATATTGTAGCACGTTTCTTTGTGAATGTATTCACATTTTATGACCTAATTGTGAACTTTTTCACAGATAGGATAAAGTTATTGTATCATATACGGAATCCATCCCAATTGCATAAATACACAGCATAATTCACATACTTTTCCTCTCAAAATCATAAGCACTTAAAACTGTATATAATTTGTCCACACCTTTTTTTAACTTAAAAATATATTATATATTGAATTAAAAATATACTTTAAAAGGAGTTGATCGATATAAACAAGCATACAAAATGCGTCTGTGAGCAACTTGAAACTTTACAGCCTGGCACAGAAGTAGATATTTTTCTAAACGGAAACTTTATAGATGATGTCACTTTTGTTAACTTTAATCCTCAAAATTTTTGTGCAACTTTTGTAGATACAGAAGGAGATGAAGCAGGCGGCGTACTTCTTATAGATTGCCGTGATATTCAAGCACTTCGCATTGAGGCAAGCTAGTTTATAAAAGAGAGCTTTGAAAAAAGCTCTTTTTATCATTTCAACATATATTTCGATTCGAAATAAACAAAAGCGGAAGAGGGAAAGAAACATGCCAATTCTTATAAACCATGCTGCTACCCCTAAAATATTCAATCCAAATTTAGTAAAGGATACAGATTTACAATCTTCACATATAAAAAGTAAAGAAAAACATTTTGAAGGGATTTGTCACCTTTTAAACACCTTTAATTTAGGAAAAAAAGTAACCGAAATTATAGTTAATGGTGTGCCATTAACCGTTTCAGTATTCAGCGGATTTCATTTTAACACAGGTCTTGCTACATTTATAAATAAAAATGGTCGCATTGTCCTCGTTAATTGCGAGCGCATTGATGCACTTATACTTTAATATTACTATTTATGAAAAAAAATATTCAACATGACAAGATAAAATGAAACTTTAATCAGTGGGGGTTTCTTCATCTCCGACTAATTATTAGCCCTCACCAATCGGGCGCATACCAGCAGTTTATCTCCCACCGAAAAGCGGAAGCGGATCGCTCAGAACAAGAGGACGTTGGAGTTCCTGACATAGAGGCGCTTTTTGTCTCGGCCGAGTGGGCGAAACGACCAGAGATTCTAGCCGCTAGAGCTGGATCTAATTAAAAGCGGAGGCGACTGCTTAGCCCCGTCGGCTAAGGTTCTTGCACGCAGAAGATGCTTTTTATCTTCTCGCGGGCAGGGTTTTTAGACGCAAGGGGCTAGGAGCCGAAGCTGGACAATGCTTTCGCCAAATTTTTGGGTGGGAGTATTACTGCCCACGAATAGCAGGATAAATAAAAAAGAGATAGCATATATGCTATCTCTTTTTGTATGACCCGTACGGGATTCGAACCCGTGTTACCGCCGTGAAAGGGCGGTGTCTTAACCACTTGACCAACGGGCCAATTTCTGGCAGAGAAGAAGGGATTCGAACCCTCGCACCGCTTACGCGATCTACTCCCTTAGCAGGGGAGCCCCTTGAGCCACTTGGGTACTTCTCTATATTATATGGCTCCGCAGGTAGGACTCGAACCTACGACCGATCGGTTAACAGCCGATAGCTCTACCACTGAGCTACTGCGGAATATGGTGGGCCTAAATGGACTCGAACCATCGACCTCACGCTTATCAGGCGTGCGCTCTAACCAGCTGAGCTATAGGCCCTAGAAAAAGCGGGTGAAGAGAATCGAACTCTCGACCAGAGCTTGGAAGGCTCTTGTTTTACCACTAAACTACACCCGCATAAAAATGGTGAGCCATGAAGGACTCGAACCTTCGACCCTCTGATTAAAAGTCAGATGCTCTACCAACTGAGCTAATGGCTCATTTTGAAATGGTGCCGGCTAGAGGACTTGAACCCCCAACCTACTGATTACAAGTCAGTTGCTCTACCAATTGAGCTAAGCCGGCTTGCATATTTCAAAATGGTGGCTCGGGACGGAATCGAACCGCCGACACGAGGATTTTCAGTCCTCTGCTCTACCGACTGAGCTACCGAGCCTTAATATAAATGGCGGTCCCGACCGGGGTCGAACCGGCGATCTCCTGCGTGACAGGCAGGCATGTTAACCACTACACCACGGGACCATTGGTTGCGGGGACAGGATTTGAACCTGCGACCTTCGGGTTATGAGCCCGACGAGCTACCAGACTGCTCCACCCCGCGACGATATAATATTCTTTTTTAAAAAATGGAGGAGGTAGAGGGATTCGAACCCCCGCGCGACTCTCGCCGCCTGTCGGTTTTCAAGACCGATCCCTTCAGCCAGACTTGGGTATACCTCCATATATATAAAACTTGAGTGGTGGACCTTGTAGGACTCGAACCTACGACCGGACGGTTATGAGCCGTCTGCTCTAACCAGCTGAGCTAAAGGTCCTTTATGGTAGCGGCGGAGGGGATCGAACCCCCGACCTCACGGGTATGAACCGTACGCTCTAGCCAGCTGAGCTACACCGCCATAAAGAGTTATAAGTGGAGCCTAGCGGGATCGAACCGCTGACCTCCTGCGTGCAAGGCAGGCGCTCTCCCAGCTGAGCTAAGGCCCCGTAATTTTAAAACTATCGGGAAGACAGGATTCGAACCTGCGACCCCCTGGTCCCAAACCAGGTGCTCTACCAAGCTGAGCCACTTCCCGTTAATAAAGCGCGCCCGAGAGGACTCGAACCCCTAACCTTTTGATCCGTAGTCAAACGCTCTATCCAATTGAGCTACGGGCGCATATGGTGCCGAGGGCGGGGGTCGAACCCGCACGGTGGTCACCCACCGCAGGATTTTAAGTCCTGTGCGTCTGCCTGTTCCGCCACCCCGGCATATCATATTGTAAATTGGAGCGGAAGACGGGATTCGAACCCGCGACCCCAACCTTGGCAAGGTTGTATTCTACCACTGAACTACTTCCGCATAATATTGAATTTCTTTCGTTTACAAGTGCGGGTGAAGGGAGTCGAACCCCCACGCCAAAGGCGCCAGATCCTAAGTCTGGTGCGTCTGCCAATTCCGCCACACCCGCGAAATGAAATAAATGGTGAGCCATGAAGGACTCGAACCTTCGACCCTCTGATTAAAAGTCAGATGCTCTACCAACTGAGCTAATGGCTCTTACTAAAGTGGTGCCGGCTAGAGGACTTGAACCCCCAACCTACTGATTACAAGTCAGTTGCTCTACCAATTGAGCTAAGCCGGCATATGGTGGAGGATGACGGGATCGAACCGCCGACCCCCTGCTTGTAAGGCAGGTGCTCTCCCAGCTGAGCTAATCCTCCATTTGCCTGGCAACGTCCTACTCTCACAGGGACAAAGTCCCAACTACCATCGGCGCTAGAGAGCTTAACTTCCGTGTTCGGTATGGGAACGGGTGTGACCTCTCTGCCATCATTACCAGACTATATTCATTTGAGACAATCATTATTATACTTGATTCACTAAAAAAGTCAACAAGTTTTTTTATGTTCTCTCAAAACTAGATAACATCAATGTAGTTCTTGGAATAATCCAGCTCCAGCGACTAGAATTTCCGGTCGTTTCGCACCTTCCTGCGAGGCAAATAACGCCTCTACGTCAAGTACTCCAACGCCCTGCAATTCTGAGCGAGTCGCTTCCGCTTTTTAATTTGGTTAAGTCCTCGATCTATTAGTATTCGTCAGCTCCACGTGTCACCACGCTTCCACCTCGAACCTATCAACCTGATCATCTTTCAGGGATCTT
>NZ_JAVBXD010000044.1 GCF_030756675.1 Bacillus multifaciens
GAAAAATAGCGTATCGAAATGCATAGGTAGACCATCCATCCGGTAACGACTTTTTTGTTCCTTTTATATGTACACCCTCTTTTGTAGTTGCCATATACATTCTCCTTTCTTTCGTATTTTCATATTTACTATATCGCATAGTCTCAAAAGTCCATACAAAGAACATATGTAGGCCATCACCTACCGAGAATTCATCCCCCACCTACTCGCTGGACTACGCCCTTCTCGCTCCTTGAGGAAGGGGAATTCTTTTCGGGAAATATGTTAAAAAATCATAATGACATCCTTTATAATTTCTATATCTCCAAAGGAAATCCTACCCATAATTTTGTAAATATTCAGATTATAAATGTTTATAAGTAATATCAGTGTTGCTATTACTTATTTCTCCTAGTATCTTTTAAGCCAAGACCTTAGGAAAACTTGAGAATACCATACCTTTGGCCCATTTGATTATTGTGGGTTTCCGTGAATAATGCCATATAGTTGTTACACTATATTCACATTAATTAACAAAATGAAGTTCAATTGTAATAATATGGTAAAATAGGTTTGTAAAGATGATAATTAATTTAAAAAAATAAAAAAAGAGGGGGCATTTAAATGGTATATATGCTAGTAAATATAGGAATTAGTCTATTAATCGGCATCATATTCATCTTATCCGCACTGCTATTAAAAAAATATCCACCTTCAGATATTAATGCAGCATTTGGCTATCGGACGCGTCGATCTATGAAGAATATAGAGTTATGGCATGCGGGGAATAAATATAGTGCTGAAATTATGAGGCAAAACGGTTTTTTTATGATGCTTATAGGAAGTATAATTAGCCTAACATTCAGGTATCCACATACAATAATTGCACTCATAGCTCTTATGATACTATTAATAATTATTATGTTTCTTAGGGTAGAGACGAAATTAAAGGTAATGGAGAAATAATATAATAATCAATTACAAACTTTTTATAAAAATCCTATCATGATTTATAGTTGAAGAATCCATTTTGCTCGAACTTTTTCAAAATGGATTCTTCTTTTTATCATAAATTAAGGGTTTTTAATCAAACTGTATTTAAAAGCAAGAGTTAATTTAACTTGCAATCTTATTGTTGGAATTGTTAGATTTTTCCGCTTGCAAAAAGCGTTGTGTTTCTGTAACGACGATCCCGCTTAATCCAATCAAACCAATTAAATTCGGAATTGCCATTAATCCATTTGCAATATCAGAAAACGTCCAAACAAGTCCTAGTTTTAAATTTGCTCCAAACAGGATTATCCCAACAAAAATGAGACGGTAATATCGAACCGCATGATAGCCAAATAAATATTCAATACATTTCTCTCCATAATATGACCAACCTAACATGGTTGAGTAAGCGAATAAAATAATCGCAATGCCAAGGATCATACTTCCTGCGTTTCCAAATACAGTTTGAAATGCAAACGTCGTTGCTTCAACACCTGTTTTACCAGAATTCCAAGCACCTGTTGTAATGAGCACTAAACCGGTAATTGTACATACGACAAATGTATCAAGAAATGTACCTGTCATAGATACGAGTGCTTGTTTAGCAGGGGAATCAGTTTTCGCAGCAGCCGCAGCAATCGGTGCACTTCCAAGTCCGGCTTCGTTTGCGAACACCCCTCGAGCCATCCCGATTTGAATAGCTGAAGCAACGGTTGCTCCGGCAAAACCTCCAGCAGCTGCAGTTCCATGAAAAGCACCTGAGAATATGAGCTGAAATGCTTTTGGAATTTGATCTATATGATAAAAAATTATAATAAGTCCAGCAATGATATAGAAGAAGGCTTTAATTGGAACAAAAAATCCGGTCACTTTTCCTATTTTTTTAACGCCTCCTAAAATGACAATCGCGATGAAAAGAGCCATTATAATTCCTGTTATGACAGGGGATACGGAAAAATTAATTTTCATTGCCTCAGCAACTGAATTAGACTGCACCATATTTCCGATTCCAAATGAAGCTGTTGTTCCGAAAATAGCAAATAATATAGCGAGCCATTTCTTTCCTAATCCATGTTCTAGATAATACATCGGACCACCAGAGTATTCCCCGTTAGCGCCTTGTGTGCGATATTTAACTGCAAGAATCGCTTCTGAATATTTTGTTGCCATTCCAAACAAGGCAGTAATCCACATCCAAAACACTGCACCTGGTCCTCCGATTGACACTGCAGTTGCAACACCAGCTATATTTCCCATGCCGATAGTAGCGGACATGGCGGTCATTAACGCTTGGAAATGGCTAATATCTCCTTTAGTTGAGTTGTCCTCTGATTTTCCGAATGCTAACTTATGAGCATATAATAGTTTAATAAATTGTAGGCCTCGTAGACGTACTGTAAGGAGGATTCCTGTCCCAACAAGCAGTAAGAGTGTCGGTAGCCCCCATACGTAATGATTGATTACTTCTAATACTTGATTTACTGTTTCCATCTTTACTCTCCTTTAGAAAAAATAAAAAACCATTTCATATAAACGAAATGGTCTCTGGAGATACAAGGAATAGAAAAATAAACCGATTCGGGAATCGGTATTTTCTGTCGCTTGTCTCTGTCCTTTTACCTGAGAGATTATCCGCTGTAATGGCGGATTTGCTCCTTCGGTGCTCTGTTTCCTCCATGCTGCTGTGCAACAGGAGGGAGTCTCTCCAGAGATTCGTCCCCATACAGTTCTACTTGAATACAAGACCTGAGAGTTTCAAAGCTGTCCGACCAGCTTTTTGCCCCATCGGTAGATCAAAGGATCTTCTCCTGTATGGTTCATCCGAATGCTATGAAATTAACATGAGTAATTATAGTCATGTTTTATATTGTAAGTCAAGAAGGAAATATATATAAATACAAATTGAAAAAAACGAAATAATAAACCTTTTCGTTTTTTTGATGGGCGAGAGTATCTGGCCATGCATAGAATCGGTCAGTGCCTTTTCCTGCCACATGCAAGGTTTTAATACAAGGCTCTGTTTAATTACAATGTTTAATTTGATACAGATGAACGTGTATACAAATAATAAAGTTGTTTAAAAAAATGCGAGTCATTCTATTCAATAATCGGGCTGAGTTGTTTAGGAACTATAGACAGTAGACATCCTACTTGAATAAGATTAATGATAAAATTGAGAAGTATGGAAGACTTGATAAAGAATATAAACTAGTTGGTTATAATTAAAAGGGTCTTAATAGTAAAGGAAGGAAGTGCAAAACTATGGATTTTGAAACAGTTATGCAGGAGCTTGTAGCCCTCGGTAAGGAACGAACTAAAAAAATGTACATATCCAATGGTGCGCAAGAGCCGCTTTTTGGTGTAGCTACAGGTGCTATGAAACCAATCGCAAAGCAAATAAAAATAAATCAACGTTTAGCTGAAGAGCTTTATTCCACAGGTAACTACGATGCAATGTACTTTGCAGGCATTATTGCAAACCCAAAAGCTATGAGTGAGTCGGATTTTGATCGTTGGATGGATGGGGCGTATTTTTATATGCTGTCCGATTTTGTGGTGGCAGTAACTTTATCAGAGTCAGATTTTGCACAAGATGTTGCTGATAAATGGATTGCAAGCGGTGACGAGCTGAGAATGTCAGCGGGCTGGAGTTGCTACTGCAGGCTTTTAGGGAATCGCCTAGACAATGAATTTTCCGAAAACAAGATTTCCAATATGCTTGAAATTGTGAAAAATACGATTCATGATTCGCCAGAACGAACGAAATCCGCTATGAATAATTTTCTATACACCGTGGGGATTTCATATTTGCCACTACATGAAAAGGCAGTCGAGATCGCAAAGGAAATAGGTACAGTAGAAGTAAAACGGGACAAGAAAAAAAGCAGCTTCCTAAATGCTTACGAAAGTATTCATAAAGAAATTGATAGAGGGAGGCTTGGTTTCAAACGTAAATATGTAAGATGTTAAAAATTAGCTTAGTATCGGGGTGTTGATCCAAGAAGGATTGACACTCTTTTTGTTGAAGTTACTGAACTAACGGGCAGAAAGGTGAATGATAATTTATCATGTAAGAAAAATAAGTTTTTTAAAATTAAAATAAGGGCAGTACACAAGAGGAGTGAATCAAATGTTAGGGTTACCTCGTGGTGAAGTTTTTTTAGTTCCTTGGACTGAGGAATGGGGAGTCGAATTTTTAAAAGAGAAACAATTAATCGAAAAACAAATTGGAGAATATATATTGGCAATACACCATATTGGAAGTACTTCTATTCCCAATTTGAGTGCAAAACCTATTATTGATATTGCTATTGAATTATATAATTTTGAAGATGGTGCGAAGTGTATTGATGAGTTAGAACAGTTAAATTATAGGTATAGAAAAGATGTATTACCCGAAAGGTACTATTTTAATAAGGGCGAACCGAGAACACACCAAATTCATATGTATGAAAAAGGTAATAAATATTTAATTGAACAATTGTGCTTTCGAGATTACTTAAAAAATAATGAAACGGCTCGAATTGAGTATGAACATTTAAAAATTCAACTTTCACAGGAAAATCCAAATAATAAATATAAATATGCAGATGACAAAACAAACTTTGTAAAATCCATATTAGCTAAAATAAATGTTTAAAGGGGACGATTCTTACTTATTTGCCACTCGGAAAAGTAAGCGTATTTGAAATAACACTCAAATACGCTTATTATTTTGAAAAAATCAACAATCAAGTTAAACGGAGTCTAAAACAAAGAGAAGAAAGCAAGTGCAGGTCATTTCTCGTTTTACATAGTAGCGATTTATAGGTCGAAAATCAAAATGGATGTATATATCGATATTTTCACACGCTCATTTAAACTGAAAAATGCTTGTCTTTCGTAATTCATAGATCACTTTAGTAAGCACTCCATTATAATTTTCACGCGTTAATTCATACATTTTCATACTACTATGAGACTTTATGTCATCTATTTTAGGATGAGAAGCATAATAGATTGTTTCTAACACAGTTTGAGAACTTTGCATTAATTGATTAATAGTAGATAGAAATTTTGGAGATGAGATTTGCATAGGGCCAATTTCATCAATCACTATAATCTTATTTTTGTTATTTTGGACTGAGTCAATAGCAATACCTTCAAATTCGGAAACGTTTACGCCATATCTACCTACTCTAATATCACTGTTAGAAATAACATCTGCAATTACTGATTCGTCTCCATTTAGAGAGATGATTTTAAACCCTGTTCTATTAGAATTCTCTACAATTTCTTCTGTATAAAATCCACTAAAGTTTTTTACTCCAATTTCACTTATTATTTTCTTTAGAGCTGTAGTTTTACCTACTCTTGGCTTACCAGTTAGAAAAAAATGATTTCCCATAAAGATATGCATCCTCCTGTGTCGTAAGAGTAACTACGTAATGAATTAGAGTTGTTTCGTTTTACTATTTTGTAAATGTGGACACTTAGCGAGTAAAGTAGTGATAAATAATTCTTCGTTCTCTGGTGATAGTTTGACGCTGCCGAATAGAGCGTTAGGATAGTGAATTTCTACACCGTGAAATGCAGCTGCGGGGCGGAAGCCCATCATCATATCATCGGTTGGATGAATTTTTGTAATATTTACGTAGGGAACATTGCACCAAAAAGGACCGCATCTTGCATATAAACTCTTTTCTCGTAATTCGTAGCGAATTCCGAATATAATCCATAACATAAATAAGTCAAATATTAGAATGACACTAGGAATAACAATCCAATCTACAGAGTTCAATGTGTTATCTAACCAAAGCGGAAGAGAAAGGAGTATGCTAGATAATAGAATAATTCCAATCATCATATACCAATATCCCTTATCTCGTCGTACTTTCCATCTCATAAAATCACCCATTTCTTTGTTTGATATGAAATAATAAAGAGCTATACAAATATTACCACATTTTAAGCGTATGTGATTAAGGATAGATTATATTGAACAATAAACATACGATAGTTTATCCTGCTATTCGTGGGCAGTAAGATCCCCCACCTCAGGATTCAGAGAAAAGAGATAGGGGAGACTGTGACTCATTTTGGAATCGATTTTTTTATGAAAATAAAAAATAACGGAACAGTCCTCGTTTAATTTACTGAAAAAAATGAATAGAAAGAAAAGTATGATATATTCGTAATATCCAATTATTTTTTAAGGGAGATGGGGAAAATGACAAAGGAAAATCAAACAGTTGAAGATAAAGAACTAACGATTTTTAACCATACTGGAAACACAATTGTAACAGAAGATAGAGAAATCCAAATTATTTCCAGATTAGAAGAGCCTCTTATTGTCGTGTTAGCAAATGTATTAAGTGATGAAGAGTGTGAAACATTAATTGAAATGTCTAAAAATAAAATGAAACGTTCTAAAATTGGTATTTCGCGCAAAATAAATGATATTCGGACGAGTAGTGGTACGTTTTTAGAAGAAAATGAGGCCGTTACAAGAATCGAAAGACGAATCGCTTCGATCATGAATGTTCCTTTTGAACATGGAGAAGGATTACATATTTTAAAGTATACAGTTGGCCAAGAATATAAAGCACATTATGATTTTTTTGCAGAAAGTAGTGCGGCAGCAAATAATAATCGTATAAGTACTCTTGTTATGTACTTAAATGATGTAGAAGAAGGCGGAGAGACTTTCTTTTCAAAACTTAACCTTTCTGTATCTCCGAAAAAAGGAATGGCGGTATATTTCGAATATTTTTATCAGGATGAAGCATTAAACAAACTCACTTTACATGGCGGTGCACCTGTTATCAAAGGTGAAAAATGGGTTGCGACGCAATGGATGAGGAGAAGGCCTTTGTATTAAGAGATCAATGGATTAAGGGTTTTTTATTATTTTCGCAATCTTTCCATATTTAAAGATTGCGAAAAAGTTATCAATCTTGACACGAAACCAAAAGGTGTTATATTCTATTGAAGCGAAACCAAAAAGTTGTATTTCAAAATAAGGAAAGAAGGAAAAGCAATATGAACACATTACAAGATATTAAGCAAACGATCGTGCTAGAAGCACCTATTCAAAAAGTATGGGATACAGTATCAACTGCAGAAGGTATTGCATTATGGTTTATGCCAAATGATTTTCAGCTAGAAGTAGGACATGAATTTCATATTCAATCTCCTTTTGGACCATCTCCATGTAAGGTATTAGAAATCGATGCTCCGCATCATCTTTCTTTTGCATGGGATACGGATGGCTGGATTGTTTCATTTCTTTTAAAAGATTTAGGTGATAAAACTGAATTTACACTCATTCATGGTGGCTGGAAAGAGCCTGACTTTATTCTTCCAAAACCAAATGAGAAAAGTTCTGTTATTCGTGAGAATATGGCATCTGGTTGGATTCGCATTGTGAACGAAAAACTGAAAAAGGTTATTGAAGGCTAAGTGTCTCCAACAGCAGAAAATTACGATGTCTTTCAAGCGATTGCGGATCCAACCCGTAGAGAGGTACTTCGATTACTAGCAGAAAAAGAATTGCCTATTTCAGAAATAACGTCTCATTTTCCGATTAGCCGTACAGCTGTCACAAAACATCTTCACATTCTTTCAGAGGCAAAGCTAGTCAGTGGAAAGAAGGTAGGAAGAGAAAAAATTTATCAGCTGCAGCCAGAACCTTTACAAGAGTTAAAGCAGTGGCTTTTGTTTTACGAACAATTTTGGAATAATAAATTATCCATTTTGAAACATGTAGTTGAAAATGGAGAGAACAGTGAATTGAAAATTATTGAAACAAAATTGAATGAACAAGAGAAATAAGAGAATTCCCTTTCATACACTAAAAAGGGCATGTTTTGAACGATTTGTTTTAAACATGCCCTTTTTCATTTAATACATAAGGTTAAGACTAACTTGAAAAAGGTAATACTGTGTATAGATTGCTATAAAGGGAATGGACTGTAGATGAACATCGTTTTAGAAAGTATTATATTAATCGGTACAGGTATTGTTGTTTTGAAATTAGCGGGAAGCAAGTCTCTTAGTCAAATGACAAGAGCTGAAATTATTGTCGTTGTATCTATTGGTCGGATTATTGTAGAGCCAGTGTTAAGTAAAAAGTTAGGGCCAACTATATTAGCCTCGTGTATATTTTCTGTTGTTTTACTAATCATTCATCATTTAGAGATGAAATCACGAAAGGTGGAACGATTTCTAGATGGTAACACGATCGTTATTATTAAAGATGGAAAAATTATAAAGGATAACTTAAATCGTGCCAAAATGACAGAACAGCAATTATTTATGTATTTACGAGAACAAGGAATTCATGACATTCAAACATTGCAGCAAGTAACTGCAGAGCCGAACGGCCGTATTGGTTACCAATTAACCGCTCAAGCGCAGCCGGTTACTCGCGAAGCGTTGGAGAAGGTACTGGAGCAGTACCTTTCTAAAGAATAGGGTGTCTATCCTTGAAAATCTAAAATTACTCCACGTAATTTTTGGAGTCCAATAATTAAATCTTGATCATTTAGCGTGGAGTAACTGATACGCATATACTCGTGCTTTGATTGATGAACAAAGCAAGCTGTTCCGGGTAAAAAAGAAATGTCAGCTTCATTTGCTTTTTTTAGTAATGCAAATGAATTCATTGAATCTGGAAGGGAGATCCACAAATTAAAGCCGCCTTTTGGTACTTGAAAATGAATTGTATCCGTTAAAGAACTAAGTATTTCTACTGTAGTATCACGACGAATTTGTAAGGCAGTTCGTAGTTTTTCTAAATGATTCTTCATTCTTTCTGTCCGCAAAAAAGGTAGAATAGCTTTTTGCGTTATTAGTGGACTACCTATATCCATTAATGCTTTCGCAGCACATAACCAATCAAATACAGGTCCTTCTGCGAGTATGGCTGCAATACGAAGCCCTGGTGCTAACGTTTTACTGAATCCTTTTAAATAAATGACATGACCGTTCTTATCAAAATGTTTAATAGGAGCCGGAAGCTCAATATCATTAAAATAGATCTCACCAAAATAGTCATCTTCAATAATAAAAAAATGATAAAATTCTGCTAGTTCTATAAGTTCTTTTCTACGTTGTTCACTCATTAATGTTCCAGTAGGGTTATGAAAGGCGGGATTCACGTATAACAAAACTGGATTATTCTTTTGACATACTTCATCTAATAGATCAGAACGGATGCCTTGTTCATCAAGCTCAACGGGAATAACGTTGATTCCTTTATTAATAAACACATCAATGGCACCGCCGTAGCACGGACTTTCTACTATTACAGTGTCGCCTGGTTTTAATAATGTTTGAGTAATTAAATCAATTCCTTGCTGAGCACCACTTGTAATTAATAAATGAGCAGGATCAGCTGTTAATCCTTGATAGTCTTTTAAATATTTGCTGATTTCCACGCGAAGCTCTTCATCACCTTGCACAGGTCCGTATGTGGCTAACAGCATTTTGTCTGTGTCTAATATTTTTTGCATTTCGCTTGATAGAAACGGATTAGGTAAAAGACGTGGGTAAAGAACGGCCTGTGAAAAATCGTAATACTTTTTGTGGCGATTGATAATATATTGAGACCTTATTACATTAACAGCTTTCAAATGTTGCCAGTCATATGGATCATGTACACCTCGAGAAGTATTCCTTTTTCCTCTTATGTAAACTCCTTTTCCTGTTTGTATATATACATACCCTTTTGCCTCAAGCCATTTATATGCTTTACGAACTGTTAATACACTTATATTTAAATCACCTGCCATGATACGTAAAGAAGGGAGAGGGTCTCCATCAGCTAAAATTCCACCTTGAATACGCTGAACGATTTGCTCGTATATTTGCAGGTAGAGCGGTGTATTAGATTCTTTTCTGAGTACAATCTTCATGATCTCACCTAATCTTCTTTTTATTTTCATTTAAATTGAAAAAAACTTAATAATCAACAGATAATTCATACAACTGTTATATAGCTTGATGTACTGTTATACACAGTTTCCTCTATACTCATTTCAACAATGAAAGGGAGGAAACATTATGGTTATTTTAAATTATTTTCTGGTTTGTGTTATTTTTGGGACGACATTTTTAACGATTAAAATAGGAATTGCAGCAGGGGCTCCGCCACTTTTTTCAGCAGGAATTCGTTTCTTTTTAGCAGGTATAATTGTTATCATGTTTTTTATTGTGAAACGGAAACCAGTTATACCATACCTTGTAGTAAAAAGAATTATATTTGCGGGATTTTGTCTTACATTTATGACCTTTGCAACTTTATATTGGGCAGAGCAATATATCTCATCGGGATTAGCAGCTGTTCTTTCTGCTACCGGTCCAATGATGATTTTATTGCTTCAAACGAAACGAACAAAAAGAAAATTGAGAAGGGAACAACTTTTTGCTTTTATACTTGCTCTTATAGGAGTAGTGTGCATTACTTTACCGGGTCTGCAGCAACAATTTTCTTATATGTGGAGCATTGCTTGCCTTGTTATATTAGTAGGTGAATTTTTCTACGGAATGGGTACGATCCGTTCCAAGGAAATTTTATCAGATTTACCAAATGTCTCCCCGTTTTTAATTAATGGAATTCAAATGTTTTATGGTGGCTTATTACTGATTGTTTGTTCTCTTTTACTAGAGCATCCGAATCTATCTGTCTTAACTTCATGGAACGTTCAATGGCCGATTCTGTATTTAATATTTATCGGTTCAATAGGAGGACATGGCTTATACTATTGGCTTTTATCCAAAACCAATCCTGTCTTTCCATCTACTTGGCTTTATGTTTCGCCGTTAATTGCTGTTATAACAGGATATATGTTTTTAGGTGAACCAATTAAACCGGTAATGGGGATTGGAGCATGCTTTATCTTGATTGGTGTGTTTATGGCGAATCGATCCACACTTGAGTTGTATTGGAAACATGGAAAACTATTGAAAAAAGAGATGTAAGGTTTCTTTATTTCGTTCATGATTTTTAAAGTTGAAAGGACGTCTTAAGGCTTGTTGTCTTATGGACGTCCTTTTTTTGGGTAATACACTTTCGAAAGTTCGCTCATGACAGAGATTGTACCATCATGAGAATGTACAAGTTTATAAACAAGTGCCTTTCCAAGCCCAGTGCCTTTAGAGGAGAAATCAGTTGTTGTTCCGTGGTAAAATTGTTGAAAAAGATTTTCTAACATATCAAAAATCTATATGGAGATTACGCAACATCTACTAATGTATCATTTAAATGAAGTTCATAAATTAAAAAGCTTAATTATTTTTAAATAAGAGACTGAAGTAAATTTTGTAACATTCTTCATATCAAATTTGTATGAATGATACTTAACACCATACCACAAGTTAAAGAAAATACATATGTTGTGGACCTTTTGAGATAGATATTGTTATGCAAAAATGATAACAAGGGGGCAAGGAAGTGTTTAATGATTTTAAATTTGTAGATAATCGTCCAGTTTATGTTCAATTAAAGGATCATTTAAAAAAAATGATTATGAAAGGACACCTGCTGGAGCATCAGAAGCTTCCATCAACCCGAGAACTTAGTAAATTATTATCGGTTAGCAGAAATACAGTTCTCACTGCTTACGCAGATTTAGAGCAAGCAGGTCTAATTTATGCAATAAAGGGAAAAGGAAATTTTGTAGGTGAGATTGAAACATTCAAAACGCCATTCATCGAACTAAACTGGAAAGAAAAGGTCAATGAAGTTACCACGTTAGCTGATGAATTAGATTTAATGAAGCACGGTGTTCGTTGGGAAAAAGGCATGATTTCCTTCAATAGCATTGCTCCAGACGAAAAGCTTTTTGATGTTGAAAATTTTAAGAGAGCTTTTCTGACTCGAATGTCCATTGAAGGTGATATTGTTTTGAACTACGGATATGCCAAAGGGTATAAACCTCTAATTGATTATCTACTTCACTACATGGAAATGAAGGGAGTAGACATTTCCAATAAAGATATTCTTATCACGAATGGCTTCACCGAAGGCTTGGATATTTTATTGTCTTCTTTAGCTAAAAAATCTGGACGTATTATTTGTGAAAACCCTACTCATCATGCTGCACTTAAACTTTTTCGATTACATGGATTTGATATACACGGGATAGAAATGAAAGATGATGGTATTGATATTGGTCAAGTTGAGAAAAACTTATCCGAAATGGATTTTGATTTTGCATATCTAATTCCGTCTTATCATAATCCGACTGGGATCGTCACATCATCGGAAAAAAGGACTGAAATTATGAAACTTTTTTCCAAACACCAAATTCCTATCGTGGAGGATGGATTTAATGAGGAATTACGCTATTCAGGTTCCCATTTAGCTCCGTTAATGACTTTCGCCGGACCTGGCAACAATGTTATCTATATCAGCAGCTTTTCAAAAATTCTTTTTCCAGGGTTACGTGTTGGGTGGATTTTAGCAGATAAAGAATTAATACACTGCTTAGAAAGTGTGAAAAGGGCACGGACGATTCATACATCCACACTGGATCAGGCAGTACTTTATCAATATTTGCATGATGGTTATTTCGAAAAATATTTAAAAAAAGCGAAATCAGTTTATAAGAAAAAATATGAGTTAGCCGTTCAAGCTTGTCACCAATATATTCCTTTTCAAAGAATGACTGGGGATGGTGGGCTGCATCTTTTTATAGAATTAGAAAAAGAAATGAATTCGCGTACACTTTTAAAAAAATGTTATCAAAAGGGAGTTGTTTTTTCTCCTGGGGACGTCTTTTACACGGATGGAAGGGGAAGTAATACGTTTCGATTAGGATTCTCTCGGTTAAAAGAAGTGGATATTCTTAAAGGAATTAAGATAATTGGAGATACATTGAAAAATGAAAATGGGAGTTGAAAAAAGTGAGAGTTGGCGTAATTATGGGAGGCGTATCCTCCGAAAAACAAGTATCCCTCATGACAGGGGAAGAAATGATTGCACATTTGGATAAGAGTAAGTATGAAATTATGCCTATTAAATTAAATGATAAAAAAGAGCTTATTGATAAGGTAAGAGATATCGATATTGCTTTGATAGCGCTTCATGGAAAATACGGGGAGGACGGTACGATTCAAGGTACACTAGAAACTCTTGGTGTTCCATATACCGGAAGTAACATGCTATCAAGCGGTATTTGTATGGATAAAAACATGTCAAAAAAAATGATTCGTTATGAGGGCATTCAAACACCGGATTGGATTCATATTTCAAATATGGAAGAGCTTCAATTTGATGAAATAGACAAAATGGGGTATCCACTAGTGGTAAAACCAAATTCGGGCGGTTCCAGTGTAGGCGTAAAAATCGTATATGATAAGGAGTCTTTACTTTCTTCACTTGAGGATGTGTTTAAATGGGATTCTGAAATCTTAATTGAAAAATATATAAAAGGCGAAGAAATTACCTGTTCCATTTTGAACGGAAAACTTTTACCGATTATTTCAATTCAATATGCGGCTGAGTTCTTTGACTATCATGCGAAATACGATGATGCGGCTACGATTGAAGAGATTGTAGAACTTCCGGTGACAACTCAAAAGCGTGTCGCTGAGGCTGCGATGGCATGTTATAGAGCATTAAAATGCAGTGTTTATGCTAGAGTTGATATGATTATAAAAGATGGAATCCCATATGTGATGGAAGTGAATACATTGCCGGGGATGACAAAAAATAGCTTACTACCTAAAAGTGCTCATGCGGTGGGAATCTCTTATAGTAAACTATTGGATATGATTATTGAAATCTCTTTAAAGGCTAGGAGAAGTGAAGGTATTAAATAAAAACATAATTAAATATAGTGTTAAAATTTATTGTTGATTTAGCGACTTTAGATCTAGCAGGGCTGTAACTGTTTTAGTTTATTTGGATATTTTTAAAAATGAAAGGACGTCTTAAGACCTATTGTCTTATGAACGTCCTTTTTTCGGCAAAATAATATTGAATAATGTCCCTTTCGAAGGTTCGCTTTCGACAGTGATTGACCCATTATGAGCTTGTACAAGTTTATAGACAATGGCCATTCCAAGTCCAGTTCCTTCAGATGAGGAATCGGTTGTTGTTCCGCGGTAATATTGTTGAAAAAGATTTTCTAGCATACGTGAGGACATGCCAACGCCATTGTCCATAATTTGGATTACTACATTTTTGTCATCATCAGAAAGTGTTGTATATATATCGGTATGTTCCGGATTGTGTAAAATCGAATTCATTAGAATGTTTTGTAAGATACGTTGTATAAATTTATGATCAAATTCAAGGTTAATTACAGGTGTATCGGTTTTAAAATGAAGATTATAGTTCTTCGCTTGTGGATCGTGACTAATATCGGCAACAACCCTCTTTGTGAATTCAACTAAATCTTGATCTGCTTTGTTTAAAGGTAACATACCTTCAGTACTATTTAATTGTATTACGAGGCTTAAATCTTGAATTAATTCCTCCATATGCTTTCCTTTATCATCAATTTCTTGGATAAAAGATTGAACTTCTTCCTTTGACCACTCATACTGATCATTTAATAAAAGCGCTGAGTATCCTTTAATATATGTTAGAGGCGTTTTCAAATCATGCGAAATACCAGCAATCCACTCTTGTTTGGCATGCTCTATTTTTTCTCTTTCTTTTTCAGCAGCTTGTAACTTTACAGCTAATACTTTGAGCTGTTGAAGTACTTCTTGATAAAGTAGATAACGCTTATGGAGTTTTCCTTTTCGTGTATAAATTTTTTGCAAATCTATAGGTTGCTCATAGTTTTCTTGTGAGAGTTGATGAATCCAAGTCATTATGAATCCAATCGGACCACCAAAATACCATCCAAACAAGGCAATACAAATAATGGTGCTAAAAACGAAAATTCCAGCTACAAACAAACCTTCATTATCAGTACTAATAATGATACCGAACTGTGGTAGAATACCTTCAAGAATAACGAGAATGCTGAAACCAGTTAGAAGCATCCAAAGAATAAGTCCTAATACTAAATGGAATGTAAATCGAGTTTTTATTCGCATATTAACGCCTCATTTGGAGGGATGAATTTATAGCCAATTCCTCGTAAATTTACAATGATTTTTGGTTTTCGTGTATCATCACCCAGTTTCTTTCGTAGTTTTGAAATATGGATTGTGACGGTTTTTTCTTCCCCAAAAACATCATTTCCCCATACGAATTCGTAAAGCTGTGCAGTCGTGAAAATACGATTGGGGTTTTTGCAAAAGAAATGTAGTAATTCCAGTTCTTTTGCTGTGCATTCTACGGGTTGATTTTTAACTGTTAATGTTGCAGATTCGGGGTTAAAAGTGAAGTAGTCATAATTGTATAAAGTACATTGTTGCTGTGAGCTATCATACATTTTTTGACGACGAAGGATGACTTTTATTCGAGCAATTACTTCTAAAGGATTAAAAGGTTTTGTAATATAATCATCTCCGCCTATCCCTAATCCTGTTAATTTGTCAAAGTCCGTAGAACGCGCACTAACAAAAATAATCGGTGTATTTATATGTTTTCGTATTTCCGTACATAATTCAAATCCACTTATATCTGGAAGCATGATATCAAGCAAAATAATATCAAATACTTGTTCCTTGATACGCTGTAGCGCCTCTTTACCCGTTGATGCGGTTTCTATATTACTGAAATTCTCTTTCCTTAGCGTGATTTCTAATAATCTTAATATGCCAACTTCGTCATCTATAACTAATATTTTTGCAGACTCCATTTCGATTATCCCTCATTTCAATCTCATCATACTAATTTATTTTCTGTAAATGTAGGCATTAATAAAAATATTACAAGCATTTTCCCTAGCGTTTACTTTGATTTTACTTTCATTGGTTAAGCTTATTGTAACATATCGATATGAAGCAGGAGGGGAAATGAGTGGAAACTATTATTAAAATTAACAAATTAAGTAAGGTGTTCAAAGGAACTGAAACGGTTTCTAATGTCAATATGAAAATTAACAGAGGTGAAATTTATGGATTTTTAGGACCGAATGGAGCTGGAAAAACAACCATTATGAAGATGATCTTAAATTTAGTAAAACCATCTTCTGGTGAAATTATAGTATTAAATCAGCCTGTTTTACCAACATCCTATCAATATTTAAAGGAAATAGGTAGCATCATTGAATACCCAGTGTTTTATGATCGGCTAACAGCAAAGGAAAATTTAGATTTTCACTGTAAATACATAGGTTATCAAGATAAAAGGGCGGTGGGTGAAGCTTTAGAAATTGTTGGTCTGAAAGGTGTAGAAAATAAAAAAATTCATGAATTTTCTTTAGGAATGAAGCAACGATTAGGGATTGCACGGGCGATTGTTACGAAACCAGAGATTTTAATTCTTGATGAGCCTATCAATGGACTTGATCCAATTGGTATTAAAGACATTCGCGAGCTTCTATTACTATTAAAAGAGGAACATGGAATTACTATTCTAATTTCAAGTCATATTGTGTCCGAAATTGAATCTATCGCAGATACGATTGGCATTATTAATCATGGAAATTTAATAAAAGAAGTGAAAATGGAAGAAATCAGAAAGGAAAATGTCGAATATTTCGAAATCAAAGTAGACAATTTGGAAAAAACGACACGAGTGTTGGAAGAGAAATTAGGAATTAAAAAGTATGAAATAGTAGACAAGAATATGATTCGAATTTTTGAACAAGACATTTCTCAATATCAAATCAATAAAGAATTAATTATGAACGAAGTTGTTGTAAATGGATTTGAAAAAAGACAACATAGCTTAGAAGAGTACTTCTTAAACCTTATTAATGGAGGTAGTCAACATGTTTGAGATTATGAAACTAGAGTGGCAAAAACATCACTTATCTAGTTATTTTAAAGGATTAGCCATATGTATTTTGGGGATTTTCGTTGCTGTCGGTCTTATGGCAGTGGGGGCTAAAGGTGAGAGCGAGCAAATGTTTCCAGATTATGCGGGATTCATGTCTTTAACAAATATTCTTACTAGAATCACATTTATCATTTTTTCAAGTGTAATTTTATCTCGTTTAGTAATTGATGAATACAAGAGCAAAACGATTCAATTTGTGTTCACATACCCACTAAAACGTAAAAAATTACTTCAAGCTAAGTTAGCGATTGTTTTTTGCTTTTGTTTTTTTAGCATCGTTTTTGCTACTTTTATTATCAGTATGTTAACTTTCTTTCTAAACCCAACTATAGGATTCTTTGAAACACCTGTTAGTATGAGTGAAATACTTGCTACAGTTCCAACTACTTTGATTCATGCATTTATGATGGCTGGAGTCAGTCTAATTCCTTTATATTTTGGCATGAGAAAAAAATCAACTGCTACAACAATTACTTCAGCTGTCTTAATAGGATTTTTGATTAACGCAAATGTTCCTAATGGCGGTAGCGTATACGAATTCATTGGAATACCAATTGTATTCTGTTTACTCGGTCTAATAATTGCTTATTTTTCTTATCATAAAATTGACAAAATGGATGTTTCTTGAATAGAGGGGGAATAAAAATTGAAAAAAATAATATTAGCCTCTACTGCATTAATTGTAATTGGTGGAGTCGTTTTTTATGTTAAAGGAGTAGGCGCAAAGAGTATTGAAAAAAAATCCTTTGAAGTAGAGCGTATTGAAGAAGTAGAAATAAACAACGACTAAGCGTCAATTTAAATAGCTTTAAGAAAAAAAGGGATACTGAAAAATCAAAAGAAGGAACCATTGGTGATGCAACGAATAAATTGGAGGTTTTAAGTAAAGCAGGAACTATAAATATAAGATAAAAGAAAAGCCTCTCATATATCATTAAAATATTGATATGTGAGAGGCTTTTGTATGTTAATTCACTTTCTTAATAAATCCTTTATAGTGACGTTTCACAAGTTGGCTTTCTAACGTTTTCATTGTTTCTAACGCGACACCGACAATAATGAGTAAGCTTGTCCCACCAATTTGAGCGGAAGCTGGTAAATCGGAAATTTTTGTGAATATAATCGGCAAAATAGAGATTGACCCTAAAAAGATTGCTCCGATAAAAGTTAAACGATATAAGATTTTTGTAACGTATTTCTCTGTCATTATTCCTGGTCGAATGCCTGGAACATACCCGTTTTGCTTCTTCAAGTTTTCGGCCATTTGTTCAGGGTTTACTTGAACGAAGGCATAGAAGTATGTAAATGCAATAATGAGTCCAACGTATAAACACATTCCAACTGGGTGTGAATAATCAAAATTTGTATTGATCCATTTGGACACTGCGGAACTTGGAAATAGCTGCGCAATTGTTCGCGGCGTCATTAAAAATGCTGAAGCAAAGATAACAGGAATAACCCCTGCGCTATTTACCTTAAGAGGTAAGTGTGTATTTTTTGCTCCTTGATACGGATTGTTCCCATTAGAAGCTTTTGCATATTGAATAGGAATTTTCCGGTTTGCTTGTTGAATATAAATGACACCAACGATGATAGCTAAAATAACTAAAATAATTAATGCGATTTTTATAATATGCATAAAGAGTTGATCTCCAGCATTATGAATTTGTTGTAAGTATATTTGATTCATAATACTTGGAATTCCTGCTACAAGTCCTGCAAAAATAAGAATTGAAATTCCGTTACCTACTCCATTTGCGGTAATTTGTTCACCTAACCACATTAAAAACGCAGTACCAGCAGTTAATACGGTAGCAATTAATAAGTAGGTTTTTAGGCCTGGATCCGTTATTAAATGTCCACCTGCCATATTGTTAAAGCCAATAGACATTCCTATCGACTGAATGAATGCAAGAACAATTGTAAAGTAGCGGGTAAATTGAGCTGATTTTTTACGGCCCATTTCCCCTTGCTTTGCCCACTCTGCAAATTTAGGAACGACATCCATCTGTAATAGCTGCACGATGATGGAAGCTGTAATATACGGTGTGATGCCAACTGCAAAAATTGAAAAGTTTTGTAAGGCACCTCCGCCAAATACATTGAGCATTCCTAAAATATTTGTTTGATCTTGTATTTTTAATACCTCAGCATTAGTATGAGGAACTGGAATAAACGTGCCAATCCGAAAAACGATTAGCGCTGCTAAAGTAAAAAGGATTTTACTCCTGATCTCAGTTACTCTCATAAAGTTTGAAATTGTACGAAACATCGTGTCGCCTCCTATTTGTTTACCAGTTATGTAAAGTAAAACTAGCTTTTATATCCTCATGTATAAACTGTAAACCTCCTTCCGATTAAAATTCATTATGACAAATGGATTTTCAAACAGTTTACGGATATAAAGTAGAGCGATGTTTATGTTTTCGTAACAACTTAATAACCATAATATAACTATAAAACAAATATTTGTACAGAGGGAAGGGAAAAAAGATACGTACATACAAGGGATTTTTGCTAGATTATAGGCGAGAAGAATTGTTATAATTTTCTTAAAAAATAAAGGGGTTCACTATATGGAATTTCAATTACCTAATATAGATGGTGAAGAGTTAACAATTGCAGCGATTCAAGAAGCAATGGAAACGGGGAAGTTAACAGCAAAAGAACTTGTTATGTATTATTTGTATCGAATCGCAAAGTATGATAAAGCTGGTCCTAGTATAAACGCTTTACTTGAAATAAATCCTGATGCAATTTTTCTTGCTGAAGCAATGGATCATGAACGAAAGAAAAAGGGGAAAAGAGGACCTCTCCACGGGATTCCAGTTTTATTGAAAGATAATATAGAAACAGAAGATAAAATGCATACAAGCGCCGGTATGCTTGCTTTAGAAAATCATGTGAGTCAAAAAGATGCATTTCTAGTCAAAAAGCTTCGAGATGCAGGAGCTGTAATTCTTGGGAAAACGAATATGACAGAATTAGCAAATGGCATGTCACTAAGAATGTGGGCTGGATATAGCGCAAGAGGAGGCCAAACTTTGAATCCTTATGGTCCTGCAGAATTTTTTGTAGGTGGATCCAGTTCTGGTTCCGCTGCTGCAGTGGCTGCAAACTTTACGGTATTATCGGTTGGTACAGAGACAGATGCCTCTATCTTAAGTCCACCAATACAAAATTCTGTAGTTGGCATCAAACCGACTGTTGGACTGATTAGTAGATCAGGTATCATTCCGTTTACATATTCACAAGATACTGTAGGGCCCATTGCTCGAACTGTAGAAGATGCTGCTCTTTTATTAAGTGTTACTGAGCGGCAAAGATGAACTAGATCCAGCAACTTATCGTTGTGAAGAAGGTGGTGTACAAGATTATACTGCATACTTAGATAAGGGCGGGTTAAAGGGAGCTCGCATTGGTGTGTTTCAGCAAGTTTCTGAAGAAAATTTTCTACCAGGTGAATTTGATAAACATTTATTCTCTAAAGTGATTCACATTCTGAAAGAAGAGGGAGCAGAAGTAATTGAGAATATTGAAATCCCTTCTTTCCATAGAAAATGGAGTTATGAAGTGCCAACTTATGAGATAAAACATAGTTTAGGAAATTATCTGTATCAACTACCATCACAGGCTCCTGTTCATAATGACCACGAATTAATAGAATTTAATAATAAACTTGGCGATAAAGCATTAAAGTATGGACAAAATATGCTTGAATATAGAAAATCTTTACCAAATACATTAAGTAATTCGACATATATAATGGCGAAATTGGAAGATCTTTATTATTCACAGAATGAAGGAATAGATTTTGCGCTTCAAACATATAACCTGGATGCCATTTTATTCCCTGCTTATGTAGGGTCTACTCTTTCTGCAAAAGCAGGTTATCCATCAATTGCTTTACCAGCAGGATATATGGAAAACGGTCGTCCATTTGGCATTACTTTTGCTGGAACGGCATTTAGTGAGGGAACTTTAATTAAGATTGGTTACGCTTTTGAGCAATCGACAAAATTTCGGAAACATCCTAGTTTAAAATAGAAAGTATAGTTATTTTTGACGTAAGAACAGCAGAACTCATGAATAAAAAAATATGTACGGGTAGTGATATAGTGAAGATTGGTAAATTTGGAGAAGTAAATAAATTAAGTATCGATACTATTAGACATTATATGGATCTAGGATTGATTGTGCCTGAAAAGAAGGGAGGGCATTATTTTTTTGATGAGCGCTGTCAAAATGTATTAGAAATTATTTTGGAATTTAAAGGGATGGGATTTAGTTTAAATGAGATTAAACAATTGTTTCTTTATAAAAATTTTGGTGAATTTACGGATTATGAACAAGATACGTACTATCAATCTTTATTTATGGATAAATATAAGCATGTTGAGCAGGAAATAAATAATTTAGTAGAAATAAAGGACAAATTAAAGACGAAATTAGATGCGTTATCAGCAAAATCGAAAGGTTCTAACGTGGTCATGGGGATTGATTTAAAAGTACTCGATATGCTGAGATGTTTTAAATGTAGTGACAAGCTTATTCTACAAGATGGAATTATTAATAGAAATCAAATTATGGAGGGAAAGTTAATTTGCAATTGTGGTGAAAAATGTTTTGTGGAATCAGGTATTTTAAAAGTTGGTAATTCATTTCAAGCGGCTACTGCCCACAATCATGAAGAATTTATTCTTGAATATATTCATGCAACTGATCCATCTTATTTGGAAAATATCCATAAAGTTGGAGAATGGTTAAAGAGGAAACTGGGTCAATTAGACTTAAATGATAAAGTAGTACTTGAGTTAGGATCCGGAGTTGGTTTTTTTCTGAGAAATGTTTTTCGGGAGTTACCGGAAAGTTGCTTATATATTGCCGTTGATCGCAGCTTAGAACGGCATCGATTTCTAAAAGGTGTATTAGAGAGAACTGGGTTTAAAAGAAATGTCCTCTTTATTTGCGCTGATTTTTTAAATATACCAATAGAGGATTACTCCGTCGATATCGTGCTTGATCATTCGGGTACTAGTAACTACAGCTTTGAAAATGAGGAGTTTTTGCTACGTGAAGTAGATTCCCTTTTTAAGCATAATTGTTACTTATTGGGAACATTTATAGCTTTTAAAAACTTTAGCACCAAAAGTAAAATCGAAGCTAAATTCAGAGACAACTTTATAGCTAGAAAAATCAAGGAAAACATCAACAGTTTAAAGTATATTCCTCTTGAGGAAAGGATTTCTGAATATGTTGATCGAGGCGGGAAGTACGAAAATTTCTTTGTACAGGGGGAAGAAATATATTCATATTCATTTTTTGGTAAAAGATAGGGTTAACCCTATCTTTTTTCATTTTTTTCAAAAAAAATTATGGATTACACCTATTGATATCGGGTTCACCCGGCAGCTTAACCTTTATTATATAAAAAGTTTAAGTGAGGTGGAGCATTTATGGGAGCACTACAAATGAGTATAGGTAATGAAAAGAACAAAAAAGAAATGAAAAATCTTTTCCTCTATTCTACAGGAAAGACTGTCTCGATATTTGGTACAGCTATTTATAATTTTGCGTTAGGGTTATACGTTTTAAAACTGACGGGCTCGGCGTTAAGTTTTGCTGTGACCCTCGTATTAGGCACTATTCCGATGATTATCATCAATCCGTTTGCCGGGGTGATTGTAGATAAGGTCAATAAAAAGACGTTAGTTGTTTTGATGGATTTTCTTAGTGGAATCCTGTTAGTTTTTGTTTATATATTGTGTATGAAATATGAATTAAATTTACTCATCATTTACACCACTACCTTCCTTTTGACGGTGTTTACTACTTTCTTTGGAATAGGTTTAGAAGCAGCAAAGCCAAACATTGTATCTGAAAAAATGTTGATGAATATTAATTCTGTTAGTAAAATAATCGACTCAGTCTCTTTGATTATAGGCCCCATGTTAGGAGGGATTGTTTTTGCAATCTTTGATATGAGAACTTTTATTATCATAAATGGAATTTCTTTTATCCTTTCCGGAATATCGATGATGTTTATTCATTTTAAACTTTTCAATTTCCAAACAAATGAAGATCATACAGGTGGGAAAATTCATTTAATAAGTGATATAAAGGACGGATTTAACTTTTTGTTCAAAAGAAAAAGTATTAAGAGCATGTTTACGATCTTAATATTAATTAATTTCTTTCTCGGCTTTGCAGTGACTGTTCCATTACCGTATATGATCAATACAGTTCTAAAGCTAGGGTCAAAAGAGTTTGGTATGATCCAAGGTGCCTTTCCGATGGGGATGATTTTAGGAGCTTTATTGGTAAAGAAAATCACAGAAAGAATTTCCTATTCCATTCTTTTAAAATATGTAAGTTTTGCTTTATCGATTTGTATGATTCTGTTAGGAGTTCCAGTTATGCTGAAAAGTTTACAACTGAACTCCATCGTTTACACCTGTTATTTCATTGCTGTCTTGTTCTTGTTTGGAGTAGTCATAGCGCTAATTGATATCCCTCTAGCTTATTTTATGCAAAAAGAGATTCCAGATGAATATAGAGGTAGAGTACTAAGCATTGGCATTAGTATTGCAAAAATAATGCTTCCTATGGCGATGATATCATCAGGATCTCTATTAAATATCCTGCCTTCTTACGTCATGCCTATTGCAGGAGGAGTGTTATTCTTTCTATTTAGTGTGCGTTCAGCGAATAAAGTGAACTTTGAACTAACTTCAAAAAATATAAGTATTTAATTTGTTATAGGGCCTGATTATTATGTAATAATCAGGCCCTATAGTTGAAAAAAACTCTCCTTACAGTATACTGAATAAAGAAATTTATCTTAAAGGTAAAAATGTGTTTGGTCATTTGTAAATCAAATTTCTGGAACGTGTAAAAGTATGAAAAAGGAAAAGGTGTTAGAAATGAAAACGTATATTGTAGTTGGAGCTGGGATTCTTGGAGCATCTACTGCCTATCATCTTGCAAAAGCAGGAGCTCGTGTTACATTGGTTGATCGTCAAGATTTAGGGCAGGCAACGGATGCAGCAGCGGGGATTGTATGTCCTTGGCTGTCACAGCGCCGGAACAAAGCATGGTATCAAATGGCGAAAGGCGGAGCTCGTTACTATGCTTCTTTAATTGAACAACTAGAAGCAGATGGCGAAAGAGATACGGGTTATAAACGTGTAGGAGCTATTAGTATCCATATAGAAGAGAAAAAATTAGATCAGATGGAGGAACGAGCGTATAAACGACGTGAGGATGCTCCGGAAATTGGTGAAATCACACGTTTATCACCAGCTGAAACAAAAAATTTATTTCCAACACTATCAGAAGAATATAGCTCAGTACATATTAGCGGTGCTGCGCGTGTGAACGGTAGAGCACTTCGCCAGGCTCTTGTGAACGCTGCAAAGAAACATGGCGCGGTATATATGAAAGGAAATGCATCATTAGTACATGAAGACAATCGAGTAATCGGTATTGAGGTAAATGGTGAAACTTTAACAGCTAATCAAGTAATTGTAACTGCGGGTGCTTGGGCAAATGAGTTATTGCAACCACTTGGTGTCAATTTCTTAGTTACATTCCAAAAAGCACAAATCGTTCATCTTCATATACAAGACATGAATACAAATAATTGGCCAGTTGTAATGCCACCAAATGACCAATACATTCTCGCTTTTGAAGATGGCCGTGTAGTAGTAGGTGCAACACATGAAAATGACACTGGATTTGATTACAGGGTAACAGCTGGTGGATTACATGAAGTATTTGATAAAGCACTATCAGTTGCTCCAGGTTTATCAAATAGCACAATGATGGAAACGAGAGTTGGGTATAGGCCATTTACACCAGGATTCCTTCCGGTAATTGGCGCATTACCTAACTTTGAAGGTATACTCGTAGCAAATGGACTTGGTGCTTCTGGGTTAACAGCTGGGCCTTATTTAGGTTCTGAACTTGCGAAACTTGCTCTTGGTGAACAGACAGAACTTGATCTTAGTTATTATGATGTAGCGGGGGCAATTGAACAACCAAAGAATTAGATAAATAGTATGTATTACATATAGGGGTAGCACTACATGCCCATCAGCCTAAAAAATATAATAATTCATAACAAAAAATTTCCTTTTCTACAACTATTTATATGAATTAAGATTCTTTTTTTGTTGTGAAGAGAAAAGAATTTCTTAACTTGATGGCCATGTTACGGTACCCCTATAAGAAATAGTAACAGGCTTTTAACATTAAAAATAGCTTAAATTGATAGATGTGATGTTACCTCTAAACGTAGTTTCTTACTTATCAGTTAAACTGGATATTTCAACAGATTTTTGAGTACAACGTTTCATAGCTGAAATGATAGCTGTTCTTAAGCCTTTTTCCTCTAATGTTGCTACAGCTTCTATTGTCGTTCCACCTGGAGAACAAACCATATCTTTAAGTGTGCCTGGATGTATTCCTGTTTCAAGTACCATTTTTGCAGAACCTAATACAGCTTGAGCTGCGAATTTATAAGCTTGAGTTCTTGGCATACCATCTAGTACAGCAGCATCTGCCATGGCTTCTATAAACATATATACATATGCTGGAGAAGAACCACTTACAGATGTTACAACATCCATTAATTTTTCATTTACTATCTCTGTTTGGCCAAAACTATTAAATATATTTAGTATGTCTTCTAGATCTTTTTCTGTAACCATTTCATTAGCACATAACGCAGACATTCCTTCTCCAACAAGAGCAGGTGTATTAGGCATTACTCTAACAACTTTTAACTTTCTGCCGAAAGTATTCTCAGTACTCTTAATACTTTTTCCAGCAGCAATAGTTACGACTATTACATCGTTTTTTATCTGCTCTTTTATTTGGTTAATTACTGATGAGTATAGGTCTGGTTTGATTGATAAAATTAAAATATCAGCATTGTTAGCTACTTCATTGTTGTCAGTAGTTGTAGTTATGTTATATTTTTCACTAGCATTTTTTAAATTAGTGACACTTATATCTGAACAAATTATTTTATCTGAAGAAATTATATTTTTGTTAATCATTCCACCTATTATAGCGATACCCATGTTTCCGCATCCGATGAATCCTATTTGTTTGTTCATAATAACTCACTCTTGCTCCTTTTATTATAAATTTTATTGGTTTGAAAATTATTATTCTAAAAAAATAATGATATCCCGTACAGAAGAAATAAACATTATAAACTATATCGAGATTAGTATAAAAAAACATTTTAAGTGAGTACATTACTTTTTGCAATACAAAAAATATATAGAAATCACTTTTATTCTGCACTAAACAAGTACATTTTCATATACCACTTAATAACAGTTTAAATAATTTTGGAGAATATAAACGTATCACTATCAATAGCATAGGGAATTGAAAGGATTGTTATTTAAAGTATTTGAAAAAAGCAGTTTTATATATAGAGTATTTAGGAATCACAATATTATTTAGTGAAAACTGTACGTTTAGACACGAATTTCTCCTTTTGTTGTACTTAAAGAGATATTTGTTTAGAAAACTTTATGTTTAAGAACAAGAGATAAAGTATAGTTATATCAACGTTTTTCTCATTTGAGAACGTCGTCATAGTAAGGGGGTGTAGTCCTTATCGTGCAATTTTCCCAGAGTAGTTTTGTAATCTGCAAAATCCTAAATCTTTATTTATTAACAAGAATTAAACTTGTCACCTTCCTTATTTTCTAAAATATCTCTTGACATAAAAATGCGTTATATTGCATACTATATAAAAATTAAAGTGAAAATCGTTGAAGGGAACTAGTACATATGTCTTCTTGCGCAAGAGAGTGGAATTCGCAGGCTGAAAGATTCCTCGTATAGAAATTATCGAACCTATCCCTGAGTCTTAAACGAAAGTTTAGGCGTGTGCCTGCGTTACAGGCGACAAGCGGATATAGATTTATATCAATGAAGGTGGTACCGCGGAACAAAGACCGTTTCGTCCTTTTTTTAAGGGCGGAGCGGTCTTTTTTATTTGGCTCTTTATTGTGAGATAGGCATCATTAGTGAGAGGTTCTTTGCTGTAAATTGCACGTGGTAGAAGAATAGTTTGTCTCCATTTGAAAAAGGATCAGTACAATTTACAAAAAAACTTTTATTTTAGACTAGGGGGTACAAAAGTGAAAAAACAGCGAATTGTCGTAAAAATTGGAAGCAGTTCCTTGGCAGCAAATCATGGCGGTATCTCTGGCGAACAGCTTTCAGATCACGTCGCCGCCTTGGCGCGACTGAAGCAGGAAGGACATGAAATCGTGCTGATTACATCTGGGGCCGTCGCCGCAGGTTTTTCCGCTCTCGGGTATCCCAGCAGGCCTGTGACAATTAAAGGGAAGCAGGCTGCCGCCGCTGTCGGACAAAGTCTGTTAATGCAGGCCTATACGGAGGAATTCCGCAAATATGGGATTGTTACCGCGCAGCTTCTGCTGACAAGAAGCGATTTTTCCAGAAAAGAACAATACAGCAATGCCTACGCCACTTTATCGGAGCTACTAAACCGCTCCGCTCTTCCTATAATCAACGAGAACGATTCTATTTCTTTGGAGGAGCTGACGTTTGGTGATAATGACATGCTGTCAGCTTTAGTAAGCGGGCTTGTCTCGGCGGATATGCTCATGATTTTTACGGATGTGAACGGTTTGTATGACCGGAATCCCCAGAAAAATCCGGACGCGAAAAAGTATTACTTTCTCCCTGCCGTTACGGAAGAAATCGCCTCTCTTGCTGGAGATGCTGGCTCAAAACTTGGTACCGGCGGCATGAAATCGAAAATCGATGCGGCAAAGACGGCACTATCTCTCGGTGTGAGTGTATTCATCGGAACAGGACGTGGACGGGAGAAGTTTTTAGATGTTTTGAAGGGTAAAGGGGATGGAACGTATATCGGCAATACGCCTCAAAAAGTGATCAAGATAAACAAGCAATGGATCGCGCTACATTCGCTTGTCAGCGGACAAATTGAAGTGGATGCCGGAGCAGCCGCTGCCATCATTCAGCGTGGAAAAAGTCTTCTGCCTGCCGGTGTTACCGATGTGTTTGGGATCTTTCAAGTCGGCGAAGTCGTGGAGGTCATCACAGAGCAAGGACGCGTGATAGGGAAAGGACAGTGCAGATATAGTGCAGAGGAATTGCGAGAGCTAAAAGGTATGCAGAGCCATGACATTCAAGTGCGAGGCGAAAGGCATAGCTACGAGGTCATTCATAGGGACAATTGGGTTTCATTTTAAGAATTGCGAGATGGCTCGTTCAAGTGAAGAATACAGGGGCCTCTGTCCTAAAAGGCGCTATTTGTCTTTTTCGTTCTAAGCGTCTGATGGATTCAACTAACATCTATGTAGGAGAGTCTTGGATGGTAGTGCCTAGTTGGCGGAATTGGACACGTCTCAAATGTTATACTTTTTAATCTTTAAAAGGGGGAAACGAAAATGAATGAAGTGTTGGCAAAGGGACAAAAAGCGAAAAAGATTGCAGGAGAGCTTGTGACCAAATCGACTAATGAAAAAAATAAGGCACTGGCGGCTGTCGCTGAGCAATTGATAGTAGAGACAACCTATATTTTGGAGGAGAACAAACGGGATATCGAACAAGGTAAAGCGAAAGGAATGTCTGCCTCTCTCCTCGACCGCCTCATGCTGAATGAACAGCGCATTATTGATATGACAGAGGGTATCCGGCAGCTGATTGATTTGCGCGATCCTGTAGGAGAATGTGTAGCTGCATGGGAACGGCCGAATGGATTGTCTATTCGGGAGATGCGCGTGCCGCTCGGTGTTGTCGGGATGATTTACGAGGCGCGTCCGAACGTGACGGTAGATGCAGCCACAATTTGTTTGAAAACAGGTAATGCAGCGATCTTGCGTGGTAGTTCTTCCGCCGCTTATTCCAACAAAGCCATCGTCGCTGTCATTCATCGTGCGCTTAAAGAAACAAGCTTGCCTCCAGAAAGCGTACAGCTCATTGAAAATAATTCACGAGACAGCGCAAAGCAGCTGTTTACATTGAACGAGTACTTGGATGTTCTTATTCCAAGAGGTGGCAAGCAGTTGATAGATACTGTAGTGAGAGAAGCGTCTGTTCCTGTATTGGAAACAGGTGCGGGAAATTGTCACATTTTTATTGATGAAACAGCGGATAAACAGATGGCATTCGATATTATCGTAAACGCCAAAACACAGCGTCCGTCTGTATGCAATGCTATTGAAACAATTATACTTCATGAGAATTGGGCGCAACGATTCGGTACCGAGCTGTTTTCTTTCTTGAAGGAAAGAGGAGTGGAGCTGCGTGGAGATAAGAAAGCATTGGCAATTGATTCTTCTCTTGTACCCGCTTCAGAAGAAGACTGGGAAACAGAGTTTTTGTCTCTTACGCTGGCAGTCAAAATCGTTTCCTCTGTTGAAGAAGCGATTCGCCACATCAATGCTTATGGCTCCATGCATTCCGAAGCGATCATTACAGAGAACGAGGAAAACGTCAGCAAGTTTTTCACGTCCGTCGATGCCGCAGCGCTCTATCATAATGCTTCGACCCGCTTTACTGACGGTTTTGAATTTGGCTTCGGCGCAGAAATAGGCATCAGCACGCAAAAGCTGCACGCGCGGGGACCGATGGGGCTATCTGCATTGACTTCCACAAAATATGTGATTCGTGGGAATGGGCAGATTCGGGGATAAGAAGTAGAAGGATAGATGCAAAGCCCCTTTTATTTTATGAGATGGGACCTGCGGCATCTGGTGAGAATTTGGTTACTGTATCAGAAGTAGCTTACTTCTATTCTATCCAAAAAAGAAACAAGAAATATTAATTGCTAAAACGATTGGTTACAGTCGCTTTGTATTCAATTTCTTATTGAGCGAATGGATGAGTTTAGTTAAAGAAGAAAATCAAATCGCATAGCCTATAAAAAAGAAAGCAAACTAAAATCGTGGGTGCCGATAATGAAAAAATCTTACTCCGTGATCTTTATATAGCGTATTTATTATGGTTGGCATCCTTGAAGGAATAATTAAATCAAACTACAAGGGTGGTGAAAAAATGGTTAAAAATAAGAATAATCAATTTAAGAATAATAAAAATGCTCTACCAAAAGCAGATGTAGAGTTCGCAGGAGAAAATGGACTTGAGAAAATAGCATTAAGAGCTCAAAAAAAATCAAAATAAGTAAACAATATGGGGCAGTAAATCTGTCCCTCAAAATTAACCTGATGTTTTTAAGAGATACTAAAATGAATGTTTCTGAGACCGGAGATTCTATTCATCAAATAATTCGTGAGTTTTCATTGAAAAGAGAGAGCCCTTTGTTCAGCTCACATATATTATATATACATGTGATAACATTATAATGGTTTTTTTTACATAATTGTGATACTATTTTCCTTTATAACAAAAAAGGACGTGACATATAGTGATCAAAATTGAGATACCAACATCAGACGTTACAATTACAGAGCGTAAACAAGTAATAAAAGGTGATGAACCAATAATCACTCCAATTAATGGATTTATTGATTTCCACCTGATTCCAAGAGATAAAGGCGGCATTTTTATGTTTTATAATATTAATGATGAGCTGCTATTCGTTGGAAAGGCACGTAAATTACGTCAAAGAATTAAAAAGCATTTTGAAGATAATGTTTCACCGATCAAAGCATACAGAGATGAAGTATATCGAATTGATGCATGTATCGTAGAAGATCCGATGGAACGAGAAATTTACGAAACATACATTATTAATGAACTTCAAGCGAAATATAATGTAGATAAAGTGTTTTTTAAATAAAAAATTTAAAAATAAAATGACCTCGGCATTATGCTGAGGTCATTTTATTTTGCATTTATTTGCAAAATTAGTTTTTCGCAAGATTTAGCTGCCAAGAAACGCCATATTTATCTTGAACCCAACCGAATTTCGCACTCCACGGGGAATTAGTTAGTGGCATTAAAATAGCACCATCTTGAGATAATTTATCAAAAGCTCGATCAATTTCTTCTTCCGTTTCACAAGAGACAAACAGTGACATAGCGGGTGTAAATTGATGTACATCTTTATTACTACTATCAATGCACATAAATCGTTGTCCTTTTAATGAAAAGGCAGCATGTAACACAGTTCCTTCTTCGCCAGCTTCGTTCGCTCCGTACCGAGAAATACTTATTATTTCTGATTGATCAAATATAGAAGTGTAATGATTCATTGCTTCCTCGGCTGTTCCCCGGAACATTAAAAACGTAGTAATTTTTTGACTTGAATTATCCATTTCTAATTCACTCCTTTAATAATTTTTAACCCTATAAAACGAACGTACATTCTTGTGTATGCATTTATATTATCTTTAAGAGTTCGCGATTGTCAATTGTTATACAATATAACAACCCATTAAAAACGAATAATGTTACATAACTAAAAATTACAAACATATACTGGTACAAGCAAACTTGAAAGGAGACAATCATGAATTGGTTAGAAGCCTTTATTTTAGGAATTATTCAAGGGTTAACGGAATTTTTGCCTATTAGCAGTACTGGTCATTTGTATTTAGGGAGACACCTTTTTGGTTTAGATGAGGCAGGTCTTTTTTTAGATACGATGCTTCATATAGGGACGTTAATAGCAGTTTTTATTTACTATAAAAAAGAATTTATTTATTTAATGAAAAATCCGTTCTCAAAGTTAACGTATTTATTAATGATCGGAACAATTCCTGCAGTGGTAATTGGTTTATTATTTAAAGATTTCTTTGAAGAGATTTCAAAAACGGGTATTACAATCGGATGGGAGTTTTTAGTGACCGGTTTATTTTTATATATGGCAGAGAAACAAAAAAGCGGACGGAAGAAGATGGACGATATTACATATAAAGATGCATTTATTATCGGTTCATTTCAAGCAGTTGCGATTTTTCCGGCAATTTCAAGATCAGGTATGACGATTGTTGCTGCTTTATGGAGAAAGTTAGACCGTGAAACAGCCGCTTATTTCTCATTTTTATTATCGACACCTGCAATTGTTGGAGCAATTATCTTACAGTCACTTGATGTTTTTCAAGGGAAAGCAGAAGCAATCTCAAATACTTCACTTATCATTGGTACATTATCTGCAGCGTTTTTTGGCTACATTGCAGTCTCCTGGATGATTCAATATTTAAAGCATCATTCTCTCAAAATATTTGCGTATTATGTATGGGCTCTTGGCATTTTAATTCTCGCTTTACAATTTACTGGTTTCTTTTAAGGGAGGACGACGATGAAAAAATATGGGCAAGCAGTAAGTTTATTTTATGGAGGATTTTTTATGTTTGGACTCGCTGCGGGAACTTTATTAGAAAAGCCTAACATTGGGATTTTTGTTGGGATTGCTTGTGGATTATTTACGCATGCAGTACTTGTTATAAAGGATAAAAATGAATGAAATCATCGCTGAAAATTAAAATCTTGTATTAGTATTATGATACAGGATTTTTTTAGTTTGTTATAAATTGTATTATTTAAGAGGTTTAAGTTGAATAACATTCAGGAGGTAATCTATTGGAGACTGCAATTGTAATTGGAGGAAGCATTGCTGGAAAACTTGTTGCCAAGGCATTATCACATTATTTTCAGCAAGTAATAATTTTAGAAATGGCAGAAGAATGGACAGAAAAGACACCTAGAAAGAAGCTTCCGCAAAGTTATCATCCTCATGTTTTGTTAAAAGGTGGAGAAGAAGCAATTGAGAAATTATTTCCTGGCATTACGGAGCAATTAATTGAAGATGGAGGTATTGTAAATAACTTTACGGGAGATTTAAGGTGGCATCATTTTGGTTTATGGAAGCGACCTTTTGTTGGAGAATTGAAAATGGTCCAACAGAGTCGGCCAATGCTCGAGTGGCACTTGCAAAGAAGGATTAACCAAGTCTCTAATGTTAAAACGAAATATGAAACAAAGGTGAAGCAGTTGCTAATAGATCAGCAGCAAAACAAAATTGCTGGAGTGAAAATACAATGTTTGAAAACAGGGATAGAAGAGGAAGTTCATGCAGATGTAGTCGTTGATGCAAGCGGATTTGGTTCTAAAAATATAGATTGGTTACAAACACATGGTATAGAAGTCAAGGAAGAAAAAGTCTGGATCCAGTTATTTTATGCAACGAAATTAGTCTGCTTAAAACAGAAAGAACGACCTGACTGGTGTAATTTACTTGTTTCTCCTAGTTTCCCTGAAAATCCTTATGGTGCATTTATTCAAACTATTGAAGAGAATCGTTATTTAGTAACGTTTAGTGGTTATGCCAATGAGCCTGCACCACAAACTGATAAAGAATTTCTTATCTTTGCACATAAATTACCTATTCCAGATGTATTTGGCTTTCTTACACAAGCAGAATCGATTACAGATATAAAAATACATAAGATTCCTTGTCAAGTGCGACGGCGTTTTGATTTAGCGAGAAATATGCCAGAAGGTTTCTTAGTAATTGGTGATGCTCATTGTCGTTTTGATCCTGTATTTGGACAAGGAATTTCTGTCGCGGCAATGGAAGCAGTAGAATTGCAGCGATGCCTGCAGCAAGGCAGTCCGCTAGAAAAAGGATTTACTAGAAAATTTTATAAGCGAATAGCCAAGATTATTGCAACGCCGTGGGAAATGACTACTACAGAATCATTTCGTCATCCTAAGATTAGAGGAAGTAAACCTTTTATGCAGCCTTTTCAACAGTGGTATACGAAAAAAATATATCAACTTTCCGCAAGCAATTCAGATATTTATATTCGATTAGTCCGAGTTATGAATCTCATACGTAGTCCCTTACACCTTTTTCATCCAAAAGTATTATTTGCTGTATTTACGAACCGAAGAAAATAGTCGTTCCTCAGCAGGATTTCATGACTAAATAGCAAAATGTATATAGTTGATAGATATCGAAAAGGAATGATTAGCGGATGGAACTTTATATAGAAAAGTTAAAGGAACAGGATGCAGAGGAATTGTTTGCTTTTGAATGTAGTAACAGAGCTTTCTTCGAAAAGACGGTACCAAGTCGCGGTGAGGATTACTATACATTTGAAACGTTTCAGAAGATATTTTATGAATTATTACAAGAACAATTAAAAGGGATCTCATATTTTCATCTCATTAGAAATCATGAAGGAACAATTGTTGGACGAATTAATTTAGTAGACATTGAGAAAGAGAAAGAATTGGGGTATCTTGGATATAGAATAGGAGAAAAATATGCTGGGAGAGGTGCTGCAACTAAAGGTGTAACACTCCTTTTAGATGAATTGGCAAATTATCACGTTACGGAAATTCATGCGAAAACAACAACTGATAACATTGCTTCTCAAAAAGTATTAGAGAAGAGCGATTTTTCACGTATTTCAATTGATGCAAACGCATATCAAACTGATTTTATCCATTATGTTTGGAGACATACTAACTAAAACAAAAAAAGGAGAGCAATACAATTATGGACTTACGTTTTCCAATCGGTCATTTTACTTATGAAGAAACGATTACACAAGGAACAATTGAAAATTGGATAAAGCAAATTGAAAACCTTCCTACTGAATTAACGCAAGCAATAAAAGACTTAAATACAACTCAGCTTGATACACCGTATCGTCCAGGTGGATGGACAGTGCGCCAAGTTGTTCATCATATTGCAGATAGTCATATGAATAGCTATATTCGTTTTAAATTAGCGCTGACAGAAAATAATCCAACGATTAAACCATATATGGAAGGGCAATGGGCAGATCTACCTGATTCTGAACTTCCTGTAGAAGTATCTTTAGCGCTTTTAGAATCATTACATAAGAGATGGGTTACTTTGCTAAAATCAATGAAAACTAGTGATATTGAAAAGACATTTCATCATCCGGAAACAGGGTCTAATAAACTAGGCGTGACAATTGGACTTTATGCATGGCACGGTCGTCATCATACAGCACACATTACTTCTCTTCGTAATCGATTAGGGTGGTAATAGTTTTAGAGATTATAATATATATTCATTCATGTAAAGAACATAGAAACAAGGGAGATGCACGAATTGTTTGAACAACAAAATAATCTTAATGTAAAATGTGATACTAGTATGAATAGTTTGCGTGCTGACTGCGAAAAATGCTTCGGCTTATGTTGCGTTGCACTACCTTTTGCAGCTTCTGCAGATTTTGCAATTAATAAAGACGGTGGAACGCCATGCAAAAATCTCCAATCGGATTTTCGGTGCAGCATTCATAAAAATCTGAGACAACAAGGCTTTAAGGGATGTACTCAGGCGTGTTGATTAACCAAAAATAGGCAGACCTCTCCCCTGGGAATCTCGGACTCGTTTGAGTATAATTGCAACCGCACCTTTCCAGTCC
>NZ_JAVBXD010000045.1 GCF_030756675.1 Bacillus multifaciens
AATTTGAAAGTGTTGAACATTTTAAGCAAGAACTAGCAAAGTATATTGAATACTATAATCATAAAAGAATTAAGGCAAAACTAAAGGGCATGAGCCCGATACAATACCGAGTCCATGCCCAAGAAGTTGCCTAATGAAATAACCTGTCTAACTTTATGGGGTCACTTCATATACGAAGACGACTTTTTTGTGAACACGCGGCATTCTTATTCAAAACGTTGTATAATGAATGATGTATTTGCAGCAAAAGAGGAGATGTTACAGTTGGAATATATTATGCTACTATTTGTTGGATTATTAGCGGGTACGATCGGAAGTCTAGTTGGGCTTGGCGGCGGAATCATTATCGTTCCTTTACTGATCGGCTTACATACCCTTTCCCCGCAATTAGCCGTCGGTACTTCAATTGTTACTGTCGTATTTACAGGTTTGGCTTCTACCCTTACTTATATGAAACATAAACGAGTAGATTACAAAAGTGGACTTATTTTATTTATTGGGAGTGGCCCTGGAGGAATCATCGGATCATGGGCAAATAAATTTTTAAATCAAGAATCTTTTTCTTTATATTTTGGCGTCTTTCTTATTCTCGTATCGCTTTTACTAATGCTACGAGATAAACTGAAACCCATCTCCATTTCAAACAGTTCTACTATTAAACGTTCCTTTACAACTTCAGAAGGAGAAATCATCACCTATCAGTTTCCGCCTTTTCTCGCGATCATTATTTCATTTGGTGTAGGTTTTATTTCTGGGTTATTCGGGATTGGCGGAGGTGCCTTATTAGTTCCAGCAATGATGCTTCTGTTTGCTTTTCCAGCACAAATTGCCGTTGCTACATCCATGTTTATTGTTCTTTTATCTTCAATTGTAAATTCAGCAACTCACATTTATCTTGGTAATGTTAGCTGGCTCTATGCCCTTGTTTTAATTCCCGGGGCATGGATTGGTGGAAAATTGGGAGCTTATATTAATACAAAATTAAGTGGTAATGCCATTATCAATTTATTACGTATTACCTTAATTATTCTCGGCACACGCCTCATTATTAGTGCCATTTTATAACGCATTCTTTTTTTGAATGCGTTTCTTTATATACATGTATAAAAAAACACACCTAAAATAATACATAACACTGAACAGACACATAATAAAATAAGGTTAGAAACATGTAAATTTCCCAAAACAATCACTCCTATGTTTGTTACAACTTTTTTACTTGATCCCGCTCTAACGTACTGTAAGACTCCTACCGAAATAGATAAAAATGAGACTTCCATAAGAGCTTGATTGGTTCAACTAATGAAATAATTCCTATTTACTTTATCATACCGAAAAAACACAACATATACATTTACAATGCCCTAACAATATAGAAATGCGTGTTACAAATCCTATGTAATTATTACATTATATATACAATCCTATCGTTTTATATGAAATGTAATAATTGCATTTCATTCTTTAAATACAAGTATCTACTATGCAAAATGCGTAACTACTTAGTCGTACATTTCATTTAGAAGTTTGGTAAGGAATATGATTCCAGCGAAAATACGCCCCTTATTACCTATAGAAAGTTATTTTTATTTCTCAGCATATAGATTGTTATCATGAAGATAAAGTGAAACCTCCATCAGTGACACTTTTCTCACTGATGGAAAGCCCGCCCAATCAGGCTTTTACGGGCAGTCTTCTTCCTTGTGCTTCGTCAACCTTTACTGCCTGTTAATGCGGGGTGAAAATGGACTTACACCTTGCTATCTTTCTTTGTTTTTAAACTTTGCACGTGGCAGGAAAAGGCACTGACCGCTCCTATATATAGCCAGTCTCTCTCGACCATTTAAAAAAATGCTTTTCTATCGGTTTTTTACTTGTAAATATAAAACAATCCAATACATGCCTCTCTTATATAAAAAGGAGCATGTATTGGATTGTTAAACTTACTATTAGTGTACTAGTGACCATCCCATAAAATCTTCATGAACTTGTCTTGCCCGTTTATCATTTCGATCGTATAATTCTGCATAACTATCAGTTTCTTCATCATAAGCCATCGTATAAATGATTTGTCCATCTATTTCGACTGATAGAACAACTCCGCCCTTCATTTCTTCTACATGTATCACTGCATCAGCTGAAATTCTCACATCAGTCATTTTTTCATCTAACATGGTATGCCCCCTAAAAAATATTCCTTTCTAGTACCGTTCTTACACATACACACTAAACAGTATACTACTGTAATACAGTATCTTTCGTCAATATAATTAATGAACTTTATGTAAGTGAATGTCCTCTCCACTAAATATACCATTCTCTTAACCTTATCACATAAATCTTACTAGTTAAAAGTGATTTGATAAGGCTCTAAAAATTCATTTTGATTTTTCAACATTTACGTCGCGGCTATATAAAACAAAACATAACCGCTACTTGCTTTCTCCTTTTGTCATAATCCTTGCACGTGGCAGAAAAGGGCCCTGACCGCTCCAAGCATGGCCAGACGCTCTCGCCCATCTAAAAAAAGTGGTTTTTATGTTGATTTTTCAAGTATAGTTTTATATAAACAATTCCTCTATAATGAAATTAACAGCAAAATATAAAGAGGTGCTTACAGTGATTTTACATAAAGGAGAAATATTATTTCGCCAAGGAGAGGAAGGCCCTCTATATTTTATAAAAAGTGGTCTATTAAAAGTCGTTCGTGTCCAAGAAGATGGCACACCTTTTTTATTTAACATTATTGTTCCAGGTGAAACAATTCCTCATCACTCTTTAATCTCACCAAAAGAATATCATGGTACTGCAATCGCTTTAATTAAAACAGAAGTAACACCGATTACATGTGACACATGGTATGAACAATTACAATCAACCCCAGAATCTTATGCCAATATCGCTCTCCAGCTGCAAACAAAATTACGCATGATGCAGCAACGTATCGACCAGCTTACAACCGTCTCACCAAAAGAACGCCTTTATCGTTTGCAAGAATGGTTCGCAACTTATTTGGGAGATATCCCTATTTATGAAATCTTAACTCAAGCTGAAATTGGGCAATTAATTGGTATTCGCCGTGAAACCGTAAATCGTCTCCTTCGGGAACAAACAAAAAACGAGGTGAACTAACACCTCGTTCTTTCTAATTACTGTAAGCTTGCTGCTGGTCCAAAAAATTCAAAGTGAATATGCTCTGATGAAACGCCCCATTCTGTCAAAGCTGTATGAATATGCTTCATAAATGGTACTGGTCCGCAGAAATAGAAATCTGCTTCATTGGAAGGAATAATAGTTTGTAACCACGCTAAATCAACAAATCCTTCTTTATCATAATTTTTTACTTTCTTATCTTGCTCAGTTGGTGCAGAGTAGCAAGTATATGCTTTTACTTGTTTATGCTCTTGCGCTATATTTGCAACATAATCTTTCATTGCATGTACATCGCTGTTTAACGCACCGTGAACAAAGTATACATTACGGTTTGGTGATTGCTGAATTAATGTATTTAACATACTCATCATCGGTGTAATTCCTACCCCACCGCTAATTAACACAACTGGTAATTGTGAATCCATATTCAGTACAAAATCTCCTGCCGGTGCACTTAGAGGTAAAATATCTCCTTCTTTTACATAATCATGTAAATAATTAGATATCACTCCCTCTAAACCTTCCATACTTTTCTCACGTTTTACACTAATTCGATAATAATCTTTTCCAGGAGCATCGGATAAACTATACTGACGATTATGTGTATATGTTTCTCCTTCAATGTTTAGCTGTACACTTACATATTGTCCTGGTAAGAATGAGGATACCGCCCCTCCATCTTCCGGTTTTAAATAAAAGGATGTAATCACATCGCTCTCTTTCTCTTTTTTCACGACAATAAAGTTGCGGAAATCTCTCCAACCCCCTGCTTTTGCTTCCGCTTCTTCATACATCTCTGCTTCTATACTAATAAACGCATCAGCGATTACACCATAAGCTTCACCCCAAGCATCTAATACTTCTTGCGGCGCATGAGCTACTTCTTTAATCGCCTGTAATAAGCATGTTCCAACAATCGGATAGTGTTCTGCTTTTATACCTAAACTGCGATGTTTGTGTCCAATTTGTTTTACAACTGGAATGATTACTGCTAAGTTATCAATATAATTAGCAGCTGCATATACCGCATTTGCTAAAGCTTGTTGCTGTCTTCCTTTTTTTTGATTTGTATGGTTAAAAATATTTAATAGTTCCGGATGCTCTGAAAACATAATTTGATAAAAACGTGTCGTAATCTCTACACCTTTTTCTTGTAATAACGGTACAGTTGATTTTACGATTTCAATTGTTTTTGCACTTAACATTCTATTCACTCCTCTATTTCTTTATCTATTTCCATTGTATAGTATACCCAAAATAGAGGTTGTGATTTTAATCACTATAAACATGGTGATTTTGTGAAAAACTCATAAAGTGAAGATTACTGTATACGAAAGAATAATAAAAAGGCATACAAAATATGCCTTTTTACTGTTGTTGCAGTGCCTGTTCGATTAATTTTACATCTTTCCCTTTTCCAAACTCTGTATAGCCCCAAATGTTCGTTTCACCTGTATATTTGTTTACAATAATATCGAGATCATGATATACACGATGTGCATAAATAACATATTCGATATTCCGAGTCGCTACTCCCTTTTTCAAAATTTCATAACTTCGTTTCACATCTCGTTTTATTTGTTTATTTTTTACTTTCTTCTCAAAGTCTTTTAAAGCATTCTCCTGTTCTTGAAACCATTTCGTTAATTGGTCCCAATCTCCATCTGTATATTTTTCTGCTTTTCCGTAATTTAAAAAGTTATTGTAGCTTTCATGTGTTGTTCCGATAAATTGCAGTACTTCTTTCGTCTCATTCACATCTTCTACTTTTGTCATTGATGCTACACCAACTGGCTTACTCGCATAGTGTATAAAAAATTTACTTAAGCCGTAACTAGCGATTCCCATGATAAGAAGAATTCCAAGTATACTCCACATTTTTTTCATACACCCTACCCCTTTTCTTTATATGAAGATTACATTTATTTCTAAAAAGAGTAATATTTGTAATATTCTATAAAAAAATGAGGATTCCTGTATAAATTGTTCTTACCATTTCGACAACGTTTTTTTACAAATTACGTGTCGGAAGTTGATCTTGCAAAATAATATTTGCTTGATAGGAAGCATATCCAAGAACTGCAAGTAATAACATGTACAAAATGAACATACCTATACGTGTTTTCAGATTTGCAGAATAGTACTTTTCATGCTGTTCTTTTTCTTCTTCCCACTTATGTAGTTTTCGCTCAGACACCGCTATTGCATCTTGCATCAATAAATAGTGCTGTTCTCTTTCCTCTTCATACGGCACGTAATCAAGTGGTTCAAATTTAGGATGCAAGTAATCTAAAGCTATTTTTCTTTGACACTCTTCTTTTGTTACTGTTTTATCTCGTTCTTTTTGACTAAGCATCATCACTTCATGATGCATCATATAGATGGTACGATGAAGTGCACCTGTTTCTCGCAATTCTTCATTCAAACGTATCATATATTCTTTTACAGTATCTATTTTCCACCCAAGCTCTTGGATTGGTTGATTTCGTTTTGAAACTCTGTGCCATTCCAGACAACCTAATATAAAAATAAATCCAAGAAAAATACTTTTTTGTATAATTGCATAACCGAGCAATATAACAAGGCCAAGCGCCCAAATTTTCGTACTTACAACAGAAACAATTCGTCCACCATCAAGCGGTGATACGGGAATTAAATTAAAGAAATTAATCATACTGCCAAGTACAATAACAAGTGCCCAAAACGGCTCTTTTGTTATCATATACAGCGGAATCGCTGGTAAAAAAGAGAGTAAACCAAACAACGGGCCCATATATGCAATGTAAGCCTCGTCTTTTGCATTTTTCGGCATTTCTTTCATTCCTATAACCGCTCCCATAAATGGAATAAAAATAGCCGGTGATGTCGCAATCCCTTTTCGTCTTGCAGCCCACAAATGCCCCATTTCATGAATCAGTAATAAGTATATAAGCGCAACGCCAAATTTCCATCCGTATATTGCCGCATAAGCGCCAAGAGATAGCAACATACTAAATATAGTAGAAAACTTTGCTAACTTCACAATAGCAAATACCCATTTTAATTTAGACAACAGAAAAACACCAATTGCTGCAATAATTCCCCATAATCCTTTTGTACTTTGTTTCATATTCCTCTCCTTACTAATAATCCTTTTCTTCTTATTATGTCATATTTTTTTAGTTTATTGGAAACTATCGTTTAATTCCTCCATTTTTAGCCAATACTATAAATGCAAGGAGGTGAAAACGGTGACATTGCAATCTATTATGATCGGCGCCTTATCTTTTCTAGCTTCTATGCTCATTTTTTATACTGTTGGACATCTATTGCTTTTAGATTGGCTACCCGACAATATTTTTATTAGCTCCATTATCCTTTCTGCACTTATTATCGCTTATTTTATTACGCGAAAATCCATGAGTGAGCCTTCCACAAAAACAAAATAAAAGAGTGATGGTATTTTATCACTCTTTTTCTCATTTCCTAGAATAACCATTATCTTTCTAACTGCATCTTCTCTCCATATTCTTTTACGATTTGAATAATATCTTGAAACGCACCTATCTCTTCTTTTTTATGATTCAATACTTTTAAGTTATATTGATCATAATACGTTTCTAACATTTTTAATTGAGATGATGATATACCGCTAACAGGAACAACAAAGTTCACCTCATATTGTTTATATCCTTCTTTCACTATCTCACCTTGTACTTGTTCACTGTTTTCTTTATTGATTATCTTTTGTACTTTCGAAGGAATTTGTAATTGAAAATAATAGTTTTTTTCTTTTTCCAGCTTTTTATATAATGCATCTGAAATCGTATAATATACTGTATAATACACTGTATTTTCCTTTGTTTTAATGTGAAAACGAGTAATTTGTAAGTCTTTTTTAGTGATTTCAGTTATAGTTGATTGCTGTTCCCCCTCATTTTGTGTTAAAGGTGCTGATGGGAAGAAAGAAAGAAGCTTTTCTGTATCTTCTTTTGATAGTAAATAATATTTTGAGGGATCTGTTTCTTTTTGTAGCCACCCTGTTCTCGCTTCAGTACGAAGCCAAACTTTATATTTCTCTTCTTGTCCATTTTTCTTAATAGTAATTACATATTCGAGTTTACCTAATTCACCAATTACGTTTTGTTTCTCTGCTTTACTTATAATATTAGCCGCTATTTTTGCTTCGTCATCCTTCAATGTCGCTTCTTTTTTCCCCACGAGGGATACAATTACTTCTATTTTCTCTTCCATAATACGCCCCGCTTCTTTTGTTGATTTTTCACTTTGTTCTTTTTTCTCATCCGTTTGATTACATGCCACTAATAAAAAAAGAAAGAACATGAATAACCATTTTTTTCGCATAGCTCTCATCCTCATTCCTCAAAATAAGAAAAACTTATTACCCTCACATGAAAACAAAATCAACCTAACAAATGAAATTCGATATAATATACATGAAAAGGAGGTTACAACATGCCAATAAATTTTCATAGTTCAAATAACAAATACACGTATACCAATCGCCAAGCAACAGATTCATGGACACATAGGATACAAAATATTATAGATGTCAAAGAAAAAAGAGTCATTGATATTGGTTGCGGCGGTGGTATTTATACAAAACAACTTGCTTTGATGGGGGCAGCTGAAGTAATCGGTGTTGATTTTTCAAATCAGATGCTCCAAGCTGCCGAAGAAAATTGTGCTCATATATCAAATACTTCCTTTATACAAGGCGACGCTTATAACATCCCTTTTGCAGATGAAACATTTGATATTGTTCTCTCACGAGCTGTCATCCATCACCTAGATCATATTCCGAATTTTCTTCAAGAAGCATATCGCATTTTAAAACGTAACGGTATCCTTATTCTCCAAGACCGGACAATTGAAGACTGTACGATTCCAGGAAGTCCAGAACATATTCGCGGCTATTTCTTTTCTTGCTATCCAAAATTAATCCGCGTAGAATCAAAACGAAGACCGGAAACAAATCAAATCCTACATTTGTTACGCGATACCGGCTTTCAGACAAATCCGATTCAAACTTTTTGGGAAGTTCGTAAAATCCATCCTTCAATTGAAGATTTACTTCAAGACTTATCACCACGTACAGGCCGCTCTATTCTTCATGAATTATCGGACAATGAACTTTCTCACTTATTACAACATATTTACTCTAACCTTTACGAGAGATCCCCTATTATAGAACAAGATCGCTGGACAATTTGGACAGCCGTGAAAGAGTAACAAGCCTCACATCACGTGAGGCTTGTTACTCTTTCATAACCTTGTTCGGCAACACTCTTGATATCCACCATTTCTTTCCTGTGCACTACCACACTTCGGACATACTAAAAATCTGGATTGATTTGCAAACAAACTACCTTTATCAAAAAGTAACACTCCTGCTTGTTTAAACGAACGAGAATAATATAACCATATAAAACCACAAATTGCAGTAATACATACCAATACACCCATTACAAGCATTTTCGTCACCTCTGCTTCGTCTGTTCTTTCCAGCAAGTGGATGATTACATTATTCTCTATAATAAACAATAAATCCTTCTTTTCGTCATAAAATAAAAATTCCCTTAGGGGGAATTTAACGTTAATTGATAAGAAACAACAAATTTTATAATTTCCATAAAAGATTTACGATTTTTTAATAAAATAAAAAGTTGTCCTTCTAATACAATAAAAACACCAGTATATGTAAAGGAGTGACAACATGTTTATCTTTCTTATGTATATTCCTTTTCTTATTTCTATCACTCTTTCTTCCGTTTTTTCCCCTGAAGAGTCTCCTGAAATACCAGTACAAATAATTGGGTTAAACGATTTACACGGACAAATTAACACAACTACACCACTGCACGGAAAGCCTGCCGGTCGCGCTGACTACATCGCCTCCTATATCAACGCCTATAAACAACAATTTCCACATACCTTACTTGTTCATACTGGTGATATGATTGGCGGCAGCCCCCCCATTTCGGCTCTCTTTCAAGATGAGCCAACGATAGAGTTTTTAAATATGCTACAATTTGACGTTGGAACGATTGGTAATCATGAGTTTGACGAAGGAGCAGAAGAACTAAAACGACTAATTGACGGCGGGTTTCATCCAAAAACAGGCATGTTTCCAGGTAGTAACTTCCCTTATGTTTGTGCAAATGTACTAAATACTAACACAAATAAACCTCTACTCCCGCCATATGCTATTAAATGGATTGACGGTATCCCCATCGCTTTTATTGGCATCGTTACAAAAGAAACACCTTTTCTTACGATGCAAGGTGATATGTCAGCAGTCACTTTTATAGATGAAGCTACCGCTGTTCAAACGTACGTACGGGAATTACAGCAAAAAGGCATCCATGCTATTATCGTTCTTGCTCACTTAGATGGTAAGACAATAGATGGAACTACCAACGGACCACTTGCTGATTTAGCCAGTAAGCTTGATGATGATGTAGATATACTATTTGGTGGACACAATCATTCTTATATGAATGGATATGTGAATGGAAAATTACTTGTTGAAGCTTACTCTTACGGAAGAGCTTTGGCAAATGTACAGCTTACAATTAATCGCAAAACAAAAGATATCACAAAGAAAACTGCAAAGATTATTCCTACTTATCACGACGAAATGCAACCTAATCCAATTATCCAATCATGGATTCAAAGCTATCAGGCAAAAATAGCTCCAATAACCGAGCAAGTACTTGGAAAAAGTGTACACGTGCTGACACGAAATCAAAATAATGACGGAGAATCAGATCTTGGTGCTCTTCTTGCCACATCCCAGCGTCAAGCTATGCAAGCTGACATTGCATTTGTTAACCCCGGTACAATACGCCATAATTTACCGGCTGGTTTCATTACATGGGAACATACATTTCTCATCCAACCTTTTGAAAATAAACTCATTAAAATGGATTTAACCGGTAAAGAAATTCGAAATGTCCTGCACGAACAATGGGATGATGAAGTACGTATGTTACAAGTATCTGGAATTCGTTACACTTGGGAAAAAAACGGGGTAGAATCCATTACACTAGAAAACGGTGAGCCGCTCCAAGATCATACAACATACTCTGTCGTAGTAAATTCTTTCCTAGCAAATGGCGGAGATAAGTTTACTATATTTCAAAAAGGACGAAATCGCGTTGAAGGCCCGACAGATCAAGAAGCATTCGCAAATTTCATCCGTTCTACTCCATCTTTGGAAAATATTCGAGTGAATCATATTCAAAAAATACAGTAAACATTTACAAAATAAAAAGGCTTCTCGACAGCCTTTTTATTTTGTAAGCTGATGACGAAACGCATAAATAACTGCTTGTGTCCGATCACTTACATGTAATTTATTTAAAATATTACTTACATGCGTCTTCACTGTTTTTAAAGCAATAAATAGTTCATCAGCAATTTCTTGATTACTTTTTCCCTCGGCAATCAATAATAAAATTTCAAATTCTCGTTCTGTTAACTCTTCATGCAGCGGCTGTTCCTTCTTTTGACGCATACGCGACATCATTTTCCCGGTAACTTTCGGTTCGAGTACTGTTTCTCCATCGTATGTCGCTCGAACTGCATCTGCTATATCACTTGCCCTTGATGTTTTTAATAAATAACTCGTTGCACCAGCTTCAATAACCGGGTATAACTTTTCATCATCTAAGAAACTTGTTACTACAACAATTTTTGCCTCCGGCCATTCTTGAATAATCGCTCGCGTTGCCTCAACACCATCCATTTCATCCATAACAAGATCCATTAAAATAATATCTGGTTTTAATGAAAGTGCTAATTCTGAACCTATTCTTCCATTTTCCGCTTCTCCTACAACTTCAATATCCGGCTGAGTCGATAAATAAGCCGATACACCCATTCGAACCATTTCATGGTCGTCAACAAGCAATACTTTAATCATCTTGTTCCTCCCCTCTTTCTATAAGAATTGGCACTTTCACCTCAATTTGCGTTCCTTTATTCGGAAAACTTAATACCTTTAAAGTTCCGCCAATTTCATGAACGCGCTCTTGCATAGAGCGAAGGCCATATGATCCTGCTTTGTTCACTCCTACCTCAAAGCCTACGCCATCATCAATAATTTTTAAAATTGCATATTTATCAATTTGGCGCAATCTCACTTCTGTTTTCTTCGCTTTTGCATGCCGCAATGTATTGGACAGTGCTTCTTGTACAATGCGGAATAAGTGATCTTCCACACCTTTTTTCAATTGAATTGGCTCAATCAACCATTCAATCTTCATATGTTGTTTTCTTGAAAGCTCTGATAATAATTCTTCAATGCCTTCTGTTAATTTTTTACCTTCTAATTGGACAGGACGTAAATGCAGAAGAAGCGCTCTCATTTCTGATTGAGCATTTACAACCATATTTTCAACAAGTTGTAATTGTTTTTGCGTACCCTCTGGTATATGGGCGGTTTGCTCATTAATTGCTGACATCATCATCGACATCGCAAAGAGCTGTTGACTAACAGAATCATGAAGCTCTCTCGCTAAACGATGCCGCTCTTCTGAAATGGCCTGTTGTCTCATTTCTTCATTCCACTGCGCTCGTTCATTCGTTACTTTTTGAAACAATCCGGCTTGCTCTTCTAACCGTCTAGCAAGTGCAATTACCTTTCGTTCTACTTCTTGAAATTCATCTTCCCCTGTAAACGAAGCATCTCTTGGAAAATTCCCTCTTTCTATTTCAAATAAAAAAGTCGTTAATCCTTGGATACGCTGCTGCATATAATAACCAATTGCATATCCAACAATTCCACCAATGAGAAGACTCGTACCTAAAATAAACAAACTAACAGGAACAGAAGCAATAGATTCTTTCCACAATAAATCATACACATTTTGCTGGCTTTTCCATATATAAACGATTGTACAAATAAGTGCAATACTCATAGAAGATAATATCGAGTATCGAATATACATCCATGAAATATTCTTCTGTTTTTTCATTATATTTTCCTCACTTCCGTATCGCCTACGATAAGCGAAGAAATAATTTTAATACGTCGAGGAGCTTCTTTATACTGTTCCGTTCTAAACTTCACATTACGATTAAAGCCTGTTTCTTCATGCGATGGTAGTAAAACTCTTCCAACAATAACAGAATGATTCAAAGATAGCTCAATATCGTATGGAACATACAAACGAATATTACCAATCACACCGTGAATGACAATAACCGTTTCGCCTTCTGGAATCATAGCTGTCGTTAAATCAATTTCAACATCACCGATTCCGTATTGAATATTAACATCTTCTAACTCATATATATGGTCCATGATTCGTACATTACCAACCATTATATTCTTGATATACGGCTCTGTTCGATAGATTGGTTTTTCTTCATTTATATATTCTTTTTCCTTAATTTCAACCTGTACCGCTTTTGACTTTTGCTGACCTTGTATCAGCTGGTAACCAATGAAAGCTAAACAAGCAAATAAAACGAGCACGAAAGCTGCTGATGAAAATAGGAAAAATAAGAAAACAAGTCCCCCAACAAATAAACACACATTCCCTCTCACATATCGATTCTTTTTTCGATAATGCCTTCCAAACATAATCATAATAAAGGCAAAAATAAGACCACCAGGCTCGAAATGACCAAGAATCATATCGAGAAAAAGACCGAATCCAAATATGATGAGGAGCATCCCTAATAATTGTGTTTTCGAAAATTGTTTCTTCATTGCAGCTCCCCCTTCTTTATTGTATATACATAGAAGAAAAAGGCATTGTATTCCAACACCTTTTCTTCTATCACTATATCATAAGCTTATTTTATAATATACTACAATTATTTTATTACTTATTTGTCTAAAGATACTTCTTTTTTCTCTTTCATTTCGCGTTCAAGCTTTGCAATCTTCATATCAAATGTGTCACGTGTATGATCTTCATTGATGCGAAGCTCTAAATCACGAATGTGATCTTCAATTTCTTCAAAGCGTAAAAATGGGTTATTTTCATCCATTTTATGAAGAGCCGTATTCATACGCCGGTTTGCATGTGCCATATTTTCACGTGCCATTAATTCCATACGTTTTGCATTCATTTCTTTTAATTTGTTTTTCATTTCATTAAGGCGACGCTCTAATACATCAATTTGTTCCATAACACCTGCATACATTTCTTCTAAGCGAGCTACTTGCCCTTCGTAGTATGCCACTTCCTCTAATGCACGCTCATGTAGTTGTATTTCTCCTGCTTCTTTGGCAATTACAGCTTGCTTGGATCTCTTATTTACGAAATAACGCGCCTGCTCAAGTTCCTGTGCGAAATTAGTTTTTAATGTTTTGTGACGCTCAATTAACTTTTCAATTTTTGTTACTTCACGCTCGCTATCACGTAAATATTGATTTAACATCGCAATTGGATTTTTTCTTTCTTTCTCGTCTAACACATTATGAAGATCTGCAAGTACTGCATCACGTACACGTCCGAATAATGATTGTTTCATTTATAATCTTCCTCTCTTCTACTCTATTATTTTTTGTTATTTCATATTAGTTATTTTTCATTAATCTGTTCCACTCATCTTCAAAATTGTTATACGGCTTCGAGCTGTCTGAAGCAACATCTACTACATGTTTCTCTTTTTTCCATTCACGGTATCCATAATATAGAACGACTAATGCCGCAATACCGATTAACGCCGGGGAATGAGACAGGGCAATTGACAAGCCAATTAAACCAACAATCCCCCAAGCTAGTTTTCCAAAAAATGATTGTGCTCGCACAAATGATTTATAGCTCCAATACACAATCCCTGCTCCAATTGCTAATCCTACAATACCAGCAAGACTGCCAAGAGCAATTAAAGCCAAAATACCGGCTGCCATAAACGCTAAAAATTGTTTCATCTTGTGCTTGCCTCCCTTCGTTTTGATACTCTTATCTTACCTATCTTTTCATGTTTCTATAACGAGCTTAAGAACCGTTTTTCTCTCAGACTTAAGTCCTATTTATTATCAGACCTATATTTAAAGTAAGATGAGTTCCTTCTCCTCCTCACCTTCTCGTAACTTTGCAGTGAAGGTCATATTATCCGTGAATAGTGGAGTAAATTGAACTATATGTCTAAAAAAGAAATGATTCACTGAATGAAAAACCTTCTATCATTCATAGTTATCATCAAACTTTGTAAAATTCTTGCGTCACACTATAATTAGGTTTATGTAATGATAAGATATAGATACAAAATATTTATCGGGAGAGAAATATCTTGAAAAAGAAGAAAATGCATTTTGCAGAAATTGGTGATATATATGCGGTGCCCCTTCCTAATAATTGGTACGGAGCTGTTCGAGTGATAAATAGAATGGATGGTTCTACTTTGCTTGCGACAACAACGTATTTAGATTTAAACATCCCAAACTTGGATGATAAGTGTTTGCAAACGATTTTGAAGCAAAATCGTTTTTTCTATGAACATGAACTTGCATTATATTGGGTAGATGGGTGTGTTCCACCAGACATTATTTACATCGGAAACATTCCTCTCTCTAAAACAGAGAAAAAATTGACATGCTCCTCGTATAGTGGAATGTGGGAAAAACATAGTGGCCAAGAAGCTTGGTATGAATGGCGCTGGATACACGATAGAGCAAATTTTGAAATAGAAATACAAGAAGAAGAGAAAAAAATGCAGAGTAAATGGAAAAAACGACCACAGTCCCCCAAAACAATGATGGAGGATCATTTATTTTGGGAGATTATTTCTCTCTTAGATTGGAAAGTATTCGATCAGGATCAATATAATGTGTTAGAACCAGCCATCTACGCGCTTTCCCGCATGAAAGTGAAAGATATCAAACAATTCCAAGAAACTTTAACTTATAAACTGTACCTCCTAGATACAAGAGAGCATGCCAAGAACATAGGTGCTACCTCTTATGAAGAGGCAAATGACGAGTACGTTTCAGCCGATGTATTCTTATATACACGATGTCTTGCAATTGCGTGCGGAAAAAATTTATTTGAAAAGGCTTTAGCGGAACCTATTCATATGCCAAAAAACAAAGACTTCGAACCGCTTTTATATCTTGCAGAAAAAGCGTATACACGAAGAATGGGTAAAGAATTTGAGTATGAAACAGGATGTGATTATGAATCCTTTTCAAACAAGGAAGGCTGGAAATAAATCTAAAATTAATCTTTATATCCAAAACAAAAAGAGGATGCCTTCTATAAGACATCCCCTTTTGTTCATTATGCTGTTTTTTGATATTCCTTTTTCTCAGCTTTAGGCGAAAAACGCGGGAAATTAATGACAATTGAGAGAATACCACATACTGCAACTAACATTGGATAAAATGAGTACGGTAATAATTCAATTGGTGAAAGTGACGCAAACCCTGCCGCTGTTAACATTTGTGCACCGTATGGGATTAATCCTTGTACACTACAAGAGAATAAATCTAACAAGCTCGCAGATTTTTTCGGATCAATATTATATTTGTCTGCAACATTCTTCGCTAGTGGACCTGTGAAAATAATAGAAATCGTATTATTTGCTGTGCACATATTGGTCATACTTACAAGACCAGCAATTCCAAATTCTGCACCTTTTTTCGAACGAATATTACGTGTTAGTACATTCATTAAATAATGAATACCACCGTTATATTGAATAATTTCAACCATTCCACCGATTAGGATTGCTAATAATACAAGCTCCATCATTCCATTAATTCCTACTGTAACACTTTTAAAGAAAGTTGCTAGTGTATAACTTCCGTCTACCATTCCAATAATACCAGCTAGCACCGTTCCTCCAGTTAATACAACTAGTACGTTACATCCAAGCAGTGCTGTAATTAATACTCCAGCATACGGTAAAATTTTCACCCAGTTAAACGCATGTGCTGTCATATTTGAATGAGTGCCTAACGTAAGAACGACTAACAGTACACACGTAACAATAGCAGCTGGTAATACAATTAAGAAATTTGTTTTAAATTTATCTTTCATTTCCGTTCCTTGTGTACGTACAGCCGCAATTGTCGTATCTGAAATAAACGATAAGTTGTCGCCAAACATCGCACCGCCAACAACAGTTGCCATAGCAAGCGCCATAGAAATATCCGTGTTTCCACTAATCCCTACTGCAATTGGAGCCAATGCTGCAATCGTCCCCATTGACGTGCCCATTGCTAATGAAATAAAAGCACCGATAACAAATAAACCAACTATTAAAAATCCTTGCGGCAAAATAGAAAGAGCTAAGTTTACAGTTGCTTCAACGCCGCCCATCCCTTTTGCCGTTTCAGAAAATGCACCTGCTAACACAAAAATCAATACCATAATCATGATATCCGGATTGCCAGCCCCTTTAGCAAAACGTTCAACCTTTGTTGTAAAGTTTTCTTTTCTGTTCATTACTAATGCAGCGGCAACTGCAATTAAAATAGCAACTAAAATTGGTAACTTATAAAAATCCCCTGTAATTACACCAGAGCCAATAAATAATGCTAAAAATATGCCAAGTGGTAATAATGCCCATGCATTCCCTTTTGTTTGTTCCAAAGTTATATCCTCTCCTATTTCTAAACCTATCCTTCACAAGAGCGAAAAAGACCTCTTCTGAAGAGAAGAGGTCTTATATATCATATAAGAAACACTCTTCTCATCTATCAAGCATATCGCTTGCTGGATTTGGCACAGCACTCTATTATGAGTCCGCTGCCGAGGCATCGTAGGGCCAGTCCCTCCGCCTCTCTTGATAAGAAGGTTTCATATTATATTTTTGTGTAAATCAATCTTTTCTTACTTTACCCGCTGCAGGAGAAAATGTCAAATATTATTTCGATCAAAATAGTTGGTATTTTTTTGATGTTATACAAATACCAATCGAAACAATCACTTTATTTTTTGAATTTCTGTTTCTAAAATGGACAACCATAAAAATTCTTCTTCTTCAATTTTTTTCATAATCCACTTTGCCGTATTCCAAGCTAAATTATACTCCTCTTTTGAAATGTCTCCGTCCATATATGCTTCTTCTAACTCATCTTCATCTAATACATACATTTCTCCGTTTGGTAACAGGACGACATCTAAATATAAATCATCGAAATAAGGCAGTCCTCTATTATCCATTTTATACTCTTTTGCAACATCAATATAATATTGAACAAGCTCTTTTTTCTCATTCAACATCGCGGTAATCGCAAAATTTTTTCTATTTATGAAATATTGTATCCAAGTATAACCATTATGCGCAATACAAATCTTCCGATTATTATACTGTTTATAACTTGGCTCTTTCACTTGCTTTATATGTAATATACCTAACATACCGTCCTGTACAACTTTTACCGAATACGTTTTATCAATTAACCTTCTCCATGATGAGCCATCTCCATATTTCCGTTTCATCCTCTTTTCTCCTTATTCCATATATAAGTTCATTTTAATTTTCACATATAAGTCGCTGCTATGCAGAATATAATATAACATAACCTGCACTTGCATTATCCCTTTGTTTTAATTATTGCATGTGGCACAAAAAGGCCCTGACCGCTTCTATATATGGCTAGATCCTCTCGCCCATCTAAAAAAAGGCCTTCACGTATACTGTGAAGGCCTTTCTATCAATTAAGCTACTTGCTTCTCTGAAATCTCTTTCAAATAAGCTTGTCCTTTTTCTGCGTCATATTGTCCTTCCCATTTAGACATAACAACTGCAGCTAATGAGTTACCTACTACGTTTACTGCTGTACGTGCCATATCTAAAATACGGTCAATACCAGCTATAAACGCTAAACCTTCAGATGGAATACCTACTGTATGAAGCGTTGCTAATAATACAACGAATGATACGCCCGGTACACCAGCAATCCCTTTTGAAGTAACCATTAATACAAGAAGCAATGTAACCTGTTGTGTAATCGATAAATCAATACCATACATTTGCGCTAAGAAAATCGCTGCAATTGCTTGATATAACGTTGAACCATCTAAGTTAAATGAATAACCAGTTGGAATAACGAAAGATGTAATTGCTTTCGGGCATCCGAAACGTTCCATCTTTTCCATAATCTTTGGTAGAACCGTCTCTGAGCTTGCTGTAGAATATGCTAAAATAAGCTCGTCTTTTAAAATCTTAAAGAATTGGAAAATATTAATTCCAAATAACTTTGCCGTAAGACCTAATACAACAACAACGAAGAAAATCATTGATCCATAAACTACAATAACTAATTTACCTAATGGAACTAATGATGCTACACCAAACTTAGAAACCGTTACGCCAATTAACGCAAATACACCAAACGGCGCAAACTTCATAACTTGGTTTGTTACATAGAACATTGCATCTGCTACACCTTGGAAGAAATTCAGAACTGGTTTTCCTCTTTCTCCAATTGCCGCTACTCCTAAACCAAATAATACAGAGAAGAAAATAATTGCAAGCATATCACCTTTTGCTAACGAGTCCATAATATTCGTTGGAACGATATTTACGAACGTATCTGCAAATGAATGGCTCTGCACTTGCTCTGTTGTAGCTGTATACTTAGAAATATCTGTTTTCTGTAAGTTCGACATATCCACGCCTTTTCCTGGCTGGAATATGTTTGCTACTAATAAACCAACAACAATCGCAATTGTTGTAATAATTTCAAAATAAATAATTGTTTTTCCGCCTAAACGTCCAAGCTTTTTCACATCACCAACGCCGGCAACACCAACAATAATACTTGCTACTACAATTGGTACAACAATCATTTTGATTAAACGAATAAAAATATCACCAATCGGTTGTAAAAACTTTGCAACCTCTGGATTCCCATAAAAGACCGCTCCTACCAAAATACCGAGAGCAAGACCTATTAAAATTTGCCATGCAAGTCCAATTCTTTTCATACTTGCTGCAACCCCCTTCTTAGATGTTATTCATTTTCACATTCTATTTTTCTATAAAATATGAAAATAGAAGTATTAAATATTGTTCGACTATTCAATACTTTCTTCCCCTCCTAAAATGATAAGACAAAAATAGAAATCTGACAACTAAATAAGTTTACCAGCATGCAAATATTTTTGTTGACAAGAATAAAATCACGTTAGGAAACCTCACATGAGAACGATTCCTTATTTTCTTATTTGTTGCACTGAATCTATTTACAATGATAAAATAATTTATATCATAGAAGCGAACAATTAATACGTAAAATCTTCTAATTTTCGCCATTTAATAACAGTTTCTTAAATATTTTTTTACATTATCATTACAACAATAGACATTTTTCGCTTTTCTATGATTAGATAGAAACATAGGGAAAGGAGATAGGCAGATGAACAAAAAAATAACAGCGTTTAGTTTATTGACAGCCGGTACTATTCTCGTTTCTCCCGTGCTTTCACCAGTGTATGCGGAGACGAGTCAAGATAAATTATCTAATATTCAATCACAACTAGACGGTAAACAACAAGAATTACATATGAAATCAGAAGAAAAACAAAAAATAGAAAAAGAAATTCAAGACTTACAGAAAAAAATCGATGAATTAACTGCTTCTATTAATAAAAATGAGGCAGATTTAAAAGCAACAAAAACAGAAATTGAAAAAACACAAGCGAGTATTACAGAGAAAAAAAAGCATATTGAAGAATTGCAAAAGCAAATCAATACGCGCCAAGAATTAATTAAGCAAAGATTACAATCTATGCAAGAAAAACCACGTACAAATTTAATTACAGAAGTATTAATTAATACGAACAATATCGCCGAACTATTAGAAAATGTGTATTCTGTTAGTTTAATTTTAAATAGTGATACCGATATCATAAAACAACAAACACACGACCAAGATACCGTTAAAAAAGAAAAAGAAGCGGTTGAGAAAAAAGAGCAGCAACTAAAGGAAGCAGAGCAAACGTTACAGAAACAACAACAAGAGCTTCAATCAAATCAACAACAGCAACAAACTTTGATTGCTGACTTGCACGCGAAAGCTTCAAAAATAGATTCCGAGATGGAAAGCTTAGAAGAATCAAAAGGTATTTTAGAAAACCAGCGGAAAGCTGTCCAAAATGCAATTGAAGAGGACAAGCGAGCAGAAGACGCTAAAAAAGCAAATGAAGCTAAAAAAGCTGAAGAGCAAAAACAAGCGGCTCCTTCATCTCCAGCTACCACTGCACCTCAAGGAGAAAGTACTGGTGGTTTCATTAAACCAGCAGCTGGATCGAAAACTTCAGGATTTGGTGTACGTGACATTGACAACCATAAAGGAATTGATATTGCCGCATCAGGAACAGTGCCAATTATAGCAGCTGCTGACGGTGTCGTAATTCGTTCTGATTTATCTACTAGCTATGGAAATGTTGTCTATTTATCACATCGAATAAACGGAAAAACTTACACAACTGTTTACGCCCATATGAGCAGCCGTTCTGTTTCTGTCGGACAAACTGTGAAACAAGGACAACAACTTGGATTTATGGGGAATACTGGGCAGTCTTATGGACAACATTTACATTTCGAACTTCATATCGGTGAATGGAATCAAACAAAAACAAACGCTGTTGACCCATCACCTTATATTGGGCTGTAATAAAAAAACTTGGCAATTGCCAAGTTTTTTTATTTATGTAAACCATTCTATATATACTTCTTATTATTTTTCGATATTGAACACCTTCTAGGCATTACACATACAATAACATAAAGTGAAACTTTAATCAGTGGGGGTCTTCTTTATCCCCACTGATTATTAGTTGAACCAATCGGGCTTTTACGGGCAGTTTATCTCCCATCTATCTTCTCTGCTTTCGCTGAATTTTAAGGTAGGAGTATTACTGCCCGTTAATGCGGGATAAAAGCTTTTTGAGGAGGTCTACACATGAATCAAGAATCACAAGCAGTTGCAGTATTACAAGAAGCCAAAGAGACATTTATAGGCCGAATATTTTCAGTAGTTGGATCCGGTATCTTTTTTATTGGTTCCTTCATCGCAGCCGTTGTAGCTTTTAAAACATATACTCGTCTATTACAAACTTCTACATCATAAAAAAAACGGAGAATATTCTCCGTTTTTTATTAACTAAAATACACCAATAACATTTAAAAATACAAGAATAACTGTAATCGGAATAATATAACGAAGCAAGAAAAACCATATGTTAAATAACGTCTTCCCTCTTGTTCCTTTAACTTCTAATTCTTGCATTAACAACTCTTTCTTCATTTTATTTGGTACAAAGAGCGAAATGGCTAACACGCCAAACGGAAGTAATATGTTGCTCACCATAAAGTCTACTAAATCAAAAAATGTCTTTCCGAAAAATTTCACATCACTCAAAACTCCAAATGATAAAGCAGCTGGAATGCCAACTACGAAAATGAGTAATCCAATGATGAGTGATGCTGATGGACGCTTCTTCTCATCCTCTTTCGCTACAGAAGCAACAACAATTTCCAGCATAGAAATTGCCGATGTGATTGTTGCAAAGAAAAACAGAATTAAGAATAAAATAAAGAAAAAATGCCCGAACGGAATTTCTCCAAATACAGCTGGAAGAACAATAAATAATAATCCAGGTCCTTCTGTCGGACTAACACCTAACGCAAAAATTGCCGGAAAAATTGCTAGTCCTGCAAGTACAGTAACAAAGACTGTTAAACTTGTAATTGACGTTGCTGATTTTGCTAAATGTTCTTCTTTTTTCAAATAAGAGCTATATGTGACCATAACCGAAGCTCCAACCGTAAGTGAAAAGAACGATTGTCCCATCGCATATAAAATTGTTTTTGCTGTTAGCTTTGAGAAATCGGGTTTTAAGAAAAACTCGACACCTTTCCACGCCCCGTCCAGTGTAAGAGAACGAATAATGATTGCAAGAAACAGAACAAATAAAAGCGGCATCATATACTTACTTGCTTTTTCAATTCCTTTTTCTACACCTTTACTTACAATAAAAATGGTACAAAGCATAAAAATAAATTGTGCTCCAATCGCACTGATTGGATTTGAGATTGTTTCTCCAAATAACTTTGCGTAATCAGCACCATTCGCCCATAATCCACCTGTTACACTATAAAATAAATAAAGTAAAATCCATCCTCCAACAACACTATAAAATGATAAAACACTAAAACATGTCACTACTCCCATACGACCAATCCATGGATATAGTTTACCATTTGGTACTAATACTTTATAAGCTGTCACTGCTTCTTTTTGCGTACTGCGACCAATCACAAATTCCGCCACTAAAAGCGGCATACCGATAAATATTGTCATCAATAAAAAGACAAGGAAAAAAGCTCCTCCGCCACTATTTCCGGCAACATACGGGAATTTCCAAATCGCCCCAAGTCCTACTGCTGCCCCGGCTGCTGCGAGTACAAAACCAATTTTCGACGTCCATTGCTGTGTTTCTTTCATTTCCACTTCTCCTTATCTCATTGTTTTTACTGTTCTTAATCGGATACTTTCATTTCATACTCGCCCACCTCCTTCAGAAAATAAAAAAAGTCCTCTACACGCTATTATGCATGTAGAGGACGATATATATAATATAATACCGTGGTACCACCTCAACTGGATAAGTTATCCCACTTTTCAGGTACAGGAATACTTCCGATACCTTATCCTTGTAACGGCGGAACCCGGGTTGCCTACTTTTAATTCAACATACCTCTCGCAAGCCCATTCTGTATATTTTATCGTACCGGGCTCACACCTTTCCCCAGCTCTCTGAACGCCTCAAATATACGTACTCTTCTTGCTCATCGATTTCATGTATTGAAGTTACTTGTGATTATAGAGGAGATGATTTCATTTGTAAAGACTAAATTAATTGACATCCCCTAAGTATACTTCCGTTTTTTCGTGATGAATAAAATGTTTTTGCAGTTGTGCGCATAATGTTTGTGGGTATAATCGATAATGTGTGATGTTATGTAAAGGCAGCCACTCTATCCCAACTTGATTCGTATCTAACTGCGTTGCTCGCTTCATATCCGGTTCACTTAAAAGTGTGCATGAGAACATGTATTCAAAAAGAAAGAGGGTTTTTATGCCTATCTTTTAATTTGTATTTATCTAAAGAATACAAAAATGCTTCTCGCTCTTCTATATTGTGCACATAAGTAGACTTAAGTACTTCCTGTAATACAATATTTTGTTTCTTCTTATCTAGTTGTAACTGCTTTACTTTTATACGTACTTCATATAAAAAATCTAAGTATTCCTTATAACGATCATCATATTTCCCAGCAATTTTATCACGAATTTTTTTCGCAAGTTTTGGACTCGCCCCTCCAGTCGATACAGCAATATTCAATTTCCCGCGATGAAAAGCTGCTGGAAAATGAACGTTACCACTTTCTGGATCGGTAATTACATTTACTAATTGATTTGGCGCTGCATCATCTGCAATTCTCTCATTTAACACTGGATCATCCGTTGCCGCAACAACTATAAACGCCCCGATAAGATCGCTTGTTTCATATTCTTTTTGAAACCACCGAATTTTTTGTTCTTCTACAAGTTGGTTTAAACTTTCATCCAACTTTCTACTAATGACAATAATTTGAGCTTCTTCTCGCAATAAAGGAGCAATCTTAAATGCCGCAACTCGTCCGCCGCCAATGAAAACAACACGTTTATTCTTTATTCGCACTGTTAATGGATACATATGCAATCTCCCTTATCATTTCTTCTGTACGTTTAATGAGCATATCTTGAAACACCTGATTTTTGCTTACATACGGACATAATACAATATGAGAATGATTATATTTCCGAACCGTTTTTTCAATTCTCTTCATTAATAATCCTGTGAATAAAAGATATGGGAAGATAACAATCGGAGCATTCCTTGTTTGAATAAGCTCACACAACTTCTCTTCAAATTGCGGCTTCGCTGCTGCTAAATAACATACTTTGACCTCTGCCACTTCATCTGCCGTTTCAAACAATGACGCAATCTCACCAACATCTCTTAACGTTTCCTCGTCACTACTCCCTCTTGCTACAAGTAAAAGAGAAACTTGTTTTTCAATCGCTTTTATTCCGCTCCCATCGAGAACTGCATTAACAAGTTCACGAGAAACACCAAATGGATTTCCATATGAAAAAGACACATATGGATATTGAATTTGTAACTTTTCTAGCTCCTCAGGAATATCTTTTTTCACATGAACTGCTGCTAATAAAAAGACAGGAACAATCACAATTTGCGTTGCTCCTTTTTGCACACAAGCTGTAGCCCCCTCAGCAATAGAAGGAGATGCTAATTCTAAAAAGCATAATTCCTGAATAGGAGCTGATATACGTTCCATACATGATGTAACAAAAGCAGCCGCTTCTTCACACGCTTCTTGTAAACGACTGCCATGACAAATATAAAGTACCGCTTTCATATTAAAGCGCTCCGCTAAGCGGATATGAATGTTCAAGTTTTTGTTCAAACCATTGAATTTTTTCGCGAAAGCGTACAACCTCACCAATGACAATCATACTCGGGTTTTGAATTTGTTCTCTTTCTGCCACCGATACAATACTTCCTAATGTTCCTGTAATTGTACGTTGAGACGCTGTTGTTCCCCACTCAATCATTGCGACTGGTGTATTTTCATCTTTCCCATATTTCAAAAGCTGTTCACATATATAAGGAAGATTACTTACCCCCATATAAACAGCTAGTGTATCAACACCTTTCGCTAAGTGCTCCCATTTCACTTCGTCTTTAGCATCTTCTTTCCGGTGCCCTGTTACAACTGCAAAACTTGTGCTAGCTTCGCGGTGTGTGACGGGAATTCCTGCATAGGCAGAAGCTGCAATCCCTGCTGTAATGCCTGGAACAACCTCAAATGGAATTCCGTGTTTCACCAGCGCCTCCGCTTCTTCGCCGCCTCTTCCAAATACGAAAGGATCTCCACCTTTTAAACGCGTCACGATCTTTCCTTTCTTTGCATACTTCACTAAAAAAGCATGAATCGTTTCTTGTTTCATCGTATGGTAGTTCGGAAGTTTCCCGCAGTAAATTAAATCCGCTTCTGGCTTCGCATAAGAAAGCAGCTCTTTATTCACAAGACGATCATATAAAATGACATCTGCTTGCTTAATGCATTTTACTCCTTTCACAGAAATTAACTCCGGGTCCCCTGGCCCTGCACCTACAATGTACACTTTCCCCATACTTTCCCCTCATTTCTTCTATAAAGTGAAACTTCCATCAGCAGAACTTTTTCTACTAATACTTCCTGTTACCATTGATTAAAGCGTTTCCTATTCGTCTAAAACAAAAGCTGCCCCCTGCGAATTTTCTTTTTCTCGTATAAAGAAATTTCTTTCACTTCCGGCAAAGGTAAAAAATATTTTTCAAGTTCCACTTCAACAAGGCGAAATGCTTGCTCTTCACTTTGTGCAACGACGACTACAGGAACAACACCAGTTGTTAAAACTGCTTCAAAACGATATAAATCCATATTGTCCCGCCTCCTACGATGCAATCACTTCTTCTATAATCGTATCTAATACTACTTGTAGATTCGTTATTCCAACACGACCAACAAATTCATAAAACGTTTCACTAGGAAGCTTATTTTCCTTAAAATATGTTAAAAATGCAGTAAGAACATGCGGCAAGTCTTCACCATCAATTTTCCCTTTTAGCTTTTCATTGTAAGCACCGCCGCCGAGCAGCGTCCCGCCTACATAAATTTCAAACGCTTCAACCATTCCCTTTTCTTTCGTTTTCATTTTGACGCCTTGCAAGCCAATATCAGCAATTTGTCTTTGTCCACAAGAGTTTGGACAGCCGACCATATGAATGCGAACGGGTACATCTAATACAAGCTGTGCATCTAAATAATCTGCAATATTACGTAATCTTTCTTTCGTCTCCACTAACGCTAAATTGCAATACTCAATCCCTGTGCAAGAAACTGCATAACCGATAAATGACTTTGGCTTAGCAGAAATTGTTTCAAATAATGGTTCTTGCAATAGTTCATCAATATTTTCTTGCAGCACATTCGGAATAATAAAGTTTTGTGAATTACATGTACGAATTTCACCATTCCCATACTGCTTTGCAATTCTAGCAATCTCATACATTTCTTCTGCATGCAGACGACCAACTGGTACATTAAAACCAATATAATACCGATTATCCTGCCTTTGCTTATGAACACCGTAAAAATAACCAGCATTCCAACCTTTTAAGGCACTTTCTCCACTCCCATATAAAGGCCCAGTATATTGTAATAACTGTTCTTTAAATTTTTCTGCTCCCCAATCTGCAACAAGAAATTTTAAGCGGGCAAAGTGGCGCTTTTCACGATAACCAAAATCACGGAAAATCGTAGCAATCGCAATTGCTACATCTTTCACTTGCTCCGGTAAAACAAATATATCTAACTCTTCAGCCAAATACGGACGTGCCGATAAACCGCCACCTACTTTTACATGAAAACCAATAACTGTCTCTCCGTTTATTTCTTTCGTTGCAGGTGTAAATGCAACGCAGTTAATTTCAGCATTTGCTGAATTGTACACATTTGAGCTAATGGACATTTTAAATTTTCGTGGTAGATTTGAAAATTCTTCATTATGCTGAAAATATTCGTATACCTCCCGAACAATGAATTGTGTATCTAGCAATTCATTGTCATCAATTCCAGCAAGTGGATTCCCCGTAATATTACGTGTAATATCACCGCACGCACCAGCTGTTGATAACCCTACTTTTTCTAACCGCTTGAAAATGTCTGGAATTTGCTCAATTTGTAGCCAATGAAACTGAATCGCTTGACGCGTTGTAATATCGATCACATCACGGCCGTAATCTTCTGCAATAGAAGCAAGAGCTTCAACTTGTTCATTTGTTATAATTCCAGATGGGATATTCACACGCATCATAAAATATCCCGCCTCTTTTGGGCGCTGCAAATATAAACCTGCCCACTTAAAAGAATCCCATTCTTCTTTCGGAATAGACGCAAATCCATGTTCAGCATAATACGGAATATCTTTAAAAATTTCTAAACCGTCTTTTTCTAATTTCTTTTTCTCTGTTGTATTTAATTTTTCATTGTTTGCCCACACTTTTTCAGAACTCATCTTTTATCCTCCTTAGATAAAGTGAAACTTTACTCAGTGGGGGTTCTTCATCCCCACTGAGTATTAGCCCTCGCCAGTCGGGCGCATGCCAGCTGTTATCTTCTTCGATCTTCTATTAATGGTGGGGGGGCTTACTGCCCACGAATAGCGGGATAAAGCTTCGTTTTTGCAAATAAGCAATAATTTGCTGTGCACATTCTTCAATAGAATAACGATGTGTTTCCACAATAACCTCAGCTTGAATCGGCTCTTCATATGGAGAGTCAATTCCCGTAAACTGTTTAATCTCTCCGCTTCTTGCCTTTTTATACAACCCTTTTGGATCACGCTTTTCACATTCTTCAATCGGACACTTTACAAATACTTCAACAAACTCATCTTGTTCTAATATGTCACGCACTTGCCTGCGATCTTCTCGAAATGGTGAAATAAATGCTGTTAGTACAATGCTTCCATTATCAACAAATAGTTTCGCTACCTCACCGATACGCCGAATATTTTCTGTACGATCATGCTCGGAAAATCCTAAATCTTTATTTAAACCGTGACGAATATTATCTCCGTCTAATACATAATTACCGATATTCTTCTCAAATAATTTGCGAGCTACCGCATTAGCTACTGTGGACTTCCCAGAAGCTGATAAACCTGTAAACCATAGAACAAAACTATGATTCTTGTTTTGTTTTCGGCGTTCTTCTTTTGAAACTGATGCTGCATGCCAAGTAATATTTATTCCCATCTATTTTCTCCCCTTACTTAGTTACAACTTCTTTTTGCAAACCGCGAATTAAGACTTCTACAACTTCTTTACGACTAAACGTGCTTGGTGGTAATTCTCCATTTCGTAAAAGCTCTCTTACCTTTGTACCTGATAAAATGACATGCTCTTCTTTTCCATGCGGGCATGTTTTTGTCGATGCCATTCCTTCGCATTTTGCACAATAAAAACTATGTTCAAAAAAGAGAGGTGTAATCCCTAATTCTTCTACTGTAAATTTGTTAAAAATCTCCTGTGCTTCATACGTGCCATAATAATTTCCAACGCCAGCGTGGTCACGGCCAACAATAAAATGTGTACATCCAAAGTTCTTTCTTACGAGCGCATGGAAAATTGCTTCACGAGGCCCCGCATATCGCATTGCTGCTGGAAATACCGCTAAAAAGACACGATTTTTTGGATAGTAGTTTTTTAGAAGTACTTCGTAACTTTCCATTCGAACATCAGCTGGAATATCATCTGACTTCGTTTCACCAACGAGCGGATTTAAAAACAAACCGTCAACGATTTCGAGAGCTGCTTTTTGAATATATTCATGCGCCCGATGAACTGGATTTCTCGTTTGAAAGCCGACGATTGTTTTCCAGCCACGCCGTAGAAACTCTTCCCGCGTTTCACTTGGATCCAAATAATAAGCAGTAAATTTTTCTTTTTTCATTCGTTTCACAAGCGTAATTGGTCCTCCTACATATACATTAGGACGATCGTACAATTTCTTAACACCCGGATGTATGTCTTCTACTGTTTTATAAACAAGGAATGCCTCTTTTTCTTTATTAGACGTGTAAATCTCTTCAACTTGAATCACACCATAAGTCACTCCTTCTTTTACGAGCCTAACTTCTTCTCCTACTTGCAATTCTTTCGCTTTTTCTTCTGTTATAGGCAATGTAATTGGAATGCTCCATACCTCTCCATCTGTTAATCTCATTTCCTCGACTACGGACGTATAATCGCTTTCCCCTAAAAAACCAGTAAGCGGACTATATCCACCGATAGCAATAAGCTCTAAATCACTTAATGCCACTCCATCCAACTCAATTTCCTTTACAATATGTGCTGTTTCATATGTTGTATCAATTCGATTCACTAATGTTTTTCTATCACTCATTCTCTTCTTCTCCTTTTTTATCAGCCTTTATTGATAATGAAGACCACATTCCGTTTTTGCCTTTCCAGCCCACCGTCCATCTCGCATATCGCCGCCTTCTTGCACCTGCATAGTGCATGTCTTACATCCGATGCTCGGATATCCAATATCATGAAGCGGATTGTATGGCAAACTATGCTTGTATACGTAACGCCATACGTCTTTCCATGTCCAATGAATAAGCGGACAAATTTTTATAGATTGAAAACGATGATCTTGATTAACAAACTGCGTATATTTCCGCGTTTCAGACTGCTCTCTTCTCAAACCAGATATCCATGCTTTCCTACCTGTTAATATTTCTTCTAACGGCTTAATTTTTCTTAATTGACAACAAAGGCTTGGATTATGTTCCCACAATTTATCACCATACTCCTTTGCCTGCTCTTCAAGTGTAAGTCCCGGTTGCTTTTCAATAATCTGCAACTTAGAGTATCGTTCCCGTACTTTTTGGATTAAGTCATACGTTTCTTGAAAATGAACATTTGTATCTAAGAATACTACTTTTGCAGATGGATTTACTTGGTTAATCAAGTGCAGTAAAACCATTCCTTCTATCCCAAAGCTGCATGCATACACAATATCCTGCCCATATTGTTCATAGGCCCAGCGCACCGCTGCTAAAGCACCTCTCGTTTCATCATCCACCGGAAATGATACAAAATGATCTTTCCATGTTTCATACGTTAACATCGTTCTCTCCCCTTCATAAAACCTATACAAAAAGGCGGCTTTAATCTAATTAAAATAGATTAAAGCCGCCTCTAGTTTTTCTAGTCAGCATGCTTATTTCAATCGTACTTTTTCACTTTTTTCAAGCTGAATCACTTTCCCATCTTGCACAACAATTGTAATTGAACCATACTTCATATCAGCAAGCATTGTTTGAATCTTACTTGCTACTTCTTCAAATTGTCCTTGTGCCCCCACGAACAGCCCCCCTTTTTTTCATAAAAAAAATCTTTCCCATTTCGAAAAGACTGTTCCGGTAACGTATCTACCTTATCTTCCAAAATGGATTCCATTTTGCTGGATGTAGCACCTTACTTTTATAAAGTAGGTTGCCGGGCTTCTTCGGGCCAGTTCCCTCCGCCGCTCTTGATAAGAATTTAATTACATTTGTATCTTAACACAATTCTGAATTTTTTCAATCATAGTTTTCCGATAAATTTTATATTTTTTAAAAAGAAGGAGTTGCTCACTTAAAAACTCCTTCTTCAACTAGAAACGTGTTTATACATATTCCTTTACACGTATGCGATCGTTTCCGATAATATTCTCATACGATTCCCTCTCAACAACAACATGAGATTTTTCATTTTTCACAAACACAACTGCTGGGCGACGAATGCGATTATAATTGTTTGCCATCGAATAGCCATATGCCCCTGTACAAGAAATAGCTAAAAGATCACACGAAACAACTTTCGGAAGTGCTATATCCCAAATGAGCATATCCCCGCTTTCACAACACTTTCCTGCAATAGAGACAACTTCTTCAGCAGATTCATTCGCTCGGTTTGCTAGTAATGCTTCGTAACGAGCCCCGTAAAGTGCTGGTCGGAGGTTATCTGTCATCCCACCATCAACTGACACATATTTCCGAATGCCTGGAATATCTTTAATCGCTCCCACTGTATACAAAGTTGTTCCTGCATCACCAACAATACTACGACCTGGCTCTATCCAAATTTCTGGAAGTGGATATTCACATGTTGTAAATTGCTCGCGTACCGCATTTGTCACAGCTTGCACATATTCACCAAGAGCAAGCGGTGTATCTCCTTCGGTATAACGAATGCCAAAACCACCGCCGACATTTAATACGGGAGCTACGTAATCCATTTCTTTTCTCACTAATTCTAGAAATTTGTGAAGCACTTCAATTGCCCGAACAAATCCTGCAGTTTCAAAAATTTGTGATCCTATATGAGAATGAATTCCTAACACATTGTAATTTGATTTTTCTAATGCACTTTTCATTGCTTGTAATGCATGCCCTGTTGAAATACCAAAACCAAACTTAGAATCATCTTGACCTGTTGTAATATATTCATGCGTATGCGCTTCTACTCCTGGAGTCACACGAAGCATAACACTGGCAACTTTTCCGTATTCTTTCGCCAAATCATGTAATATTTCTAGTTCTAAAAAATTATCTACAACGAAACACCCAATATTAGCTTCTAGCGCCATCCTCATCTCATCTTCTGTTTTATTGTTGCCATGGAAATGAATACGTTCTGCTGGAAATCCTGCTTGCAATGCCGTATATAACTCTCCGCTAGACACAACATCCAGCGACATATTTTCTTCTGCAGCTAATCGGCACATTTCCATGCACAAGAACGCTTTGCTTGCATATGCTACTTGATAAGAGAACCCACTCTCTCTAAAAGCACGATGAAATGCACGACATTTCTCACGAATTGCTGCTTCATCATATACATAAAGGGGTGTACCGTATGTCGCTGTAAGTTCAGTAGCATCGCATCCTCCAATTTCTAAATGTCCTTGCTCGTTAATGCGGCTTGTGCCGTGTAAATACATGTGAATTCCTCCCTTTTTTTCTCAAAACCATCTATAACATCTCTTAGTTGTTCATATTATCCCTAATTAGGTAAACAAAAAACGCGCGGAACAATGTTCACACGCGTTTCTTATTAGAAAAATATAGGATGAAAAAATAAACTTATGTTATTTTCTCAAATAAGAAACCGCATCAAACATCTCCTAATAGCTCTCCATAAGTCAAAAACTTATGACAGTACTACATTTATTTAATGTAGTCCCAATATATGAATAAAGTGGTCATTCATATATTTCGGCGAAAATCCCTTTCAGACTATAATCATGAATACCACTTTATTTCCTATAGCTTACTTTTGATGATCGCGGCCTCTACCTTTGAGTGTAGATGAGGTAAGTCTATTTAATTTTCAAGCACCTTTTTATTGCTATTAACAATAGCAAATGTGTAATTTATTTGTCAAATACTTTTTTAAATTGGTTTACGACAATTTATTTTCGTATTATCTGGTAAGCGCTTTACACCTATATTCTTCACAGTCCATTCACCATCATCATTTTCAAAGGTAATTGTTACTTTTTCAAACGGCGGGAGTTTTTCCCCTCCTATCCCTGGCTCATATTTAATTATTTCAATAGAAGCACGGAACAAATATGTACCACTGTACATTTTTTTTATGCTAACGATTTTTGGACATTCATATGGCTTTTGTTTTCCATAATACTTTTGAATCGCTTCATTTATTCTTGGAAACAGCACCGAATAAAGTGCATCTTCTAATAATAACGGTTCATGTTCAGCCAAAAAAGGAGCCGGATTTCCAAGTAAAATGAAGCAGCTTACTATAAAACAACATATTTTCTTCATAGTACTCCTCCACTTTTCTATCGATGACATTATTTTATCCAGCTTCCCTTTTTCTACCCAATTATGAGAAAAGCATCCACAAATTCACTATGTTTTTATATAATAGTACACATAGAAAAAAAACATAGAGATATGTAACCGGTTATATACAGAAATGAACGGTTACTTGTAGGTAGTAGGAGGAGCCCAATATGATGCAACGCTTGTTTCCAAAAGTACGATTCGCTCTCATAGCAGTCGTCCTATTATGGATCAAAACATTTATTGTATACAAATTAGCTTTTGATATGAAGATCAATAACGTTTTCGAACAAATCATGTTGTTCTTTAATCCGTTAGCTTCATTATTATTATTTTTCGGTTTCGCTTTATTAGCAACAAAACATCGAAATCGTATCATTATTAGTATTAGTATGGTGTTATCATTTATTTTATTTGGCAACGCCATGTTTTATGGGTTTTACAATGACTTTGTAACATTCCCAGTATTATTTCAAACAAATAACATGGCTGATTTAGGTACGAGTATAAAAGAACTATTTACATATAAAACACTTCTTTTATTTGCAGATACCATTATTTTAGTCATATTATCTCGGAAATCCCCTAGTTTTTGTGACACAACTCCTCTATCGAGAAAAGAAAAACAAACATTTTTTAGTTGTGTAACAGCAGTATTAGCCTTGCAAATGATCATTTCAGTTATTTATAAACCACAACTCTTTTCACATTCATTTGATCGCCAAACAGTTGTGAAAAATCTTGGCTTATATACATATCATATTTATGATATTGCGCTGCAATCGAAATCGTCTGCTCAGCGTGCCTTCGCAAGTGGTGATAGCTTTTCTGAAATTGATAACTATGTGAAAACAAAAGATAGGCAAGCAAATAAAGATTTGTTCGGCGTAGCAAAAGGAAAAAATGTTATTTTAATCTCCATGGAATCTACGCAAAGTTTTGTCATCAATCAAAAAATAAATGGAAAAGAAATTACACCATTTTTAAATGATTTCATTAAAGAAAGCTATTATTTCAATAACTTTTATCATCAAACTGGACAAGGAAAAACATCAGACGCCGAATTTATTATCGAAAACTCGTTATATCCGCTTGATCGCGGTTCTGTTTTCTTTACACATGCTAATAATGAATATACAGCCACACCAGAACAACTTAAAAAACACGGATACTACTCTGCTGTATTTCATTCAAATGATAAAACATTTTGGAATCGCGATTTGATGTATCCTGCACTTGGATATGATCGCTATTTCAACTTACAAGACTATACAAATGCAGAACAGATGTCTGTTGGTTGGGGGTTAAAAGATAAAGAATTCTTCGAACAATCTATCCCGAAATTAAAATCTTTACCACAGCCGTTCTATACGAAATTTATTACTTTAACAAATCATTTTCCATTTTTGCTGCAACCGGAAGATCAATTCATTAATGAATTCACTTCAGAAAGCGGCGTTGTAAATCGTTATTTTCCAACTGTACGTTATACAGATGAAGCATTAAAACATTTTGTTGAACAATTAAAAAAAGAAGGATTATACGATAATTCTATTATCATTATTTACGGAGATCATTATGGTATTTCTGAAAACCATAATGCAGCTATGGCCCAATTTTTAGGAAAGGAAACACTTACTCCTTTTGATACGATGCAGCTGCAAAGAGTACCGCTCATCATTCACATTCCTGGACAAAAAGGACAAGTCATTTCAAAAGTTTCTGGACAAATTGATGTGAAGCCAACACTTCTACATTTACTCGGTATTAAAACAAACAATTCTATTGAATTTGGCACAGATTTGTTTGCTACAAATGATGAGCCACTTACGGTTATGCGTGATGGAAGCTTCGTAACAAATGATTACTTGTATACAAAAAATGTATGCTACAACAAAAAAACTGGTGAACCGACTGATATCACTGTATGTCAACCATATATTGAAAAAACAAAAACAGAACTAAGTTACTCTGATAAACTCATTTACGGTGATTTATTACGATTCGATCCGCATAATCAGTATAAGACCGGTACAATGACAACTAAATTTGAATAAGAAAATGAACCTCGAACAATAACGATTCGAGGTTCATTTTCTTTATATATACAAGTTAAAAAGCTGACATACAATCCCTTTCTTTTCTGTGAAAATAATTTGATTCAGGGCACAATTTAGCTTTTTAATAATACATCTAGATCTTCTTTTTGTGTGTGAAACACGCAAAAAGACAATA
>NZ_JAVBXD010000046.1 GCF_030756675.1 Bacillus multifaciens
TTTTCTGCAAATCGAATCTTTTTTAATAGTTCATTTTCTGCTTTTAGTAAATTAATTTGTGCTTCCAGAAGAGCATTTTTCTTCTCTAGAGTAAGATCCTTTGCCATAAATCGACCTAAACTATCAGCTCTCCTGTCACGTAAACCACTTATCCCGTTTTCATCGTAAGCCTTTTTCCATCTCTTACTAGCAGCCTTAATTCTATCCATTCCCAGAATTTCAACATCAAAGCCACACTCTTCAAAGATTTGTCTTGGAAACTTGCCTTTTTCTTTCTCTATGATAAATAAACGTTTAAATTCATCTGTATAAGTAATTCCCCTTGGTCTAACTGATTTTACATATGTATTAGATGATAGTAACTGCATTTCTTTTTCTGTAAAAATCTTTTTGCTCATTCGTTCTCCGTCTCCATGTTGTATTTTCAAGTTTTGTATTTCTTAATTATACAAAAATGTACCATACAGAGAGAGACTTTTTTAGTGTCTACTCTATAGGGTACACTTTACTTCTATGCATGGCCAGACGCTCTCGTCCACCTAAAAAAGATGGTTTCATGTCGTTTTTTTAATTTCTATTTATATAGTATGTGCTCAATTTCTTCAATCCATTATAAAGAGAAGGAGGAGTCTTAAATATGAGAATAATCAATTTATATAGAAATAAAATTTTATTGTTTATATATTTAAAAATGGTATTATCTATATATAGACAAAACAAGATTGTTTGTTTAGAATTTACAAAGTATGAGTCAGAATGTATTGTACTTTTCATTGGTTCATATTCTTTGTTTTTTTCTTTATTGTATACACTTTTTTAATATCATCTTGGTTAGAACATAAAGGAGGAGCTGTATGTCAAAAGTGTCTAAAATATTTCAGAATATGAATGTAGGAAAAAAACTGCTACTTTCATTTTTTGTTATTTTAATTTCTACTGTGTCTGTAATAGGCGCTCTGTCTTATCAAACTGCAAAGAAGAACTTTGATAGTCAAATTACAAGTAGTGTAAGTGAAAATATTAAAGTATTAGATAGTTTAATTAATCAAATAATTGATGAAAAGTATAATGATGTTACACATTTTTCTAAAGTCATTCAGCGCAATATGCAGGAGACTGAAAATGGAGAAAGTATTAGGAAGATGTTTGCAGAGTATGCGAGTTTTCATCCTGAAATCATCTACACTTATGTAGGAACTGAAAATGGATCATTTATTCAAGAACCGAATGTACAAATGCCGGCAGATTATAATCCGAAAGAGCGCCCTTGGTATATAGATGCAATGAAGAAAAGTGGCGATATTGTGATAACAAGTCCGTATAAAGCTAAGGCGAGCGATGATATTGTTGTGACAATCTCTAAAAAATTAGATGATGGCAGCGGCGTCATTGGTATGGATTTAAAGCTTGATAGTTTATTGAAAACAACAAAAATGATTAATATTGGTAAAGAGGGCTATGCATTTATTTTAGATCAAAATCAAAATGTTGTAACGCATCCAAAAGAGAAACCAGGTGCAAAAGCACCAGATGCTTGGGCAAAGCAAATGTACCAAGGAAATCATGGAACGTTCTCGTATACATACGGTGGTTCAGATAAGAAAATGGCCTTTGCAACGAATGCGAAAACGGGCTGGAAAATTGCAGGTACAATGTACACGAATGAAGTCATAAAAGCGGCAGAGCCTATCTTTTATAATACGTTGATTATTGCAGTAATCGCTCTTATTATTGGTGGAGTAATCATTTATTTTATTACGCTTTCCATTACGAAACCTTTAAAACAGTTGGTTGTTTCTTCTCATAAAATTAGTGATGGTGATTTAACAGAAACAATTGAAATTCGTTCAAACGATGAAATTGGTCAACTTGGAAAAGGGTTCAATGAAATGGTTGGGTCGCTGCGCGAGTTGATTTCAAGAATTAATTCTTCAGCGGGGCATGTAGCTGCTTCATCAGAAGAATTAACAGCCAGCGTGAGACAAGCAGGTGAAGCGACTGAACAAATTACGATGGCAATTGATCAAGTGTCAAGCGGCGCAGTTACACAAACAAAAGGTGTTGAACAGGGTGCAATGTTGCTTCAAGAAGTGACAGAGGGAATTCAACATGTGGCAGCTACGTCATCTGTTATTGCAACGTCATCTGCATATACACGTCAAAAAGCAGAAAATGGCGATCAACTTGTTGCGCAAACGGTAAGTCAAATGCAATCGATTCATCAGTCAGTTGCAGAATCTGATCAGATTATTAAATTATTAGATAATAAATCAAAGCAAATTGGCGATATATTAGAAGTAATTCAAAATATTGCAGATCAAACAAATTTATTAGCATTGAATGCAGCAATTGAAGCAGCAAGGGCAGGGGAACACGGTAGAGGCTTCGCCATTGTTGCGGAAGAAGTACGTAAATTAGCAGAACAATCGAGCACATCTTCAAATGAGATTGGAAAGTTAATTACAGAAATTCAAGAAGATATGAGTAAAACAGTTAGTTCTATGAATCATGTGAATACAGAAGTGCAGTCAGGACTTGTGATTGCCAATGAAACGAAGCAAAGTTTTACTGAAATTCTTCAGTCTACAAGTGAGATTGCAACACAAATTGAAAGTCTAGTTCAGACGGCAAAACAAATGTCCAAAGGGGCAGGTGAAGTGTCAGTTTCAGTTGGTGAAATTGCAATAACAGCAAATAACAATGCATCAAGCACTCAAAGTGTAGCGGCATCAGCAGAAGAACAATTGGCATCTATAGAAGAAATAAGTTCAGCAGCTGGAACGTTATCACAAATGGCTGAGGAGTTACAAATATTAATTGAAAGATTTAAGGTGTAATGAAAAAAGCACGTGAATAAGATGATTCACGTGCTTTTTGCTTTGTATGCCCGATTTGTTCAATGAATTCTTATTGAGGAATAAGCCGTTTCACTTTATGTTTTTTGCTGTTGCTTGAATGCAATAATTGGAAGGAGGATTAAGCTAATCCATCCAATCATAGGATATAACATATGAAGTAATTCACTATAACCGATATAACTAAAACAATAACTAATTAGTAAGATGAAATAAATAATGATGTTACTTCTCCAGCCGGTGATAGATTGAAGTTGTTTCGTCATACCAAATATATTACCGACAAGTGTTGTAAATACTTCTCCGAAAATAATTAATACAAAAAAGAAATGAAAAGTAGCATTGAAGCGACGTACAACTTCTGCCATTGGGATATTATATTGATAAAATTGTTCGACAGATAAAATGGCAAAGTGACTACATAATAAAATTAAACATAGCCCTGCCCCGCCTAACATACCACCCCATTTAATGGCTTTCTGGTCCTTGACTTCACTTGCTAATGGTACAAGTACACTTTGAGCGAGGGAGAGATTGAGTGCAACATATGTAATTGGACTTGTAACCCATTTGCTATTCCAATCTTCAGTAGGTGTCATGTTGAAAATAGAAGATACATCATGAAAGAGTGTTGTAATAGATAGCCCCACGATAAAAATCATCATAATTGGTACGACGAGTGAATTGACTTCGAATACCCCTTGTAATCCTCGGCTGCCAATAATAATACAAGCGAGTATCGTTATAAAGATTCCAAGTTGTCTTGGGAGGCGAAGTTGCTCTTCAAATACCGCTCCAGCTCCAGAAAGCATGACGCTTGTTACACCAAATAATACGAGAAGTAATAAAATATTTACAACGTTTCCGAAGACATCACCAAATAAATATTTGTTAAATTCTTGAGCAGAAAATGCTTTAATTTGCGAAGAAAGCAACATCATTTTTGTTCCTATCCAAATAAAGAAAATGCCGCTTACTAAAATGCCGATTGTTCCATATGTTCCATGAATTGTAAAGAACTCAACAATTTCTCTTCCAGTTGCAAATCCAGCTCCAACGACAGTCCCTATATAAGTAGCAGCAATTTTTTTAGCTACTTTCCATTGCTGATTATCCATGTAATCCCTCTTTCTTATGTTATGAGCTGATTTATTTGTTACATAGACTTTGAGAGTAATGCGGGATAAAGTATAACATCCATCAGTCGTTTCTTCCGTTTTGAGATAAGAGAAGTTTCACTACCTGCTGAAAACTTTACTTAATTTCATACATATGAAAGAGTTTGGACAAACATACGATAAAGTGATAAATTCATATGATTTTTTTAAATGTGAGACTAGTGATAAGGTGTGTTTTTTCATTATTCATATTTATCTTGTAATTTATGGTATAATGAAGAAAAAGGGGGCGGAGAAGATGTTTCGCTTTTTTAAAAAAGGTAAGGATGAAAGAGAGATTACGAAAGATGAATTAGAACTTGCTATGGCAAAATTTCTTGAAGCAAATGCTAATGTCGTATATACAGTATTAGTAAATGATGACTACACGGTTAATTATGACTTATTAAAACCTTATTTACCGGCTTTTCCTACGAATACATTTATTATTACAAAGGAGACGCTTGAAGTCTTTGAGAGTACACGGGAAAACCTTGCGCTTGTTAAAGAAATTGATGATGTACAACGTGCTGTGGATCAATATGTAACGGAAAAGGAAGTTTTTCCAATCGTTGAAGGAAATGAAAATCGCCTTATTTGTTCGATCAAGTTAGGTCCATACTTAAAAAGAGGATTAGACCGAAATTTATATGTATCAGAGAAACATTATTTAGTGACAAGTAAACCAGATAAAATAAATACAACCACTGTACGATAAAGAAACAACAATGAAGTAGTGTTGTTTCTTTATTGTAAGCATCATGCGGAAGGTGTAGAGAAGAGGAAACTTCATGATTCTAAAGGAATGGGACTTAAATTTAAAGATTCGTCTAGTAGGGGAATGGCTCTTCGGACTTTTCTTTTGGATGCTTCTTCCGTTTATGGCGATATATTTTGCGGAAGAACTAGGGAAAACGACGGCTGGAATATTACTTGTATTGTCGCAAGTATTATCTGTTTTTGCTAATTTAGTAGGCGGATATTTAGCGGATACGTATGGCCGTAAGCGTATGATGGTGATTGCTACATTTGTACAAAGTGCTGCCTTTGTACTATTTGCTTTTGCTAATTCACCATGGTTGCAATCGCCTCTCTTAACATTTGCAGCTTTTTCTCTTATTGGTATTATGGGTTCTTTATATTATCCGGCGAGTGCAGCGATGGTTGCTGATTTAGTACCTGAAGAGCAGCAAAGTAAAGTATTTGCCATTTTTTATACAATGATAAATATTAATGTTGTGTTGGGACCGATTTTAGGAGCGTTTTTCTTTTTTTCTTATCGTTTTGAATTGTTATTGGCGAGCGTTATCATTAATTTTATATTAGCATTTGTATTACTTAAGTTTATAAAAGAGACGTTACCAGCGAATAGAACAAAAGTAGAAAAGCAAAGCGGATGGGTTACTGTTGTGAATGAACAAATAAAGAATTATCGAATTATTTTTCAAGACGGTGTCTTTCTGTTGTTCATTGTTGCAGGTATTCTTGTTGCTCAGACTTTTACACAGCTGGATTTATTGTTAGCTGTATACATAAAGGAAAATGTACCTACGCAAGAGTTTTTTAATCTGATGATAAATGGTGAGAAATTGTTTAGTTGGATTATTGCGGAAAATGGATTTTTGGTTGCTTTATTTACTGTTTATGTAACGAGATTAGCAAATTACTTTTCTGAGCGAACTGTCTTTTTGTTGTCATCTCTTACATACGGAATAGCGATGGTTATTTTTCCAAACACTGTATCAGTCTGGGGCCTTATTATTGCTATGCTCATTTTCACGTTCGGCGAGCTATTGGTTGTTGGGATTCAAAATAGTTTCGTTTCTAAGTTAGCACCTGAACATATGCGAGGGCAATATTTTGCGGCAGCAACACTTCGGTGGTCTGTTGGCCGAACAATTGCACCAATTGCGATTCCTTTAACAGCATGGATAGGTTATCAATACACATTTTACATCATTGCAGTACTTGCGTTTTTAAGTGCATTTTTATATTTTGTGATGTTCCAGTTGTTACAAGGCCGAAAAGTTCAGGTGAAAAAGGTGATGAATGAGTAAGTTAAGTAAATATGAAAATAAGTATATATAACAGATGCCCTCTTTTTGTAAGAGGGCATCTGTTATGTTTTAAACATCTCTTTTGTTATACATTAACTCCCATTATCAGCAATCGGATAGCTACTAAGGACGGAAAAAGAATTTGCCAATTTTTTTGCGAAATGTAATGGTGGCTCTACTGATTGGACATGAACATACATGATTAATGGATTCATATATAACCAATGATTATGTAAAGCACTTACAATAATTCTTTGTTGTGTGATTGATTGCATAAATGAGGGGATTTCTTCTTGCAAAATAGCAATTTCTCCTAAATTTAATGCATTACCATGTTGATCCAATGATTCGAAGCCTACTCCGACAGGTACTACAGACATACTCGGTTTTCCTTGAACAAGCACCTTTAAATTGCGATGGAAAGATACTGAACATGAATTTTGATTGATTTTACTTTTTCCTTTCAGAATTGTAGCAAATTGTTCACAAAGAAAATTAAAGTTGTTCATAAATTAAATCCCCCTCTATTATATGGAATGGGAATTTTCACTTTATTTTCAACCTTTATGTCTTCATAATTTGTACATCCATTTTTAGTGAGAAATTCCTCTTTCAAAATGATTCATTTCAACTAAGGTAAGAATATATTCGTAATTATCAACCATTCTTTTAATTTCATTGCGTTCACTCTCTGTTAATTTCACATCTTTTAATTGTTTACATAGTCGAGATTTTTGGCTTTCTAATTGTTTTTTTGTCTCATGATAGTTGTAAGAGCGTTTCACGTTATCATCACCCTCCTTACATTTTCTATCTTCATTTTTATTATACGGATAAATACCAGAAATAAGTGCATATCTCCTTCTGTTTTTTGTGGAAATTTAGAAAAATAAAAGTATGATACATCCTTTCTTTGAATAAAATGCATTGAACTATGAATTTGTGCTGATGAGTAGGGGGGGGGGGATGATGCGATTGAATATGCAATCCCGTCTTACAACAAATGAGATGGTATCTATTATTGACAATGGATTACCAAAAACGACAGTACCGAAAAATATTATTATTATTGGGGCGGGCATGGCTGGGTTAGTGACAGGATCATTATTAAAGGCTGCTGGTCATCGCGTGAAAATATTAGAAGCAAATAATCGTATTGGTGGGCGTATCTATACGATGAGAATGCCAGAGACAGGTTTATACTTAGATGTTGGGGCTATGCGCATTCCTTATACACATAAATTAACACTTGCATATAATAAGAAGTTTGGACTGAAATTAAATCCGTTTATTAATCGAAATGATACAGATATTATATATGCAAATGGTCGAAAAACAACATTGAAAGAATATGAGAAAAATCCAAGTCTTTTACATTATCCAGTGGCAGTGAATGAAGAAGGAAAATCATCCGAAGAGTTGTTGATGTTAGCGATACAGCCCATTCTTGATTTTATTAAAAGAAATCCAGAAAAAAATTGGAGTATTGTAGAAAAAGATTTTGGTAGATATTCTACAGCGGAGTTTTTAAAGGATTATCCTCATCAATATAAGATGTCTTTTTCACCAGCTGCTGTAGAGATGATAGGGGTACTTCTTGATTTAGAAGGATTTTTAGAAAGGTCTTTTGTAGAAACGTTACGCTTTATTTTTATTTTCCAGCAATCTACAGGTTTTTATGAAATTGAAGGTGGTAATGATGCGTTGCCAAAGTCTTTTTTACCGCAATTGAAAGATGATATTATCTTTCAACAAAAGTTAATGAAAATAGTGCAGCAAGAAAAAGGAGTTATAGCTTATTTTCGTAATGAGAAAACGTTTGAATATAGCAGTATTACAGGGGATATTATCATTGTCACCATTCCCTTTACTACAATGCGATTTGTTGAAATTGAACCGTATGATTCCGTTTCTCATGAAAAGTGGAGAGCCATTCGCGAATTGCATTACATGGCTGCGACGAAGATTGGAATTCAATTTAAAAGTCGTTTTTGGGAAAAACAAGGTCAACTTGGTGGACGAATTATAACGGATTTGCCTATTCGTTATGCATATTATCCAAGTTATGGTATTGGTACAAAAGGGCCAGGAATGGTACTCGGAAGTTACACATGGTCGTATGATGCATTATTGTGGGATGGTTTATCTGAAAGTGACCGTATTTATTATACTTTGCAAAACTTGGGAACAATACTTGGGAATCAAGTGTATGATGAATTTATCTCTGGTATATCGAAGAGCTGGACATTAGATCCGTACGCGTTAGGAGGGTTTGCAATTTTTCAAGCGAATCAAGAAGCAGAATTACAACTTAATATTGTAAAACCTGAAGGGAGGATATATTTTGCAGGAGATCATACTACGCTGTATCACGGTTGGATACAAGGGGCAATTGAATCAGGAATTCGGAGTGCAGCAGAAATAAATCAATTACAAATTTAAAAAGAACATGGGATACATTCCCATGTTCTTTTTGTGTATTTATGGAACAGGATGACCGTTTGAGCTTTCTAAAATAGTAAACCACTGCTGACGATCCAATGTTAATTTTGTTGCTTCAACAGCTGTTTTAACACGTTCTAGTTTACCAGAGCCAACAATTGGCAGCATATTAGCTGGGTGAGCGAGCAGCCACGCATACATAATCGAATCGATTTCGGCAATATCAAAATCAGTAGCAATTTTCTGGAGTGTGTGACGTAAGCGAAGTGTACGTTCACTTTCACCTTTGAAAATTTCTCCGCCAGTAAGAGGAGACCAGATCATAGGAGAAATTCGCTTTTCTTGGCACTGTTCAATCGTACCTTTTTCGAAATGCTCAAGCTGCATAACTGATACCTCGATTTGATTTGTTATGAGCGGAAAATCTAAATATGAACTTAACATATTGAATTGGGACGGCAGGAAGTTTGATACACCGAATTGACGTACTTTTCCTTCTTGTTTTAAACGTGAAAAAGCTTCGGCAACTTCTGCTGGATTCATAAATGGATCTGGGCGATGGATAAGTAATACATCTATATAGTCAGTATTTAAGTTTTTGAGTGATTGTTCGGCACTTTTTATAATATGTTCAGTACTTGTATTATAATGAGCGACATAGCGCTCTGGAAATTTAGGTGATGGGGGAGCGATCCCACATTTTGTAACAATTTCCATGTTGTTACGCAAATTCGGTTTTAATTGAAGTACTTTCCCAAATAAAGCTTCACATGTATAGTCGCCATAAATATCAGCATGATCAAACGTTGTAATACCCATCTCCATACAAGATTCAATGAAAGTAAGTAATTCTTGATCTGTCATATTCCATTCTGCTAAGCGCCAAAACCCTTGGATAATTCGAGAAAATTCTAGGTTTTGAGCCATTTGAATTCGTTCCATTTATGAAGGTCCTCCTTGCTGGTGTATATGAAAAATTTTTCTTATATACCGTTATTATATATTTGTGTAGATATGCCTACAACTAATATGTTCTATATTCAAAACTAAAAAGATAACCTATGATATAATTATGTAACTAGACATATTACAAGGAGATGTAGAATCGTGATTCCAGTAACAATATTAACCGGATTTCTCGGATCGGGGAAAACAACTTTATTGAATCGTATTTTATCTGAAGAGCATGGTAAGAAGCTTGCGGTTATTGTAAATGAAATCGGGCAAATCGGTATTGATAATCAATTGATTATGAATGTAGAAGAAGAGATTATGGAAATGACAAACGGCTGTTTATGTTGTACAGTACGTGAAGATTTGCTGGTCGCATTAAAGCATTTACTAGAAGTAAAAGCGGAAGGGAAAATGGATTTTGAAGGTTTAGTAATTGAAACAACTGGACTTGCAAATCCTGGCCCTATTATTCAAACATTCTTTTTAGATCCTATCATTCAGTCTGCATACCAAATTAATGGTGTAGTAACAGTAGTTGATAGCTATCATATACAGAAACACTTTGAAAAAGGGTTAGAAGCAAAGGAACAAATTGCTTTTGCTGATATAGTATTAGTAAATAAATTAGATTTAGTAGAGCAGGAAGAGAAAGAGAATTTACTCATTGAATTACAAGGGATCAATCCAACTGCAAAATTAATCCCAACAACAAATTGTGAAGTAGATATCCCTTCGTTATTAAAAATACAAACATTTAAAACGCGTGATAAGTTAGAAATTTATCCCCATAAAGAACAGCATCATTTAGAAGGGGTAAAGTCTTTTGTGTTAAGAGAAGAGCGTCCTCTTGATTTACAAAAAATAAATGAATGGATGTCAGCTGTTGTACAAGAATTAGGAGAGTATTTGTATCGATATAAAGGAATATTATTTATTGAAGGAGTAAATCGCCGGGTTGTGTTTCAAGGGGTACATACGTTATTTGCAGCTTCCTATGACAGAGAGTGGCAAGAGGGAGAAACGCGGGTAAGTGAGATTGTTTTTATTGGTAAAAATCTAAATAAAGAATGGTTTCAAAAACATTTTCAAGAATGTTTAAAATAAGCCTGCATTTGCAGGCTTATTTATATTACTTAATGCAAGGAGTTACTTTGTCTAAAAGTAACTCCATCACTACTCCAACAACAGGACCTTCATCGTCAATATCGCCAGTTAAACGAAAGCCAAACGATTCATATAGTTTCATTGCTAATTTGTTGTTAGGATGAAGACTTAAATAAATCCTTTTGCATTGATATTTTTGGTGTAAATATGAAATTAGTAAACGGAGAAATCGTTTCGCGTAGCCGTTTCCTTGAAAGTTGTAATCAATCATAAATCGGTCTAACCATATGCTTTCATTTTTTTCAGAATACCATCCATACATTGCATATCCAACAAGTGTTTCTTTATCATATAAAGCTAACGATGTTGCATTTCCTTCGAATAATGATTCTGCTAAAGAAAATGCGTTACTTTCAATAAATTGTCGTTGCTCTTCTGCTACATCTAAGGCAGCGACGGAACGCCAATTTGATGCTGTTACTTCACAAATGTGAAGATTCATAGTTTCATCTCACTTTCTTATTTATCCCGCATTAACGGGCAGTAAGACCCCTACCTCAGGATTCAGAGAGAAGCGAAGAAGATAGGTGGGGGATAACTGCCCGTAAAAGCCCGATTGGTTCAACTAACCATCAGTGGGGGATGAGGAAAACCCCCACTGATGGAAGTTTCACTTTATTATAACTATAAAACTAATATGGATAATTTTACTATGTGTTTTTTGTAAGTCAAGGCAATTAGGAAAGGGGTGACATAAGAAAAGACCGCAGAAACAATATTCAACGGTCAGAAATAAATCATTATATTAATTTGTTGCTTCTTTTAAAGTATTAATGTTCTCTTCCATAAGTGTAAAGTAGTCTTTATGTTTTTTTGCATCATCATCGGAGATTGTTGCAAGATGATTTAAGCGTAAAATTTTCGTTCCTGTTTCTTTTTGAATAACTTCAGCTACTTTTGGTGTAGAGAATGTTTCAAATAAAATATATTTTAATCCATGCTCTTTTGCTGTTGCTGTGATAGAAGCTAGTGTTTTTTGAGATGGTTCATCAGACGCAGAAATACCTGCAACTGGAATTTGCTTTAAACCGTAACGTTGTTCCCAATATCCGTATGCTGCATGAGAAACTAATATCTCTTTCGTTTTTGCATGATCAACAACTTCTTTAAATTGATTATCTAAACTTGTGAATTTTGTTTGCAACGCAGCAAAGTTTTTCTCGAATTCTGCTTTATGCTCTGGTTGTAGTTCTACAAGTGCATTTTTAATTGTTTCAGCTTGTTTCATTGCAAGTGTTGGATCTAGCCAAACGTGAGGATCTTTATCATGATGATGTTCTTCTTTATGACCTTCCTCGTGTTCGTCTTCAGTTGAAGCTCGTAGTTCAATACCTTTTGATGCATTTACAACTTTAACATTTTCATTTTTTAATGCTTTTTCCATTTTTTCAGCAAATGGTTCTAATTCAACTCCGTTATAAACAAATAAATCTGATTTGGCAACTTGTACTGTTTGCTTTTGACTTGGCTCATACGTATGAGAATCTGCACCTGGTGGATACATAGCTGTTACTTCTACATAATCACCGCCGATTTTTTTTGCAAAGTCAGCTAAAGGAAAAATAGTTGTATAGACGGAAAGTTTACCATTTTTTTTATTTGCTGTATTATCTTTGTTTGAACATCCAGCAAATATAAGGGTAAACATTAGTACGAATGAAAATATAATTGATCTTTTCTTCATTTTGTTTGCCTCGTTTCTTTACTTTCTAAAAAATATTTTTTCCATAATAAAAGAAAGAATAACTTCCTTCTTGTAAAACGTAATAATTACGCTTTATGTTCCTGGTTTAGTATAATACATCTTTGGCAATGTTGCAATAAATAATAATGATTACGATTTATAATTTGTTTTAAAATTGTCACAATGATATGGTTTATTTTTTTTGTTTTTGCATATATCTTGCTTGCTGCTTCATATAGTGTGATAGAGGGTGCAAAGAAGGAGATGAGTGCATGGGATATGTGAGTGAAGCGGTTTTATTAATTTTGGCTGTTCTTTTTCCATTATCATGTGTGCTGTTTTTTTTAAAAGGATTGATTCGAAATTTAGGTGATACAAGTTCAATTACTGAGGTGCCAAAAGAAGAAAAAGAGTAAACAAAGCGCTTGCATACTTCATTGTGCTTTGCTTATGATAGAGAGATATATTAGAAGATAAAGAGGTATGGAAAAGAATGAAAACAAGAACAGCCTTAGTACTTGGAGCTAGTGGTCTAGTTGGACAAGAAGTGACACAGTTACTGCTTGATTCAGATCATTATGATTCAGTTACAATTTTTGTGAGAAAATCACTAGACTGGGAACATGAAAAGCTTCAACAAAAGCAGGTAGATTTTTCGATTTTGGAACAATATAAACAGTTTTTTGCAGTAGATGATGTGTTTAATTGTCTTGGAACGACAATTAAAAAAGCGAGGACGAAAGAAAATTTTAAAAAGGTTGATTATGATTATACATTACGAGCAGCTCGTGTTGCGGAAGAACAAGGGGTACAAAACTTTCTTGTTATTTCTTCGTTAGGAGCAAATCCGAAGTCCTTATTTTTCTACTCACAAGTAAAAGGACAAATGGAGGAAGATATTAAAAAGCTAGTCATAGGAGGCATTCATATTTTTAGACCCTCTTTATTAGTTGGAGAGCGAGACGAGTTTCGTTTTGGAGAAAGAATGGGAGAAAAAATTTCGGGAGTTATGCCGTTTTTATTTAAGAGGTCTTTTTCTAAATATAAGCCGATCTCAGCAGAACAAGTAGCAAAAGGAATGTATGTAACAGCACTACGAGAAGAGTCTGGTGTTCATATACATGAATCTCCGGAAATTGCTAAGATGAAATAAAGTGAAACTTTAATCAGTGGGGGGGTTCTTCATCCCCACTGATTGTCAGCCCTCACCAATCGGGCTTTTACGGGCAGTTTATCTCCCACCAAACATTCTAGCAATTGGAGCTGGACAACAAAGAAATGCGGAAGTGGCTCGTTCAGAATGTGAGGAGGATGGAGCTTCTGACGTAGAGGTGTTTTTTACCTCGTAGGAAGAAGCGAAGCCACCGAACATTTTAGCCATTGGAGCTGGACAATGCTTTCGCTGAATTTTGAGGTGGGAATATTACTGCCCAAAAATAGCGGGATAAAAGTGATGTTTACTTGATATGTTCTTCCTTTAGCTTTAGAAACGATTGTTAGTATGAAATAAAGAAACTGCCCAAAATCACTATTTTGGGCAGTTTCTTTATTTAGAAGTATGTTTTAGTTTTCCTGGAGCACGGCTATATTGAAATGGCTCAGCCAATTCAAAACCAAGCTCATTCGCTGCTGTTCTCGGAAAGTAGGGGTTCCGTAATAGTTCACGCCCGATAAAAATTAAGTCAGCAGCTCCCTGTTGTAAAACTTCTTCTGCTTGTATGCCGCTTGTAATAAGGCCAACAGCGCCTGTAGCAATAGAAATATGGTCTTTTATATATTTTGCGTAGGGTACTTGATAACTAGGATACACATCAATATGTGCTGGTACAACAGCTCCCGAACTACAATCAATAAGATTAACACCTTGTTCTTTCATCCACTTTGCAAACGTTACATAATTTTCTACAGTTAAACCATCTGGATGGTAATCGTGAGCAGAAATACGAATGAATAATGGACCGTTCCATACTTCTTTTACTGCATCAATGATTTCACGTAAAAACCGGTAGCGATTTTCATAAGATCCACCATATTCATCTGTTCGAAGATTTGTGAGTGGAGATAAAAATTCATTAATTAAATAACCGTGTGCGCCGTGTAATTCGATAATATCAAATCCAGCTTGTTTAGCACGTTCGGCTCCGTTACAAAAAGCCGTGATTGTTTCGTTAATTTGTTCTTTGCTCATTTGTACTGGAATTTTCATAGAGGAATCAAAAGGAATAGCTGATGGTGCAATAGGGTCTGAATCAAGAACAGCTTTTCTACCAGCATGAGCAATTTGAATAGCTGCTTTTGCCCCGTGTTCATGAATCATATCGACAACTTGACGTAGACCGTCTATATGCTCATTATCCCAAATGCCTAAATCTTTGTTAGAAATGCGTCCCTCTGGCGTTACGGCTGTAGCTTCTAACATGATAAGCCCTACTTGACCAGCTGCACGTGATGCGTAGTGGACGAGATGGAAATTTGTTATTTTTCCGTCTTCGTTTTCTGCTGAGTACATACACATAGGTGACATTACAATTCGGTTTTTTAATGTAACATCTTTTATTGTATATGGTGAAAATAATTGATTGTTCACGATAAACATCCTCCTTTATTTTCTTAAATGAGCGTATGTACAATGATAATTTCTTGACGAATGGCAGTTTCATTTTATTGTAGCACCTTGCTCCTTTTTTCCATAACAAAATGCTTAAAGAGGTGTTATGATGAGTAAAAGAGGAGGTGGCATATTTTTTATGTATCAAGCATATTACAAAAGTGAACTTGGATGGATTGAAGTAAAAGGGGATAAGAATGGTATTTCTTCTATATTATTTGTAGAACAAAAACAAGAAGAAGTCTCTCATCCAATTGTTGAGCAATGTGTAGTGGAGTTAGATGAATATTTTCATAAGAAACGAACGGAATTTACTGTCCCGCTACAAGCAGAGGGAACTCCTTTTCAAAAACAAGTATGGAATGCACTTTGCAGTGTTTCGTATGGAAAAAGTGCTTCTTATCTAGACATTGCACAGAAAATGGGCAATCCAAAAGCTGTACGTGCAATAGGTGGAGCGAATAGTAGAAATCCGATTTCGATTATTGTGCCTTGTCACCGGATTATAGGAAAGAGCGGGAAATTAGTAGGATATGAAGGAGGACTTTGGCGGAAAGAATGGCTATTAAAGCATGAAGGTTTTTTGAGGTAATGGAATATTGAAATTGAATAATACAGTTGAATTATATATTATTAAGTAAAAAAACATAAAAAACCTCTTTTCTTTTAGAGGGGGACGAGAGGATTTGGCTGTGCAAAGAAGCGGTCAGATCTTTTTTCTTCCAAATAAGAGGTCTTAAACAAAGGGAGAAAGCGAATGCAGGTCATATAGTGATTTTCATAGCAGAGACTTCAATGGTGGAAATATAAAATAGATGATAAGAAAGCAAAAAAAGTGGTGTATGTCATTTTTTTAAAAGATAGTATTTGAAGTTATCAGAAAATTATGTATAATACTATTCAAGAGTACTTGGTCTTATTTTTAGTTGTTATATAGAAAGAGGGGAAATGGTCTATGAAGAAAAGGTTGTCATTGATTACAGCATTTGCACTTTCAACAAGTGTGTTAGTTGCAGGATGTGGAAATGGTGAGAAAGCATCAACAACTGAAAAGGGAAAAGAAGGAAATCAAGCGCTTGCTGATAAACAAGTATTAAATTTATTAGAAACAGCAGAAATCCCTTCTATGGATACGTCAAAGTCAACGGATACTGTATCGTTTCGGGCATTTGTAAACGCAATGGAAGGATTATATCGCTTAGATAAAGATAATAAACCAACGTCTGGTATGGCTAAAGACGTAAAGATTAGTGCGGATAAGAAAACATACACATTTCATTTACGTGATGCAAAGTGGTCGAATGGAGAACCGGTAAAAGCACAAGACTTTGTGTTTGCTTGGCGCCGTGCTGTTGATAAAGCAACAGCATCGGAATATGCGTTTATTTTGTTCGATGTTAAAAATGCTGAGAAAATTAATAAAGGAGAATTACCACTTGAACAGCTTGGTGTCAGAGCAGAAGATGATAAAACATTAGTGGTTGAGCTAGAGAAACCTACGCCATACTTTCTAGAGCTTACAACTTTCCCAACATTTTTCCCATTGAACGAAAAATTTGTAAAAGAACAAGGTGACAAATATGCATTAGAAGCAGATAAGTTATTATATAATGGACCATTCATGATGAGTGAATGGAAGCATGAACGAAGTTATCAGTTAAAGAAAAATCCAAACTATTGGGATAAAGGTAATGTGAAATTAGAAGAAATTAATGTAAGTGTTGTAAAAGAAACATCAACAGCTGTAAATTTATATGAGAGCAACGAAGTAGATCGAGTCATTTTAAGTTCGGAATTTGTTGATAAATATAAGAAAAGTGAAGAATTTAAATCGGAATTAGAGCCACGAATGTATTTTATTCGTTTTAATCAGAAAAATCAGACTTTCGCGAATAAAAAAGCACGTGAAGCTATTGATTTAGCATATGATAAAAAGGGAATTGCCAATGTGATTTTAAATGATGGGTCATTACCTGCATATTACTTAGTACCACAAAAATTTACAAAAGGGCCGGATGGAAAAGACTTCCGTGAAACAAATAAAAATTTTCATGACGGTAAAGATAATGCAGCAAAAGCAAAAAAACTATGGGAAGAAGCGAAAAAAGAGTTAGGTCAAGAGACAATTACAGTTGAAATGTTAAACTATGATAAAGATAACTTGAAAAAAGTTGGAGAATACATTAAATCAGAGTTGGAGAAAAATTTACCTGGTTTGAAAGTGAATATTAAACAGCAGCCGTTTAAACAAAAGTTAGATTTAGAAAAGAAATTAGAATATGAGTTCTCTTTATCAGCATGGAGCCCGGATTATCCAGATCCAATGACATTTATCGATATGTTTATTACAGATAGTGCATTTAACGAAATGGCATATTCTAATAAAAAATATGATGAGTTAGTTGCGAAAGCAAAAGGTGAGTTGTTAACTGATGAGAAGGCACGCTGGAAGGCTTTTTCTGAAGCAGAGAAAATTTTATTTGATGACGCAGCAATTTCCCCGGTTTATCAGCAGGGTGTTGCTTTTCTTGAGAAATCCAAAGTGAAAGGAACCGCTAAGCATACATTTGGAGGAGATTTTAGTTATAAATGGACATATATTACAAAAAAATAGTACGATAAAGATGCGTGAATATTGCGCATCTTTTTTATTGTGAGGAGATCATAACAATGATAAAAGGAATGAATCATCTTTGCTTTTCTGTTTCAAATTTAGAGAAATCTATACAATTTTACGAAAAAGTGTTGGAAGGGAAGATACTTGTAAAAGGTAGAACACTTGCTTATTTTGATGTGTGTGGAATGTGGGTTGCAGTCAACTACCCACCACTTAAACGCTAACACGTTTTGAAGTGGGGGCTTGAAACAAGCCCTGGTTGTCTAGCCTCAGTCTTTCATGGACTCCGTTCGTAGGTTGCATACCCAAGAATGATTCCCTAGTTCTTGGCTCTATGGTGGCTCTGTAACAGTTCTGATTGGGAAGGAACGGTCAACCACAAGCCTTCTTGTATAAGAAGTTGTCAACACCTACAAACATTGGCGAAGGGAAACAAACTCTTAGGAGGGACAAAACATGTGTGTGTTTGTCAAAAATTTAAGGGGAGAACCGCTCATGCCTTGCGGTCATCGCAAGGCGCGGATTCTTCTCAAACAAGGAAAAGCGAAGATTGTGGGATATACTCCGTTTACAATTCAATTACAATATGCTACAGGTGAAGCGGTGCAACCCGTTACAATCGGTGTTGACAGCGGAGTAAAGCATATCGGCATTGCGATTACGACTGAAGACAAAGTGTTAACAAAAGGAACCATCCAGCTACGTCAGGACGTAAAAGAAAATCTCACACTAAGAGCTACATTACGTAGAGGTAGAAGGCAGCGAAAAACAAGGTATCGCAAAGCACGTATTCTCAATCGAAAAAAGAAAGAAGGTTGGTTACCACCATCGATTCAAAGCAGAATCGATAACCAAATTCATTGGATTGAAACATTCAAGTCACTTTTACCTTCACCAAAAGTAATTGTAGAAGTAGGGAAATTTGATGCAAAAAAGCTAAAAAATCCCGATATACAAGGAACGGAATATCAACAAGGAGATGCCTTTGGCTTTTGGAATACAAGATATTACGTATTCGCAAGAGACAATTACACCTGTCAAATCTGCAAGAAAAAAGGTGGTATTTTGCATACGCATCATATTATTGAACAATGTAAAGGTGGCACTGATATGGCAGATAATCTTGTAACAGTGCATGAAGAGTGCCATCAAAAGTTCCACCAAGGGAAACTCAAACACAGTTTCAAGAAACCAAAACAATATAAAGAGACTGCCTTTATGAATATATTGCGGTTACAAATCATGAATCGTTTAGATTGTGACATTACGTATGGCAGTTACACTACAGCGAAGCGAAAAGAATTAGGTTTATCAAAAACACATGTAAATGACGCAATTGCGATTACGAATCCAACACAAATACAAGAATATGATAGAAACGGTGAATTTTGCATCAAGCAATTTAGAAAGAAAAAGCGTTCCCTACATGAAGCAACCGCAAGAAAAGGAAGGAAAACAAAGAATACAAGTGCAAAACGGAACAAGAAAAACACACCGTATGTAGATGGAATCTATTTAGGAGATAAAGTGAAAGTATTTGGACAAGTAGGATTTGTGACAGGGTTTACAGGGAGAATGGTATACGTACAAGATATACATGGACAATATATACAAAATCCAACTAAAACTTATAAGCAAGTGAAGGTATCAGATATAGAACGTATACACCATACGAACAATTGGCAGTTCTTACAAATCAGTTAGGCTATGCCTAACCGAAATTCATCCCCACCTTACCGCTGGGCTCTTGCCCGTCACGCACTTGAAGATGGGGCCTTCTTTCGGAATTACGTTAAATGAAGAAAAGGATATTCCGAGAAGTGAAATCTACCAATCATATACACATATTGCGTTTTCGATAGAAAAAGAAGACTTTACAGCATTAATACATCGTCTTAATGTGAATAACGTACATATTTTACACAGACGAGAGCGTGATGTGCGAGATTGTAAATCTATTTATTTTACAGACCCAGACGGTCATAAGTTTAAATTTCATACAGGGACGCTGCAAGAGAGACTGCAATATTATAAAGAAGCAAAACCGCATATGTTATTTTACTAAATAGAGAAAGGATGAAGGGTTATGCATGTACTTGTTGTTGGTGGGACTGGAATGTTACAGGCAGTGCCAAAGTCGTTTGCTGAGCAAGGGCACCATACTTCTGTAATCGGTCGAAATGTAAAAGGTCTAAAGAAGATACAGGATTCATGCCATACTCCTGAAAGGATAACATGTTTAGCGCTTGATTATCATAATAGTGATGAGTTGCGTGATAAAATTAAAAATTCCATTCAAAAAAATGGACCAATTACGCTTGTGGTAGCTTGGATTCATTCAGCGGCAGTAGATGCATTGCAAATAATTAGTGATGAGATTGAAATATGTTCGAAAGGATGGGAGTTGTTCCATGTACTTGGAAGCAGTGCTTACAAATCAGATAAAAAAGTAAGATACTCTTCTTTATGTAGGTATTATCGAATTATATTAGGTTTTATGGTAGAAGAACAAGGTTCTAGATGGTTAACAAATGATGAAATTACTAGTGGAGTTATAGCTGGAATTCATCATAAACAACAGGAATGGATTGTTGGAACATTAGAGCCATGGGATGCTAGACCGAGTTGGTAAAGGAGAAGACGATGATGAAAACAATGTTATATATTACGCGTCACGGGGAAACAGAATGGAATGTAGAAAAAAGAATGCAAGGTAGAAAAAATTCAAATTTAACGGAAACTGGAATACTACAAGCAAAACAATTAGGGAAACGTATGAAAGATATGGCACTAGATGTTATTTACAGCAGTCCAAGTGAAAGAGCAATGCATACAGCTCAGTTAATTAAAGGAGACAGAGATATTCCAATTGTAACAGATGAACATTTATATGAAATTGATATGGGAGTCTGGGAAGGACATACACAACTTGAATTGCAAGAGAAATATGCAAAAGATTTTGATTTATTTTGGAATGCACCGCATCGGTATGAATCGAAATCAGGAGAAAGTTTTTACGACGCGAGAGAGCGCGTGCTAAAGGGGCTTACATACATTCTTCAAAAGCATGACGGAGAAAATGTTTTAATTGTCTCTCATGCTATTACTTCATTACTTATGATGGGGCATTTTGAACAACGTCCTATTGAAAATATATGGAATGGTCCTTTTATGCATAGTGCAAGTTTAAGTGTGATTGAATTTAAAGAAGGAGAAAGTACAATTCATTTATTTGCTGATATTGCGCATTTTGAAGAGAGGTAAAAGGAGAAGCTTTATAAAAACAATGATTTGCCCTAATAGACAAATAGACCGCTTAAAGCGGTCTATTTGCATTTTTGAAATAACGAGGAACCTCTTTGATATGATAGAGTAATATATTATATTAACGACCAGAGCGCCCAGAACGAAGTTGTCAACTACGTTTAGAGCGACAAGTGCGCTTAGATTTGTAAGAACGGTGAGATTTGCAAGAACGGTGAGATTTGCAAGAACGATGGGACTTGCGAGAACGGTGAGATTTGCAAGAACGATGGGACTTGCAAGAACGGTGAGATTTGCAAGAACGATGGGACTTGCAAGAACGATGGGACTTGCAAGAACGGTGAGATTTGTGAGAACGATGAGATTTGCAAGAGCGATGAGATTTGCGAGAGCGATGAGATTTGCAAGAGCGATGAGATTTGCGAGAGCGATGAGATTTGCGAGAGCGATGAGATTTGCAAGAGCGATGAGATTTGTGAGAACGATGGGACTTGCAAGAGCGATGAGATTTACCGGAACGATGAGATTTGCAAGAACGATGAGATTTGCAAGAACGATGAGATTTGCAAGAACGATGAGATTTGCAAGAACGATGAGATTTGCAAGAGCGATGAGATTTGCAAGAACGGTGAGATTTGCAAGAACGGTGAGATTTGTGAGAGCGATGAGATTTGTGAGAGCGATGAGATTTGTGAGAGCGATGAGATTTGTGAGAGCGATGAGATTTGTGAGAGCGATGAGATTTACAAGAACGATGAGATTTGCAAGAACGATGAGATTTGCAAGAGCGATGAGATTTACAAGAACGATGAGATTTGCAAGAACGATGAGATTTACAAGTACGTTTAGATTTGCAAGAATTTTTAGAAGAACGAGAACGGCAAGAGCAGTCAGAACGTTTAGAATAGGATTTAGGTTCCTGGGTTAAGAACCCTTCCATTCCAGCACTAATTATTTCTTCTACTGCTTTTTGAATATCATCTTTTGTATACATCTATCAAAATCCTCCTTGGAAAGAACTAAGCTTTTCATCTGTTTTGGAATAATGCGCTTTCTATTAATAAAGTATGTCAAGCTAATGAATTGTGTTTATTTTTTTTTGAAAATAGTGGTATACCCTAAAAAACAGACTGTGATAAGCGTCTGTTTCTTAAGAATTAGTGTCCGGATCCTTTGGGTTTAAAGGATCGATATGTGTATCAAGAAGACATATCGATTTTTGAATACCAAGGTTCATAAAGAAGTCTTCATAATGTAGTAGTTTGAAAAGGGACGCCTTTCGTACTATTACATTATGAAGAAAGGATAAGAAAAGCATTTATAATTAATAAAATGAATATATAGCGGATGTGACAATGGGGAAAGGAAAAGCATACATTAATTGTAGATGAAAGAGAAGGGAAGGGAGAAAATGATACCTTCTTATGATTTTTTTATTCACCCAATGTATATTGTAGAGTTACGAAAAGATGTTTGGTCTGATGATCCTGTTCCAGCTAAGTTAACATATAATAAAAGAAAGTATGATATTGATATTGTATACCGTGGTTCTCATATTCGGAAATTGGAGAAAAAATCATATCATGTGATGTTTTATAAACCAAAATTTTTTCAAGGCGTGCATGAGCTGCATATAAATTCTGAATTCAACGACCCTTCTTTAATACGGAATAAGTTATCCCTGGATTTTTTTTCGGACATTGGTACGCTATCACCAAAAGCGCAACATGTTCTTGTAAAGGTTAATAATCGATTTGAAGGAGTTTATTTACAGTTAGAATCGGTAGATGAAAATTTTTTACAGAGACGAAATTTACCAAATGGTTCTATTTACTATGCAATCGATGATGATGCGAATTTTTCATTAGTAAGCGAGTTAGATAAATGTATAAAAACGAAATTATTCTCAGGGTATGAATTGAAATATGGGAATGAACACAGTGAAGAAGATATTAGTGAATTTATCTATCAATTGAATACAATTTCCAGAGCAGCGTATGAAAAAGAAATCATAAAATATGTTGATGTTGATAAATATTTACGATGGTTAGCGGGTGTTGTATGCACACAAAACTTTGATGGGTTTGTGCACAACTATGCACTTTATCATAATGGAGAAACAAAGTTGTTTGAAATGATTCCTTGGGATTATGATGCAACGTGGGGACGGGATGTTAAAGGGAGAGAAATGGAGCATGATTACGTTCGTATTCAAGGATTTAATACATTAAGTGCTAGATTACTTGATGTCGATAGCTTTAGAAAACAATACAGGGGAATTTTGGAAGATATACTTTCGCATCAATTTACAGTAGAATATATAAAACCGAAAGTAGAAGGAATGCATAAGGAACTTCGTCCATATATTTTGCAAGATCCATATGTAAAATTGAAAATAGATAAATTTGATAGTGAACCGGATTTGATTTTTCAATATATAGAAAAACGTCGGGAATTTTTACGAGAGCATTTAGATGAATTATGAAGACAAGCAAAAAGAGATTGAACAATCAATCTCTTTTTTTGTTGTATAATAATGGTAATTGAAAATAAGGAAGGTGAATTAATGGAAATCAAATGGATCAAATGGGTCAAACAAATACAGGCAATTGCACAGGCCGGATTAGCATATTCAAAAGATGTATATGATATAGAACGTTTTCAAGAACTTCGGAAGTTATCGGTTGAAATGATGTCAAATTATACAAAAACAGATTGGGAAGTAGTTGAGCAGTTATTTGCAAGTGAAACGGGTTATCAAACTCCAAAAGTGGATATTCGAGCAGTCGTGTTTCAAGAAGGAAAGTTACTTTTTGTAAAAGAAAAAAGCGATAAGAAATGGGCACTACCAGGCGGGTGGGCTGATATTGGATATACGCCTACGGAAGTTGCGCGAAAAGAAGTTTTTGAAGAAACTGGTTACGAAGTAGAAAATTTTTGTTTATTATCTATCTTTGATAAACAGAAGCATCAACCATCACCTTCTGCAATTGATGTATATAAGATATTTATTAGTTGTGAAATAGTAGGTGGTGAAAGAAAAATCGGTATTGAAACAGAAGATGTTCGCTTTTTTGGAGAAGAAGAATTGCCAGAACTATCGATAGGAAGAAACACAGAATGGCAAATCCGGCAAATGTTTGCTTATATGAAAAATCCGAATAAAGAAAGAATGGTGGATTGAAAAATTTCTTTGTAAAGAATTAGTAAATCTTTTATAACTTGCTTGTCTTTTGGAATAATTTCTAGTAATCTATATTCCATCGTGCACTTTCTCCTTTCGAAATAGAAAAGGTAAGTATGTTTTTTTATTATTGCATAATTTTATACTATTAAGTAGTAGCATATTGGCAAGGGTAGATTTTTATGAAATAATAAGAAAGTGTGTGCGTAGAAAAAAGGAGATAATGAAGAATGTTAGCAAATTTGATTGAACAGTTACTACAATTTTTTATAAGTCTAGGCTATTTCGGAATTGCGCTAGGGCTCATGATCGAAATTATTCCGAGTGAAATTGTATTATCTTATGCAGGTTATTTAGTTGCTAAGGGAGAAATTAATTTCGTTGGGGCAGTAATTGCTGGAACGATTGGTGGAACGTTGGCGCAAATTTTCTTGTATTGGCTTGGATATTACGGCGGACGTCCAGTTGTTGAAAAATATGGTAAATATTTATTGATTAATAAGAAACATTTAGATGTAGCGGAAGAATGGTTTAAACGATATGGTGCTGGTGTAATTTTCTCTGCGCGCTTTATCCCAGTTGTACGTCATGCAATATCGATTCCAGCTGGATTAGCGAAGATGTCATTGAAACGATTTACAGCATATACAGTACTCGCTATTATTCCGTGGTCTATACTGTTTATTTATTTTGGTGAAAAACTTGGCGGGAATTGGCGTCATATTAAAGAATATGCTGCTGACTACACGCATTATTTCATCGTAGGAGCGATTCTATTTATTGCTGTATACATAGGTATGAAATTATTGAAAAAAAGAAAAGCAGGTCGTTAAAGTCAATGAATTTTCATTGGCTTTTTTCTTTATTTATTTGTAACTACTCAGCTATACCTTTTAGAAATTTAGAAAAGGGTATGATTCTAGTGAAGATGTGTCTCTCTAGTATTTGTAAATTCATTTTTGGGCATATAGACTGCTGTCATGCAAACAGGGCAGGGGCCTGCACTTATTGTCTACTTTTGTTTTCAAACCTTGCACGTGGCCAGGAACAGGCCCTGACCGCTCCTATGCATCGCCAGTCCCTCTCGCCCATTTAAAAAAATGCTTTTCTGTCGGTTTTTCATAAAGTAACTGAGTAGTTACGTTTATTTTGTGATTAAAGTTTTATCTTATATAAGTTCTAAAAGTAGAAAGTTGTCCATATGGTGTAGTAAAACAGTATAGCGGAGGAATTTCATGAAGGGATCACCGTTTTTACGCGGAACATTCTTTTTAACAATGGCAACGATGATTTCGAAAATGTTAGGTTTTATATATGTTATTCCTTTTACAGCGATGGTTGGAACGGGAGGATATGTATTATATACATATGCTTATCGTCCTTATACAATTATGCTTAGTATCGCAACGATGGGACTTCCTTTAGCTGTCTCCAAAATGGTATCTAAATATAATGAATTAGACGATTATTACACGGTGAAACGAGTATTAAAAAGTGGGCTTATTTTTATGGGGTGTATGGGAGTTATAGCGTTTTTATTGTTATATTGTTTAGCTCCCTATCTTGCAAAGGTAGTTATAGATGGCGGAGATCAAACAGGTAATAGTGTCACGGCTGTTACATATAATATTCAAATTGTAAGCTTTGCTTTACTAATTGTTCCTTCTATGAGCTTATTACGTGGATTTTTTCAAGGATTTCAATCGATGGGGCCATCTGCTTTAAGTGTAGTAGTAGAACAGTTTTTTCGAATGTTAACAATCTTAATCGGAAGTTTTGCAGTACTTCATATATACAAAGGTGCAACAGCGTTGGCGGTTGGAGTTGCTACGTTTGGTGCTTTTGTAGGAGCTGTAGCAGGACTTGGAATATTAATTGCATATTACTTAAAGAGAAGGCGTCATTTAAAGAAAAAAGAAAATATGAGTGTTCCGCAAACAACAAAATCATTTTTCGCACTGTATAAAGAATTATTTACATACTCCATTCCATTTGTTGTTGTTGGTCTTGCCATTCCCTTGTATCAAACAATCGATACATTTACAATTAATAAGTTATTAATGCAAATGGGATATTTACAGCGAGAAGCGGAAAAAATAAATGCTGTGATTGGGCTTGTACAAATGGTTGTGTTAATTCCGGTTTCCGTTGCTACAGCTTTTAGTATGTCACTCGTTCCTGAGATGACGAAGGCGTATACAGCCAAAAATGACCAGTTATTATATAAACATTTTACAAGAACAAATTTGCTCGTTGTATTTCTAACGATTCCAGCATCGTTAGGAATGATGATTTTAGCTGAACCAGTATATACATTACTATTTGGGACAGGAAATGATCCTGCGCTTGGAAGTGTGATTTTACGCTATTACGCCCCGGCTTGTATATTATTTTCGCTCTTTGCTGTAACAGCGGCTATGCTGCAAGGGATTGATCAACAGCGAAAAACAGTAATTGGTTTGTTTATAGGAATAGGGATAAAAATTGCGTTAAACATTGTATTACTTCCACAATTTGATTATATTAGTTTTATTATTGCGACTTATGCTGGTTATACGGTTTCTGTTTCGTTTAACTTGTGGATACTTTCTAAATATGTTATAAAGGCAACATAATGTCTATAAAAGACAGAGAATGCTCTGTCTTTTTCTATTTTAATAATTTGTGAAGAAAAGCGTTTTCAAAATAATTTTCTATTGAAATCTTTTCATTTGTTTCATATGCTGAAAATAGCGGTTTAAAATAGACTGTTATTTCAAAGTGAGGTTGGTTCCTACATGTAATAAGAATCGGGGTGATAGTATGTTAAATATTTATTTAACAGACCGAAACGGAAAACTACAAGAGATCGAGGAGATTCAAAAGGGCTGCTGGATTAATGTACTCCATCCAACGGAGGAAGAAATTCAATTTTTAGTTCAAACGTTAAATGTTGAACTGGACTTTATTAAAGACCCCTTGGATGATGAAGAACGTTCGCGTATTGAAAAAGAAGATGATAATGCTTTAATTATCGTCGATATTCCAACAGTTAGACATGACGAAGAAGGAAATTCAATGTATGATACGATTCCGATTGGTATGATCGTCATGCCAGAATGTTTTGTTACAATTTGTTTGGAAGAAAATCCGATTTTTGAACGCTTTATTAATCAGCGAATTAAAGAATTTTATACCTTTAAAAAGACACGTTTTGCACTGCAGCTCTTATATACGATTTCTACTTATTATTTACGTTATTTAAAACAGATTAATCGAAAAACAACGGATTTAGAGCATGAGCTCAATAAATCGATGAAAAATAAAGAGATTTTTACGTTATTAGGGCTTGAAAAAAGCTTAGTGTACTTTACGACATCTTTAAAGGCAAATAAGATTGTAATTCAAAAATTAATGCGAAATAATACATTTTTGAAAATGTATGAAGATGATCAAGATTTACTTGAAGATGTATTAATTGAAAATAAGCAGGCAATTGAGATGGCCGAAATATATAGCCATATTTTAAGTGGTATGATGAATACATTTAGTTCTGTCATTTCCAATAATTTAAACAGTGTTATGAAGTTTTTAACTTCTATGACGATCATATTATCAGTACCAACAATGGTTTCCAGTTTTTTTGGAATGAATGTTCCGGTTCCATTAAGTGAAAATCCTCATGGTTTTTTAATGGCTATGATTATATCGGCAATATTATCTTGCTTAATGGCTTTTGTTTTTTGGAAGAAACGTTATTTTTAATATGAAACCCAGCTGTTTTGGAACATTTCCAAAGCAGCTTTTTTGATTTAAAGTATTGAGAAATTAGCATTTTTACACACTATCGTTCCTTAATTTATGAAATGAAAGATGTATAATATACCATTTAGGTTAATTTTTATAAGTACTTGTTCAATCTAAGGATTCCAGTTACAATTACATATTGTTAATGAAAAGATGGGGGATATGCATCATGGAAATGTTTCATTTACCAAAAGCGTTCCTGCAAATGAATACGATTTTTATTTCAATTTTAATTGAAGCATTGCCATTTGTATTAATTGGTGTATTTATTTCAGGATTCATTCAAATGTTTGTGACAGAAGATATGGTAGCAAAGTGGATGCCAAAGAATCGTTTTCTGTCTGTCTTATTAGCCGTTTTTCTAGGGATGATGTTCCCAGGGTGTGAATGTGGAATTGTTCCAATCGTAAGGCGCCTTATCGGGAAAGGGGTACCACCATATGCAGGAATTGCCTTCATGCTGACTGGACCGATTATTAATCCTGTCGTTTTATTTGCGACATATGTGGCGTTTGGTAGCAGTATGCATATGGTTTGGTATCGCGCTATTGTCGCTATTATTGTAGCCGTTATTGTCGGTCTTGTCTTATCGTTTATGTTTAAAGATCATCAATTACGGAATACTAATTTTCCAGTGGTAAATCATAATCGACCATTCCGTGAAAAATTTTGGGATGTATGTACACATGCTGTTGAGGAGTTTTTCTCAATGGGAAAATTTTTAATTATTGGTGCGCTTATTGCGGCAAGTGTACAAACTTTTGTGAAGACGTCTACCCTCCTTGCAATTGGACAAGGGCCATATTCTTCACCAATTGTTATGATGGGACTTGCTTTTATTTTATCATTATGTTCAGAAGCTGATGCGTTTATTGCATCTTCATTCCAAAGTACATTTGCAACACCAGCTCTAGTCGCCTTTCTTGTATATGGACCGATGGTAGATATTAAAAATATGATTATGATGCTTGCGAATTTTAAAACACGTTTTGTTATTGTTGTTATTGTTTTAATTACAGTTGTTGTTTATGCAAGCTCACTACTCATTTATGCGATGGGGTGGTAATTAATGTTTCGAGCTTATATTTTACTTGGGTTTACAATTTTATTAGCACAACTTCATATTTCTGGTGATATTACAAAATATATTAATATGAAATATGCGTATTTATCAAAAACAGCAGCAATTATTTTAGGATTTTTAACTGTCATTCAAATGATTATTGTATTTCAAAAAGAACATGGTAAACATGAGCATGATCATGAATGCGGCTGTAATGAAAGTCACTGTGGTCATGATCATTCAAAAGATGAAAACACATGGTGGAAACGTACGATTGCGTACACGCTATTTTGTTTTCCGATTATTTCGGGGCTCTTTTTTCCAATTGCAACACTAGATTCCGATATCGTAAAAGCAAAAGGGTTTCATTTCCCGGTTGCACAGCCAGAAAGTAAAGACCCGTTTATGAATCGACAGTTTTTACGACCTGATACGAGCATTTATTATGCAAAAGAAGGATATCGAGAGGTTATGGATAAAGAGAAGAAGCAATTTGTAACAAAAGATAAAATTGCTTTAAACGATGCTGACTTTTTGAAAGGGATGGAAGTAGTGTATAACTATCCTGGCGAATTCACGGGTAAAACAATTTCTTTTAAAGGATTTGTATTCCGTGATGATTCCTCTAAAAAAGAACAATACTTTATATTCCGTTTTGGAATTATTCACTGTGTTGCTGATTCAGGTGTATACGGAATGCTGGTTAAGAAACCAGAAGATGCTCAGTGGAAAAATGATGAGTGGATTCAAGTGGAAGGAACAATTTCAACAGAGTTTTATCAGCCATTTCATGCAAACATCCCTGTATTAGAAGTTACAAAATGGAACACAGTAGAATCTCCAAAAGAACAATATGTATACCGAGGAGCCGATTGATAAAATTGGCTTCTTTTTATAGATGTAAAGTAGATAAGGGGGACTCCTGTTGTTTAAAATTTCACCTTATCATTATAAATGTATATATCCATATCTATTTTAATTTTTTGACATATAAGTTGCTGCTATGCAGAATACAACATAATTGCTACTTGCTTACGCCTTTTTCTTTAAACATTGTATGTGGTAGGAAAAGGTCCTGACCGTTGCTATGCATGACCAGATGCTCTCGCCTGTATAAAAAGAAAGGGGCTTTTTATGTCGTTTTTTTAACTTGTATATATAGAAAAAGAACATCTAAACATTAGATGTTCTTTTTCATAGTTTTTTTGTCTACATAAAAGTTGTATGGAGCGGATCGCTAGTTAGCAAAAACAAGCAGCACCAACAATAATTAAGAGGATAAATAATACAACAACTAACGCAAACCCACCACCGTGACTTCCAAAGCCCATTGTTTTTTCCTCCTTTTGTTTTAAGGTACATAATACAATATGCACTTTTATAATGATGTGACTGGGATATATGCCATATAAAGCCGTTTTTTTTTGTATAGGGATAGAGGGAGAAGGAAACATATAAGAATAATGATTTAAAAGTGTTGTTTTGTTATTAAAGCAGGCTGTTTAAATTAAGGGGGTTCCAGAATGGAAGTATAGCGACATTGAGATCGCTTTTTTCATGGAAAAGTGACTTTTTATTGAAGATGGATTTTCAGTAAACAAAACAATTTTTGAAAACATAAGTATAGGGGGGGTTTGTAAGATTCACAAAAGTTCTGTCGTCCTATTTAGAGCATACATATCAGTAGAGAGGAGGAAATATTGAATGGACCATATTGAAGAGCTCATGGATTATAGCTATGAAGTAATATGTGTGATTGGTGAATATATGAAAGAAGTGCAAGATCATGAATTAAAAGAATTGCTACAACAACATTTACCATACTTATTGCAGGCTTACAATGAACAGATTAACTTTCAAGAAGGTGAAAATGTGCAGCATATCATTTGCCAGTATCCAGTTTCATCCTCAATGGAAATGATTCATACGAACTATAATGGACAAAAAAATGATATAGAGATTGCTTGTTCGTATATTTCATATTTAAAACGGTTAGCACTTGAATATGCACATGTAGCAATTCAAGTAGCAAATCCAGAATTTCGCTCTTTTTTAGAAAGTTGTTTTTTGAAAATGAATCGAAATGCATACGGTGTATGGCAATATGTGATGAAAAAAGAATACAGCATACAAACAATGATTAATGAAGAGAAATATGGGTGAAAAAGACAGCGATACCGCTGTCTTTTTGTACTTATTCTGTTAATTTAGAAAATTAACATTGATTTACTATTTATTTACTAATCTATAATATTTCCTTTAAAAAAGAGATGTAATATGAGAATGTACATATTCTATCAAAAGGAGGATAAGCAAATGAATAAATATGTTAAATCGTTAACTGCCGTTGCACTTGCTAGCTCTTTATTTGTGGTAGGTTGTAGTAAGAATGAGGAAAAGAAAGAAGAGACGACGCAACAAGAAGGTAAAACAACTGAAAAAGAAACGAGCGGGGATGTAAAAGATAAAAACTCGAAAGACAGTTCGTCAAGCTCTACTGAAAAGAAATAATTATTATATGATAAAAAAGCTTTCTTGATAAATAAGAAAGCTTTTTTGTTGTGTATTTTTGCTTTTTCAGAAATAATAGAGAGATTGAAAGGGTGTGAGTTAGTATGAATATATGTTTATTTGGGGCAACAGGTCGAGTCGGAGTCGAAATTTTAAAATTTGCATTACAGGATAATCATAAGGTGACAGCGCTTGTGAGAAATAAAGAGAAGCTACAAATACAACATGAGAATTTTCGTGTAATAGAAGGAAATGTATGGAATGAAGAAGGTGTGAAAGAGTGTGTAAAGGGTGCAGATGTTGTAATTAGTGCACTTGGTACCGATGGAAACGGCACGTTATCAAAAAGTTTGCCAAATATTATAGACGCTATGAACGAGGAAGGGATTATAAGAATTATAACAATTGGAACGGCTGGAATTTTACAGGCACGTGTGAATCCGCAATTATATCGCTTTCAATCCAGTGAATCACGTCGAAAGACAACGGCTGCAGCGGAAGACCATGTAGCGGCCTATTTAGCTTTAGCGAATAGCAAATTACAATGGACGATTGTCTGTCCAACACACTTAATCGATGGAGAAGAAACAGCTATTTATCGTACTGAAGAAGATGTGTTACCGCTAGATGGTATACAGATCACAGTTGGAGATACAGCTCATTTTGCTTATCAATTACTTTATCATGATATTCATTATAAAAAACGAATTGGTATTGCCTATTAAAAAGCCATCCTTATGTGAAGTGACCCCATAAAGTTAGACAGGTTATTTCATTAGGCAACTTCTTGGGCATGGACTCGGTATTGTATCGGGCTCATGCCCTTTAGTTTTGCCTTAATTCTTTTATGATTATAGTATTCAATATACTTTGCTAGTTCTTGCTTAAAATGTTCAAC
>NZ_JAVBXD010000047.1 GCF_030756675.1 Bacillus multifaciens
GCAACAACTGCAAAACCTTTGCCATTTTCTCCTGCGCGTGCTGCTTCAATTGCAGCATTTAAAGCAAGCAAGTTTGTTTGTTCCGCAATATTCGTAATTGCATTTAAAGCTTTATCTATGTCTTGCGTACGCATAACAAGGCGTTCTATCACCGTAGATGTTTCCTCAACAACTTTATGAACATTATTCATTTGCGTAATAGATTGCTTGATAACTTCACTTCCACTATTCACACGATCTGTTGTGACAACAGCAACTTCAGCAACAGTTGATGCTGATTCCGCTACTGTTTGAACTCCATCAGCTACGTCATTCATTGCTGTGGAACTTTCCTGAATACTAGTAACTTGTCCTTCTATTTGTTTGTTTACTTCATGAATTGTTTGAACAGCTTCGTTTGAGATTTTTGATGCCTGTTTTGTATTTTGCAGCATACTATCAGTAGAGGTAGTAACCTCGTGTGCCATTACCTTTACTTTTTCCATTAGTTGCTGCAAGTTGTCTAGCATATGATTAAAAGAAGTAACAATATTCCCCAATTCATCATTTGCTTTATAAGAAGTACGTATCATTAAATTCCCATCCGCTACTTCTTTCATATCATGTTGTAATAAAGTAATTGGACGTTGGATAGCTATTTTAATGATATATCCAATGAAAATAATAATTACAGTCGATATAACTGAAATAATAACAAACATCATTATTGTAGTTTCCGCACTGCTGGCATTGCTTTTCTCTAATTTTTCTGCATTATTACTATTATACTTAATAAGCTCGTCAATACTCTTACTTGTTTTTTGCATATCGGGCTCAACTTCTTTTAAATAATAAGTATAAGCCTCTTCGTTTTTATTTTGCATTGCTAAATTTTTTGATTCATTTATGTGTAGCCTTAATCCTTCAAGATTTTTTTGAAAATCTTCATATAATTGTTTTTCTTCTTGTTCGTCTATCTTAGACTCATATTCTTTTAATAATTGATTGTTATCGCTCTGCAATTGATCCATTCTATTTGCTAATTCTTTATTTCTGTTTTCATCAGTTGTGACCATAAGTTCTACAAGGTTCTTAATAGTATAATTAAAATTAGATTCTACAGACTCTATCCAATAAATTGGAAGTAACCTTTCTTCATACATGCTTGCAGAAGCTTCCCCTGTTTTTATTAATCCCCTATATCCTATAACTGATAAGAGAATACACGCAATACTAGCTATAATCATTAATACATTTAATTTCGTGCCTATTTTACTATTTTTTAACAATGACATTACACCACACCTTTACTTAATCTTTATATTACGTTATATAGTTTAAAATAAAAAACGACAAAAAACGATATTTTATTTAGTGAAATATCGTTTTTTGTCATTTTTATTTCAAATGAAGGTTCATCACCAAATTTTGTGATTGAAACATAAAAAAGAAAACATTTATGAAATCCTAGCAATAATGTTAGCGATCAAACAAACATTAGGAGGGTTCATAAATGCTTTCTGTACTACTAGATTTGCCAAATTTTAAAGTTCTTAAACAAGAAGATTGCCCAAATTTTTATTGTCCAATTTTAAATTGTGAAAGTAATCCTTCTAACTCTTCAATTTGTTTCTTTATTTGCATGGATTGATTTGTTATTTCTGTAATTGATGATGCTTGTGTTTGAATTGCTTGTACAGTCTCATTCGTATCTTTCTCTACTTTTGTAGAAGTTTCTGATACTACCGATAATGAAGCGTTAATTTCTTCCGTTCCAGCAGACATTTCTTCTGTTGTAGCTGAGACTTCTTGAATTTGCTGCGTTATCTTATGAATGTCTTCCATAATAATTGAAAACGCTTGGTCTGCTTCATTAGCAGCATTTCTTCCTTGCGTTGCTTCTTCTTGTCCTTTTTTCATGATTTGAACAGTATCTTTTGTATCTTGTTGAATGGATTTAATTAAATCATTAATTTCATTTGCAGATTGCTTTGATTGTTCAGCTAAATCTCTCACTTCAGCTGCAACAACTGCAAAACCTTTGCCATTTTCTCCTGCGCGTGCTGCTTCAATTGCAGCATTTAAAGCAAGCAAGTTTGTTTGTTCCGCAATATTCGTAATCGCATTTAAAGCTTTATCTATGTCTTGCGTACGCATAACAAGACGTTCTATCACCGTAGATGTTTCTTCAACAACTTTATGAACATTATTCATTTGCGTAATAGATTGCTTAATTACTTTACTTCCACTATTCACACGATCTGTTGTGACAACAGCAACTTCAGCAACAGTTGATGCTGATTCCGCTACTGTTTGAACCCCATCTGCTACGTCATTCATTGCCGTTGAACTCTCTTGAATACTTGTAACTTGTCCTACTATCTGCTTATTCACTTCATGAATTGTTTGAACTGCTTCATTAGAAATTTGAGATGCCTGTTTTGTATTTTGCAACATACTATCAGTTGAGGAAGTAACCTCGTGTGCCGTTACCTTTATTTTTCCCATTAGTTGTTGTAAATTGTCTAACATATAATTAAAAGAAGTAACGATACTTCCTAATTCATCATTTGCTTGATAAGACGTACGTATGACTAAATTCCCATCCGCTACTTCTTTCATATCGTGTTCTAATAAAGTAATTGGACGCTGAATAGCTGTTTTAATGATATATCCAATGAACACAATAACTGCAATCGCTATAACTGAAATAACGATAAAGGTTAGCACCATATCGTTCATGTTACTAACATTATCTTTCTGTAATTGTTCTGCCTTATTAGTATTATACTTAATAAGTTCTTGAATACTATCAATTGACTTTTGTATAGCGGGCTCAACTTCTTTTAAATAATAAGCATAAGCCTCTTCGTTCTTATTTTGCACCGCTAAATTTTGTTCTTCATTTATTTTCGTTCTGAACTCTTGATAATTTTTCTGAAAATCTGCATATAATTGTTTTTCTTCTTGTGAAGTAATCTTAGACTCATATTTTTTTAATAGCTGCTGATTCTCACTCTTTAATTGATCCATTCTACTTACTAATTCTTTGTTTCTTTTATCATCAGTTGTAAGCATAAGTTCCATAAGATTTTTAGAACCATGATGAAAATTAGATTCTACAGCTTCTATACAGTAAATTGGCAGCAATCTTTCTTCATACATACTCCCAGAAGCTTCACCTGTCTTCATCAATCCCTTATATCCTATAACCGATAAAATAATACATGCAATACTAGCTATAATCATTAACGCGTTTAACTTTGTACCAATCTTACTATTTTTAAAAAATGACATTACAACACCCCTCTTTAAATCTTTATATTACGTTATATAGTTTAAAACAAAAAATGACAAAAAACGATATTTTATTTAAAAACTACCGTTTTTTGTCATTTTTATCCCAAATTAATAACTCCTGTATTTAAACAAACGTTTGATTAATGCTGCCAAAGCGGAACGGACATGTTAATCAAACGTTTGTTTAAAAATTATTTCACCCCTATCGACACCTCAAAATATAATACATATGAACCACTCCTATGCATGGTCAGATGCTCTCCCCATCCTAAAAAGAAAAATTTTTTATATCAGTTTTTCAATTTGTATAGTGACAAAACTGTAAGGTTATTTGTAAAAAATGTTAGAAAAATCGATGGTTCAGTTCCATTTTTTATATTATAATTTTTCAAGTTCCAAGTTATTATATTACAAACAGGAGAATTACTATGAAAAATAATAAGTTTTCAGCCTTTATTCCATTATCTTATCTACTCCTACTTATACCTGTAAGTGCTCTTTACGACGTACTAAATCACTCAACAGTAGGCGCTGTAAATGTAACAACAAAAATAGATGAATGGATTCCATTTACAAAAGAATTTATCGTTCCCTATTTACTTTGGTTTCCTTATTTGTATGGTGCTCTTATTTATTACTGTTTTGCTGATCGAAAGCTCTATTATGTTACATTAAGTAGTGTCTTATTTGGGAAACTCACTTCCTTTAGCGTCTATTATATGTGGCAAACAACGGTAACACGCCCTGAAGTAATCGGCAATGATGTATTTGCTAATTTAGTGCGCTATATTTATAGTATCGATCAACCCGTGAATTGTTTTCCTAGCATTCATGTACTCACAACATTTGTCATTATGATTACAGCCTATAAACGGAAAGAACAAAATAAATGGGTGTACGGCCTGCTAACATTTGTTGGTGTACTCATTATTTTATCTACCTTATTTACAAAGCAGCACGCCTTTGTAGATGCGGTAGCAGGCGCTGTACTAGGAAGCTTCCTCTATGCCGCTATGCACTATGTATTTGAATCACGTGAACAAAAAGTTACTGTGCAAGCTGGAGTATAATCTATAACAAAAAAGCAGACTGTGGCTTCTTCAGTCTGCTTTTCTCTATTGTAAGAGGAGATTTTCAAATTGGCATATTTTTAACGCTCTTACTAGTCTTTAAGATTGTGGCACAGTCATATCGCCTGGTTTAATGCGACCTGCCTTTTTCAACATGATATACAGTATATAAGAAACAGCTACTGGAATTACGATATAAGTAATCACTATCGCTGGAACAACGCTAAGTCCTTGATTAGAAATTAAATTAATTGGTGCGATAAGGGAACTAAGCCCAAGACCGGCAATTTCTTTCCCTGCTGTAAGGTGGAATCCAAGTGCCGATACAGGCCCTACAATTGCACTCGCAACAACAGTTGGTACAAGAATCATTGGATTTTTAGTAATATTCGGGAGCTGTACTTTTGGTGTACAAAGAGCCTGTGCTAATATACCACCTAAATTATTTTCCTTCGCAGAGATAACAGCAAATCCAATAAATTGAGCAACGCATCCCGCTAGTGCAGCACCACCTGCCACGCCGTCTAAGCTAAGTGCAATTGCTAGAGCTGCTGATGAAGCTGGTGAAATTAATAACAATCCCCAAACAACTGCAAGTACAATAGACGCGATAAACGGACTACCAGCTGAACTATCTTTAATAAATGCGCCAACTGTATTTAAGACCGGGTTAATATTTTGAGATAACCAAATACCGACTAAACCTGAACCTAATATTGCCGCAAACGGAACGAGCATCATATCTAAAGCTGTTTTTCCGCTTAACCGTTTACCGATATAAACCGCTAATGTCGCTGTTAATAACGCACCGATTGGTTCACCAGTTTTAATCATCAGACCAGCTGCAGTAATCGAAATTGATCCAGCCCCAATCGCTCCGGCAACCATCGCCGAGAAAATGACAAGTCCATTTGCTCCGAGCATAAAAGCAATTCCTGCTCCAATTGCCGGTGCCATAAGTGACTTCGCAACAACCCCGATTGTAATTAACATCGGAATATCAACAATTCTTCCTATATTCTCAATAAGTAGGCCAATTCCAAGAGATACGAAAATACCTTGTGCAATTCCGGCAGATCCTTTGAATACACGAGACATGATATATTCCTTCATCTGTTTCACCTTCTTCTAGTTTAGTAACCGATTGTTTTCATGTAGTCACGTAACATATCATTTGATTTTGCAAATCGGCTTTCTTCATCTTCTGTTAAATTCAATTCAACAATTTCTTTTATACCATCTCTTGTAATGATAGCTGGGACACCTGTACAAATTTCATATTCACCATATTCACCATCTAAAATTGCTGATACAGCGATAATACGATAATCATCATTAAAAATAGAACGTGCAATATAAGCTAAGGAGTTCCCGATACCATAGTATGTAGTTCCTTTTCGTTTATAAATTTCCCAACCTGCTTTTGCTGTTTGTTCGACAATTGCATCTAAATCAATATCCGCAAACCGTTCTTTTTGCTCTTCTAAAATTTGTAGGATCGGTTTTCCACCAACTGTCACATGAGACCAAGCAACCATTTGCGAATCGCCATGTTCCCCTAATGCGTAACCGTGAATGCTACGCGGATCCACCTCAAATATTTCAGATAAAATTGTTCGTAAGCGAGAAGAATCTAAAGATGTTCCAGTACCAATCACGTGGTTTCTCGGAAGACCGGATAACTTCCAAACTTGATAAGTAATAATATCAACTGGATTAGAGGCAATTAAGAAAACACCTTGAAAGCCGCTTTCCATAACCCCTGATACGACACTTTCCATAATTTTTGCACTTGCCCCTAAAGTATCAAGGCGGCTTTGCCCCGGCTTCGGTGCAGGTCCTGCTGTAATAATGACAATATCCATATCCTTGCAGTCTTCATAAGTACCTGCATATACTTTTGTTCTTGTATTTGTAAAATTAATGCAGTGCGACAAATCCATCGCTTCGCCAACTGCTCGTTCATGATTAATATCGATTAACGCTAACTCTTCACAGATTCCTTGATTCACAATAGAATACGCACAACTAGATCCAACTAACCCAGTACCAATAATTGCGATTTTTCTTGTATTTCTATTCATGGCAATCTCACCTGCTTCTTAGTGTAGTTTGATTTGTTTTATGTACTTTACACTTTTTATTATAGGAGTTTTTACCATATAAACCATGTATAATTTGTGAAATATATCACAAATTATTTGGACATTTTATGTCCACTTACACATAATTTCGACAAAGTTACGAATGTTCCATTTTCATAAAAAAAAAACGGGTAACGTCTCAATTGCGTCACCCGTTTGGAAATATTTCTGTTCTTATTGCCCGCTCAATTGACTTTTCAACTGCTGTACAACCATTGGATTAGCCGCAGCCGCTGGTTGATAATAGCCTTTTTGCATCGCATATTCATATAAATTACGCTGCCTTAATTCATCTTGATTACGAATTTGAATTAACGTTTGATATAATTGCTCGTTATTCGTTTGAGCAATGTAATTCGCATAGCCTGTTAAACTTGCATTTAATTCAGCTAAATAATCATTTACCATATCTTTTTCATTCATGTTCTTTACACCCCTATCCTAGAAAAGACATTAATTGCTGTTTCGTATTTTGTGCATCTTGCACATCTTTTTGCAGCATCTGCTTCAGCTGCGGATCCGTACATGCCTGTGCATACTCTTGTAATTTGTGAATAACTGTTGCATGCCCGCCAATAAGATGACGTAAATTTTCCACTTCAAGTTCATTTAAATTTTGCATCGTAACGGCCTTCCTTTCTTGGTTCATTCAACATTTAGTATTTATTTATTTTCAGATTGTATGCATCAAAAAACCTTAGAATCGCTTCTAAGGTTTTATACTCTCATCGCATGTAGTCCTTTAATAAACGTTTCCAGTAATACATGTAAACTTGTATCTAAATCCAGCGGTAACCCAAATCCGCCTTGCTGTTCAATAGACGCAAATCCATGACAAATACTTCTGAACCCGCGCGTCGCATGAAGTGCATTCTCTCCTTCTAATCCGTATTGCTGCAAAATATGAAGACAAAGCTCTACAATTCCGTCCCCTGTTCGTCGCACTTCTTCATCTTTCAAAAAAGTTGCTTCATACAATCCAGGATGTTTTCGGACAAACGATACATACGCTTCTCCTAATGCATGAATTGCCCCGTCCATACTTTTCCCCTCTACTGCTTCTTTCAGCGCCTCATGCAGCTGCTTTATTCCGTAAATACCAAGATTTTTTCGTACATCTTGTAACCCTTTCACATGATTATATAAAGAGGGAGAACGTATCCCGAGCCGTTTCGATAATGATGCAAGTGTTACTTCTTGTACTCCGTTTGTATCGGCGATTTCTGCTGCTGTGTCTACGATCTTTTGTAATGTAAGCCCGATTCTTGGCGACATCTATTTTCCCTCTTTCATATGTTCTAAATTACGTTTTGCTTCCTCAATAGCAAGCTCTATTGCAACATTTGGATTCATTATCATGTTCCCATGCCCAGCCGCAAGCAAAGAGGGTTCATATTGTTTTAGCTTTTCTGCACTCTGCAATGCTACTTCTTTACTCCACGTTGCCATTGCAGGAAACGGAAACCAAAATTTCATTTGTCCCGAAACAGCCATGCCTCCTCTTGTTTGAAATGCATCCCCGGCAATAAGAGCATTATTTCTCGTATCAAGAAACGACATGGAACCTGGTGTATGTCCCGGCGTCATGATCGCAAGAAGCGATCCAATTCGATCTCCATCCTCTAACAAAACATCTGGTCTCGTCTTCACTTTTTTAGGTACACCGCCTTTTATTGGCGTATTCGGTTCATCTCTTTGTAATGTCGTATCTCCTTCTAATAAACGTGCATCCCGCTTAGAAATATAAACAGGAACATCAGGAAGTGCTTCCTTTAATGCATCTAGCGCCCCAATGTGATCATCATGCGCATGTGTTAATACAATATTAGTAATTGGTTTCCCTATTTTCTCAGCCGCTTGTAAGATGCCTTTCGCACTATATGGCAAAGCTGCATCAATTAAAGTTAAACCGTCTTCTTCTACAAAATAACAATTTACAGGAAACACTCTTGGTAAAAATGACAATTGATATACTGTTTTTTCGTGCATCATTCTCATATTTCCAGCTCCCTTTTCATAAAACTAATATTATTAGTTTTATTATACTAATGGTATTAGTTTTTGTCACTAGAAATTCCATTTTTGTGTAAAAAAGGGCTGGAGTCGTTTTATATTAAGTAGTTCCAATAGCGCGAAGAAACATTAGAAATAGCATTGTAAATCGAGGAGAAAATCATACAAGTTTTATTCTCGTTTTTTATTGATATATAAGACTTTATTGGGTTTTAACATTAAAATATCATTCCAAACAGCATCATTTTTAACACGCTGACATTGGCTATTGTTATACAAAAATTCCAGGTGTGATTTTAGTTGTTATTTGAGGTATTAAGAAGATAACAATCTGAAAAATTAGCAACAATTCGTACAAAAAGTAACGTAAGTATATTCCTATTCATCATATCTATTTCCGCTCCTTTACATTGTTTGATGTATATACATAAACAACGTAAAGGTGGTGGTCGAATGAGACGTTATATATCCGTAATATAGTGGTACATATCTTTAACCTTTATTTTCCATTTTTTCATAGAATAACATAAATACAAGTGTCTTTCACTTAATTTTCAGATAAATAAATTTCATTCCAGTAACTTAACGGTCTCACACGTCGAACATCGTCGAAAGGTCTTTATTTCGTGTCGAATCGCCGATATATTAGAAAAAGCGCCGATAAATCCACCAATTCCGCCGATATATCGTTGGCGGGCACAAAAAGAGCTGCCCGCCAAGGCAGCTCCTTCACATTTATTAAACTGTATAGCGCTCGTCCTCTAACACTTTCGCTGCAATTTCACGTTTCTTCGGAATGACGTTAATTGGTGTGTGACGTGTTAGTTTACGAAGTGCAGATAGCATCATGCGCAGCATGTCACCATTTTCAACAGCGATAATTGTTTCTTTTGCATCTGCTTCGATTTGGTTGAACGCTTCTTGGCAGAATACTTCTGTGTAAAGAACTTTTTGTTTGTTCTTCTCAAGGCCTGTTGCTTTGATTGCTTTTTCTGTACGAAGAAGAGCTGATTCCATTGCGTATAAGTTATTTACGATATCTGCAATGTTCACAAGAACTTCTTGTTCTTTGTCTAAGCCTTTACCGTATTTTTGAGCAGCTAAACCAGCTACCATTAAGCCGATTTTCTTCGCATTTTTCACTAAATGTTTTTGAAGCGCTAATGGCTCATCGCCTATTTCTTCTGGCATCATCATCATTAACGATTCTTGTAATTTTTGTGCTTCTTGTAGAAGTGGTAATTCACCTTTCATTGCTTTACGCAAGAACGTTCCTGGTACGATTAAGCGGTTAATTTCGTTCGTACCTTCGAAAATACGGTTAATACGAGAATCACGGTACATTCTTTCAATCTCGTACTCTGCCATAAATCCGTAACCACCATGGATTTGGACACCTTCATCTACTACGTAGTCTAATACTTCAGAACCGAATACTTTGTTTAAAGAGCACTCAATTGCATATTCAGCAATAGAAGCTGCAACAGCTTTTCCGTCTTTTACTTCTTCTTCGGATAATGTGCTCATGCGGCTTTCAAATAAACCAACTGTACGATATACAGAGCTTTCCGCTGCATAAATTTTCGCTGCCATATTTGCAAGTTTCTCTTGAATTAATGGGAAGCGAGAAATTGGTTGTTTAAATTGTTGACGTTGATTTGCATATTGCGCTGAAATTTCTAACGCGCGTTTTGAAGAACCAACTGTACCAACACCTAATTTATAGCGGCCGATATTTAAAATGTTAAAGGCAATGACATGACCTTTTCCGATTTCACCAAGGACATTTTCTTTTGGCACTAATGCATCTTCTAAAATTAATGTACGAGTAGAAGAACATTTAATACCCATTTTCTTTTCTTCTGGTCCTGTCGATACGCCTGGGTATTCTTTCTCTACGATAAACGCTGTGAAATGTTCGCCGTCTACTTTTGTGTATACAACAAATACATCAGCGAAAGCAGAGTTTGTAATCCATTGTTTTTCACCGTTTAATACGTAGTGTGTACCTTCCGCATTTAAGCGAGCTGTTGTTTTTGCGCCTAACGCATCAGATCCAGAACCCGGCTCTGTTAATGCGTATGCAGCTAACTTTTCGCCTGTTGCTAACGCTGGTAAATATTTTTGCTTTTGCTCTTCGTTACCGAATAATACGATTGGTAACGATCCAATTCCAACGTGTGCACCGTGCGTAATTGCAAAGCCGCCTGCAAGAGAAAATTTCTCTGAGATTAATGCAGAACTAATTTTATCAAGGCCAATACCGCCGTACTCTTCTGGTACATCAGCACCTAATAAGCCAAGCTCACCAGCTTCTTTTAATAAGCGAACAGAGCGATCAAACTCATGTTGCTCTAAATATTCAAGCTCTGGTAATACTTCATTTACGATAAAATCCTCTGTCGTTTTCGCAATTAATTTATGCTCATCGCTATAATCTTCCGGCGTAAATACTTGCTCGATTGTAATATCATCAATTAAAAAGCTACCGCCTTTTACTGCACTTCCTACTGTTTTTTCCATGAAAAATTCCTCCTTCATATTTTCATAGGCAGCTTCTCTTGTTATAAGAGAAGCTAGCCCTTACTTTGTTTGCATACCCTCTTGTTTCTTGCACTGTTTATCTATCTAAGTCCGTTTTTATATATGTTGCGGTTATGTTAAACAAAAAGTGTTATACACTCGCTCTCGCCCTTTGTTTTAAAACCCTTGCACGTGGCAGGAATAGGCCCTGACCGCTTCTATGCATGGCCAGACGCTCTCGCCACCCCTAAAAGAAAAGGGTTTTTATTTCCGCTTTTATAGTAATTCAAACACTCCAGCAGCACCCATTCCGCCGCCGATACACATTGTTACAATGCCGAATTGTTCGTTGCGGCGTTTCATCTCGTGAATAAGAGATAATGTTAATTTTGATCCTGTACAGCCAAGTGGATGTCCAAGGGCAATTGCTCCGCCGTTTACGTTTACTTTTTCTTCATCTAGTCCAAGTTCGCGAATAACTTGGATAGATTGCGATGCGAATGCTTCATTTAGTTCAAATAAGCCGATATCAGATAACTCTAAACCTGCTAATTTTAATGCTTTCGGAATCGCTGCAATTGGACCGATTCCCATTACTTCTGGCGGTACACCAGCTACTGCAAAGGAGCGGAATTTCGCCAGCGGCTGCAAGCCGTCGCTTACTGCTTTTTCACGATCCATTAATAGTACTGCTGCTGCGCCGTCACTCATCTGTGATGAGTTACCAGCAGTTACAGTGCCGCGTACGTTAAATGCTGGGCGCAGTTTCCCAAGTACATCTAGCGTCGTATCTGCTCTTACGCCTTCATCTTGTGAGAATACAATCATTTCTTCTTGCAGCTTATTATTTGCTCCAACAGTGCGAAGCGTTACATCAACAGACACTGTTTCATCTGCAAACTTTCCTTCTGCTAACGCTTTTGCTGCACGCTGATGGCTTCTTACCGCAAATGCATCTTGTTCCTCGCGAGAAATGCCATATTTTACAGCAACTTGCTCTGCTGTATGTCCCATACCCATATAATATTCTGGAGCCGCTTCAACAAGACGGCTATTTGGACGAACAACGTGCCCCATCATTGGTACTAAACTCATCGATTCAGCACCGCCGGATAATACTGCCTCTGAGTGACCAAGCATAATGCGCTCTGCACCGTAAGCAATACTTTGTAATCCTGAAGAACAGTAGCGGTTAATAGTAATAGCCGGAACGTCATAAGAAAGTCCTGCTAGCCCGCCGATATTACGTGCCATATTTAAGCCTTGCTCTGCTTCTGGCATCGCACAGCCAAAAATTAAATCGTCAATTGGACCGTCATAGTTATTTGCACGTTTTAACGTTTCTCTTACAACTAATGCTCCTAAGTCATCAGGACGCACTGTATTTAATGATCCTCTCTTCGCTTTCCCGACAGGCGTTCTTGCCCCTGCAACAATAACAGCTTCTCTCATGAACAATCTTCCTCCTTAGTTACGTAATGGTTTTCCTTTTACAAGCATGTGCTGCATTCTTGCTTGTGACTTCATTTCGCTCACTAAACTAATAAACGCCTCGCGTTCAATATCTAATAAATATTGCTCATCCACTTTTGTTCCGTATGGGACTTTTCCGCCAGCAATGACATATGCAAGTTTTTTCGCAATGTGCAGGTCATACTCGGAAATGTAGCCAGATAAATGCATTGCTTCTGCTCCAAGCGCAAGCGTTGCATATCCTGTTTCCCCAACAACCGGAATCTTTTTACGAATTGGTGCTTTATAGCCTGCTTCATATAAAGTAAGTGCTTTTTGTTTTGCATCATATAGTAAGTGATCACCATTGACGCTAATACCATCTTTATCGCCTAAGAAGTTATGAGAAACTGCTTCTTGCGCAGATGTTGAAACTTTCGCCATCGCTACTGTTTCAAACACTTTATTTGCGACTTTTTGCAAATCAAACTCAACACCATTTGCCATTTTGTTCAGATGTTTAATGTATAGCTCTTTGTTACCGCCTCCGCCTGGGATTAAACCAACACCAACTTCTACTAATCCCATATACGTTTCACTAGAAGCTTGAATACTAGCTGCCGGTAAGCAAACCTCTGTACCGCCGCCAAGTGTCATACCGTAAGGCGCTGCTACAACTGGTTTTGAGCAGTATTTAATTTTCATCATTGCATCTTGGAAGCTTTTCACAACCCACTCAATTTCAAAGTAGTTGTCATCTTGCGCTTCCATTAAAATCATTGCAAGGTTCGCACCAACGCAGAAGTTTTTCGATTGGTTTCCGATAACAAGTCCTTTATAATTCTTTTCTACTTCATCAACAGCGTAGTTAATCATTTGCGTAATATCCATGCCAATTGCATTGCTCTTAGAATGGAACTCTAAGCAAAGAATGCCGTCTCCTAAATCAATTAGACTTGCTCCGCTATTTTTCTTTAGTACGCCATTTTTCTCTTTCAATTGTTTTAGAGAAATCGCCTTTTTATTACGAATGATTTGTTTGTATTCACCGTTATCATAGTAATAGCTCTCGCCATTATCATGTTTATAGAACGATGTAACACCTTTCTCAATCATTTCTTTTACCCAAGCTGGAACAACCCCACCGTTCTCTTCCATCTTCTGAATGGATTTCTCAACGCCAATTGCATCCCAAATTTCAAATGGACCTTGCTCCCAGCCGAAGCCCCACTTCATCGCATTATCAATTGCGACAATATCATCAGCAATTTCTTTCGTAAGCTTTGCTGCATATAAAAGAGTTGGTGTAATAATGTTCCACAGCAATTCACCAGCGCGGTCTTTTGCATATACAAGCGCTTTCAATTTATTCGCTAATCCTTTTTCTTGTTTACTGATCTCAATAGAAGCTGCTTTCAATTTTTTACGTGCTTCATATTCCATCGTTTCAGGATTTAACTCTAAAATCTCTTTTCCTTGTTTTAAGAAGAATCCTTGACCTGTTTTGCTTCCAAGCCATTTTCTTTCTAACATATCGTGCATGAAAACTGGTACTTTGAAGACTTCGCGCTCTTCTTCTTGTACATTTTCATATACGTTGTTTGCAACGTGAACGAATGTATCCAATCCGACAACATCTAATGTGCGGAACGTTGCGCTTTTCGGACGACCAATTAACGGACCAGTTACAGAATCTACTTCTCCAATGCTGTATCCGCGTTTTACCATTTCTTGCAGCGTCACAAGCAGTCCGTACGTACCGATGCGGTTTCCAATAAAGTTTGGTGTGTCTTTTGCAACAACAACACCTTTTCCAAGTACATCTTCTCCAAATAGTTTCATGAAGTCTAACACATGTGGATCTGTATCTTTTGTTGGTATAATCTCAAGAAGCTTTAAATAACGTGGTGGGTTAAAAAAGTGCGTTCCTAGAAAGTGTTTTTTGAAGTCATCTGAACGCCCTTCGATCATCTTTTCAACGGAAATACCCGATGTATTTGAGCTCACGATAGAACCTGATTTCCGAACAGCTTCTACCTTTTCAAATACTTTCTTTTTAATATCTAAATTTTCAACAACAACTTCAATAATCCAATCAACATCAGCAAGACGGTCCATATCATCTTCCATATTTCCCGCTTCAATTAATGCTAAGTTTTCTTTCACTGTAAGAGGAGCTGGTTTTTGCTTTAACAACTTTTGCAGCGCTCCGTTACTGAAACGATTTCGTACACTTTTATGTTCTAATGTAAGTCCCTTCGCTTCTTCCTCTTTCGTAAGCGATGGTGGTACAATATCAAGCAATAATGTCGGTATACCGATGTTAGCTAAATGTGCAGCAATTCCAGAACCCATTACACCAGAACCAAGAACCGCAGCCTTTTTAATTTGGAACATCCAATTCTCCCCCTTATTCTTGAATGAATGCTCATTCAATTTTTCGACAAACGTCGCAATCCATGAGTGAGCCTCTACTAATAAATATATGCTAACGTTTAAATTTTCGCAATATATTTAAAAATAAAATTTTCTGAACTTATTTCTTTTTTTACATTTTGGACATGATATGTAGTGAACTTCCTTTCTTAAAACACTTGATCAAACGGAGGCATCACTTATGGCTAAAATTAAGAAAAATCCATCAAAAGCAGGTATTAGTTCAACAAGCGTAACAGGAAATGCTGGTCCAGTTGATCGCGGTATCGAAAAAGGCCGCCAAGGAAATAATCAGCAATATAAGAAACAAAACATGGGTGAAAAATAATAGTACAAATATAGGCAGCGAACATGGCATAATGAAAAATGGGCTATATCGCTGCCTATTTCATACATAAAAGAGGGTACATAATGAAACGAACGATTACACTACTTGTTATTACAGCTACGTTATTTATTGCAATGATTTTTTCTTTATATGCGAATAGACAAAAAGTAAAAGCTAATCAGCCTGATATATCTGGAAAATATGGCGTGACGATTGATGCAAAAACAGGAGAAATTTTATACGGAAAACATGAACATGAACGTTCCTATCCAGCGAGTGTAGCGAAAATGATGACTGCTCTTCTTTTACTGGAGAATGTAAAAGAGGATGAAGAGATTACCGTGACAGAACATGCGATAAAAACAGAAAGCCAAAGTAAGAAAATTACACTACATGTCGGAGAAAAGTTAAAGCGCGATGAGGCATTAAAGCTCATGCTTGTCATTAGCGCCGACCCAATTGCTGAATCAATCGCCGAGCATATCGCCGGTTCCAAAGAAAAGTTTACCAAAATGATGAATAAACGTGCAAAACAACTCAGAGCGACACATACAACATTTAAAAATGCCAGCGGAGCTGATGCACTTGGCAATAAACTTTCACCATATGATTTGGCACTTATTACAAAAGAGGTATTAAAGTATCCAGTCGTCTTGCAAGATATGAATACGATTCACACAACAGTGCACACATCTATGCAAATGAAAAAGATTGCAAACTATGGACGTGAAGAGTTGTACGCTGATCCACATGCGATTGGAAGTAAGAGCGGCCTTTCTGCGTTAGCAGAATATACAGTCGTTACAATAGATGAAAAAGACGGAAAAATAGTGATTAACGTTGTCCTCTCTACTGGCCGCAAAACAGTGTATACTGATGCCAAAAAGATGGCAGAATATGCTTTTGAACAATTAAAATAACCAAGGAAGTTTAAACTTCCTTGGTTATTTTTTAACCATTCCTTTTAATACGAACGCTACGTTAGCCGGGCGTTCCGCTAAGCGGCGCATAAAATAACCGTACCAGTCGTTTCCATATGGTACATACACGCGCATTTTATATCCTTCTTTCACAAGCTCAAGTTGACGCTCTGTTCGAATACCATATAACATTTGAAATTCAAACTGATCACGCGGAATGTTGTATTCTTCAGCAAGTTTTTTTGTATATTCAATAATTGCATCATCATGTGAAGCAACTGCTGTATAATTGCCATTTAATAAGTGCGTTTTAATAATTTTTTTATAATTTTCATCTACATCTTTCTTTTCTGGGAATGCAACTTCCTCGGACTCTTTATACGCCCCTTTTACAAGACGTAAATTTGGTGTATATGCATTCAAATCATCTATATCTTTTTCAGTTCGATATAAATATGCTTGAATTACTGTACCAACATTGTCATATTCTTCTTTTAATTTCTTGAAGATGTCAATTGTTTTCCCGCAACGTGAATAGTCTTCCATATCAATTGTTACAAACACACCGTTTTCTTTCGCTGCGTCTAAAATACGGCGCATATTATTCATAACTAAATTTTCTGAAATGTCTAGACCCATAGATGTCATTTTTAATGAAAGCTGAGAATCTAGCTTTTCACGACCGATCGCACGAATTGCTTCAATCGATTCATCTGCCATCTCATTTGCCTCTGCTTCATTATCAACAAATTCCCCCAAATAGTCGATCGTAACACAAAGGTTTTGTCTGTTTAAATCTTTAATAGCAGCTACTGCTAAGTCGATTGTTTCTCCCGCAACAAAGCGCCCCGCTCCAAAGCGTAAGCCGTACTTTTTCGCTAGTTTTGTTAGCGCTTTATTTTTTGATAAAAACAGGAAAGAATTACGCATTAATTGTTCCATGTCTTTCACCCCTATATGACTGTACTTTGTCTGTTTTTTGCCCCTCTTCTAAATTATATCACTGTTTAAAATTATTTGATACAAATAATTATTTAGATAATTAACATAATAATAGGGGAATGTTTGCAGATCCAAATCTCAAAAGGAAAAATCATACAAAAAAAATTTTCGACATCTAGAAATGTTAAGAGGTGAATAGCTAATTACATCTCTCAACAGTAAATTCGACAAATGGTTTGAGCCACCTATCCTACATCCAAGATGAAAGTACCACTTCCATTTCATATGACAAATGAACATTATATAAAAATAATTCATGGGCATTATTACTTTCCCTCTCCCTGCATATGACAAAAAAGCACTGACCGCTTCTCCGCACGGCCAGATGCTCCATCTAAGAAGAAAATTTCCCATATAAATCCATGGTAATTTTTCGACATCTTTGTCTAGCTCCAGCCGCTTCCGCTTTTCTATAGAAATCGCTGTTATGCAGAATACAGCATGCCCGCTACTTGCTTTCTCCTTTTGTTTTAAACCTTGCATGTGGTAGGAAAAGGCACTGACCGTTTCTATGCATGGCCAGATGCTCTCGCTCACCTAAAAAGAAAGAGGGTTTTTATTTTGTATTTATCCCGCATTAACGGGCAGTAATACTCCCACCTCAAAATTCGGAGAAAGCAAAGAAGTTAGGTGGGAGATAAACTGCCCGTAAAAGCCCGATTGGTTCAACTAATAATCAGTGGGGGATGAAGAAAACCCCCACTGATTAAAGTTTCACTTTATATCGTTTTTCTTTCTTACTTCTTTTGTCTATGCTCGTCATTCAGCCTCTTAATTTCTGCAATTAACTGGATCATCTCTTCTTTCGCATCTGGATACGTTTCATTCCAATGCTTGACAAGAGCTGGCATCGTTTTAGCGACATACGAATATAACGCCCATTTCTCAACCTTTTGCTTATATTCTTCATTGCTCTCTCCTAATAAGATCTCTGTATACTTCTCTAACAAGCCATCAAATTGTTCTTGAAATTTTCCGCTCATTCCGCTCATTCTTCTCATTCCTCCTTCGTATTTCTTTACAGTTGATATTAAACAAATGCCTTATCCTTCGTCAAAAAAGAAGCAGCCTAACACAGCTGCTTCCCTTACACTTTATAACTTCGATTGTACAGATTGTAACTTCTTCTCCATTGAGCTAACTTTATCACGACGATCATCAACGCGAATATTTGTTGCTACGCGGCCTGCACCTTTAGAAAACGGAATTTCATGCATTTGTTGAATCACTTCAAATAATACCGGAAGTTCTCCTTCAATAATTGTATTCATTGGTGTTAATTGATACTTCACACGATCTGCATTTTTCTCAAGTACTTTTTGTATTTCTGCTACATACTCACTTACACTTGTAGTACCTGTTCCAACTGGGATAATTGTAACATCAACAATTGCCATGTTTGTTCACCTCTTCTATAGATTCCTCATTATTGTACAAGATTTTCTTACTCTTTAAAAATATATCGGTGCTTCGACACAATATAAAGTGAAACTTTAATCAGTTGGGTTCTTACGGGGTACATTAATTTATCTTCTCTGAATATGCTTATCTACCGTAACTCTTTTCTGCCCGCCTTGCATATATTGATATCACTTCTGCAAGAAATCGTATTTTCGCAACTTTGAAAGGGAGTGACTCATGAAACGTTTATTTATTACCTCATTATTAGCAGGAAGCCTTCTGCTAGGAACAACAGCGTGCGGGAAAGAGAACGACAAAGACAAACCGGCCTCTTCTCCTCCAGTTGAAAAGCCAGTTCCACCAGAACAACAACCAACTCCTATTCCACAACCTGCTCCTCAACCAGCACAAGTTGAGACAACTCGAACGATCCAAGAATTTGTTTCCACCTTTAACCGTCTCGGAAAGCCATCCGGATATAACTTAGGAAATATGAGGCTATACAAAGAAGATCAAGCAACTGTTACGTACAATGGAACATTCAGTAATGGTTTAGGATTCGGCATGACAGTTTATAAATCGAATGGCAATATTGGTGCTGTTGCTGTTGTCGGTTCAGATGCTTCCGAACAAGATACTTCGACCTTTTATGCAACAGTAGGTCTTGTTATTTTGAGTTTAGATCCTTCTCTTGGTCAACAAGGTGTTATGTCTATTTTAGAACAACTTGGATTAACTGATCGTACATCTCATCAATATACAACACAAGCTATTGGCGGTACATTGACAGTAACAGAAAATAACCGTACTCTCACATTCCAGGCTGTCCATAACTAAAATATATCGGCGATTTCCACTGATTTATCGGCGGAAATATAGCATTTATCGGCGACTTTTAAAATTTATCGGCGATTCGACACGATATAAAGACCATCCGACAATATCCGATACAAAAAAAGGCTGCCGGGAAACCCCCGACAGCCTAAATCTCTATTTATCTACTTTAAATTGTTCTACTACCTTTTCTAGGTCGTTCATTTCCACTGTTAATTGCTTCATCGTTCCTGATACTTTTTCTAGATGAGCCACTTGCGTTTCTGTCGCTGCATTCACTTCTTCTGATACAGCTGCACTCTCCTGACTCGTTTCAGCAATGGTTTGCATAACTTGTGTAATATCTTTCTGTTCATGTCCAATCCTTTGTACTTCCGTCGAAATTCTTTCAACGGAAGTAATGATTGTATTTACAACAGAAATAACAATTCGGAATGATTGTTCCGCATCTTTCGTTACATGATCTTGCACGTTAGCAATGTCTTTTAAATTCCCAATCACTTCTACGACGCGAGCTACTTCTTGTTGTACTTCTGCGATAATAGAGGCAATATCGCCAGTTGCTTCTTTTGACTGTTCTGCTAATTTTCGTACTTCTTCCGCAACAACAGCAAAACCTTTTCCTTGTTCCCCAGCACGTGCTGCTTCAATGGAAGCATTTAATGCTAATAAATTTGTTTGATCAGAAATTCCTTTAATGAGCTCAACGACATTTTGAATAGACTGTACACTATGATTAAGTTTTTCAGCTGCAGTTTCTGTTTCAAATACAACGGAAGAAGACTCCTCCCTCGTATTCACTAAACGTTGCATCGTTTTCAAGCCGCTTTGTGACGCTTCTTCTGCTTGATTCGTTACATCTTTAATAGAAATTACTGAGTCATTCACTTGACCAACAGATTGTTCCATATTATCTAGCTGTGCTGAAATTTCCTCCACACTATTAGCCAGTGTTGACGCCCCGCCCGTCACATCATCCATCGCACTAGAAACTTCCTTACTTGAAGCAACAGTCTCGTTTGTTAAATAATGCAAGTTATCTGCTGATTGTTGCACTGATGATACGTTATGCTTAATATGGCTGACCATTTCATTCATTTGTCCAACCATATCATTAAAATGCTTTGTGAGTACACCCACTTCATCGTTCGTTTGCACTTTCATTTGTAGCGTTAAATCCCCTTCCGCTACTTTTTGTACTTGTTGCGTTAAAGATTGAAGTGGTCTTGTTAATCTTCTTGCAAAGAAATAAGATACAACAATTGCGACAAGTACACCTGCACACGCTAACCCTATAAACGTATTTCTTAGCGTTGCTAGTAAACTATCCACTTCTTCTTTCTGATAGGCAATCCCGATTTTCCAGTTCATCGATTTCATCGGCTGACTATATGCAACGACATCTTTTCCTTTTAACTTCGTAACAACAAAATCATTTCGATCTTGTTTTAAACTTTGAATCAATGGTTCTTTTGATACATCTTTTCCAACTTTATCTGGATACACTAATCCCATGTTTTTGTCATTAACAAGAAACATTTCTCCTCCGTAGTTGTACTGGATATTATGAAGTAACTTTTGAATTGTACCTAATGACACATCCATCGCGACAACACCAAGTACTTCTGAACCATCTGAAGATAAAAGCGCCTTCGAAACACCAACACTTAATTTTCCTGTTGCAATTTCATATTGCGGCTGTCCCCAATGTACATTTTTCGTATCACTTAAAGCAGCCTTATACCATGGTCTTGTTGTCGGGTCATATCCTTCTGGCACTTTTCCACCATCCGCAAGATTCGCACTTAATGTCTTTTTATCTTTCGTTCCGATATAAAGGTCTAAAATATCAGGGTGATTATTTTTAAACTCTAAAAACCCCTTCATTATTACCGCTTCTTCTTCTGGTGTAACCCCGTCTTGGAACATTCCAACAATGGTTCCACTACTAGAATAGTACTTCATATCCTCTCCAATACCAATAATGAATGCATTCATTTGTTCCGTTAACAATTCCATCGTATTATGAGAATATTGCTCAAGAACACGGGACTCTTTCTCTTTTTCTAACTGATACACAGTTGTCCCTAAAATAGCAAACAGCATCGAAATAAGCACTGAAAATGTAACTGTTACTTTCCAACGTAAACTTTTCATAGTTCCTACTCGTTCAACTCCTTCTTCTTTAATTTCATACACTTATATATATATATATTATATTAATAACAAATGATTTTTGTAAAACTTTATCCTTTTTGTTAAAGTTTCCATAAAAACATTTTTAGACCCTCTTGAATAACTGTACTTGTATTCCCGAGAAGAGTTCTTTATTCTTAAGACACAAGAATTTTTTGTTCGGGAGGAATTATGTTACAAAGATTCGGTTTTTCACAATATGAAAGTCAAGCATACGAAGTTCTCGTTTCAAGCGAAGAGCCGCTTGATGCAACAAGCATCGTCAAGTATTCTGGTGTTCCGAAAGCAAAGATATATGAGATATTAGTACGCCTTGTCGACAAAGGCATGGTGATGGATTCTGTTTCGGAAAAGAAAAAGCTATATACAGCTCTGCCACTGCAGCTCGCTATTGAAAAATTAACAGCAGAATTTCAAGCAAATATTGAAGAGTTACAAAATAACGTATCGAAAAAAATCTTTACAGATGACCGTGTATGGAGCTTAAAAGTACAATCTTCCATTCACGCGCAAAGTAAACAACTTGTGCAAAACGCGAAGAAATCCATTCGTATGTCTGCATGGAATGATACATTTCTAGAGTATATGCCGATTTTAGAAAAGAAGAAAAAACAAGGCGTTGAGATAGAAGCGCTTGTTGTCGGAAACCTTGATACACCATTAGAAAAAATCCATCTTCTCATCCCAACGGAAGAGCATCATGCACTTGAGCGCTTTTTACTCATCATTATTGATGATCGTGAAATTTTATTTGCAGGCGCCGAGCAAAACGCATGGCAAGCAATGAAAACAATGTCCCAGCCATTCGTTAAATTTTTCACAGAATTTTTCTATCATGATGTTGCCCTTGCGAAAATTACCGAGAAACATCATGATTTATTTATGAATGATGAAGAAATCCGCAACCTCTTAATGAAACTGCGCTATTAAAAAACGGACATGGATTCCTACTCATGTCCGTTCTTCATTTTGCTTCTTTATATCTGATAATAATGAAATGATTTGCTCATTTTGTTTAAGTTGTTCTTCTGAGTTTATATACATAAGCCGAATCCATCGAAACACAAAGGCAAGCATTAAAACAGGGAGCAACGTAAATAGAAAACCAATAACAGGTGTTAACGTTGTCACCAACATCTACCTCCTTTTAACAAAACATTCCACATCCCCTCCCCATATCCTTGCACAAAAAAATAGACATCTTCAAAAGATGCCTATTTAAATTCATTTTGATTTTTCAACATATAAGCCGCTGCTATGCAGAATACAGCATAACCTGCACTCGCTTTGTTTGAAACCTCACGCGTGGCAATCTATGCATGGCCAGGGGCTCTCGTCCTTCCCAAAAAGAAAGAGGTTCTTGCGTTTATACATTTTCAAACTCTCTATTCATTAACTTACTTCTTATTTAAATACCAATACACTGGTAATCCTGTTAACACGATACCAATTGACAAGAAACAACTAATTGGATCATTAATAATCGCACTTCCGATTACAAATAGTGATCCTAGAATTGCCAATACTGGAACAATTGGATATAAAGGTACACTATATTCACGTTTTTGTCCTGCATTACGCTTTCTTAAAATGAACACCCCGATAAATGTCATAACATAGAAAATATAAATAATAAATACGGAAATCTCAGACAGTTCATTTGGATCACTAATCAGCATTAAAATAATACCAAGTAGAATTTCAACAAAGATTGCGTTTGCTGGCGTTTGAAACTTATCGTTAATTTTTGAAATAAATTTTGAGAACGGAAGTTGACCACGCTCTGCCATTGATACTGGAATACGCGGGAATGTTAAAATTTTTCCATTTAAACATCCGAATATTGAAACGATAACACCTATACTAATCAATTTTCCGCCATATTGACCTAATAACATATCAGCTGCTGTTGCTGTTGCATTCTCACTAAGAGTAACAATTTGCGGTGCTGGTAAAACGTTTAATAATGCCATATTAATTAATACATATGCTGCTGTTACAACAAGAATCCCAACTGTCAATGCTTTTGGTAATAGCTTTGTTGGATTTTTCATTTCACCGCCGATAGATGCGAGTAGAATCCAGCCATCATATGCAAATAATGTTGCTAAAATTGCCATCCCTATACTTTGATTTGCAGACTCTGGGACAACAACGTTAAATACATCGCTATTCCCTTTCCAAAATCCCATCACAATAATAAGCACAATTGGGATCATTTTCCCGATTGTTGTTACCGTTTGAACAATGCCTCCATACTTTGTTCCTATACTATTTACAACCCCAAGAAATACAACTGTTCCAATTGCAATTGGTAAATTCCACACTTTATCAATATGGAAAAAGTTTAAAACTAATGAGCTAAAATACAATCCTAATGTCCCAATAATTGCTGGTCCATATACAAGTGTTTGCATCCATCCAGATAAATAACCCCAAAACTTACCATAAATCTCCTCTAGATACGTATACAAACCACCATTTTTCGGAATTTGCGCTCCGATTTCTGCAACCGTTAAGCCACTTGCTAAGGTTAAAATACCCCCTACTACCCAAGCAAAGATCGCCATGTTAGAACTACCGGCGTAATCCAATACCTTACCTGGCTTCATAAATACGCCAGACCCGATAATTGTTCCAACAACGATTGATAATGCGACCGTTAGGCCAATTTTGTTTTTGTCATCGTGATGCATAACTGTGTGTCCTCCCTCTAACCCTAGTTTGATTTAAATAAAAAACACTCATCCCTAATAAAAGGGACGAGTGTTATATTCGTGGTTCCACCCTTGTTCCAATTGGCATGAAGACACAAATCACCAATTGCTCAAGTTTCAGATAACGGCGATTGCCGGCAAACAATTACTAGATATTCGTTCACTGCTGCAGTTCAAAGGTGGTAAACTATTCTTTCGTATTAGGAAACTCACAGCCTAAGGCTTCCCTCTCTGAAAATCGTAAAAAATAGATCATGTCCTTATCAATACTTTTATAATGTCGATTTTTTATTATTAATATTCATTATATTGAATTTTTTTAAAAAAGCAAGTGTGTTTTATAGTACACAATAAAATTATTCGAGTATAGTATAACAGTTACATAAAATAAAACAAACATCAGCTGTGCTTTTCTTCTTCCCTCACTTGCTTCCACGCACGGCCAGGTGCTCTCGCTCATCTAAAAAAGACGCTTTTTCATTTTAAATTTTATATTTTTTTAACCTACCTTATATATAAATTCACCTTGCTTTTTCAGCATATAAATCGCTATTACGCAGAATAAAGCATGCCCCCACTCGCTTTTTAAACCTTGCACGTGGCAGAAATATGTCCTAACCGCTCCCACTCACCGCCAGTTCCTCTCGCCCATCTAAAAAAAGGAGGGGTTTTTTATAAAAAAAGAGTTAACCAAAATCCTGCTAAAGCAGTATTTTAGGTTAACTCCTTCTTTATCCCGCATTAACGGGCAGTAAAAGCCCGATTGGTGAGGGCTGACCATCAGTGGGGGATGAAGAACCCCCCCCTCTGATGGAAGTTTCACTTTATATCATAACAACGATCTTCTCTTATGCCTCTTGCAGTTGTCCATCTTCACGGTCCATTACTTTCTTTAATAGCACAGTTTGAATGATAGTAAATAAGTTACTTGTAATCCAGTACAAGACGAGTCCTGACGGTGCAGCAGATCCCATAAATAAAATCATTGCCGGCATCATAAACTGCTGAACTTTCAATACTTGGCTTTGTTCTCCTGTCATATTAGATTGAAATACTTTCATCTGCAGGAATGTTGACAGAGCAGCAAGGACAGGTAAAATGTGATAAGGATCTGGATGTCCTAAATTTACCCACAAGAAAGAAGCTGTACGAATCTCTTCCGTATGACTAATGGCATAGTACAATGCTGAGAAAACCGGCATTTGCAGCAAGAGTGGTAAACATCCCATCATTGGGTTCACACCGTTCGTTCTCATTAAAATCATCATTTCTTGTTGATATTGCTTTTGTTTCTCCGGATTTTTCGTAACATCTCCGTACTTTTCCTTCAATTTCTGAAGTTCCGGCTGTATTTTCTTTGTTTTTAATTGACTGCGATATTGCGTAATCGTCAGCGGCAGTAAGATCGTACGAACTACAATCGTAATAATGATAATGGCAATCCCAAAGCTATGATTCGGCAAATGGTGTGCCACAAACTGCAACATAACAGAAATTGGATATACAATATAGTGATTCCAAAATCCAGGACTACTCGCATCAATCGGTGCTGCACTTGCATTCGCATTTGCATTACCACATCCCGATAAAACAACAACAAGTAATAACGATAAACTTACGAGCCAAGCTCGGTATGATTTAAACATATATATTCCTCCAATGTTTCATAATTCGTTAGCGGAACATTGGTATATACGGACCTACATCATCACTCTCTCCGCTTGCTTCTTGCCTGCGGACTGAGCGGGCCATTCCATGTTTATAAAAGACAGAGAAAAACGAAGTATTCCCTATATGCTTCTCGCACGTTTCAACACATGCGAAAGCCTTCTGTCTCCCTCTATATGTTTGTTGGCGTACAAAACGCGAAACATTAGTGAGAAACAAAACTTCTAATAAACAAAGTGCCGTTGTTACAACAGATATATATAACATTGCATCTTGCAACAGAAACTCCATCTCTTCACATCCTTATGACAGGATTATAGCATACTAATTCAATATGTAAATTCCTTATATTTGACATATCCATGTTTTTCTCCATACGCTTAAGTTGTACAAATTTTATAAAATTTTTGCATAATAATAAAACTATTGTCAGTTGGTGAAAAAAGCATTATTCTCTTCTTGTAATCAAAAATGAATATGGAGATGAAAACAGACATGGGCCAACTAGGAGACGCCGATTACGTTCCCGATACCGCCTTTTTATCATTCCCAGCTGCAAAAACATGGCATTTGGAATTCATCATTCAACTGATTGTTATTTTAGTTGCTTCAATTTTTTATGCGGTTTCAATGAATATGTTTTTTATTCCACATCACATGATTAGTGGCGGCTTTACTGGCGTTGGGATGATTATCGGTTATTTAATGCACTACAACATTGGTGCACTCATCTTTTTATTAAACATTCCACTTCTCTTTCTTAGCTATTTTTACTTAGGAAAGAAAACAACTTTTTTAACAGCTTATTTCGTTACTATATCGACGCTTGCGATGAACGTTATTCCCGTTCATAAAATCTCAGATGATATTTTATTATCTGCTGTCTTTGGCGGCGTGCTGTGCGGGGCTGCAACAGGAATCATTTTCCGATTTGCTTCTTCGACGGGCGGATTCGATATTATTGGGTTAATTGTTGCAAAACATAGAGATATTTCAATTGGTTCTATTATTTTTGCTTTTAACCTTATTCTACTTGTGATCGCTGGTTTTATTTTCGGGTGGGATATTACACTTTATACACTGATCAGCCGATTTGTAGCAAGTAAAGTAATCGATTCCATTCATACGAAGCACATTAAGTTAACAGTGATGACTGTTACAGAAAAAGGAGATATCGTGAAAAGAGCTTTGCTCCAAAACGGAATTCGCGGTGTAACAATGGTTGATGCTGTCGGCGGATATACAAATCATAAGAAAAAAATGATTTACACAGTTGTTACGCGCTATGAACTAGGAGAAATTAAACGTCTGATAAGGCACGTTGATCGTCATGCTTTTATTAACATTACAGAAACGGTAGAAGTAGTCGGACGATTTAAACGTATATAACAAAACGCAAGGACGATGTCCTTGCGTTTTTATTTTTACTTTATGATATCGTTGGATAACGCACGCCAAAATTCAAAATATCTGATAATTATTTTTATTCGAATCTAAAACATGTTATACTATTAAATAAGCAATATATATATATGAATCCATTTTGATTTATAAATTGGTTCTCCTATTCAAATGATGATAAAGGAGTAGAACATATGAACAAAAAAATTAAACTTATGATTGCAACATTATTTGCCATAGTAGGCGGTCTCTTATGCTTTTGGACTAATATTCATATCGGTGAAAATATATATATTAATGGGATCGACTCCATTGTAAGCGCTTCCGTATTTGGTTCGTTTATTTTCTTCCTCTTCAGTTCAGCAGAAAATGCCAGAAAAACGACGCTTTTAATAATGATCGGTATCGTCGGCGGTTGCATCTCATTTTCAACAACAAATTATGATTTACCATTGCAGCTTAGCACAGCTTTCTTCCATGGTCTATGGACATGGTTTATCGCATTTTGTATGGCAGATATCTTTGATTTACTACAAGATGACAGTCCTGTTCAGGCAGAAAGCAATTCATAATCATTTCTTACCATATCAAATAACCACTAACTTATAGAAATAGTGGGCGTAATAACAAATAAAAGACCATCCTTATTCAGTTCACTTTGAAAAAGGATGGTCTTTTTCTATTATATAAATTACTGCTATACAGAATACATCATGACCGCTACTATGCATGGCAAGATGCTCTCTCCCCCTCTAAAAGAAAGGGGGGGTTATATCGTTTTTTTACTTATATAATTAGTTTCTCAACTGAATCACTATGAATACAAGTTTCACCTTATGACAGTGTAAAGCGCTTCGTTTGTTCACTCAAGTCATGAATTTGTGTTGCCATTTCTTGCACTTCTTGTGTAAACACATTCATATGTTTTGCCACTTCTTCTATTGTGACACTTACTTCTTCGGTAGCTTCAGCTGTTTCTTCACTTGCAGCCGTAACAGACAATACTTCTGTATGAATCACGCCCTGTTGCTGTTTCATTTTTTCCATTTTTTCGATCACATGTTGCAGTGACTCATTTAATTCGTTTGAAATATATTGCAATGCTTTCATTTGCTCCGCTACGATGCTTACTTGATTGAACTGCGCATCATACTGCTGCAACGCTTGCGACAGTTGTTCTGTCGTACCAGATGCTTCTTGCTGCATCTTATAAATTAACTGACGAATATTCCCTGTTTGCTCTGCGGTACGGTCTGCTAACAATTTCACTTCTTCTGCCACAACCGCAAATCCTCTTCCCGACTCTCCCGCTCTAGCTGCTTCAATAGCTGCATTTAAGGAAAGCATATTCGTTTGCGCCGCAATATCTTCAATTGTATATAGAATTTCTCCCGTATGACTTACTTGTGTTAATAATGAGTTGACTGTATCTTCAAATTGATAGAACGTCTCTTTCATTTCTTTTCCTTGCATAACTGTATTATGCAACATTCCCTGGCCTTCTTCGCCCGCTTGTGCCATCGCTTGAGAAATATTTTTCATATCCCCTACGGCATGTTCAACACCGCGTATTTCTTCTTCAAAAGAATGCATCGCACTCGAAACTTGTTCCATCGAAGAAACAGTTTGTGCATTACTATTTGTAATTTCTTGACTCGATAATAAAATGGTCTGGTTCTGTTCTTTCATCTCATGTGTAGAAGAAAGTAACATTTCCGATGTTTGCGTTACAGAGTGTGTAGCTTTCTGTACACCTTGCAATATTCCTCTTAAATTTTCCATCATATATCCGAAAGAACGAATCATATGTCCAATCTCATCTTTCTTACGAGATGAAATGCGAAGCTCTCTTAAATCTCCTTCTGCAACTCGTTTCGTTTCTTCTTTCAACGTATGAAGCGGCTTTAAGCCTCGATAAATAAAATAGAACAAACATACAAGGGCAGCGGCAACAATTCCTATATTAATAAGACCGAGTTTCACCATTCGATCTGCCAACAAGTTATGCATAATCGTATCAACAACAGAAGCTTTTATATCCATTCCAAGCGCCCCATAAACTTGGCCCTTTTCATCTTGTAACGGTACAAGAACGGACATATATTTCCCGTATTTTTCATCATTTATAATCGGACTGTACATCCATTCACCTTGCTTAAGCTTTTGGATTTCTGCCTGACTACTGTCCGATTTCTCTCCAATCGGTGAAGCATCCTCTGAACTTGGCTGCCCATCAATCATAATATACGCTGCATTCTCTTTAAAATTAATTGTATATACATATAACGCGCCATCATGTTCACGCATTTCATTTAATGTAGTTCGCAGCTTTTCATATGTGTCATTTTTTTGAGGATCTTTTAACCACAATTCATATGTGTCTTTATCAAATTGCTTTTTCATTGCCTCAACTTGAATCTTCCCTAACTCACCAATTGTTTGTTCCCCAGTTCCTTTCGCAGTAAAGTATAAAAATACAAAATTCATACTCGCCAGCCCTAGGATGACTACAAATACAATTCCTAAAATTCGTGTTCGTAAGCTCATAGTAGCTCTCCTTTTATTATTAAATTTAAACATATGGAATATTAAATAAACTAAACTTTAAAGGGCCCTCGCATCTTTAAATTGTAAATATACAAAACTTAAAATACCCGATAATCTTACTAATTAAAATTCGAAATACGTTATATTATGTATATAACATAAAAGCACATACTATATAAGTATAAATTGAAAAAACGACCTAAAAATCTCCTGCTTTTTAGATGACCAACAATTCATAATAAAAAATATTTACAGTTTCCATACTATACCTTATAATAAAAAGTGTAAAATTACACTTTCGTTGAAAAGGAGTACATATTATGGTGCTATTACTTTTGTCGATTATATTGTTTGCACTTCTACTAATAATTCAAGGTATTCGTGATAGAAGTGTATTATTTACCCTGCTAGCCTGTATTCCATTTCTCATGATTTTCGTGCCTATTCTATTCTTCATTCTTGGAATACCTGAAGAGTCACTACCTATTACAATTTCCATCACTCCATTTTGGACTATTCTTATCATCCTTTACACCTTACTTTTTGTTATAAGTGTATTAAAAAAGAAAAAAGCAGCACTCATAATGAGCTTTATACAAATATGTAATACTGCTTTTTGGTTCTCTGTCATCTCTGGTTTTATATTATAACTACATACATTTCTGTTTTTACCAATGTTATTGCTTATTCTAATTTTAGATTTTCAAAAATACATAATGAACAACCCACAAGCTCACCTATACAAAAAGGCAGTGCTTCTCTCAACAGAAGCACTGCCTTTCTCAACATGAAATGGATAATTTTAATTTACTGTGTGTACAAACACGCGCTTAATTTCTTTACGGAATCGTACAGCTACACTTACCGCCACAATCACAACAACACCGATAATAATCTTTCCGATATGATCTCCAAGCAATCCAAAAATAGAATCTATGTTTCCACCTAACCAATAACCGCCTACTAAGAAGAACGATACCCAAAATAATGCCCCGCAATAAATCGTTATCGCAAAGCGGCGAAATGGTAAATTAATAATCCCTGCAAAGTATCCTGTAAAATGGCGCACACCAGGAATAAAAAATGCAATAAATACTAGGAAATATCCATACTTATCGAACCACTTTCGTGTTAAATCAATTTTACGCTGCGTTAAAAAAACATATTTTCCGTACCGTTGAATAAACGGCATACCGAGCTTGTTTCCTACAAAATATTGAATTGTCATCCCTACGCTTGTCCCTAAAAAAGAGAAAAAGATTAATAATGGTAAGTGCAACTCACCCGTATGCGCCAAATATCCTGCATAAGCTAATGTTGGCTCTCCCGGAAACGGAAGTGCAATATATTCTAACAGTAACCCAACGAGTACAACATAGTATCCGTACTGTTGGAATAATTCATGAATCCATTCCATGTTGATCTCTCCTTTTCTTGCTGATACGCAATCTTCTATCACGTACTTATCTCTTACTTTTATTGTATAGAATCTTCTAGAAACCTGCTATTGTAATAACTTACAATAAGCTTACATTTTTGTAAGGAGATCACTTTCAATTAAAACACCGACATAAAAACCCCCTTTCTTTTCTGTGAAAATAATTTGATTCAGGGCACAATTTAGCTTTTTAATAATACATCTAGATCTTCTTTTTGCGTGTGAAACACGCAAAAAGACAATAAGAAAGAAGACTACTGTTCTTTAGATATTTTTTCAGTAGTTGTGTATATGAAATTGGAAACTGGTCTATGCTAGTAATTTTGAGTATTCAATAAATGCCGTTCGTTGTTTCAATATATGGTATATCACCTTAATTACTTTATGCGCAATGGCGATGATTGCTTTTCTCTTTCCTCTTCGTGCAGCTAAAGACCAGAATTTTCCTGATAACCATGTTTTCCGCATACGTGAAATGGCCC
>NZ_JAVBXD010000048.1 GCF_030756675.1 Bacillus multifaciens
CTTCAACTGACCCTTTCTGGTCAGATGAAGGGCTGTTTTTCTTATTTTTTATTGTTTCGTACAATTTTTTTATACATAGTTACAATAAAGGTCATCAGAGGTTGGGAAACCCAAAGGGTTTCCCAACACTCTGAGAGTCAGTGTATACACTGACTCTTTTGTATGTTATATAAATCTAAATTAAAAAACCGACATAAAACCATTCTTTTTCGGTGGACGAGAGCATCTGGCCAAGCATAGAAGCGGTCAGTGCCCTTTCCTGCCATATGCGCAGTGAAAACTAGAGATAGCAAACGAGTGAAGCTTCCTTTTTTCTGCATAGCAGCAATCTATATGTAGAAAAATTAAAATGAATGTATATAGCATATCATGTCGGAATTATACGAGAAAACACTAACGATTTTTATTGTACTACCTTTATGTATAGATTAATATTTTAAATATTAAAAATATTACGAATTTAGGGGGAGTACTGTGAAGAAAAAGATATCGCTTTTGTTATCAGGTGTTTTATTAGCGGGAATGATGGCAGGGTGTACGGGTAAAGGAAATGATAATTCATCTTCTACGAAAAATGAAGAAAGGACAAGTAAAGTAATTAAAATTGCTTCTGAATCACCTCTTTCAGGTGGATCGGCTGCGTTTGGAGAATCTATTAAGCTTGGAACGCAGCTTGCGGTAGAGAAACAAAAAGAAGAGTTTAAAAAACTAGGTTTTGAATTGCAATTTGTTCCACAAGATGATCAAGGTGACCCGAAAAAAGGGGTTGCTAATGCTCAGTCTGTCGCGGCTGATAAAGAAGTATTAGGCGTTGTCGGACATTTAATGTCAGGTGTATCAATTGCCGCTTCTGAAACATATGAGAAAGCAAATCTTGTTATGGTATCACCATCAAGTACGGCAGTTGAATTAACAGAACGTGGGTTAAAGACTGTTGCACGCCTTGTTGCAAGGGATGATTTCCAAGGTCCGGCGGCAGCGAAATATGCGCTTGAAACAATAAAGGCAAAAAATATTTTTGTAATTCAGGATAAAACGGCATACGGTACAGGGTTAGCTGACGCATTTAAAAAAGAAGCAGAAAAGCTAGGAGCAAAAATCGTCGGTTATGAAGGAATTACAGTTGGAGAGAAAGATTTTAGTGGGGTGTTAAACCAAGTTGTCGCGAAAAAGCCAGACCTTGTGTATTTTGGTGGTATGTATTCAGAAGATAACGTACCTATACATTGAAATAAAGATAGTATGAAACTATCTCAATTTATATCCAGTTATCTCAATTGCAGCTTTCTTCCATCTTCCATTTGCCTTGCTAATTTCTTTAAATTCTATACTGTCAAAAATACTTCGAATAGCATACATTTTTGTTTCGTCAGAAATGATATTCCAATTATAAATTAAGTTTTCAAGTGTTTCTTTTACAACCTCTACAGAAATGGTTTCTTCTTCTTCTGAGAGAAGGGTGTACAATTCTTTTTCTTTCTCATTTATAATGTCTATTCTTTCTTTCATTTCATCACGATCTATAACATTATCGAGATATAAATTTTTTACTCTTTCTTTCTTTTTTGTTAAATTATCTAATTCTTTTTTTATTGAATTAATGTCTATCTTATCGGAAATATTAATTTCTATGTTGTCTAATGTTAGATTAAGAGTTTTTAAAAATGCTGTTTCCAGTGTTTCTAGGCTGACGTTATAACCATTACAAAATCCTTGTGCTTTTTTAGCGCACTTGTAATACTTATATTTTTTACCTTTAATCATGTATGTAACCGCTGATAGTCTTTGACCACAGTTAGGACAAACAAAAATTCCGGAAAAATAATTATATTCACCATATCGTGGTTTTGGCGCGTTAGTTTTTCTATTTTCAAATATCTTTTGACATTCATCAAACATTTCTTTAGATATTATTGGTTTAAAACCTTTTGCATTGAACTTTGATATAACAACTTCTTTAGAATCATTACCTTTAACTCCATAACGTTTATAACCACAGTAAATAGGATTAGTTAAGATGCGTTTCACAGCTTCTTTATGCCATTTGTGACCACTTCTCGTCTTGTAACCTTTCTCATTTAATTTTAAAGATACAGCTAAAAAACCATTTGAAAGAGCTAGTTCAAACATTTCTTTGATAATCACACTTTCATCTTCATTAACGATGATACTATCATTAGTTTTAATATAACCGAACGGAATTACTCCACCATTAAATAAACCGAGTTCAGCACGCTTGTACATGTTCTCTGTAACTCTCTCAGCTGTTTGCTCACGTTCCCATTGTGCGAGTGTACCAATCATATTAATCATCATACGACCTGTTGCAGTTGTTGTATCTAATGCCTCACTTGAACTCTTAAACTTAACGTGATATTTTTCAAAATCCTCAATCATATCGTTAAGATCTCGTACCGAACGACATAGACGATCTAATTTATAAACGAGTATTACATCGAATCGTTTTTCTTTCATATCAGTTAATAATCGCTGGAGCTCTGGGCGATTCATGTCTTTAGCACTGTAACCATCATCCATGTAATCACCAACAATATCCCAACCTTGCGATTGTGCATATGCTTCTAATCGCATCTTTTGAGCTTCTAAAGAGAATCCTTTTTCAGCTTGCATATCAGTTGAAACCCGTCTATAAATAGCACATTTCATTATTTATCCATCCCTTCAATCCAATCTTTTGGAGTATCTATATATCCGTCAATTTCATATTTTATTTCACCATTCTCTTCATAAATGCTAGTGACAATTGGTATTTTTATCATATCTTTTTGTTTTTTTCTTCTATAATCATCTAAGTTAACAATCATTATTATTCTCCTTTAACTTCTCAAAAAGAACTTATGTTCTTTTTGAAATTAAAAAAATTTACATAGAGAAAAAATTAAATAAATCTCTCCATTTGTTTAGGGATCCCATAATACTGTAATAATTCTTGTTTTGTTTGAATGTAGTAATCGTGATGACTTCCATCGGTAAGAAATCTTGTTGCAAAATAATTCGCTTCGGCTTCTATACGGATTTCAGAACAAAGAGATATCAAAGATAATTTAGGTGTATTTTCGTCTGGATGAAAAATAACGTGTCCTAATTCATGAAAACAGGTAAAAACCTGATTTGGATATGAAAGTTGTTCATTAATATGTATGAAAGGGATACGAGATACTTTGTGGTAGTATCCAAAAATATCCCCCAAATCTTCGGTGATAACGACAATTCCTTTTTCTTCAGCTATAAGAAATGGATCTCTGGTATTATATCGTCTAAGTAGTTCGTCTATTTTTAAATTGATTTGCTGTTTTGAAACCAATTAGATCCACTCCAATCAATCTTCGCTTCTGTATTTCTTAGGTGTAAATTTCTTTTTAGCCATTTCTTTTCCTAACCTAAGAGAATTTTCTAAAGAAATTATTAATAAGCGTTTCGTTTCTTCTGACATTGGCTCAGATCCTTTTGAGAATGCAAGAGCATCAGCGTTGCTCATATCTTCTATTAATTCTTCTAATTTCTTTTGAATGTCTTTTTCATCTTTTTCGGTAAGTTCCCAATATTTCTTTTTAGTTCTTCCTAATAAATAATCAGTAGAAACATTAAAATAGTCAGCTACTTTTTGGAGTGTGTCAGATGAAGGGGTTTGTTTTTTCCATCTATATAAACTATTTTTCCCCATCTCTAACTCTCGTTCTAATTCAGAAATCGAAATTTTTTGTTCTTCGGCTAATTTTTTTACTATATCAAATGTAGTCATATCAACCATCCTCAGGCAAATGAACAAAAAATCTATCGTTTTGTGTAGAATAAAGTTGACTTCTATTCTTCTCGATAGTAAACTATGTTCATGAGCTATTTATTTAGCTTTTCAAAACACTACAAAACAAAGCCAATAGACCACGTTCCCCAACGTTCAAAGGCTATTAATGTATGTTTATTTAGCTATGTCTTTATTCTATCTTTCGCGATAGATAATGTCAACGAAAAGCTAAAAAATTAGCTAAAAAAATAAAAATAGGAGTTAAACGTATGGATAACACGTTCGGTAAAAAGGTTAAAACATGGCTGATTATCAATGATATGAAGCAAAAGGAATTAGCAGAAATGCTAGGAATTTCAAACCCTTATCTATCAGATATTCTTTTAGGGAAAAGGAATGGTAAGAAAGTAAAAGAAAAAATTATCAAGATTTTAGAAACTAAGGAGGCTTCATAATGAATCAATTAACAGTGGTAAACGAAGTAGAACAACATGTTTTAGTTTTTGAAAGTAACGGTGAGGTAGTAACTGACAGCTTAACAGTAGCTGAAATGTTTGGTAAAGAGCATAAACATGTTGTACGTGATATAGAAGTACAGTTAGAAAAATTAAAAGAAGCTGGAGAGCTAACTTGGGGTGAGTCCAACTTTGGGCAGACCCAATACCAACATTTTCAAAACAAACAGTGGTATAAAAAATATCTCTTAACAGAAGATGCATTTGCGGTTGTCGCTATGTCTTATGTAACTCCAGAAGCGATGAAGATGAAAATAAAGTTCTTGCAAGAGTTCAAACGTATGAAAGAGTACATTCAAAATCAACCTAAAATACCTAACGATCCATTTGGACAAATTGAGCTTCTTGCAGCAGGTACAAGTAATTTAAATAAACGAGTTTCTACACTTGAAATTGTCGTTGAAAAGCAATTAACAATTGATTATGGACAACAACGGGTTATCGATAAGGCTAAATCAAAGCGAATTTATTACTTATGGGAAAACGGTCACATCAATAGTGAAGTACATGATTCAACTAGAAAATTATTTGGTTTACTCGGTCGTAACTTAAAGGATGCATTCAATGTAAATAGCTATCGTGACATCTTAAAGAAAGATTTCAACGAAGCGTTAAACTTCATTAACGGTTGGAGACCGATGGTTTAGGGGGAGTAATCTTGAAAATTGTATTAAACGCAGAACAAACAAAAAGATTTTGCGCACCAATAATTAAAGAGATATTGGCGAATCCAACTAAATTTAAAAAGTTAGCAGCTGAGCGCAAGGAGGCTGAACACAATGAATCTATCAATCAACTACAACAACGTAAAAGTAGCTGATTACCTTAAGCTATTGGCCCATTATAAACTACCAAGCAAGAAGCAGCGCCGTCTTATTGAAAATCGATTCGTGTGCATAAATGCTCTTATCAAAAATAGTGGTGAACAACATGGCAATTGAAAACCTTGTTCTACCGGAAGATGCGGAGTTAGCAAAGTCATTGCGCAACGAGAAAGAGAACTACATAAAGAATCAGTTCTTGCTATCTCGTATCGCAAGTCAGAAAAACGCAGAAGGTCAAACGAAAGAGTTCTATGAAGCTTGTAAAGAGTATGAAGAGTGGGGGAACAAAGCGAAAGAATGTGATGAGCAACTGGCAAAGCTTTTCTTTAAGAAGAAGGAACGTGATCGCGTTGAAATGGTTGCTAATCGAATGCGTGAAGTAAATATTCCGACCCACATTATTGAGTATGTGTTAAATGCATAAAAAAGACCCCTGTTGCAGCAGGAGTCATTTGTAAAAATATTTTCGCAGTCAGTATATCACATGAGGTGATTACATGAAAGAGTCATTTGAAAATCAAATGTTAAAAAAACAAGTAGAAATCGCAGTAAACAACTTGAAACGTATGTCTAGCAAAGAAACAGACAAGTCCAAAAAGCTAGATATCGATTATGTTATTACCGTATTAACAGATAAACCATACGGCAGTATGCCATTTTAGGAGGATATTAAACTATGAAATCACGTCGTAAAAAGCAGTTAGCTCGTTTACAAAAGAAGCAGGAAATCACATTGCAGCAGGCTTGGGATAGAGTGTGTGAGGAGTTAGAAACTCGCTCTGAAGTAGTTTGGTTTGTACAGAAACATGTACATGGTGATTTTGAGTATGGTTGGAATATAAGTAGTGCCCATAACCGTGTATTAGTAACACAATCAGGAGGTAAAAACTAATGAAACTTTATGAGCTTACAAGTAATTTCAATACGTTGCAACAAATGATTGAGGACGGCGCGGATCAAGAAGCAATTAATGATACATTGCAAGCGATTGACGAAGTAATTGACGAAAAAGTTCAAGGTGCAGCGTTATTAATTAAAAACATTGATGCGCAGGCGGAAGCTATCAAGGTGGAAGAAAAACGTTTAGCTGACCGTCGTAAGGCCTTCGAAAACAATGTGAAAAACATTAAAGATTACTTGTATGAGCAAATGATCGCTGTGGGTAAAAGACGTGTTAAGGGGGCACTGATAACAGTAGGCATTCAGAAGAATCCAGCAAGTTTAGAGATTGCGGCTGATGCGGTTATCCCACCGGAGTACACAATTCCACAGGAACCAAAAGTTGATAAAAGAGCATTACTTGCAGCGGTTAAAGATGGAATGCAATGGCATGGTATCACGTTAAAACAAGGTGAGAGCGTGAGAATTCGATGAGTGAACAAAGAAATTATTTTGCAGAATTGGCGTCCATTGATGTCAGTAAGCATGTTGAAAAGAAAGGGCGTTTCAGTTATTTAAGTTGGTCATGGGCGGTAGATCAACTATTAAAAAAATGTCCTGATGCAACTTGGCAAGTTGTTAGATTTGATGGATTGCCTTATATGAAAACAGAGGTTGGTTATTTTGTCGAAGTTGAAGTGACAGTCAATAATATCACTCGTTCACAGATACATCCGGTATTAGATAACTACAATAAACCAATAGCAAAGCCTACATCATTTCAAATCAATACATCTATTCAGAGATGTCTAGCGAAGGCGATTGCATTACACGGGTTAGGATTATATATCTATTCTGGTGAAGATATTCCACGGGATGATGAACCGAAACAACCTAACAAGCAACAAAGTACTGTTCCAGAACAAGAGCAACAGCGACAGGCCCAAGTTGCTAATGAGCAACGAATACAAGCGATTCATGCACAAATTAGAGAATTGTCCGAGGTGTACGGTATGCTGTTTGAAGAGACGAAAGCAACTGTAAAACAGTCATTAGGAATCCAAACATTCAAAGGAATTACAGTACAGCAAGCATCAAATGTTCAAAGGACAATTACATCATGGTTGAATGATGCAAAAGCAAATCAGCAAAAATCACAACAGGCAGGTGGTTGATATGGAAACTGTGGTAAGAGATGGTTCTGTACCAATAGCACTAAACAGAAGTTTCAACACAAGATACATGCGTGATGAGAGGTTATCTGAATTAATCAAGCGTTGCCGGAGCTTAGAGGATGAGGGATTTGATTATCATTTCCCTATTCGAAAAGTATTAGAAGCCATTAGCCATAAAAAAGATGAGAATCCTCATTTATTCAAAGGTTGCATTGCGCTAGAACGTGACCGAGGCTTCTACTATGAAGTTGTTATGAAGAAGGTGAATTAAATGGCGAAATATAGACATGTGCAAACTTCTTTCTGGTCAGATCCAAAAGTTTCTGAGGAAATGACACCAGAAGATAAATTCTTTTATTTATACTTATTGACCAATGAACACACTCATCAAATAGGTGTTTATCGGATTACAAGAAAGCAAATTGCCTTTGAATTAGGTTATTCAATAGAAAGTATAAAAGCCTTGTTGGATAGATTCATTAAACATCATAAATTAGTGATTTATAATGAAAAAACTAGAGAGATTTGCATCTTGAATTGGGGGAAATACAACCTTAAAAAAGGTGGTAAACCTATTGAGGATTGTATAAAAAAAGAACTGGAAGTGATAGAAGATTTATCACTCGTGCAAAAGGTTTTGGAAAGAACAGAGAACGAAGAGTTAGCTTATAAAATCAGTATTTATGCGGGTTTTGACGATACGTCAACGATACGTCCCACGATACGTGGACAAAAAGAAAATAAAAAAGAAAAAGAAAATAAAAATAAAAATAAAAAGAATACTTCTCGTCACAAGTATGAAACTTGCGACATGAATGCAGCCAAGTATCTCTTTGAAAAAATTAAAGAAAATAACCATAAACAAAAAGAACCATCATCTTTTGATTCTTGGGCAAATAACGTTCGTTTGATGAGGGAACGAGATAATAGAACCCTACAAGAAATAAAGGACGTTATTGACTGGTGTCAAAACGATAGCTTTTGGAAATCGAATATATTGTCAACGGCAAAGCTACGACAACAGTTTGATCAGCTGTATATGAAAATGAATGAGTCAGGTGGTAATAATGGAAAAACTCGGGGACGTAATGCAGCGCCTAATGAAACGAGCGGAAGCTATGCACAAGAAAACACTAGAAGAGGAATCCAACCAGCCGATAATAGAGGATTCGCAAAGTCAGTCGGTTGATTGTGAAAAGTGCGGAGACAGAGGTTACACATTTGAAAAGCAGCCGTCTGAGTTTTTGAAAGGTAAATATGTAGACGTTGCTATTGAGTGCGAATGCTTGGAACATAAAAGCTTAATGGCCCGTTTTAAAAACGCAATGATCCCGTTAGAGTTTGAGAACGCTCGGTTTGATAACTATGTAAGAGAAACAGCAGTACAAAAAATATTGTACAACTCGATGATTGAATATTTGAAAATTTTTAATGATATACGTGATTCAAAGATAAATAGTATTGGATTTATTGCTGAGGTGGGAGAAACGAAATTGAAAAGTTTGCCCCCGGGAGAACGTAACAAGATGCGGCAAGCGAATAACTCATATGGCTTAGGTAAGACACATTTGCAAGTAGCTGGTGCTAAATATGCATTAAATCATTTTAAGGTCATAGACAAGCATACAGGGCGTTTGCGTGGTATCAGAGTGTTATGTGTCCAAGATGTAAATATCATGGCTGAAATTCAAAATGCATCGTTCTTAAATGACAACAAGAAGCGGCTGAATGAAATACTTCATGATTTATGTACATGCGACATTCTTGTGTGGGATGACATAGCGAAATCCAAGTACAGCGAGTTCAAAGAGGACATGTACTATAAGATTATTAATGAGCGGTATTTGCGGAATCTACCAATCTGGTACACCAGTAATGAAGATTTAGACACATTAGAGGACAAAATTGGATTCGCGGCCGCTGATCGGTTATTCGGAATGAGTAAGAATTATTTATATCAAGTTAAAGGTGCAAGTTATAGAACGGCATGAGGTGAAATAAATGAGCATTACTGTGATAAACCAAAACGTTCACGTAACAAGAGTTAGTAGTTGGGGAATGGTATTTACACCATCCCCTTCACAAAAGGCACGTACACGTGAGGATTACGTGAATACGACAGGTAAATGGATTGAGGAACAATTGAAAAAAATAGAAGGTGTGAAAGTTGATTGAGCAACTATCTATTTTTGAAGTAGATGAAACAAAATTGAAACTCTATGAAGCGTTAGAAGTGCATGGTTTGCATTACACAATTCAAAATTATTATTTGCACTACGACTATAAAGGATTAGTTAAATACTATTATATTCGAGCGACAGATAACACGATTATCGATTTATGTTTATCTGAATTCCCGGAGGTTTTTGCGGTACATGAGGGTTTCAGAGATAACCAAATTAGAAGGATATTTAAAGGGAATTTGTGAGGAGGAAAACAGATGAATCTATTACACAATGAAAAATATGGAGTAGCTTTACAGTTAGCTAAAAAGTTTGTTGGGGTGTCAGCAGGAAGAATGACATTAATGTTTGTACATCATGCAGCAGATGGGACGATGATTGCAACAGATAGTAGACGCCTTTGTCGTATTAAGAATATACATGGATTTGATAAAGATTATTTAGTGAATCCTCATACATTTGAAGTTGCAACAGGTGATTATCCAAAAGTTGAGGGGATAGTACCAACTTTCGAAAAAGCGACTATTTCTTTAAACGAGAAACAAATCAAGTTGTGGTTACAAATCCACAAGTCACTTAATCAAATCTCTAAAGCTATAAAAGTGCGGAATAAAAGCGCAACGTTACGCATGAATAGTGATGGATTTGAAATTGAATTAGATGGAACAGAAGTGAAAATGAAAGCACCGTGTGAATCATATAATCCACAAAAGGTAGAGTACGTAGCTTACTCAATTGAATATATGCGTGATGCATTAGAAATGCATTGTAAATTAGGTACGAAAGCACTGTTTATCCAAATAGAAAGCAGCTTTAAACCTATATTACTAACAGACAATATAAGGTTAGAAACAATTATTTTACCGATTAGAAGATACTGAGAAATAAATTATTGATACAGAAATATGAAAGGAGAAAAATAATGATTAAGTTACATGTGATTATGCCAGAAGAAAAGAAACAAACATTTGATATTAGTGAACTGTTTGAAATGCAAAAGGAATTGGACAAGCGGATTGGGTATAAAGGAAACGACAAATTAGATATGCTATTCCGTGCATTGATTGTGGAGATCAGTGAGGCATGGAATGAAACACGAGCCTTTAAAATGTGGAGTACTGGTTTTGGTATTCCGAAGCAAGGACTACTGGAAGAACTCATTGATGGATTACACTTTCTTATGAACATCGCAATTGAGCTAGATAAGGGGACAGTTCGTCGTAAACTTGTTGAATCTCTTAGTATGCAGTCTGTGTTAAGAAAAGATGTGACTAATGTCAATATGCTATTTGAATGGTATTTACAAGACATATTAGCGGCAAAGCACGCGTGGTGTCAGTATCGTGATTTAACTACAACAGTAGGGCATTTACGTCGAGCATTCAGTGTTTTCTTCCGTTTATGTTACCTGTACGGGTACAAGTATGAGGATATTGTGAGGTCCTATAAAGAAAAGAATGCTGAGAACTTCGAAAGACAGGATAGCGGTTATTAAAAAGTAAGATAGAAGGTGACGACAGTGAAGGCGGTATGTATAAATGCTGATACTTCTACAGAGTTGAGATTAGAACAAGAATATTTCATCTTTCCGGCTAAACCGAATCACTACTATGTCAGTCGATTTGATAATGTGAATGCACATTTCGGTTCCTATCAAGCTGAAAGGTTCCACGTTGTAGAAGAAGAGGAGTGGCCCAAAGAACCACAGATGGATATTCTTAAGCTAGATCAAGATAAGTTCTATCATGCTCAACTTATTTGGCGACAACGCGGTTTTAAAAACAAATCCTTGAAGGAATACGTTATTAAACCGAAAAGGACGCATTGCCTCTTTTGGCACGATGAGGAGAGGAAAAGGTTTTGTGGTTGTTTTCCATTGCATTGGTTTAAAAATTTTGTTCCAGTCATTGAAAAGGAAAAACCTGAAAAAGTGGAAGAGCAACCAATTGAATTGTTGGAAAAAGTCGATGGGCAGCTGGCATTCTTTTAAAATGCTTTGCACTTTGAAGGTTGCATAAATTTTCTGGTGATTAAGCCAATAATACTATAAAAAAGAAGCCCCGGGGTATGCGGGACTTCTTAAGGCGATTAGTCAAGTAATGGCGTATTTAACTAAGGATATTTAACATGAATTTTTGAAAAAAAAGAAATCAGTAAATGTAGTTTTAATTGTAGGAATACATCGTTAAACACACTATATCTATAATGTATTTGGTGACATATTCCTACATAAAGCTTTGGCGTCTAAACTGTCCATCCTGGTCCCCGACATAATGCCAAAGCACTTAAAACTACAGTGAAATGAAATAGCATAGACATCAACTCCGTTAATTTTAATTTGCTTTTCATAAAGTTACACACTTTAGAAATGGAGTAAGACAGTAGCCCAGCGTAAAAAATTCCAGGAAACCATCCCTTGCTACTCATCCAGATAGCTAAATCGGTCAGGGGTGTTTGATTCGAACAAACAACAGTTAATAGTATAGTCATATTGAAATATTACTATTTCTGATAAATATTGTCAAAGGAGAAGAGGCTGAAGGAAACAAGATAAGAGAAATAAAGTTAAAAAAATTAAATAATTTTTTTTAGAATGGAGATTTAAGAATGGGAAAAAGTCAACGAGACAAAGGTGCAAGACGTGAAAGAGAATTTGCTAGTTTAATAGGCGGTGCTCGTGTACCACTTTCTGGTGCGGTAGAAGGGTATTCTAATGATGTGAAGGGATTAGGTCTTGAATGGGAAGTAAAGGCGAGAAAAGACGGATTCAAGACATTATACAATTGGTTGGAAGATGAACGGGAGCAGCCCGACGCATTGGCAATCAAAGCGGATAGAAAGCCGTGGTTGGTTGTTTTACCACTGGACACATTTTTGAAGCTGGTGGAGGAGGAATAGTTATGTTAGATATCGACTTGCCAGAACTTAATAGAGAAGAAACAAAGAAGAATGTTCTTAAAGCTTTGAAAAAATATCGTCTGTTTTTATCAAACATAGATGAAAAGACTATCGAGCGTGTATATAACGAAGAAACGGATGGTATAAGTGAAAAAATAATTAAACGAGTTTCTTATATTGTTGATATACGAAAAGGTGTAAATAAGCTGAATTTATATGATAAACAACTTATTGAGTTGGCTTATTTAGGGAAGGAGAAACATAGCTGGGTGAAAATGTGTAGGGAATTGAATATGTCACAACCCGATTATTATAGGAAGAGGAATAAGGCTTTGTATGAGTTGGCATATAAATTGGGGATTGAGGTAGAAGAATAAAAATCACTAAGTTTAACGGTTTTTGGGACGTTGATTCTTTATATTGAAATTATACGATTTATTTGTTAAAATTTTACTTCGTTATAATATTATGGATGAGAGGTTTTTCTGAATGAAGAAAGTATATCTAAGTACAGGCGTTTTAATTCTACTAATAGTATTAATGAATACGTTTATGACTACTATAGTAGAAAAGATAGGAGTAGCTACTATATATATTGCTATAATAATATTTTATATGTTGTATGCTTTAAGTTTTATAATAATTGCTTATACAGCAAAATGGATAACTACAGTTGGAATTGGAGGTATTTTTAGAAAGAAGGAAAAAAATTTAACGTTAGATCAGTGGACTAGTAATACAAAATATTTGGATAACCATCTAAAACTTTTAATAGGATGTATGAAAGTTACAGGTGATATTATTGATAATATGGGAGTTCTAAAGAACAGAATAGGATATTATTTTCAAAATGATGTATACAAAATGAAAAGATTCAAGGCATATTTGAATGTAGTAGAAAGAGATAGTACACCTGTGGTAATTCAAACATTTATAATTGCTGTATTCTCATCGGCATTTGCTAGTTCTCTAGCTACAGGAAATATTAAGTATATTATAGGGTTTTTTATACCGATAACAAATGAGAGTAATGGAGTTAAAATATCTGGTGAATTTTACTATGTTTCAGGTACTATGTTTTTATTGATGCTTATTATGATTATGATTTCATTTCTAATAAGTTATACAGATAGAACTAGAATAAGAATTATTCAAGAGGTAATCGATATATATATTGATGAATTAGATGGAAAATATAAAAGTAAAAGTATTGAGGACTAAATATAGTTTGTATGATTAGTAGCCACCTTTTTAGGTGGTTTTTTATTTAATTAATATTGGAAGATAAATGAATATTATGGTATAACAGATGTTGGTAGAAATGTTTTTAGGAGGATATTATGAAGACGGTATTTCCAGAGTTTTATAAGTATACTGAGGAAGAGTTTAAAAATATATTCAGTGATTGTTACTTTATCATTGATACAAATGTCCTATTAAATTTATATAGGTATTCAGAATCTACTAAAAATGAATTGATAGGAATTTTAGAAAAGGTTAAAAAACAATTATGGATGCCGTATCAAGTAGGATTAGAGTTTCATTTTAATAGAGAAGCTGTAATTCTAGAACAAAAGCTGGCATATGATAATATTTGCAATGCTATAGGTTCTAAGACAACAGAATTTACTTCTCAATTAAAAAAAGATTTTAATAAAAAGCATCCTAAAATAGATATCAATCGTATTACAGAGCGAATGGTAAACTGTTTTAACGAACTAATTGACGATGTAAAGAAGCATGAAGATGAACATCCTAATTTGTTAATAAACGACACCATTTTAGATTCATTAAGTGAATTATATGAAAATAAAGTAGGTGAACCTTACCCTAAAGAAAAGTTAGAAGAAATTTACGAAAATGGAGAGGAACGTTACAAGAGAAAATTTCCTCCTGGATTTGAAGATGAAGCAGAAAAAAAAGATGCGGCTAAAGAATATAATGGTATAGTTTACAAAGATAAATTTGGAGATCTGATTGTTTGGTTTCAGATGATTGATAAAGCTAAAAAGGAAAATAAACCTATAATTTTTGTTACTGATGATGTAAAAAAAGATTGGTGGAAAATCGAAAAGGGCAGAACTATAGGTCCACGTATTGAATTATTAAATGAATTTAAGAAAGAGGCTAACGTACCTTTTTATATGTATAAAACAGAGCGCTTTATGAGCCATATAAAAGAGTATTTAAAAGAACAGGTAAACGAAGAGGCAATAAAAGAAATGGAGGATTTAAGACAATCTGATATAGATGATGAACCCCGAAATCACCAAATTATAAAAGAAATTATGCCGGGGTTTGCTGAAAAATTAAATGGAAAATACGAGGAGCTTTTCAGCAATTATATTAATGCCGTCGAAAATAGAAAATTTTTAATCGCTCAAATTAACGAGTTAGAAGAGAAGATTGATGTTCTTTTAGAAGAAAATAATGATAGATTAAAGGGTTCGAAAAATGTAAAACCTCTTTTGAATAAAGTAGATTATATACTTGCGAAATCGGCGGTAGATAAAAATAAAGGTACTTACGATCTTTTGATGAATTATAAAGATAAGCTAGCAGTTATATATGAGGAATTAACTGGATTTTTAATGCAAGCTAACGGATAAATATTTGGAAAGAAAACCATTTCAATAAGTAAATGGTTTTCTTTTTCTTTTTTTGATAAAAAGCAGATAAAAAGTTGATAAAAAATATTAGTAGTGTACTTGTATTATAGAAAGTGTCATAGCGCTACGGAAATAGCGATTATGTTCGTTTACGATGATTTCTGAAATACAGTATTAGGGCAATTAATTATAGTTTACTCACGAATAAACGTAAGTTAGGGTCTTAATACAACGAGGGAGAGGGTCTTACCTCTCTTTGAGCCGAGGAATCCTTCCAAATTGACCACACGTAATTATTTCTGATCAGAAAACACGATCCTCGGTTCAAAGAGGTGTGGGGTACACTAATGGACTCATTAGTTGTTAAGAGAGTAGTATAAAAAACAAAAAGTAAAATCTCTTTTATAAATATAGGGAGATTTTACTTTTTGTATAATTAACGATAGGACTTATTTAATAAACGGTAAGATAAAGTTAATAAAGTCATCGTATTTCTCTTGAGTGGCTTTATAGTCACCACTAATTTCCTCACTTCCTTTTTGGTGAATTTTGATGTTGGCTGTTTCTAGAGAAAATTCTAAATTAGCGATAACGGTACCATTATCTAGAATCTTTACAATCTGTAAGGATTCTATCGATTTTTTATTTTGTAATACAGGTAAGTTCAACCAATATAGGTTATTTGTTGAGATACATTTATATCCTTTGTCTCTAATTGTAATTTCTGCGTATTTTTTGTCATTATCATATTTGCTGTTGCGGAATTTTATTCCAAAAATATCTCCTAAATCACTAGTGTTTATAGTAGTTGAAATAATTGACAATACGCTATTTGATATATGTTGTTCTGGTGAAATTTCAGCATCTGGTGGTGAAAATTTATTGCATACTAAATTAGTGAAGCGATCGATTTCATCGGTAAACGTGTATAGTTTTTCTTGAGCTAGATCTCTTTTATCTTTAAGTAAATGCTCTTCTAGTTCAAAGAGGCTCTTTCTGAAATTATCGAATGTCTTATAATGAATTTCTGGTTGAAAGGAATCAAGAAAGTTTAGAGTGTTACTTATTCTACCAGACATGGTGCTGAATTCTTCGGATTCATTAACTATATTGTCTACGTCGCGTAAACGAATGTGTAGAAGGGCTCTTCTAAAATCTACCTCTATAAAAGTAGGGAAGACGATTTCTTTGGTATCTGAGTTTTTTGATCGAACTTTAATTCGTTTACTGTCTAATAAAAGTAGACGTAAAGATTCTATCACTCCATTATCTTCTTCTTTTCTATAACCACAAATAACAAAATCATCTGAGTGATTTTTGTCCACGTTACTGAGAATTTTACGATTTTGAGGAATTTTCCAAGAACTAAATAAATCTTTAGCGTCCTTTAAATCGCATGTACTATCTTCTAATTTGAATAAATACGAATTAAAAAGGGAATCTTCTAACAGTAGGAATAATAAATCATCTAGATCAGATTCATCAATTTCTTTTTGTTGTAGACCAGTAACCAAGGTTTTAGCAACAAGATATCGAGGTTCATCATCTGGATTCTCATTCTTAACTTCTTGATATAAGTTGTTAAAATCATGGAATTTTTTGATGTAGTTGTGCAATTTTTCTACTGTATGTCCCTTTTTTAAATAAGGGTAGAACAATAATAACTTTTCGAGTAATGATTCGTACTGTTTTTCCATAATGTAATCCTTTCTCTTGGAGGTATTGATAAAAATGAAATGTGAAGTTCGTACAAATATTCGTTTTTTAGGAGAATTTCTGTTAAATGAGTTTTTGGAAACAGATAGTTTATTAGGCTGTGGTAGTCTGATAAATGTAAATCAGAAATGTTATTGTGTTAGCAATGTATTAATACGTAAGGACGGCACAATTGTGTTAGAAGTTCATTAACCACCTCCTATAGCAGAATATCTCCTAGAAAAGAATATTCGACAAGAAAATCCAATTTCCTTTAATAATATACAAAAAAGTTAAAAATTAGGTAGTTATTTAATAGATAGAAAGGGGGCGGTGATATGTAATGAAACTAACTCTTAAACAACAAGCGTTTTGTGATTACTACATTGAAACAGGAAATGCAACAGAAGCCGCTAGAAAGGCTGGATACAGTCAAAAAACGGCTAAAGAGATGGGAAATGAAAACCTATCTAAACCTCACTTAAAAGCCTATATAGAGGAACGGATGTCTCAAAAGGAAGAGGAACGCGTAGCTTCACAAGACGAGATACTTGAGTTTCTCACAAAGGTTATGCGTGGTGAGACTACTGAACAGGTACCAGTTGGACAAGGTGAGGGTTACTTTGAACTGCAAGACAAGGATACTTATGTGAAAGACCGTGTAAAGGCTGCGGAACTACTTGGGAAACGTCATATGATGTGGACTGAAAAGAAAGAAGTCGAAATAACAGTGCCAACATTTGTTGATGATGTGCCGATTGATGCCGATGAATAAAGCACCTTTGAATGTACAGCCGAATATTAACTTTCTTGAAGTCATCGGCAAAGGCTACAACCGTTACTGGCATTGTAAAAATTTCTATCGAGTCTGTAAGGGTTCACGTGGTTCAAAGAAGTCTAAAACAACTGTAATAAACCTTACAAAAAGGCTTATGCAATATCCTTGGGCCAATATACTGGTTGTTCGTCGATTCTCTAATACATTGAAGCAATCGTGCTATACGGATTTCAAATGGGCCATTAATCATCTGAAGGTAAAAAGTTTATTCAAGTTCAATGAGTCTATGCCAGAGATAACTTACAAACCAACTGGACAAAAGATTCTATTTCGCGGTCTTGATGATCCGTTAAAAATCACGTCTATTACGGTGGATGTAGGCAATTTATGTTGGGCATGGTTTGAGGAAGCTTACGAAATAGAGGACCAGCACAAGTTTGAAACAGTTGTTGAATCTATTCGTGGTTCTTATGATTCACCAGACTTCTTCAAGCAGATCACCGTGACGTTTAATCCATGGAGTGAAAACCACTGGCTCAAAGCATATTTCTTTGATGAAGAAACACAGGCTTATGACACGTTTGCAATTACAACAACCTATAAGTGCAATGAATGGTTAGATGCACAGGATAGAGCGCGGTATGAAAGTTTATATACAAAAAACCCAAGACGTGCTCGCATTGTATGTGACGGTGAATGGGGAGTAGCTGACGGTCTTGTATATGAGAATTTCCAAGTTCGTGACTTCGATATCGATGAGATAAGACAAAGGAAGGATATACAAAGCGCCTTCGGTCTTGACTTTGGTTATACGAATGACCCAACGGCCTTATGTTGCTCATTAGTAGATTTAAGGAATGAAACAATTTACGTATTTGATGAGCACTACGAGAAAGGCATGAGCAATAAACGGATTGCACAAATGATTAAGGATAAGGGTTATGCGAAAGAGCGTATTACAGCTGATTCAGCAGAGCCGAAAAGTATTGATGAAATTAAATCCCTTGATATTAGAAGAATTGAAGGAGCTCGCAAAGGTAAAGACTCCATTAACAACGGTATTCAGTATATTCATGGATTTAAGATTGTTATTCACCCGTCTTGTGTTGAGTTTATTAAAGAGATTAATAACTACATTTATGCAACTGACAACAAGACAGGTAAAAGGCTCAATACACCAATCGATGACTTTAACCACTTAATGGATGCATGGCGTTACTCAATCGAGAGATTCTTGAAGAAAGGCGGCAAGCTGAAATCAATCGATAAGTCTTCACTTGGATTATAGGAGGAAAACAGATGAGTTATTGGGAAAAGGTGTTGTTACTTTCAGAAAAGACGATGGAAAACCCATATGTTTTAGATAAAGTTATCATTTCACTTGGTAGCATAAACGGCTCTTTCAATGAAGTTGTTGAGTTTTTTATTAAGAAACCAGATGTAATGAGAGAGTTATTAGAAACTATGAAGCTATCATTTGAAACAAAACAATGATTTATGAGAAAGGGGTGATACATTGCTTACATTCGAACAGGCAAGATTGCTATACACCCGTTTTAAGACAGAAGAAAAGGCGTTCAAGCGATTGCAAAAGCTTCATGACTATTATGTTGGTGAACATGAAATCGTGAATAAGAAAGAACGTAAGAGCAATAAAACATACCGTATTGTGCATAACTTCGCTAAATACATCACTACTATTTCCACGGGTTACTTCCTCGGTTCCCCTGTATCCTATGTTTATTCAAAAGAACAATTCCAAAAGGCATTGGACATTCTTGAAGATAACGACGAAGAGACAGTCAACTACGACAACGCTGTTAACTGTTCTATCTATGGAGTAGCGTATGAACTACAATACTTCGACGAACAAGGAGAATATAACTTTGTTGATCTAGACCCTCGAAATGTAATTGTTATTGATGATGGAATGGTAAAGCCAAACATCACTGATGCAATTATCTTCTCTGAATCTCTTTTAAAAGATAACGAGTATAAAGTGCGTATGGATGTATACGACAGTACAGAGCGTGCTACATACGAGTTTATTCACAAGACAGCTGAAAAGACTGATGCTGACATTCCTTATGAATTAATGGAACAAGTATCACATGGATTTAATAAAGTACCACTTATTAAGTATAGGAACAACAAATTTGAGTTAGGTGATTGGGAAGATTGTGTAGCACTAATGGATGCGTATAACAATGCTGTATCGGGCAATGTTGAAGATTTAGCAGACTTCACGGATGCATTTTTGAAGCTGATTAATATGCCAGATACCGAACGAAAAGACGTTCAACAAGCAAAAGAGGACAAAGTGCTTATGTTAGATGAGGACGGAGATGCTGACTGGCTCATTAAGAATGTGAATGACACCTTTGCTCAAAATGTAAAAAAAGGTTTGAAAGACGATATTCACAAGTTCTCATTCGTTCCAGATATGAGTGACGAGTCATTCGGTAGTAACCTTTCTGGGGTAGCGATTAAGTATAAGCTGTTAGCTTTGGAACAGGTCAGAGGACAAAAGGCTCGCATGTTCCGTAAGGCTCTTACAGATCGTTTGGATTTCATTAATAAGTATGTAGGTATGACGAATAGCGATTTATTCGACCACAGGGATATAAAGATTCAATTCAATCCGAATTTACCGCCTAACTTGTTGGAAGAAGCTGAACTTGTCGCTAAATTACAGAGTATCTTACCGCAAGAGGTTCTTCTAAGCCTTCTATCATTTGTTCAAGACGTGAAACAAGTCATGGAAATGAAGAAGGAAGAGGATGAAGAGAAGTTTGCAGCATACGATTTTAGTCAGCCGGGGCAAGAGGCACAACAAACAGATGAAGTAGCTGATACAAATGCCGACAATTGAGGAGTATTGGGTCAATAGGGCTGAACAACTAGAAGAGAATTGGCACAAAGAAGCCAAGAAAATAGAAAAGCGATTAAAAGCATCATATTTGCGTGCTTACCGTGAAGTGAATAAAGAGATTAGGCTTTATCTTACAAAGAAAGGCTTCGATTATAACAAACTTAACGAGGTTTTGAGTAAAGCTGAACGTGAAATACGTAAAAAGGGATTAACTGACTATCTCGACTATTTGAGTGAGGTAGATTCAGCTATAAAAGATTCAATTGAACAAGAAATCAAGCAACATATCAACCTAGCGAAAGTTACTCGGTTAGATGCAATCTCTTCCGAAATGCTTATGAAACTATCAGACCAAGCGATACAGGATGAAAAAGCTATCCGCGAACAAATGACTACTATTTACACTGAAACGTTGTTACAGAGCAAATACGAGTTTCTGAAGCTAGGTATCGAAACTCCTGTTTATGTACTGAATGAAAAGATGATTAAAGAGATTCTCTCTTATCCATGGAGTGGAGAGAACTTCTCTAACCGTATTTGGAACAACAAAAAGAAACTGTTACAAGTGCTACGAGAAGAATTGACACAAGGCGTTATCCAAGGGCTTCATGCTGATGAGGTATCCGAACGATTAGCCAAAAAGATGAATGTAGAAATGGGTCACGCTATTACGCTTGTACACACTGAGTCATCGTATTTCTATAACCGTGCTACATTAGATAGTTTTGGTGAGGCTGAGATTGAACAGTACAAGCTACATGTAACATTTGACCATCGTACATCACCTAAATGTCGTTCATTAGACACAGGGAAGGTATACAACCGAGATGATGCGAGTGTCGGTGTTAACTATCCGCCATTGCACCCAAGATGTCGTACATTGCCGATACCGTATTTTGAGGGTATTAGCGGCCCGAAATATCGTTGGGTAAGAGATAGTGCTGGTAAGAGTGTAAAAGTGAATGAACCAGAAATGACTTATACCGAATATAAGAAGCAATTCTTGAAATAGTAAACGTCGTACTTGTGGACGTTAAACACTCGGAATCGACAGCCGACGGGCTATAAATGGAGGTTTTACACATGAAAGAACTGAAAGAAACTAAGTTTCCTCTACGATTAGACTTACAGTTTTTTGCTAGCGAGAACGAAGAAGCTGATACAACAGAGGAACAAGAGGAAACCGATCAGACGCAAGAAACAGAAGAAACGCAGCAACAAGAAAAAAACTTCACGCAAGCTGATGTGGATGCCATTGTTGCTAAAAGAGCAAAACAGGCAGCCAAAAAAGCGCGTGAGGATGCCGAAAAAGAGTATCAGCGTAAGAGCATGAGTGAAGAAGAACGGCGTCAACAAGAGTATGAGGACTTGAAAAGAGAAAATGAATCATACAAAGCTAAAGCTAGACGCGCTGAATTAAAGGACCATGCAACAGATTTGTTAAGAGGTGCTGGCATTCCTACTCGCTTTGCTAATCGTTTGATTGGTGAAGATGAGGAAGCGACAGAACAAGCAGTAAAAGAATTTATTGCGGATTGGAACAGTGAACTGTCTACAGCTGTAAAAGGTAAGTTAGCGGGACCAACGCCTAAACAACCAAAAGTAGAAAAAGAAACAATTGATAAAGCAGAAGCAGCGTTTGACGCAGCTTGGAATGATTAGGAGATGATGATTAATGCCAATTGAATTAACTACGAAATATGCCCAAAAGGTTGATGAGCGTTTTTCTAAAGGTGCGCTATCAACACCAAGTGTTAACAATGATTATGAATTTGTGGGAGCAGCTACAATTAAGGTTACATCCGTTGAAACTGTTCCTTTAAATGACTATAAGCGTTCTGGATCAAATCGTTTTGGGGAACCAAATGAACTAGAGAATGATTTACAAGAGCTAACATTAACACAAGATAAAAGCTTTGCTTTCACTATCGATAAAATGAATGAAGAAGAAACGGAAATGAAGGCCGCAGAAGCATTAGCTCGCCAAATTCGTGAAGTAGTTGTTCCGCATGTTGATACGTATCGATTTGCACAGATGGTTAAAAATGCTGGTATGGTAGTTGAAGGTGCATTGGACGAAAAAACAGCTTATAAATCTGTAACTACCGCAACAGCAGCTTTAGATGAAGAGGATGTACCGGAAAACCGTGTACTTAATGCTTCTCCTGAGTTTATTAGTTTAATTAAAAACTCTGATGGTTATGTAAAAAACTCAGATTTAGCACAAGATAGAGTTGTATTCAAAGGACAAGTAGCTGAATTAGATGGAATGCCAGTCGTAAGTGTCCCTTCTAAACGATTAGGTAAAGATGTAAACTTTATGATTTGTCATAAGTCCGCAACTGTTGCTCCTATTAAACTCGCAGAATACCGCCTCCACAAAGATCCTCCTGGTATCTCTGGTACTCTCGCTGAAGGCCGTGTATATTTTGATGCATTTGTTCTTAAAAACAAAAAAGTTTCAATCTATGCTCACAAAAAGAAAGCAGCATCTAAATAAGAGGGCGTGTCCCTCTTCCTCTAAGGAGGTAACACATGGTTACTACAGTAGATCGAGTTAAAAAAATTCTTCGTATTGATGGAAATGAACAAGATGATCTAATCGATATATTCATCCCGATTGTGGATTCATTTATTCGCAGATACACAGGTAACGACTTCGAACACGGTTATCCACCAGATTATGAAATTATTGCTGTTAGATTAGTAGGCTACCATTTATTCGCTACTGATGAGGACAAGCAAGATGGAGTAAAAAACGAGCGATTAGGCTCATATAACGTGTCATACGCAACTGATGAAGAACAATATCCCAAGCACTTGTTAAAAGGGCTTAGAAAGCGACTGAGAACATTATGCGATTCAGAGGAAGAATAAGCAGACTTATTAAGAAATTTGGGATTGATGTAACTATTTATCGAAAAGAGAAAGGTACTGGACCATATAACCGAGGTAAATACCAAAAGGAATATTCATTCAAAGGTATCGTTGATGAGACGTTGCAAGGCGGCGACGTTGGTATGGCTTATCAGAAGGTTACAGAGGACATAAGTGCTGTTTTGTATTGCCTTCCAACTGATATCAAGAAAGGTGATGTTATCGCTACAGATACCAAGCATTACAGCGTAAAAAAGGTATCTAATCCAATGAGTGCTAGTGACCATCTTGAAGTAGCGCTTGAAGAAACGGAGATCAAAGCCGATGAGTTGGCGATATGAGTCTAATATCAACAATGCTATAAAGGCTATGCAACAAGCGGAGAAGCTTGCTGTTAGACGTGGGGCTGAGTACATCAAAGGAAATGCGGTCGCTTATTCGAGAAAAGCTAGTGGGGACACAGCAAGAGGATTTGAAGTGACGGTTGTTATAGATGGACAAACTATCAAAGCTGTTATTTATAACAACAAAGAGAATGCCATATATGAAGAGTTCGGCACAGGTATTTACGCTGAAAAAGGCGGTAGAAAAACACCGTGGGTATATCGTGATAAACGTACAGGTAAGTTCTATCGAACTCATGGTAAAAAAGGAACAAAAGCATTGCGGAATGCAGCAGAAAAACACAGGTCTGAGATTAACCGCATAATGGAATCCACCATGAAAGGTGGTATTGGATGACCGATTTAATAGAATTCATAGATCAGTTTTTAAGAGATATATTCGAGCCTTATGGCGTTGAGGTGTTTTATAAAGACGCAGAAGGCGAGAAGGTTCCTTTTCCATATGTTGTTTATACAAGTGAATCAGATCCTATTTCGAGAATACGGGAAGATTTTATATTCACTGTTAACATCTGGGGAACAAGTAAAGAGTATCAGATGCAAGATGAGACATCTGAATTGATAAAGAAGGCAGTTAATAACGGTACTTTTATTAGTCGATGTGCACCGATGACAATTGCGGTTGATTTTGCTGGTAGAGGAGATATTCCAGTAGAAGACCAAAACATAAGATTGAAAGAAGTACGTTTCAGAGTTAGATACTACAATATGTGAAAGGTAGGTTTTGTAAATGGCAGCGCCAAGACCAAATCCTTATGCCCTTGTATTAGGCGAAGGGGCGATCATTATGAACCTTGGTATTAAAGATAAAGAAATTCCATTAGGAGCGTTAAAAGGTGGGGGTTCATTCTCTTATGAACCAGAATTTAAAGCTGTAGAGTATAACGGTTCAAAGGGGGATACAAAAGGATTTAAGCGTATTGTTTCATCTAAAACACAGATGAAAACAGGAGGATTGCTTGAATTCTTCGATCCTAAAAAAGTAGTAAACTTCTTTCCGGGAGCAGAGGTGTCAGAAGTTGAAAAAACTGTTGGTGGTCAGAAAAAGAAATATTCTGTAATCACTTCACGTGAGAAAGTAACAATGGATTCTTACTTAGAAAATATTGCTTTTGTCGGTGAAACAGCAGATGGCCGTGACGTTATTATTATGGTACTTAACGCTTTAAATGATAGTGCAATTGAAGCAGCATTCGAAGGTGGCGAAGAAATGGCGCCAGAAGCAACCTTTACTGGACACCGTGATCCTTGTGACCTAGACAAAGCACCGTTCGAAATTTGGATTGAGGGCGGCGGTAAAGAATTTGTTTGTAATTTACCGCCAGAAGCAGCAGAAAAGGTAAAAACATTAGAAAAGCAATAGGGAGGGGTAACCTTTTCTATTGCTATAAAAGGAGACTAATAGAATGGCTATTACATTAAATGATAAAGAATATAAAATGCGGAAATTAGGGATTAAAGACGTATTCGCTTGCTCCCGTATTTTAAACAAAATGAATTTAAAAGAAGAGTTTAGAGAGTTAGCAGTGAAAGGTGCTGAAATGAGCGATCGTGCTAATAAAGGTGAAGACGTTAAACAAATGCAGATCGAGTTAGGTATTGATATGATGTATGCTGTTTTGTCAAACATCGGTGCAGCGGAGAGTGAATTTTTTGAATGGTTAGCCTCTATTTATAAAACTTCTGTTCCACAACTTGAATATTACCTTGATGACCAATTAGAAGCTGTTGTGAGTGATTTTATGGAAAATGAAGGTAAAGAAGGTTTTTTGAACTCAGTCAAAGGGCTACTGAAATTGACGAAATAGATTTCATAGACTCTTTAGCTACAAGGTATAGTGATATGTCATATATTTCGTCATTATCACTTCAAAATGTTTTTGCCCTCTATTACAAAGCCAAAGAGAAACGAATGGAAGAACGTCGTTTCCAAACTTGGTTGCATCACATTCCACTTATGGCCCTCAACGGAAATATCATCCCGTATGAACAAGCCTTTTCTACAAGTGATCAGAAACAACACAGCCGTATGACAGAAGAGGATAAAGAAAGAATCCTCGAAAAAGCAGCAAATATTTCAAAAAGATATAAAGAAATGCGTGGTGATTAACGCATATGGAAGTTTTTCGAATGTTCGGTTCTGTCTTTCTTCGAGATCAAGAAGCAAGGCAGGGATTGGAACGATTAGACAGACATGCACAGAGTACCAGCAGAAACATTAATAAAGGTTTTTCTGGCATGGGCCAAAAGTTTGGTCAATTAGGTCAATCAATTGGTGCAGCTGTTATACCAATGGCCAGCATGGCAGGAGTGGCAGTCGGTGTTGGTGCATCATTAGCTGGTATTGTCACAGCTGGTGCTAATTTCGAGCAGATAATGTCAAAAGTAGCAGCTGTTTCCGGTGCATCTGGTAACGAAATGAAACAGTTGCAAGCGCAAGCGAAAGAGTTAGGTGCAACAACGCAGTTCTCGGCTACTCAAGCCGGTGAGGGTATGATGTATCTTGCGCAAGCGGGATTTAAAACTGGCGATATCTTAAAAGCTATGCCCGGTATGCTGGACTTAGCAGCTTCAGGCGCTCTTGATTTAGGTGCCGCAGCAGACATTGCATCTAATATTATGAGTGGCTTTGGTCTAAAAGCAGAACAAGCTACACATACAGCAGATGTGTTAGCGAAAGCGGCAGCTGACGCAAATACAGATGTAAGCGAGATGGGTGAAGCGATGAAGTATGCAGCAGGGACAGCGCATACTGTCGGTTTCACAATGGAAGAAACGTCAGCTGCAATGATGGCTATGTCGAACAGTGGATTAAAAGGTTCTGTTGCAGGACAAGCGTTTGCGACATCACTTGGTCGTTTAGCTAAACCAACAAAAGAAATGCATAAGGTAATGGATGAGTTGAACCTCACTTTCTTTGATGCACAAGGAAAGATTAAACCACTACCAACAATGATTAAAGAATTAGAAGATAAAACAAATAAAATGACAAATCAACAAAGGTCAGCAACATTAACTACTCTGTTTGGTGCAGAAGCGTATAAAAACTGGGCAGCTCTTTTACAAGCTGGAAGTGGATACTTAGAAGAAAACACAAAAGCATTAGAACATGCAGATGGTGCAGCAAAGAAAATGGCTGATACGATGACGAATAATTTAAAAGGTAAATGGGATGAATTTACCTCAGCATTAGAAGGATTAGCTATAACAATTTTCACGCTTATTGCTCCCGCTCTAGGTGCTATTGTCATCGGATTAACCAAAGTTGTTCAATGGGTAGATGGTGCGATTAATAAGTTTGTAGACTTAAACAATTATGTAGGTAATATTCAAGCTATAGGACAAGCTATTAAAGATTTTTGGTTAGCCGCATCTGGTGATAGAAATGCCATGGTTCAAGGTTATGACATTTTGACAAAGTTAGGTTTCTTAGCCAATGCAATCAAGTTTATACAAGATACTACGGCAGCTGTTCAATATGGAATAGAAACTATGAAAGCCTTGGTTTCTGGCGATTGGGGTACAGCTGGTAGTTTTCTAGATAAATTGGGTTTCTCATCAGAGCGAAAAGCGGACGTTATTATGTTTGCTCAAGATGTGTATGTATCAATAACGAATTTGTTAACAAATATCCAAAATGGACTGCAATCTTTCATTCCAGTTATAACTGGGATAATTAGTGCAGCATGGGACTTCATAAAAGGTATCTTCGATACAATAGCTCCTTATTTAATGCCTCTTTTAACAGACGTTCTCAATTTTGTGAATGGAATTATAGAACAAATTGCATCTTTTTGGAAGGAAAACGGAGATCAAATTGTTCAAGCTGTACAAAATGCATTTTCAATCATTCAATCTATTATTTCTTTTGTAATGCCAGTAATTATGATGATTGTACAGTCAGCTTGGGATGCTATTAAGGATATTATCCAAGGTGCGGTAAATATCATTATGGGAGTAATTAAATTTTTCTCATCTGTTTTGACTGGTGATTTTTCCGGAATGTGGGAAGGTATAAAACAGATATTCAACGGCGCGATTCAATTTGTGTGGGGGCTCATTCAGTTTTCGTTCGTAAAACAAATTTTTGGTGCCGTGAAGGGATTAGCAAGTTCTTTTGCATCATCAATTAGTGGTATGTGGTCAACGGTTGTTGAGTACTTCAAAACGTTCATAAAAGAGCCTATTTCATCGGTTGTTAGAATGGTAGCTGATATTGGATCGGCAGCATCAAAGATGACATCAAAATTAGTAGATCCGATAAAATCGGCATGGGTAGGAATCACCGGATGGATAAGTAAAATTCGAGATGGAATTGCTAATATGTTTAGTGGCGTTCATATTCCTGTTCCGAAAGTCAATGTAAATGGTTCGCTAAATCCAACAAAATGGGCAAGCGAAGGGCTGCCAACATTCGATGTTAAATGGGCAGCAAATGGTGCACTTGTTAAACCGGGTATGCCAACACTCGTCGGTGTTGGTGATGCTAAAGGATACGATGAAGCTGTCCTTCCTTTACGTGATAGCACGCTTGGAAGAATTGGTCAAGAAATTGCTCAAACAATGCCTATGCAGAGTAACAATGATAGACCTATTGAAATTACGATTGTACAAGAAAATAAGTTAGATGGAATGAGATTGAGTCGCCAAGTGAATAAATACAACGTACGTGAAGATAAAATTCAACAACTTAAGAATGGAGGTGCCGAGTTTGCATAATTGTCCTCATGACGCAATGCTCATCTATGAAAATGGTAATACTCAATTGTTAAGCAAACTCAACTTACATGTTGTTGATGCTTTTGTTGATGAGCCGAAGGTAAGAGATGATGAGTTACAAATTAAAGGGATGTATGGTGTACAGCTAATAAATCGAGCGTACACGAAGCGACCTTATTACCTCAAATTTACGTTTGATTCCTACGATATACAAAACCTCTATGAAAAAAGACGTGAAATAAGAGCCTTCTTTGCAAGGCTCGGCGTCTTTAGAATTATTTCCACATTAGAACCAGCCATTTCATACCGTGTCCAATATAGAAACATGGAAATGAAGAGAGAAGGGTACGGTGATTTATCTCCTGTTATAACTGTTGAGTTTGATAATATTGACGGTTTTGGCGAAAGTACATTCACCTCTTTGGACGTAAAAGAATGGGATTCTAATAAATTTGCATGGGGAATGGGAATGGAATGGGACGACGACTATAATTACACATTCAAAGAAAAAAAGTTCCATTTTAAAAACATAGGGACCATGGAGATTAATCCGGCACAGCACGATATAAAATGGCGTATTAAGTGTGATCCACGTTACTTGAAAATTACTAACTTTACTACTAATGATTCATTAACAATTTATAACCCGAGCGCAGTTTCACAGGGAATAATTGTTATAAAGGGGCTTCACATAGAAGATGAATATTCTCGTAATCTTGTACGTCATGCTGACGCAGGGGAAATACATCTTGTACCGGGTATAAACCAAATCAAAATCGAATCATCTACATTCCATTGGTGTGAGATTGATACGAAATTTTATTACTTGTAAGGGGTGAGAGAATGCAAAGACTATATCAAATTAACAGTCCAATCAATGCTGATGAACGAATGCAGTTAAATGAAGAAGTAGACAATATATACAAAGGCATTAACAAGAATGCAATAGATATTAGTAGCTTAGAAGCTGAATTCAATAGATTTTTGAATAAATATGGCATCGATAAAGCAGTGTTAGAAAGAGCAATTCAAGATGGTGATACAAATACTTTAAATGTAGTCAAAAGGATGATTTCAGATTTCTTAGCAGCTAAGCCATCAAATTTTGATGAGGTAGTCGCAGCAAGGTTAGGTGAAAAGACTTTATATGATTTCAATCAAAAAATAAAAGCAAAGCTTGATAATACAGACAAGTTTCAACAAATAAAATTAACGGATGATAAAGGAATCGGGAAACGTGTTAAAGATATTAATGAAATTGTAGGTAAATCTGTTTTTTTTACTTATAGCATATATGGTGATGGGATAAGCGGGCAACCAAATGGGAGCAAGGTTGGAGTTATTATCGCGAATACATTCACTACAAACGAATACACAATCATGTTAGGTATTGACGGAGATACAAGTAAAATGTATGTGCAAACTGTGCATAAAGGTAATATTCTGAAAGCCTGGACTCCATTCGGTTTTGAAGGTGCTTATGACGACATAAAGCAAGAAGTGTTAAATGTAAAAAGTAAGCATCCTTCGTTAGATGTGGCAATCAGAGCAATGATTCCATATAACAGTGTCAATTATTACGGTAGCGATAACGCGGCCTTTCAAAAAGCTCTAAATGAGTCGGCGGGGAAAACATTAGATATTCCAGCAGGAACGTACACAATTGGTGATTTAGAAATTCCAAGTAACATTACAATTCGCGCAGATCCGAATGCTTTATTTGTTTTAAAGGCAGGAAGTACAACGTTATTTACTAATAAAGATACAGTTAATATCGGTGGATATGATAAAACAAGGGGAATCACTTTTAAAGGTGGACTATTCGATCTTAAAAAGCTAAAAGATACAAAAGCATTTGTGTTATCACATTGCCAGGATGTTGTGATTGATACAAAAATTATTAATGGTGGTGAGTCGCAATCATACGTCGCTTTGAATGCTGTGAAAGATTCAAAAATAGACATAGAAGCTGTAGATTGTAGCGCTACGACATCAATAGGTGCAGCGGTAGGTATTTATGTATTCAACGATAAAAATGCGCTCACAAATCAAAATGCGAAGCCTTATGATATGACACCTTGCGACAATGTAAATGTAAATCTTAAATTAAAAAATGTGAAAAAAGGTTTAGTAGAAATTGCACCAGTAGATAAAGTGATTCATAAAAATATCACTTATAACGTACAAGGTGAGAATGTGTTAGAAGAGCTCGGATTATTCAATAATATGTCTTATTTCAAAACAGAAAAGGTAATTGGAAATGATATTGGGCATGGTCTTATTTTTCAAATTCTAAACAATACTTGCGAAGATTTCACAATAGAAGGTGTAAATATTAGAAACGGTAAAAATAAAGAAACATCACGCGGTATCTGGTTTAAAAGTAAGGAAGGTGACAATGCTCCAC
>NZ_JAVBXD010000049.1 GCF_030756675.1 Bacillus multifaciens
CGAAGATTGCGTATAAAGGAAAAGAAGGCTATGTATCGTTAGAGTTTGTGAAGTTAGAAGGTAAGGCAGCAGAGAAACCGGCAGAAAAACCGGCAGAGAAGCCACCAGAAAACATAGCGACAGGTACGCAAGAAACAGGAACAATCACAGCAACAAGTCTGCGAGTAAGAAGCGGAGCAAACACAAGCAGCAGCATTCTCGGAAACTTAAAACAAGGCGAAAAGATAACAGTACTCGGAAAAGCAAACGGCTGGGCGAAGATTGCATATAAAGGAAAAGAAGGTTATGTATCGCTAGAGTTTGTGAAGTTAGAAGGTAAGGCAGCAGAGAAACCGGCAGAGAAGCCACCAGAAAACATAGCGACAGGCCCGCAAGAAACAGGAACAATCACAGCAACAAGTCTGCGAGTAAGAAGCGGAGCAAATACAAGCAGTAGCATTCTCGGAAACTTAAAACAAGGCGAGAAAATAACAGTACTCGGAAAAGCAAACGGCTGGGCGAAGATTGCGTATAAAGGAAAAGAAGGCTATGTATCGTTAGAGTTTGTGCAAATTAGTACAAGTTCGAATGCTAATAACGGAAATAACGGAAATAACGGACAAGTAACGGAAGAACGAGGCGTTGTAAATGCATCTTTATTAAATGTGCGCCAAGGTCCTTCAACAAGTGCATCAATTGTAGCTCACTTAAAAAATGGTGAATCTGTTTCAGTAATAGGCAAGGAAAATGGTTGGGCGAAAGTGCGCGTAAATGGAAAAGAAGGTTATGTTTCTTTACAGTTCTTAAAGTTAAAACAAGGATCTTCTTATGAAGTGGTCACAGAGGCAGGGAAAATTCAAAAATCGAATGGGACGGAAGCAGAAAAAGAACTGCAAACTAGACAAGAAGACGGTTATATTGTTAGCGATGGAAAAGTTGTGAATATGAAACAAGGCTTTGTACGAGCGAATAAGTTGATTAATATTTATGATATTGCGACTGGTAAAAAGTTAACATATGTACGAGAAGGAGCTGACTTAAAGTTCCTAAAATCGGATGGTGACCGTGTGCATGTGAAAATTGATGGTACAACAGGATACGTCAATATAGACGACGTTACTTTATATCCAAATATGGTTCATGAATCAACGTCATATTATACAGTGAAAAACGGAAAGCTTTATCACTATGTATATAACAACTCTACGAGTAAGTATGCGGCGTACCAAATTGGTAATGCACCGAAGCATTTAAAAGAAGGTCAGCGTTATGAGGCATTTGATAAAACGCAAATTGGTGGACAAGATAGTTATCAATATTTTGAATATGTACCAATTCGCGCTACGTCTACTTATACAGCGAAAGACATTGATGATTTCTTAAGAAAAAATAGTGCAGACAGTCCGCTGATTGGAACTGGACAATATTTTGTTAATGCAGCACAAAAATATAATTTAAATGCAGGTTATTTACTATCTCATGCTATTTTAGAATCCGGTTGGGGAAAAAGTCGGATTGCACAAGATAAGAAAAATTTATTTGGTTTTAGAGCGGTAGATTCTGACCCATACAACGGTGCAACGGCATTTAAAACATGGGAAGAGGGTATTAATTTCTGCGCTTCATATATTGATCAAAACTATTTAAATCCAAATGGCTGGACATATAATGGTGGGAATTTGGGAGATAAATCACAAGGTATGAACGTCATGTATGCAAGTGATGAGAATTGGGGTCAACAAATTGCTTCTCTTATGAATAGACTTGATGCCATGAACGGTGGAAAAGATTTGAATAAATATCAGTTAGGTATGGTGCAAGCAGGTGCTGGGTTATTCAAAAATGTAGGCGGCGCACAAGCGAGTGTGGCACCTCGTAATATGACAGTTGCAATTAAGAAAACGATTCAAACTTCAAGTGGGACATACTATGAGCTAGTTTCTGATAACACAGCGTATAATAGTGTGTTTGTAAAAGCAAGTTCTGTAAAACTTATATCTTCATATTAAAAAATAGCTAGATTCATAATGTTGATGTTAAGTATAGAGGTTAGTTATATGTCGAATATCGCCGAATGGTCTTTAAGTTGTGTCGAAGCGCCGATATATTGTGAAACTCGCCGATAAATTCACCGTTTCCGCCGATATATTGCGAAAAGCGCCGATATAATATTTTGGAGCTGTTCACTTCTGACATCGATGCAGAGAAATTAGATAGATGTTTTCATATAATCAAAAAATTATTCTTTTTTTCAATCCATGAAAAATGCTACAATATTAAAGAAAGAATATAATATTTTCCTAGCTGGAAAAGCATTCGTAGAAAGGAAGAGACTTCATGCCTATCATTTTAGAAAAAGGACAGAAGATCGACTTAACGAAAGGACAACCAGGTTTATCAAAGTTACAAGTTGGCCTAGGGTGGGATCCGATTGAAAAAGCAGGTGGGTTTTTATCTTCACTGTTTGGAAGTAAGCCAAATATTGACTGCGATGCATCTGTGATCATGCTTGAGAATGATCGATTTTTACATAAACATGATCTCATTTATTTTGGAAATAAATTATCTTCTTGCGGAAGTGTGACTCATTCAGGTGATAATTTAACAGGTGAAGGTGCAGGAGACGATGAAACTATTTTTGTTGAATTACAAAAAGTTCCATCTAGAATAAACCGCCTCATCTTTGTTGTAAATATTTATGATTGTGTGAATCGTCGTCAAGACTTTGGGATGATTCGCAATGCTTATATTCGTATTCAAAATCCGCAAACAGGTGAAGAGTTAGCTCGTTATAACTTAACGGATAACTACGGCGGAAAGACAACTTTAATTGCTGGCGAAATGTACCGTCATGATAATGACTGGAAGTTCTCGGCAATCGGAGAAGGAACGCAAGATAAAAATTTAAGTGAAATCGTCACGCGTTATCAATAACTTTTTAGGAGGCGCTATATATGGCAGTTATTTCATTACAAAAAGGACAAAAAGTAGATTTAACGAAAACAAATCCAGGTCTTTCAAAAGTAATTGTTGGTCTTGGCTGGGATACAAATAAGTATGATGGACAGGCTGATTTTGACTTAGATGTAAGTATTTTCTTAGTTGGAGCAAATGGTAAAGTTGGCGGAGGAGAAGACTTCGTTTTCTACAATAATCCAATTGGGGCAAATGGTTCTGTACAGCATTTAGGTGATAATCGTACAGGAGAAGGCGAAGGAGACGATGAAACAATCAAAGTTGATTTGAAAAATGTTCCTGCGCATATCGAACGTATTTGCTTTACGATTACAATTTATGATGGAGAAGGTCGTCGTCAAAACTTTGGACAAGTATCTAACTCCTTTGTACGCATTTTAGATGAAGAGAAGAACACAGAGCTAATTCGCTATGACTTAGGGGAAGATTTCTCCATTGAAACAGCAGTTGTAGTTGGTGAATTATACCGTCATAACAGCGATTGGAAGTTTAATGCGATCGGAAGCGGCTTCCAAGGTGGATTAGCAGCTTTATGTAAAAACTTTGGTTTAGATGTAGAGTAAAAGAATCTATGTAAATAGAGGTGAATCACGATGGTTATTCAGTTACAAAAAGGACAAAAAATTGATTTAGGTAAGACAAGCCCAGGCCTTACGAAAGCAATTATTGGTCTTGGCTGGGATATTAAACAATATGACGGCGGATCTGATTATGATTTAGACGCATCTGCTTTCTTATTAAATCAAGAAGGTAAATGTACGAAAGAAACGGACTTTATCTTTTATAACAATTTACAATCTCCTTGTGGTTCTGTTACTCATACAGGTGATAATCGAACTGGGGAAGGTGACGGCGACGATGAACAATTAGTTGTTGATCTAAGCAAAATCCCAGCTGATGTACACCGTATTGCGATTACGGTTACCATTTATGATGCAGAGGGACGCCGCCAAAACTTTGGTCAAGTTGCTAACGCATTTGTTCGTTTAGCGAATGAAGAAACAAATGAAGAAGTGCTTCGCTATGATTTAGGGGAAGATTTCTCCATTGAAACAGCAGTTGTCTTTTGTGAATTATACCGTCATAATGGACAGTGGAAGTTTAATGCTGTCGGAAGTGGCTTCCAAGGTGGACTAGGTGCGCTTGTAAGAGCGTACGGCTTGGATGCATAAGAAGGAAGCGACTTTCGTTTCCTTCTTTTCCACTTTATAGAAATTTAAAAACAGAATAGGAGTCAAGAGCTGTATGGAGATTTTACACGGAATTCTTGATACGTATGCCCAATTCTTTGATTTAGATATGTGGGTAAGGGTATTAACAGATCCAGTATCTTGGGGATTAATTGGTACGCTTGTTATTTTGGAAGGATTGCTATCTGCTGATAACGCGCTTGTATTAGCTGTTATGGTAAAACATCTTCCAGAAGAAAAGCGTAAAAAAGCTTTATTTTATGGACTTATTGGTGCGTATGCATTTCGTTTTATTGCCATCGGAATTGGTATGTACTTAATTAAATTAGCGTGGGTAAAAGTACTTGGTGCTCTTTATCTTGCATGGCTTTCTGTGAAACACTTCATTGATAAATCTAAAGGAAATGAAGAAGATGAAGAAGGTCACGGTATGAAGCAAGATAGCATTCTATTTAGAATGTTTGGCATGTTCTGGGGAACAGTAGTAATGGTTGAGTTAATGGACATTGCGTTCTCTGTGGATAGCGTTCTTGCGGCATTTGGTGTTTCAAATGAAGTATGGATCTTACTTCTTGGCGGAATGCTCGGAATTTTAATGATGCGTGGTATTGCTGGCGTATTTTTAAGATTATTAGAACGTATTCCAGAACTAGAAACGACAGCGTATATATTAATTGCAATTATTGCTGTGAAAATGTTGCTTTCGGTCATTCATATTGAAATGCCGCACTGGTTATTCTTTGTGATTTTAGTTATTGCATTTGGTGCGACATTTATTTTACATTATATGAAAACATCTCGCCAAACTCGTGAAGAGGTGGCAGCTACTAAGAAAGAAGATTAATAGACTAAATGGGTTTGCTCGTCATACGGGCGCCCATTTTTTATAAACGTTTCGTTTGGAGGTGAACAAGTATGTTTTCACGTTTTACATTTCACCCACAGCTACTCGGCGGGGAAGAAGAATTAAAACGGTTTGAATTGGATTTAGCAAAGCGGCCGCATTATGAAGTGACAGAGAATGATCTGCATTTTAGCTATATAGGATGTCGCATTCTTGGAGTGCCAAATGATACGGATGAGTACTATAATCAATTATTTGAGTATAGTCAAAATGAGAAAATCACTGTACTTCATGAACAAAATTTAAATAAAGTCATTCCTTCAGAGAAGCTTCGTGATATTCAAGAAGTTTTTTCACTGCATCAACAGGCAGCAAACGGTTTAACTGTCAATCGTCTTGTTGCTCATTTATCGGGAAAACGTTTATTGCCCGAAGTAGATCATCCCGATATACAACACTACATACATACAACTTTCATTTCAATTTTAAAGCTATACGAAAAACAACATAATCAATCGTTAAAAACAGAAGGTTTTCGCCGTTTTTTAATTGATATGATTAAGTTAAGTGAAAATTACGTTTCAAAATGGTTTTCACAAAAGGATTATAAAGTACAAATGCCGCAAATTATCTGGTACGGTGATGCGTCGGAAAGTCGAATTTACTTTTTATACTTCCTTATTATGCTCGGATGTGACGTATTGTATTATCATCCAGAAGGAAAAGATGGTTTTGAAACAATCGATGAAGAAAATCGAACATTTGTGATTTCGCATCCAGGTCGAATTGCATTAGAACCATTTCCAGATAAAAAGAGAGAGCGCGTTGCAACGGTTGCGTATCAAGCCTCAAAAGAGATTGAACAGGTGCTTCATCATGATAATTCACTCTTGTATAAACCGTGGCAATTTAGGGCGTATACGCCAGTTGCCCGGACGTTAAAGACAACGTATGATGAACTGTTTATCATTACGAAAGAAAAAGCATTTATAAGACCAACATTCTTTGTAGAAAATCAACATATTTATATTCCGTCGTTATTTGCAAAAGTGTCCGGTGTCTCAAAAAATGAGAAAGAGTATTTTCAAAGATTAAAAACGTTAACATCATATGAAAATAGTCTATTAATCAATCAATTTCCATTTACAAAGGAACAGAAAGCGAATTTTCAATTTCATTATCGTGATGCGTTAAATCGTTCGGGAAAACTTGATGCACAGAACATCATTCAAAGCCATTGGTGGCCGCATAAGCGTTTACCAGAAGGCTTGCAATATGGCATTGCGGAGGCAATGATTCATACATGTGAAAGCGGGCTTTGCAAAAGAGTGGGGTCTGAAAAAGAGCAAGATATCGCTTTATATGTGTTTGCGCAGCTTTCACAAATCCCACCGAACATACTTGAGCAACTTGAGAAATTTGATTATTCGCAAGAAGTACCGAAAATAGTCATATTTAACAATGAGAAAAGTGGAGAACTAACACGCTCTGATGCGGTAGTAATGCTCTTTTTAAATCAAATTGGTGTCGATGTTTTACATTTTAATCCGACAGGGCGTAATGATATCGAGCAGTATATTGAAGCGGGCGCATTTGATTCCCATTGGTTAGAAGAAGTGAGCTTTGATGTAGAGTTTCACGGTTCATCGTCTTATAAAAATTTATCAAATACTTTAAAAGGGTTGTTTAGGCCATTTTTATAAAGAAAGGAAGCTACATATATGAATCCGATTGTATTAGATCCAACAACAACAGAATTGACTGAACAAACATCACAAAATATTCGCCTGCAGTTAAGACAAGACTCTGAGGTGCAACGCATTTATAATTCGGTAGATATAAAAGATCAATTGGAACTCATTGAGTTAGGGAAAGAGCCATCTGTAGAAATTTCAAGGTTTGCTGATCAAATTTTACATACGATGACATTATCTAAAGTAGAAGATTCCGGTGAGCTATTAAAACAGCTTGGGAAAATTATGGACAAGTTTGATAGTAAAGATTTCGTTGAAGAAAAAAGCGGTTTTTTCTCTCGCATATTTAAAAAAGGAAATCAAATGATTGAACAAATTTTTAATAAGTATCAAACGATGGGGCGCGAAATGGATAAAGTATACGTGGAAATCACGAAGTATCAAGATGAAATGAAGCGTTCAATTGGTACGTTAGATGGATTGTATGAGCAAAACTTAAAATACTATTTAGATCTAGAAAAATACGTTGTTGCGGGTGAAATGTTACTTGAGCGTCTGCAAACAGAATTGGTTCCAATGTATGAAGAGCGCGTTCGTAACAATGATCAACTTGCAGGAATCGAACTTGATTCATTAAAAAACTCTGTAGAAATTTTAGAGCAACGTATTGATGACTTAGAAAAGGCGCGTATGGTTGCGCTTTTAACAGCGCCGCAAATTCGTATGATTCAACGTGGTAACAACAAGTTAATCGGAAAAATTAATTCAGCGTTTATTACGACAATTCCTATTTTTAAAAATGGTATTATTCAAGCTGTGAATGCAAAACGTCAAAAACTTGTTGCGGATTCCATGGCAGAACTTGATCGCCGTACAAACGAGCTATTGAAGAGAAATGCCCAAAATATCGCGACGCAAAGTGTCGAAGTAGCAAAACTAACTGGATCTTCAAGTATTAAGATGGAAACGCTTGAAGAGACTTGGAATATTATTTCAAAAGGTGTTCAGGAAACACAACAAATTGAAGAACAAAACAAACGTGAGCGTGAGGAAAGCCGTCAGCGTATGGCAGACTTAACGAATCGAATTAAGAAGGAAATGCAAGGATAAAGTTAGAAAAGGCAGTGAGGAATCCCCTCACTGCCTTTTAAATATTTTTATTACTTCATTTATTAGTAGTGGAATGATACTAAGTAATAAAACAAAGCCCCAATCTTGTACTGTTAAAGCATGTACACCAAATATGCCGGCAAGAGGCGGGAGTGAAATAATGCTTACTTGTATACAAACCCCGATTAGAAGAGAGAAAACTAAGTATTTATTTGTAAATATCCCGATAGAGAAGATTGATTTTGTACGTGATCGTAAATTAAAAGAGTGAACGAGCTGTGAAAAACTTAGTGTAACAAAAGCCATTGTTTGGGCGTGTAATAAAGCATCTGCTTCAATTTGCGATGGAAAGAGAGGAAAAAGATTCGTATCCCCTGTATATAATTTTGCGCCAACAATAAAGGCGATTAACGTGAGGAGCCCAATGATAATTCCGTTTAGAATGAGAAACGGTACACTGCCGCTAAATAAGCTTTCTTTTGCACGACGCGGCTTCTCCTTCATAACGTCTGGATCTTCTGGATCAACTCCGAGTGATAATGCTGGAAGTGTATCTGTAATTAAATTCACCCACAAAATATGAATGGGACGAAGTGGTGTAGCCCAGCCGAGTAAAATAGCTAAAAAGAGTGCAATGATTTCTCCGAAGTTACAAGAAAGCAAAAATAGAATAGACTTTTTAATGTTATGGTAAATGTTTCTTCCTTCTTCGACTGCTTTGACAATTGAAGAGAAATTATCGTCAGTTAATACCATATCAGCTGCACCTTTCGCTACATCTGTTCCGGTAATCCCCATTGCTACGCCAACATCTGCTTGTTTTAAAGACGGTGCGTCATTGACACCATCCCCAGTCATGGAAACAATATTTCCTTTTGCACGTAGTGCTTTTACAATTTTCACTTTATGTTCAGGAGAAACGCGCGCAAAGACGTTTAAATGATTCACTTCGTTTGCGAGCTGTTCATCTGAAAGATTGTCTAATTGTGTGCCAATTATTACTTCAGATTCTTTTTTTGCAATTCCAAGTTCTTTTGCGATGGCAAAGGCTGTATCTTTATGATCTCCTGTAATCATAACGGTGCGAATGCCAGCCTTCTTGCACTCTTTAATAGCTGCCTTTACTTCTAGGCGAGGCGGGTCGATCATCCCTACAAGACCGATGAAGATAAGATTTTCTTCTGCCTCATATATGTTAATATGCTCATTATTGTATTGTTTGAAAGCGAATGAAAGTACTCGTAACGCCTTTTGTGACATCATTTGTGCCGCTGCTATTATTTCATTTTTATCACTTTCGGTTAACGGCTGCACAGTGCCGTTTTTAAAAATATGTTTGCACTTTGGTAAGAGTTTATCGATTGCCCCTTTTGTCATACTAAAGTAGTTGTCTTCGTATTCATGCAGCGTTGACATCATTTTACGATTGGAATCAAAAGGAAATTCACTTAGGCGCTTATGTTTCTTCTCTAGTGCATCTTTTTGAATCTCAAAGGCCAATCCTGCAACAAGAAGTGCAATTTCTGTTGGATCTCCAGTTTGTGATTCAGCGTTGTACGATGCATCATTACATAAAACCATATTTTCTAATAATAGACGCTGAACATCATTATGTACGTTTACATTTTCTAATGCATCATATGTACAGTCACTATAAAAGTGGGTAACTGTCATTTTATTTTGCGTTAATGTACCTGTCTTATCTGAACAAATAATTGTAACAGAGCCAAGGGCTTCAACAGCTGGAAGTTTACGGATAATGACATTTTGTTTAATCATTCGCTGTACACCGATTGCGAGAACGATCGAGACGATAGCTGGTAAGCCTTCCGGAATCGCGGCAACTGCTAAACTAATAGCGGTCATAAACATTTCTAGCGTATCACGGCCTTGGAAAAAACCAATAAAGAACATGATGATACATATTGCTACAGAGACAAAGCCTAAGTATTTTCCAACTTGCTCCAGGCTTTTTTGAAGAGGCGTTTTATCATCATCAGCTTGATGCAAGAGAGTGGCGATTTTTCCTATTTGTGAATGCATTCCTGTTTGGGTAGCCACGCCAACACCGCGGCCATATGTAACAAGTGTGGACATAAAGGCCATATTTTTTTGATCACCTAGTGGTACTTTTTCGTGATTTCGCTTGGAAGGTTCATACGCTGCATCTTTATCTACAGGAACGGATTCGCCTGTTAAAGCGGATTCTTCAATTTTTAAATTGGCTGTTTCAATAAGTCGTAAGTCGCATGGAATATAGCGACCTGCATCAAGCAGAACAATGTCTCCAGGAACGACATTTTCGGATGGAATTTCTTTTAATTCACTACCTCGTTTTACAATTGCTTTTGGGGTTGCCATCTTTTGCAGGGCTTCTAGAGCTTGCTCTGCTTTTGATTCTTGAATGATACCAATTACAGCATTTAAAACGACAACAACAGCAATAATACTAGCATCAGCCCATTCGCCGACAAAGGCAGAAATAAGGGCTGCAATTAAAAGGACATAGACGAGAATATCATTGATTTGGGAAAAAATGCGCTGCCCCAAAGTTCTTTTTCTCTTCATTACAAGTTCATTTTTTCCGTATTTTTTTAATCGGGCTTCAGCTATTTCTTCGGTTAAACCTTGCTGTTCATTTGTTTCTAGTTCACGCAACGTCTGACTTTTTGTCTTACTGTACCAATTGCTCATATAAAAGCACCTCCAGTAGAAAAGCAGTTAGCAATCGTAGTGTAGAAATTTTGGATTTGATGTGAAGTCTGTGATGAGGGGGGGCTATTATTATTTTACAATATTTTGAAGGTTTGTGAATGAAAGTGAGAAGTTGTCATAAAATTGTTGGAAATGAAAGGAAATGATTGTGGAAGAGGGATATGTTTATCGAATGATAAAAATTATTGTAACTACTTAGCTATACCTTTTAGAAATTTAGAAAAGGGTATGATTCTAGTGAAGATGTGTCTCTCTATTACTTATAAATTCGTTTTTTGGCATATAGACTGCTGTCATACAAACAGGGCAGGAGCCTGCACTTATTGTCTACTTTTGTTTTCAAACCTTGCACGTGGAAGGAAAAGGCCCTGACCGCTCCTATGCATCGCCAGTCCCTCTCGCCCATTTAAAAAAATGCTTTTCTGCTTTTTTTCATAAAGTAACTGAGTGGTTACAAAGTATTTTAATTTGGATATAAAAAGAGGCGGCTACCCAAAGATTGGTGATTACCGAGCTTTGGGTAGCCGCTTTTTATTACTTCTTGATTAGTGTGCCTAATTCTTCTGTAATAGCTTGCATTTCGCTAATACTAAATGTGTCGCGTTTCATAACGTGTTCATAAATGTCACGTAAGTCTTCGTACATGTCTTCATTGAAGTTTGCAGCTCTCATTGCACCAGCGTTTACCATACGTAATTTTTCTTTAATTGCTTCTACCATATATTCAACGTTCTCTTGTGTTTTTACGGATAAATCCACGGAAGTGTCCCCCTTTAAAATAACATAGACTTATCTTAACATTTTTTTATCATTTTCGTTAACGGAAGTTTGCAATCGTATTAAATTAGTGTCTATTTCCTTTATAACTAATTGTTGATTGTTTATACTAAATATAACAAATGCATCATGAAGGGAAGAAACAAATATGGTTCGAGTTTTATTTGTTTGTCTAGGGAACATTTGTCGTTCTCCGATGGCAGAAGCAATTTTTCGTGAGCTTGTCAAAAAAGAAAAATTAGAAACAGTAATTACTGTTGATTCGGCTGGAACTGGGGATTGGCATATCGGCCATCCACCTCATCATGGCACACAAAAAATTTTAATGGAAAATAAAGTAGCCTTTGAAGGAATTAAAGCTCGTCAAGTAGAAAAAGAAGACTTAACAAAGTTTGATTATATTATTGCAATGGACAATAAAAACTTGGACGATTTAAAGGCTTTAGGCAAAGCAGGCGGCTATATCGGCAGACTATCCGATTTTGTTCCAAACGGTGGTTGGACAGATGTTCCGGATCCATACTTTACAGGGAACTTTCAAGAAGTATATGACCTTGTAACAGAAGGATGTGCAAAATTGTTAGCGTTCATTCGAAATGAGCAAGGAATATAAGAATGTTAGTTCAGAAAGTAAAATGTGAAACTCTCATTGATGATGAGTTGAGCGAGTCGAGCTCTTATGGTAAGTTTAATCTTAAATTTTTTCCTTTGGGATTTTCTTGTTCGTTAGAGTGAGATAACTTTCTAACAAAATAGATGAAAGGGTGAAGGAATATGGCAAAGAAGGGAAATCTTGTACGAAATATTGCGATTGGTGTAGCAGCAGGTGTGGCGGTTTCTATGTTAAAGAAAGAAAATCGTGAAAAGGTAAAGCTGACAGCAGGAAAAGCAAAAACAAAAATGATTGAAATTGGTGAAAATACAAAGCTGAAAGAAAAGGTACAAACAGTTACAGATAAAGGGCGTGAACTTGCTGATTTTAACGTTGTAAAAGCAAAAGTAGCGGAAATTAAAAAATTGACGCCAGCTGTTGTGGAAACGTTAAAAGAGACAAAAGATATTTTTATGAAGAAGAACAATGCCAAAGAACAACCAGAGACAATTGAAATTCAGGCGGTTGTACCAACAGAAGAGTTGAAGGTAGAAGAAGTTGCATCGGAAGATCATGGTATGAAGGAACCGATTGCAGAAGAGAAGAAGTCAGAAGCGTATATTGAATTAAAACAAAATAAAGAAGAAAAGCAAAGCGTTTAAAAGAGATGAAAACATTTGTACAAAAAGCAAGAACTCATCATGTTTTCACATTTGGAAAAGACTTGTATGATCGAACAATGCGAGATGATCTGGCGGGCTTAGCGGCACAGCTCGCTTATTTCTTCTTGCTTTCTCTTTTTCCAGCGCTCGTGTTTTTAATAACGCTTCTTGGATATATTCCAATTCACACGGAAGATGTACTAACCTTTATAAGGAATTATGCCCCGGAAGATGCAATGAGTTTAATTGAAGCAAACGTACATACAATAATGAATAACCAAAATAGCGGGCTATTATCGTTTGGTTTACTTGCTATGTTATGGTTTGCATCCAACGGTGTCAATGCAGTAATGAAGGCATTTAACCGCGCTTATGATATCAACGAAACCCGTTCGTTTATTTCAACAAGAGCATTGTCCATTGTATTAACATTAGCAATGATTTTTATGATTGTTTTCGCTTTAATTTTACCTGTATTCGGCCAATTAATTGGCTCAGCAATTTTTAAAATTTTAGGTTTATCTGATGAATTTTCGTTTGTGTGGAGTATTGTTCGATTATTACTAAGTTTTCTTGTATTGTTCGGTTTATTTTGCTTTTTGTATAAATTTGCCCCAAATCGTCGTATGAAGAGAAGAGAAGTGATGACAGGAGCATTATTTGCTACAATTGGATGGATTGTGGTATCGTACTCATTTGCGTTCTATGTCGATAACTTTGGAAATTACTCTACTACATACGGTAGCCTCGGTGGTATTATTATTTTAATATTATGGTTTTATTTAACAGGCTGGGTGATTTTACTTGGTGGAGAAATTAATGCACTCTTGAATTATTATCGAACGAGTGACAATAATTCCCGTAATTAAAAAGAACCCTTTATTCCATACTAAGAGGGAATAGGGGGGATTATTCATGGGTCAAAACAAGACTGGTAATAGCAAAAATGATAAAAACCAACGTAAACAACGCAGCAGCTCGCAGCCAAAGCATAAAACGAGCAGCAGTGCAAACGGACATAATAGCTATCATTAAAAAAAGGGGTTCCATATTGGAACCCTTTTAATTATTTGCTTTTAATAACCGTAATCCATTTAAAATAACGAGAATCGTACTTCCTTCATGACCGATGACACCTAATGGAAGTGCTAAAAATTGCAGGAAGTTTGAGCAAATGAGCAGCATGATGACAGTTAATGAAAAGATTACATTTTGCTTCACGATGCGATTCATTCGTTTGGATAAACGAATGGCTTGTGCTAAGCGGGATAGTTCATTTTTCATTAAGACAACGTCTGCTGTTTCTAATGCAACATCAGTTCCTTCTCCCATCGCAACCCCAATACTTGCTGTTGCTAAAGCAGGAGCATCATTAATTCCGTCGCCAACCATTGCCACTGTACCATACTTTTCTTTCAATTCTTTTATTGCTTCTACCTTTGTTTCTGGTAAGCAAGATGCGTAATACTCTTTAATATTACTTTCAGCAGCGATAGTTTTTGCAGTTTCTTCATTATCACCTGTAATCATAATTGCTTCGATGCCAAGACTTTGGAGTTCGTGAATTGCTGCAATTGTTTCTTGGCGCAATGTATCTTTTAAAGCAATAAGACCAAGAATACCTTTCTCATCACTTACATATACAACGGTTTTTCCTTCTTGTTCTAAATGCACGGAAATGCCGTTATGAAATGTTTTTGTTTCTTCTCCAATAAAAGCAGCTTTTCCAATTTTGTACGCTTTACTTTGCAATGTTCCTTTTAAGCCAAAGCCTGTAACATCTTCTACGTTTTCTGGTTTTGTTAACGTAATGTTATATTCCTGTTTTGCGCATTTTACAATTGCTTCTGCTAGAGGATGTGTAGAATGACTTTCAATGGATGCTGTAATGTGAAATAACTCGTTTTCAGATATGCCGTCACGCGTATAGATGTCAGTTACTGTCGGTTTTCCTTGTGTTAATGTTCCTGTTTTATCAAAGGCGATTGCTTTTAATGAAGCTAATCTTTCTAAATGAACACCGCCTTTAAATAAAATACCATGGCGTGCACCGTTTGAAATTGCCGACAACGTAGCTGGCGTAATCGCTGCGACAAGTGCACAAGGAGAAGCAACAACGAGTAGAATCATTGCACGGTAAAATGTTTCGTTCCAGCTCCAACCAAGCGCATAATGCGGAACGAACATCATGAGTGATACAACAAGAAGTACGCCTTTCACATACGTTCCTTCAAACTTTTCAATGAAAAGCTGTGAAGGAGATTTTTCGCTTTGCGCATTTTGTACGAGGCGAATAATTTTTTGGAACAATGTTTGATCGCTATGTTTTGTAATTTCTACTTCGATGGCGCCGCGTAAGTTAACAGTTCCGGCGAATACTTCATCGCCAGTTTTCTTTTCATTTGGAATTGGCTCACCTGAAATAGCAGCTTCATCAATACTTGTTTCCCCAGTGTGAATTTTACCGTCTGCAGGAATACGTTCACCTGGCTTAATTAAAATGATGTCACCGATTTGCAGTTGTTCAACTGGAATACGCTCCTCCACTCCGTTAGAAATACGCAGTGCTTCTTGAGGTTGTAAGTCGAGCAGTGCTGAAATTTCTTTTTGACTTTTACTCATTGTGTAAGCTTCCATCGCTCCGCTTAAAGCGAAGATGAAAATTAAGATGGCACCTTCTGTCCAGTAGCCGATAATGGCTGAGCCGATTGCTGCAAATAGCATGAGCATTTCGACGTTCAGCTCTTTTTCAGCGATTGTGTCTTCAATACCTTCTTTTGCTTTTGCATAACCTCCAATGATATAAGCGAATACGTAAAATATGGTTGCCGTTGTTGTCATGTCATTCTTTGTTAATAACCAACCGATTAAAATTAAAACTCCGGATGTAAGCGCAAAAATGAGTTCATAATGCTTTTGAAATGTTGCAAACCAAGATGAAGAAACCTTAGTTTCTTGTTGCGTTGATAATACTTTTACTTCAGAATTCATAGCTTTTTTGCTCCTTTCTATTTGAGAAAAAATTGATTATGGAAAGTCTTATTTTCTTTTAAGGCGGCATTTCCGTCTGCTTTGATAATGCTTTTATTTCGGCATTCATATTTTTTTGCTCCTTCCTATTGAGAAAAAGAATCATCATCGGTAGCCCTATAAAACGGCGAAAGCTGCCATCCATCTGGATAGCAGCATTCTTCTAAGTTGGAACGTTCTTTTACTTCGCGAATATGTTTACTGGTGAATTCATTTCGTTTTACTCCTCTCTATTTGAGAAAAAGAATCATCATCGAAACCCTTATAAAACGACGAAAGCTGCCATCCATACGGATAGCAGCATTTCTTAGAAAACACACTCTGTGTAGTTATTTACTTTATTATTATTACTATTCTAGATTGTAACATATGTTACCTTATCCGAAAAGATTTTTACTTATTTCGCTATTTGTGGGGGAAAGTGCAGAAACAAGGTAAAAGTGAAAATACTTGTCTTTTTGACTCCGCTTTGTTATATATGGATATTGTTCATAAAAAGTACGGAAAGGAAGACATCCAGTGAAGACAGAAAGATTTTTTACACATCCGCTCGGTGTATTTGTTGCAGCATTATGTGCAACTTTTTTATGGGGCAGTGCGTTTCCATTTATTAAATTAAGTTATGTACAGTTGGACATTCAGCCTCATGAAGTAGGCGAGCAAATTTTATTTGCAGGTTACCGTTTTTTCTTAGCAGGAATGATGCTGTTATTCTTTTTTAAAGTGTTAGGGAGAAATGTCTCGTTTCAAAAAGGAACAACGAAGCAACTTGTTCTAATTGGCCTGTTTCAAACGTTCTTACAATATGTTTGTTTTTATATCGGTTTGAGCTATAGTACGGGAATTGAAGGTGCCGTTATTTCGGGAACATCGTCATTTTTTCAAATTGTATTTGCACATTTTCTATATAAAGATGACTCTTTAAATATGAGAAAAATCGTTGGTGTATCAATTGGTTTTTGCGGTGTCATTCTTGTGAACATTCCAAAAGGAGATATGAATTTTCACTTTGGTATTGGTGAACTGTTATTATTAGGTGCGGCAATGTTGTACTCGTACGGTAACATTTTGGCGAAAGAAGGAAGTAAAACGATGGATGTAGGTTATATGACCGCATATCAGATGATTATCGGTTCTCTAGGCTTATTGTTCATCGGAATTTTCCAAGCTGGATTGATGCCATTTACATTTCATATGCAAACGTTGCTGATGCTACTATACTTATCATTTTTATCAGCGGCAGGATTTTGTATTTGGAATACCGTGATGAAATATAACAAAGTTGGAAAAGTATCGATGTATATGTTTTTCATTCCGGTATTCGGTGTCATCTTATCAAGCTTAATTTTAGGAGAAGCAATTCATTCTTTCGTATTATTTGGCTTAGCGTGTGTAGCGACCGGAATTATTATCGTGAATCGTACACGTAGTGAAAAAAACACAGCGAATGTAAAAAGTAGCGTAGTGTGAAGAGGTTCATGGAGAGCCTCTTTTTCCTATAGAGAGCGAAACTTTGTAGAGTTTGCGACAATTTTTTGATGAAAATTATAGGGAAAAGAAAGGGAATTGATGGTTTTGTATCGAATAAGATAGAAATATTAATTCGTCAAGGAGAAAAATATGAACGGAATGTACGTACTGTTAATTGGACAAATAGTTTTATTTTTGTTCGGGACTGTTTATGCAATCAGACAATCAGAACAAACAAAGAAAAATGAGCCATTACCCTTATTCATTCGTTTACTCCTCACTTTCTCATTAACTGGAGCCGCGATATGGATGTGGGTACAGGACCCGGTAACACCTTATCGCCAGTGGGTTGCAATCGGGATGATTTTATCAACAATTGGTGATTTATTTATGGCAGGCTTAATTCCATTTGGGCATCGTCTCATTGGTGGAATGGTGACATTTGCGCTTGCGCATTGCTTGTATGTTACTGCCTTTTTAGAAACGGGTATTTCGTGGAATGGCTTATATATTGGTTTAGCGGGATACGGCTTGTTTTTAATTATAGGTTGGTTCTTTTTCATTCGAAATCATAAGCAAGATCGATTATTTACAATAGGTGCGCTTGTATACGGACTTTGGGTTGGTGGAATGGCGTGCTTTGCATTTGCGCTTGCTTATTTGAATCAAGGAATGTGGTGGATACCAGCGCTTGGCGGTTTCCTATTTGTCATTTCTGACTTTATTATTGGAATTACGGATATCGGTGGCCGGAATGTAAAATATGATCCTCTTTTAGTTTGGGCAACATATGTGGGAGCACAAATGTGCATTGTTTATGTTGGGATATAAAAGTACATAAAATGTGAAAGAAGAACTGCCCTCAAGCAGTTCTTCTTTTGTTGTTAAACAATATAAATTTGTAAGGAAAATGTTAGATTTTCTTGGGTGAATCACCCAGGTGATTTCCTAATAATATAGAATTTATTTACAAAAATATTTTATAATATAGATAATTGAGGGGGAAGGGAGAAGCGTATGAAGAAGAAAAGTCGTTTGCGGGAATTCATTGAAGTATTTGCGATTGCATGTGTGCTTGCCTTTTTAATGAAAGTATTTGTCTTTTTTCCAACGACCGTGGAAGGAGCTTCTATGCAGCCCACTCTTTATGAAGGAGATAAGGTCATTGTAAATAAGTTAGCAAAGCGAATGGATAGTTATGATCATGGGGATGTCATTGTGGTTAAAACGGATAATTATTATGTGAAGCGCATTATCGGTTTACCTGGAGATACGATTGAAATGAAGAACGATCAGTTGTATATCAACAATCAATTGCAAAAGGAATCTTATTTAGAAAAAAATAAGAAGCATGCAAAGCAACTGATGGTGAATTTAACAGAGGATTTTGGTCCGATGAAAATTCCGAACAACAAAATCTTTGTCATGGGAGATAATCGATTAGTTAGTCGGGATAGTCGCAATGGGTTAGGGTTCATTGATAAAGATGATGTATTAGGAAGTTTAGTTTCTATATACTACCCTTTTAACCGGGTGCAAATGATAGATTAGAAGGGGGAAGGCTATGGAAGAGATTGTTGGTCATATTTTAGCTGGAATCGCAAGGGGAGCAGTTGCACTTGGGGAAGTAGCGGCCGACGCTACTAAAGTGATCGTTCGAGGAACAATTGGAGTTGGAAGAGTTTCATTAGAAGCTGTAGCAGAAGAACTTGTAGAGTTAGTGCTAGAAGGTTTCGAAGGACGAGAACAGCGAAAACAAAAAAGGTTTGTGCGTCATGTGGAAAAGTTAAAGGGGCATGATTGGTTTAAGGCTATATATGAAAATGAAAAATGCCGAGATGTTATTCAGACAGATAAACGTTATCTACATTTATTGAGTAAAGGGCGGTATGTACAGAAATTGCTTCGTAATGAAAGCGAACGTAAGCAATTTATCCAGCGAATCCGTATTGAAGCAAAGGTCGATGATGTGATTTGGGATATATAACAGGATGAATCACCTATAAAAAATGATAGAAATCCATTTTAATGTTTCGACATATAAGTTGCTGTTATACAGACTGCAACATGACCTGTCCCAGCTTTCTCCCTTTGTTTTAAAAAAAGGCCCTGACCGCCCCTATGCATGGCCAGATGCTCTCGCCCTCTCCTAAAAAGAAAGAGGTTTTTATGTCTTTTTTTTTAATTTGGATAAAACAAACAAAGCAGCCATTATCGGCTGCTTTGTTTGTTTTATCTATTACAATTAATGCGTCGGCGTTTCCTCGATATTTGTTTCTAACATTGACTCTGCATCAGGAGTCCTTTCATCTATCATTAAGACTACTTCATACTGACGCAATCTGAGTTCGAATAGTGTGACAGGATCACGATAAACTTCAGGCGTTGATTTCATTTTATGCAATGTATTTTGATGTTCTTGTATTTCTAAATGAGTCTGTTCTACAGCTTGTTTCAATGAACTAAACGGATCTCTAAAGAATATAGTAATATCCCTTTCTAGTGCATTTTCAAATAGCTCAAACTGTAAGAAAAACTTGTTTATAATAGAAGTAGTTACATCTGTAAAATCTTCATTTTCTAAATACTGTTTGTATTTGTTGTACAACATTGTTTTATTTTTAGGAAGAGCGCCGAATAACTTCCCTGCACTTTTTAGTAAAAATTGTGCAGGTGTAAAGCGGCGGAAGATATTTATTTCTTCCATCTGTATTCGACTCGTCATTCGATCCGTATCTCGTCGCCAATCATCAAGTATTTTAAAGTCGCATGTTAACTGGATTCGATTTTCCCCGCATAAAGAGTTAAGTCCTTCACTTATTTCTTCTAAGTATGCTTGACTTTGCAGGAACTCATGATTTGAAGTTTCAATCCAATTTCGCATGGATGAAGCGAAGGTAGGTAACACAGTTTGGTCTAAATAGTTGCGAATTCTCTCGTTCATTACTGTATTTAATTCTGTATCCATGTGTCTAAAATCGCTGTCTTCACTAATGAGATCAGAGCAGCTTTGCAGTAGCTTCGGAATATGCTCTGTAAGATCATTCGTAATGTTATGTTTCATTGTACGATAGGAATCTGTAATGAGATGAATTTTTTCTTTTTCAAAAGCAGTAAGATTATTAATAAAGCCATTTAGTCTCATTAAAATATCTTCATTCCAATTAATAGAATCCACTAAGTTATTTTCCATCTCAATTCGTTTATCCAATAGATATTGAATTGCTTTTCGAATGAAAAGTAGTATTTTTTTCGTACGTTCTTGCTCAAGATTTTTATACTCAAAGTTAAAATGGATAAAATCAGTTAACTCGTTTAATTGTTGACTGTTTGCATATAACGATGAATAAGGTAAAACTTTCGCCTGCGGAAAATATGCGTTTATTCTCGTTTGTGTATCATGTATCACTCGTTTTACTTCTGAGTCGCTGTAAATGTTATCAATTTTATTCAATAAGAAATGAATTTGTAAATCTGGTGCCTGTTCTTGAATGTTTAATAAAATATCACGTTCTTTGTCAGTGAAAGGAGAATCTGCATTTAACACAAATAATAAACTGTCTACTGAGTCTAAATAGCCAAATGTTTCATTTCTCATATCGCTGTTTCTATTAAAGCTAGGTGTAACAACGAATGCTAGTTTGTTTTTACTTAAAGGCTTGCAAGGTAATTTAAATTCAATACATGTTTTTTCTCTATATGTTTGTCGGTGCATAGACATCATGTTGTGGAAATCAGAGAAATCATTAGTCGTTGAAATTGTGGCATCTGTTATAGCGTTAATTTCTGTATGAGTGTCATCTTTAAAGATAACTGTATTTGCGCTTGCGTTTTCTAATATATTTTCTCCTAGTACAGAGTTAACAAATGAAGATTTTCCGTTTCCAGAAGTTCCTGTTACTAAAAGACGATTTGTTCTTACATCTGCAAGTTCATAGACTAACCATCTAAAGCGATGTCCCATTTCTAAATCATTGTTTTGTGCCCACTGTGTAATAGAATCGAAAAGATGTAAACTATAGTCTAAACCATCTGTGTAATTAGTAGAATGTAACAATAGTTTTTCTGCACGTTGCACGTCTGCTGCATCTATTTTAGCAGGGAAAATCTCATCCCATGCCAATACTGCTGCAGATGGAAAGACAGAGCGAGAAGGATTGACCATTTTTAACCAATTCATTAAAATATTCGGAACAATATCATGTAATTGTCTCAGCATATACTGGCCTTGAATTAATTCAAAATACGTTTCTTCGTAAAGAGAAGAAATGTCGTCCCATTCATCGGCTGAATGTACTTCGATATGTGAGAAAAAGTCATTTATTGTTTTAAGCCACAATAAATAAGTTTGTTCATTCTTATAGCTGTGCCAAAGTGATGAAACAATTTGTGCAAATTGGACTAGGTCTACATTGTGTAACGTAACTAGTACCTTATAGAAATAATCTGGTGAAATGGTTTTCGTAAATCCTTTATCAATATATTCTTTTAAAATCTCAAACCATTGGAAGGACTCTGTTCGAATCATTTCATTGACTGCTAGTTCGACCGCACTGTTCCAATCTTGCTGTTCTTCATAAAAGGAACGAGCAATCGTTGTGACGTTTGGATAATCAGGATTTACAGAAACAGCTTCTTTAATAACGGCGAAAGCTAAATCAAGTTTGTTTTGTTCTATGTAAAGAGAGAGTAACTGCAATGAAATTTCGGTCATAAGTATTTTATTATCAGTAGTAATGGACTTATAAACAGTTTCGGCAGCGGATAATTGATTGAGTTCGAAGTAAGCATCTGCAATATTCTTTTGTGCCCATGGTTCTAATTCATTATTGACTTTCTCCCATTTAAAAATAGCGGATTCAAAATCTTGATGGTGATAATAAAACTCGCCTTGTGCAAAACGAATATAAGATCCATCCGAAAAGTCATTTTTTTGTTCAGCTAAATAAGCTTCTCCCAGTACTTGGAGAGGCGGATGTGTTTCATTTTCCATTAGAAATGTTTCATAATATATTTTTTTTATTAATTGTTTTTCTAGTGTCATGTTTTTCCCCCACTATATCTTGAAAAGTGTATATTTCTTTATATGTCAACACTTTTGTGCATTGATGCTCTTTATTCTAGCAAAGATTTTCTTTTGAAAAATTTCATTTTCCTTTCATTTTCATAGTAGGATTGTATTTTCATGCATAAAGTTTCAGTTTTTTTTCAATTTCCTTTCAGTTCTGAAACAACATTAACTCTTCCTAATAACATAATAAGGCTATAATATTCTACATGAAGTTGTAACATTGGATGTAGAGTTCGTCATAAAAACAATGTATAGTGAATATGTATACCATGTTTGCTTTATTGATGAAGAGGGTACAATGTGGAATAACGATAACGTATAGGATGTGTCGTGCGAATGGAACAACATATTGGTGAATTAATCGCACACTACGGTTATTATGGAATTATTATTGCGCTTGCCGGAGGAATCGTCGGATTACCAATACCGGATGAATTTCTACTTACATTTGTCGGATATAATATTTCAAGAGGATATATGTCAGGAACAGAGGCTTTTACGAGCGGTATGGCTGGGGCTGTAATTGGGATTACATTAAGTTATATGCTTGGTTTAAAACTCGGACTCCCTGTATTAAAAAAATATGGTTCTAAAGTGGGGATTAAAGAAGCTCAAATCGAGAAGACTCATATTTTATTTGAGAAGTATGGTCCTTTTTTATTAGTGATTGGCTATTTTATACCTGGTGTTAGACATTTAACAGCTTATTTTGCAGGAATGTCCGACTTAAAATGGGGTAAGTTTTGTTTATATGCGTATGGCGGTGCATTCATTTGGGTGAGCGTTTTTATTGGACTTGGGTGGAAATTAGGAGAAAAGTGGCGAGATGTAGAGTACAATTTACATCGATACGGATTTTGGATTTGTATTGTTTCAATCATCATCGCTTTGATTGTTTATACATATGTAAAAATACAAAAAGATAAGAAAAACCGCTAATGTAGATAGCGGTTTTTTTTATGCTACTCTGCAATCTCTTCATATAAGAAGTACGTTACATTATAAATATGTTCTACCTCGTCATCTGTCATATACATCAGTTCCTCACGTTCAATTCCTTTTTTCTTTTCAATAAATTCAATCATATTTTTCCGTTCTTCTCTTTTGATCATGTTAATTTCTCCTCTCAATCTGTTTTAATACAGTTTATTTAAGTTAGTACTATTATATAACAGAATCTTTAGAAAGTTCCAGCTTTTTCAATTTTTTTTGGAAAAGAACTTTTCGACAAAACGAGACCTCATTTGCTGAGGTCTCGTTTTGTTATAGACGTAAAAATTCTGGTTGTGTTGTACCAGCGCTATCAATGTAATAAATGGTATCAGGATTGATTTTTATTAACACGTAATTTGGATCTTCAGGACCAAGTAACCAACGTTTTAAACTATTGGTCCAAAATTTATTTTTTAACGTACTGTCTTCTTCAATAGAAGCAATACCTTCTATTTCAAGATATTCTTCTTCCCATTTCTTTCCCTGATGACCAAGTAAAACATGAACATTTACATTTTGTTCGATATCTAATATTTTTTTTGATTGCCGATCTGTTGCAGCGTACAATACGAAATCTTCATGAAAAAACATCATAAAGCAGCTATACGGTTTGTTGTCACGAATGGTTGCTAGGACACCGATTTGTTGATTTTGAATAATCTTTGCGATTTTTTCTTTTATATGCATTTGTTTCTGCTCCTTTCGAGTATCTCGTACTTAACATTCATATTTTTCTGAAGCGGAATTTCCTGTAAGAGTTCAATTGTTTATGCTCGCTCTTATTATTTTCTTCAATGCATCTTTTAAAACGTAATTATAATAAAAATTGGGCAAGTTAGAAGAATAATAATGGTAATATAAAGAGTGATTGAGAAAGAAATGGAAGGATGAAAAGGATGTTTAATAAGATTTTTTTATTTGTTGCGGTAATCGGTGTGCCTCTTTCTGTTCTTGGTAACGTAATGCATTGGCCGCAAACAATCATGTTTGCTGTATATTGCATCACAATTATTGCACTGGCCGGTTTTATGGGAAGAGCAACGGAAAGTTTGGCAGTTGTGTCAGGACCTCGTATAGGCGGCTTGTTAAATGCAACATTTGGTAACGCAGTTGAGCTTATTATTTCTATTTTTGCATTGCAAGCTGGGTTAACAGAAGTCGTACTCGCTTCGCTAACAGGTTCTGTTCTTGGGAACTTATTGTTAGTGGGTGGACTTTCCTTTTTTGTAGGTGGTCTAAAGTATAAACGTCAAACCTTTAATGTATATGATGCGAGGCATAATTCATCTTTATTAATTTTTGCAGTCGTTGTTGCTTTTGTGATTCCCGAAATATTTTCAATGAAAATGAACGTAGAGAAAACGTTCCAACTTAGTATCGGCATTGCTATTATTATGATTGTTTTATATTTAGCTGCACTGTTTTTTAAACTTGTTACGCACCGCGGCGTATATCAGCATAAAGAAGAAGTAGTCGAGCATGATGAAGAGCCAGAATGGTCAAAAGGAAAAGCGTTGCTTATTTTAGCGATTGCAACAGTAGCAGTTGCCTATGTATCAGAGGCACTTGTACATACAATTGAAACAGTTGCTAAGACATTTGGCTGGAGTGAATTATTTATCGGGATTATCATTGTGGCGATTGTCGGAAATGCAGCAGAGCATGCATCGGCTATAGTTATGGCTTATAAAAATAAAGTTAATATTGCTGTTGAAATTGCAGTTGGTTCAACATTACAAATTGCCATGTTTGTTGCGCCTGTACTTGTCATTATTTCTATGTTCTTTGCGGTAAATATGCCCCTTGTATTCACGATTCCAGAATTGGTAGCAATGATTACGGCTGTATTTTTGACAATTGCCATATCAAATGATGGCGATACAAACTGGTTTGAAGGTTTAACATTACTTGCCGCATATCTCATTATGGGAATCGGTTTTTATTTATTATAAAAAGTTTGGATAACAATAGAGAGCAGGGAAAAGAATATAACCGTATAGTCCCATTAGGAAGGAGCTTTACGGATGAAACGAGTGTGCAATATTTATATCACCATTATGTTCTCGTTTATCTTTTTATTTCCTTGCAGTAGTTTTGCGAAGACAGAATTGAATGTGAAAGTTCCATCATCTGTTTTAAATGTTTCAAAAGAAAATACGTATCCAAATCCAACAGAGGACCTGCCGCGCTTACAACCGAGTGAACTAGCAAAAACGTTGCTTGAGACATCGCCGATAAAGATTGAAAATCCGGATTTAATTCGAATGTTTAATGAAACATCTATTTCAAATGCACCACTTGCAGTTGGATATCGCGCGAAAATTTATTTAGGACAATGGCCTTTAAATTATGAATCGATTGAAACAACAATGAACTGGGAATACAGGCAAGTCAATCGGAATGTTCATGATAATCGCGGTGGACAGGGATTTTATCCACTTCGCTATAAACAAGAAGCACAAAAGCTAGTAGAAGGTGGGCTTACTTCTTACATTAAGGATGCAGAAGATGTGAAGAAGATGATGCTGTTAAAAGCGATGGAAAAAGTACGTTTACCTCTTTCGTTTAAAACAATTATTGGTTATGGAACTCAGCACGAACGAGTATATAATATTAGTCCGAAACAACTTGGATATTTATATGCGTATACGCCAGCAGTTAACGAAAAAGGAAAAGTAACATTTGGCGAAGTATATCTTGTCTTAAAAGGGAATCAGCGAAAATTGATGATTAAAAATATCACATCACAAGGAATTGGAGCATCCATACCAATTCAAGATCATCTTTCCTTTAAGTTTATTTCGTCTCCTGATCCAAGGTAAAGGTTCATACAAAAAACGTCAGCATGATAGTACGCTGACGTTTTTTCTTATAACGTGATGTTTGCTTGTTTCGTTAAGAAATTTTCTGTTGGATAATAACTATTTTTTACAAGAATGTTTGGTCCAAGGCATTTAACAGCTGGACAATGACAGCTTAATTCTTTTGCTGTTTGTGAGGAACTCCACTTGTCATAAGCTTCTTGCAGTGTATTTGTTTGAACATTTCCGAGCATTGGAACGTCACCGAAATCTGTAACGATAATACTGCCGTCAAAAATATTTACATTTAAACGAGAACGACCGTCTGGGTCATTACGTACTGTGACGTTTTTACTTGTATGCAGCTTCTTGAATATTTCTAAATCACGTTCGTCGCTGCTACATGCATAGAATGGCAATGTTCCAAATAGCATCCATACATTTTCATCGCGAATATCGAGAAGGCGTGAAATGGCACTCAAAATTTCATCTTTCGTTAAAATTTCAAGATTGCTAGCAAAATCACTTGGATACATTGGATGTACTTCGTGACGTTTACAGCCCATCTCTTCCACAATTTGACGGTGAATATGTTCAATATGCGGAAGTGTACGTTTATTGAGCATTGTTTCAGCAGAAACAAGAACACCTGCTTCTGATAAGGCTTTACTATTTGAAATCATCCGTTCAAATAATTTGGCACGTTGTTCATATGACGGTTTGCGCTCCATCATCGCAAATCCGCCCTGGACGAAATCATCAATCGTTCCCCAGTTATGAGAAATATGTAAAACATCGAGATAAGGAATAATTTGTTCATAACGGGCTAAATCTATAGTTAGGTTAGAGTTAATCTGGGTGCGAACGCCTCGTTCGTGAGCATATTTTAAGAGTGGTGTTACATAATTATCAACAGACTTTTTGGAAAGCATCGGCTCGCCGCCTGTAATACTTAAAGAACGTAGATGTGGAACTTCATCTAATCGTTGTAATAATAAATCAAGCGGAAGTGGGTTTGGATCTTTTGGCTGTAATGTGTAACCAACAGCACAATGTTCACAGCGCATATTGCATAATGTTGTCGTTGTAAATTCAACGTTTGTTAATAATAATTTGCCATACTCTTCAAGGTCCATATAAGCTTCCCATGGATCATAAGAAGGAGTAATCGGCTTCATTTTTTGTGATGTATTCATTTATGAAATACTCCTTTGACTATTGAAATAACAAATTGTCCATTATCTATGATAGAAGAAGATTGCTTTTTAATAAAGTGAAAAAATCAAAATGGATGTATATATATAAATGCAAATTGAAAAACTTACATAAAAACCCTTTTCTTTTTAGGTGGGCAAGAGCGTCTGGCCATGCGTAGAAGCAGTCAGTTCCTTTTTCTGCCACGTGCAAAGTTTGAAACCATTTTATACAAATTGATGGAAAAATTCATGACCGTAATAATCACTTTTGCTGTATAATAAAAGAAAGATTCAACAAGTACACAAATGAGTATGCTAGATAGGAAATTAGGATAACTCGAATAAAAAGGAGAGAGCACCTATGGGAAATGCTACTTACGATAAGGATTCACAATTAGTATATTTGAAAGAACGTTTAAATATGTTTATAGAGGTTATTGATACAATTGAACCAGAAGACGTGGAACTAGAAGATGTGGATCGCCTTCTTGAAATGTTAGATGATATTGAGTTTAAGTGCGAGCAATTTAAAAAGAGTGAGTAAAGGATCAGCGAACTGCTGATTCTTTTTTGTTAGAAGCAATGCAAAAAAAGAGGTATAATCATATTGTGAAATTTTGAAATGCGTTTTGGTAGCGTTCACAATTGAGGGGGAAGTAATTATGAAAAAGCTTCAAGAAAGCATGTATAAACTAATTGTTGAGACGTCAACAAATTTACCGAAAGATGTTCGACGTGTGATTCAACAAGCGAAAGAACGAGAAAGTGCAGGGACTCGTTCCGCGATGGCTCTTGGTACAATTACAAATAACATTAAAATGGCTGATGACAATATTTCACCAATTTGCCAAGATACAGGGATGCCAACTTTTAAAGTGTACACACCAGTTGGTGTAAACCAATTACACATTAAAGAAGCAATTTACAAAGCGATTGAACAAGCGACGAAAGACGGAAAGCTTCGTCCGAACTCTGTTGATTCTCTGTTTGGTGATAACAGTGGAAATAACTTAGGACCAGGAACACCTGTCATTAAGTTTGAACAATGGGAAAAAGATTATATCGATGCACGTCTTATTTTAAAAGGCGGTGGCTGTGAAAATAAAAATATTCAGTACAGCTTACCTTGTGAAATTGAAGGACTAGGACGAGCTGGTCGCGATTTAGAAGGAATTCGTAAATGTCTTCTTCATGCGGTATATCAAGCACAAGGACAAGGATGTAGTGCTGGTGTAATTGGCGTTGGTATCGGAGGAGATCGCACGTCAGGTTATGAACTTGCGAAAAACCAATTGTTCCGTGCGTTAGATGATGAAAATTCAATTCCAGAATTGAAGCAGCTTGAAGATTATATTATGGAAAATGCGAATAAGCTTGGTATTGGAACGATGGGATTTGGCGGCGAAACATCATTACTTGGCTGTAAAATCGGTGTATACAACCGTCTGCCAGCTAGCTTCTATGTTTCTGTTGCGTATAACTGCTGGGCATATCGCCGCCTAGGTGTAACGATTCACCCAGAATCAGGTGAAATTCTTGAGTGGTTATACCAAGAAGGTGAAGATACGTTAAAACACGAGGAAGCAAACGAAGAGGCAAATACGCAACGTGAAATCGTCTTACAGGCGCCAATTACAGAGGAACAAATTCGCGAACTTCGCGTTGGTGACGTTGTAACGATTAACGGTATGATGTACACAGGCCGCGATGCAATTCATAAACATTTAATGGATAACGACTGCCCAGTTGATTTAAATGGACAAGTTATTTATCACTGCGGACCAGTTGTTGTAAAAGATGAAAACGACAATTGGAAAATTAAAGCGGCAGGACCGACAACAAGTATTCGTGAAGAACCGTACCAAGGCGATATTATGAAGAAATTCGGTATTCGCGCTGTTATCGGTAAAGGCGGCATGGGTGCGAAAACATTGGCGGCATTAAATGAACATGGCGGCGTATACTTAAATGCAATTGGCGGTGCAGCGCAGTACTACGCAGAGTGCATTAAAGAAGTAAAGGACGTTGATTTCTTACAATTTGGTATTCCAGAAGCGATGTGGCATTTACGTATCGAAGGATTTAAAGCGGTTGTAACGATGGATTCTCACGGTAATAGCTTACATGCTGATGTAGATAAATCATCTTTAGAGAAGTTAGCATCGTTTAAAGAACCAGTTTTTAAATAAGAAGGAGGAGCTGACATTTGTCAGCTCTTTTTTTGTGCGTTTGGTGTGTCGAATGGTGCCGAGGGATCTTTATTCTATGTCGAAGCGCCGATAAATTTTAAAAAGCGGTCGATATATTGGTTCTGTCAAGAAGTCTGTGTAAATTAATGAGACTTAGTACTTAGGTCTATCCAGTATTTAGTTATATGTTTTTTTCTCTTAGG
>NZ_JAVBXD010000004.1 GCF_030756675.1 Bacillus multifaciens
ATTGCTGCTATGCAGAAAAAAAGGAGCTTCCACTCGCTTTCTCCCTTTGTTTTCACTTCGCATGTGGCAGGAAAAGGCACTGACCGCTTCTATGCATGGCCAGATGCTCTCGCCCACCTAAAAAAAGATGGTTTTATGTCAGTTTTTTAATTCGTATTTATATATATAAAAGAGCCTCTCTCTAAAAGAGTGGCCCTTTTGTATTTAATGTCGTTCTTCGGAATAAAGTAGTATGTTACAAGTTAACCATTTCATAACCATTTACAAAGTACTCTATTGTTTCTAACTCATCTTCGTTTAATTCTCTATCAAGTTCTTGTTTATACGCCGTTTTTATTTTTTCTGCATCGCCTTTATGTATTTCCGTGTAGGTACCTACTGTTTTTAGCAAACGAATCTCTTGCAAAAATTCATTTCTATCAATTGCTTTCCCGTGTGAAAGAATATAGGTCTCAGCATCAAATTTCTCTAATTCTCGTATTAATTCAAACGTTCGTTTCGTTGTATAGTTCCACTTCGAAGAAAAAATATCTGCATAGATACAATCTCCTAAAAACAATATCTTTTCTTCTTTAATATAAATAACAACGGAGTCATGTGAATGGTCACCTCCCACATGCTTTAACACACATGTCACATCACCAAGGTCTAATTCAAGTTGTTTCTGAAACGTTAATGACGGTAAGACAATTTGAATATTTCTTGGTTGTTCACTGAATTCTTTTTTTATACAACTAGCACAAAATTCAATTTCTGTACCTTCTTTTACCCGTATGTCCAAGGCCTCATCTGTCCATTCATAAGAAACGAGTGTATTCATCTCTTCTTTTGTTTCACTATGCGCGATAGACAAAGCATTTTTTAATACAGGTAATCCAAAAATATGATCCCAATGCCAGTGTGTTAATGCAACGAAATCAGGATTTGAGATGTTTTGTTCGTTTAGCATTTCTAAAAACAAATGTGCATGTGCTTCTGAATTACCTGCATCTATCATCAAAGTCTTTTCTTTTCCAACTACCATTCCTAAGATAGGTCTATCTGTTTCAGAAACAGGTGTCATATACCAAAATGAATGTCCTATTTTTTTAATTTGCTGCATAACTATTGCCTCCATTTATGACTGTGTAAGAACTGCCACCAAAGAAATTTCTTAGCTTTGTATTTTGATTACTAGTAAATGAATACATCAAAATATAATCATTCTTCATATTTTTTCTAATGCAATACAAATACTGATGGTTATTTTTCCGTTGAACAAAATAGCCCTGTTTCATCGGAACTAATTGTTTGTCTATATTCTCCTACCGTTTAAGCTAATTCAGACAGGAATATTTTTTCTCAGTACTTGTTACTTTTAATCTTTTTTGCAGTCCGAACTCATCTTTCAATTATATTGATTATATTACAATTTATATAAATGAGATACATCCAATACGCAACTTCATGTGAACCAATTTAATACCTACCCAACACAATCAGCCCATGTTGAATCATATGTAAGAATTCATATTCCAAACAAAAAATTCATTTAGATTAAGAAAAAGAAATTAAAAATTTCGAAAAAACCCTTTTCCAATGAGCAACGTTTGTTATTCATTTGCAATCATACAAAAAGTGGTTTATTATGATTTGCTTTTATGTTATTAATAGATTTATTATCATTACGGTACATGAAATTTTTAATATTTACACTCCTAAACTAAACAAGCGAGCATTGATATATCAATGCTCGCTTGTTTAGTTCTTAAATTTCTCTTTGGCCGCACGCATCTTCACTTGTAAATCGTGATCGACAGCGTTGCGAATGTTACGTTCTACTGTTTCCATCTCTTTTTGAAATCCTTTTAGATAGATCGTAAGCTCTTCTTCTTTCTCTGAACGCTGCGCCGGTGGTATTTGTGCAATGAGTGATAACATATCTACTAAGTCTTTCATTAAGAAAGTCTCGAGTTTATGTTGCTGTTCAAACATACGATTTTCTTGATAGTATGGAATAGCTTGCAGTACAGAGATTGTCACATCATCAATAGATCTTTGCAATGATGGATTTACTGAGCGTTTGTATATTTCAATATGTTTTAATGCATCTGGATAACGGTCATAAAAGTACAACTTGTAAAACGAGAAATCTGTTGGCTTGGATGGTTGCGTTAACTCCTTTTTCAAGAACTCTTTTACTTTCATCGTCGTCATTTCCATATCTTCACTTGTAACTTGCTTTGTTGTTTTTACAGTATAGTGGAGTTTTTTCTGTTTTTCCTTCGGCAACATGGAAAAAATTTGTTCCTTTGTACGATCGTTAGATGTACAAAAAAGGACGGTAAACGCTTTTTGACTACTACTTCCCTCCATACGAATCCAGCGGTAAAACAACGGATGTTGCGTGAATTCTTGTAAAAATGGTACTGTGCTGTGTGATAAACGCTCCATTGAGTCTGTCACTCGTTTATACGGTTTTGTCCACGATAAATAAAATTTTCGGCCAAAATAAGCAAGTAAAATTACTGCTGTAAGTCCTATCAAAAGGACTATGCCGATAAGTAGCAAAATAAATTCAAAGAAACCCATGTTTTCACCTCCTCTATTGTAGTTTATTTAGTTGGACGCTGAATGAGCTTCTTTTTCATTTCATCGTTGAACGTGTCTAGTTCTTTTACAAACATTTTACTCGATTCAATAATACGTTCTGTTGATTTTTCAGACGCTTCAATCGCCGCAAATACGTTTTGGAATGATTCGCGAAGTTTCTCCATGCCGATTGCTGGATTTTCTAACAACTTAGTCGTTTCTTCTGTATTTTGTTTTAACGCCTGTGAATTACTTAATATCATTGATTCGATTGCTTCATTTGTCGCGTTTACAGCATCAATTGTTTTCCTTTGATTCGTTAGCGCCAATTGAATAGCTGCTGAAACTGTAACAACGTTTTGCGTCATTGTAATTGCATTTCGAATTGCTTCTGTTAACTTTTCATTATTTTTCTTAATGATATCAACAGAGGCAATAGATTGAAGTAAGACACTCTTTGCTTGCTGCATGTTACGCGTACGTACAAGTATCTTTTCTAGCGCATCGTTAATTAACGGAACATCTTTTTGCCGCTCTGGATTTTGTTTTTCTACTTCCAACATATCCGCAAGCTTCTTCCCTAAATACACTTGTTTATCAAGCGCATGAATCTTTTGCTCGGATTGTTCTTTTAACATTTCTAAACCGACGCTGTCTTCTCGTAAATTATCACGACCAACTAATAGCGCCTTTATAATCTCTTCAATTTGTTTATCAATGGATTGATATTTATGAACATAGGTTTCTATCGGATTTTTCTTAAATACTTTGAACATAATTCGTTTCATACCAGATGCATTTAGTGAGTTCGGATCTAATTCTGAAACAACTTTACGTAAATCAAGCAAAGTTTTAGGGATATCTTCATTTTTCCCATTCATCATCGCCGTTACTGGGCGTTTTAATGCCGTTAATGTTTGCCCTGCGTCACGTTGTTCTTTATCTCCTAAATCAGCAAGTTGTGCCAGTACTTTTGAAAGATCTGCATTATGTTCACTATTTAACTTTTGTACATACAAATCAGCTTCTTTATTTAGTTCAGCTAATTCCTCATCTTTAATGACTGAATCTACTACTACTTCTATATTGTCCTGTGATAAGATTTCCTTCTTTTGCAATTCCGTCAACAAAATCGCTCCTTTATATACATACACTTATAATTATGGTTAAGTGGCCATTTCTTTAAACGACCTATTTTACAATCATTCTCCGTTTTATATTATAAGTATACCTATTGTATTTTTAATTGTCCTCAGACTTAAGGCTGAGAAACTTCCATTCTTAGGGCGTATTCTTTTGTTTACAAGCTAACAATTCTTCTTATATATTCTATTTAACTTTTTTTCCTCATAACATAAGCACCCATCTTAAAAGGCAATAACACTGTTTCAAACTTCTTCTCTTCTTCGACTAAATCAAAAAAATTCTGTAATTCTTCTGCATGCGAAGTTGCATTATCAACGACGATGATACTTTTCGGCATTAAAATACGTTTTAAGTCTTCCCACCACCATAAATATTGCGTGCGTTCTGCATCTAAAAAAATAAAATCATACGACTTGTCTAGCTGTTCTGATAAAAATGCCCCAGCTTCTTGATTATGGATATGAATATAGTTTGTGAGGTTTGCTTTTTGGAAGTTTTCATTCGCCTCTGCCACTCGTTTCGATGAAAGTTCAACTGTTGTAACAGTCCCCTTTGTTTTCTCGGCAGCATTAGCTAGCCATATTGTAGAGAATCCATTCGATGTTCCAATTTCTAATATGTGTTTCGCTTCACACATTTTCACCATAATAGATAAAAACTGCCCCATTTCTTTAGAAACATTACGCAATCTTTCTTCTCTCGTTTCTTTTGTGTGATCATGTTCTAATCCGAATACTTCAAGATCTTGCAGTAATTTTTCTACTTCTATTCTCATACATATTCCCCTTTCATTTCTAAACATGAAAAATAGTATATGGATGATGTCAAAAAATAAGATGTAGGTCTACCTACAATTATATGCTATTAGAAAGGCTTTTTCCTGTATGAAGGCGAACTATTATTACTTAATTGAAAAAAACAAAAAAATGAAGGTGAATTCGTGAAAGAACAACTGATTGATAAAGCTACTTATTTAACTGAAAATGAATTTAAGAAGTTTCAATTTGCTATTACATTCGCTGAACAAGCACATGAAGGACAATTTCGTATATCCGGAGAACCTTATATTCTACACCCTTTTGCTGTTACAGACATATTGCTAGATTGCAAGGCTGATTGTGTAACATTAATTTCGGCATTATTACATGATGTCGTAGAAGATACAAATTATACATTGGAAGATATACAAAAACACTTTGGAAATGAAGTTTCTTATATAGTCGATGGACTAACGAAAGTGGATAAAAAATCTGTACAAAATAAAGAAGAATTTGAAGCAATTAATTTCAAAAAATTACTTATGGCTGCACAAAAAGACATTCGAGTGATCATTATAAAAGTAACAGATCGTCTTCACAATATGAGAACACTGCAAGTAAAAAATAAACATAAACAAGTTCCTTATGCAAACGAAACAATAAAGATATTTGCTCCACTTTGCCATAAGCTACATTTAAAAACGATACAATATGAATTAGAAGATCTTGCATTTTTTTATCTCCATAATCAAAAGTACAAAGGTATGAAACAACTTTTACATAATTACAATCAAATATTACGCCATCTAACAGATACCATTTCTACAGACATGCAAAGCTTTCATGACGAACTATTAACATGGCACCTGGATTATGAAATAAGTCCTATTAATACTGCTTACTCTCGTCTACAAGTCATTCAAGATGTAACAATGGTTTCAAAAATTCATATTACAACTTCATCCATTTTAGATTGTTATAAAATTCTTGGAATGGTACATCAATTATACGAACCAATTCCACATCAATTTGAAGATACAATTTCCATCAATAGCAATTTATTTAACAAATGTTTGAAAACAAAAGTTAAAATCGATAACCACGAGATCGCTATATATATTCAAACTGAAGATAGTAAACGAATATATGATGGAGGTATTTTTTCTATACTTTCTAGCGATATGCCGCATTCTCAAGTACAGCAGCTTTCTGAGCAGTTTATGGATGATACAATTATGAACAACTTGGAATTAACAAAAGATGCGCTCACTTTCTATGATTTAGTTTCCTACGAACTCTTTCAAGATACAATCGTTGTTTTCACACCACAATTACAGCCAATTCATTTACCGGAAGGAGCAACAATTATCGATTTTGCATTTGCAGTAGACACAAAACTAGCAATACATATGTCTTCTGCAAAAATAAACGGCGATAAAACATCAATTACGACTACTCTTTCACACCTAGATATTGTTGAAATGATAATTGATTCTCCTACCATTCATCTTGAGGCTAAGTGGTTGAATTTCGCTAATACTTCTAAAGCACAGTTGGCGATTCATAAAGCGTTTCACGGTGAATAAGCTCTATACATATTTAATAAACGCAACAATTGTTCCCTTGTATAGCAACATAAAGTCTTTGTTTCCATAACCTCACTAATATGAGTAAATTGTATAATAACATATAAAAGGTGGTACAAATTTAGAATTGTACCACCTTTTATAAAAAAATATATTCAAATAAATAAATTCTACTAATCTCTCATACGTTTCCGAATATCTGCTGCAACCTTAGTAGGATTATCAATTTCAAAAATAACATACTTATATTTTTCGTGACCTTCTAATTCAATCATGACGAGAGGTACTCTATTTTCATAGGAAAGAAAATACCATTCATCAGCATATTTAAAACTTCCCTCAAAAATGTTAAGGGCAGGAATTGATGTTCCAGGCATGCGAAGCATCCATTGCGGAGCATCAAAATAGTCTACAAACACATTTTTTATTGTGTGAAATGGCATTTTTAACGATAATTTCACCGCAAAGAAACCTGTTACCCCATTTAATTTTAAAATTACCCCTTCTTCATCAAAGCCTACTTCTCTCCCCATGTTCTCTCTCCTACCTTTTTATAAGTCCATCATCTAAATTGTAACACAGGAAGAAAAAACAGGAAATTCAGACTTATTCAAAATACATAGCAACTGGCGAAATGATAAAATTATTTGCTGCTACCACTCCGAATCCTCCTAGCAAATTTGTAGGAAATCCTAAAAATTCATGTAAAATTTCACTTGGTTGCTTATCTATCAGGTTCGAATAGTCTAGAGAATATATTTCTTTTTTATTTATTTTTTTTGTTATTTTTCCAATAAGGGTAATTTCAACTGATGCATCTGCTGAACCATATTTAAAAGCGAGTTCCCCTATGCTCTCTGTTAAATAGCACTCCTTAACTGGTATTAAACAATTATCCATCTTTATAAATGAGCTATATGGAATAGCCTCTTTAATATATACCAACATATCTTTCACTGAATGAATCTTATTCTTTTGCACACTCACCATATTCTCGTAAGTTTTTTCAAGTTCATTCAGAAAAACAGTCCTTTGTTCGAGTGTTAATGTTTGTTCAAGGATAGTTTGTACTTCTACATTTTTGGCTTCTTCTAGTTTATTAAAGAGAAATTTAATAAATTTATCATTTATCATTTTTTGAACAACATCAAAATTTATTGGTTGAAAACTTGAAGTAAACTTCACATATGTACCTGGAGCCAATTCTTCACTGTCTTTCTGCTCATTAAAATTAATTAAAGAAGAATTTTTATGAAGATAATCTTCAAATTCATTTAGAGTACTATACTGCTGCCCTAGCGTATTTTCCTTTACCTCTATACTTTTCGTCGTACCGATCAATTCATTATTTATTTGTGCAATAAAAGAATGGATAACATCCTTGTCTAAATATACCAACTCTTTCAAAAATAGTTCCTCCTAAAAAAACATTTGTTTATTCAGTTATTATAATACCTTTTTGTATACATAGATATAGATTTACGAATTAATATCTGTGTATTTTAACAAAAAATTTTACGCTTATATTCTTATATTTATTAATTATATAAAAAGGTATCCGTATCTCCATCATTAATGGAAACTGGGAAGACAGCTTCCTTGACGTACTAAATAACAAGATTGATTTCGATAACGCTATTGAAATCTATGTTTCTAGGTTAGTTCAGTATCAGTCATAATCTACAAAATAAAAATTATTGAAATAGATACTAAATACACCTTGAAGTTTGTCTCTCATCTATTCTTCCCTGTCAATTATAAAGCGCAATAAATCTTCTTCTTCATCAAATTTTCCTGCTTCCACAAAACCAAAACTTTTATATAATTGACGAGCAGCAGCGTTTTCTTTATGAACTGTTAAGCGAATTTCTTTGCACTGCGGATATTGATTTATAATCCATTTCACCATCTCGCAAAGCGCCGCTCGGCCGTATCCTTTCCCTTGATGCTTTTCATCAATGATAAAGCCATTGATCCAATACATATCATTCGTATTCTCAACAAAAGCATGCATCACAAAACCAATCATCCCCCGCTCTTTTTCATAAATAGCAAAGGGCAGATAATTCACATGATCACCATCTGGTTTAATAAACACTTTAGCAAGCGATACTGCTACGATAGGAACAAAATGATTTTGAACGTCTTTTACTTTTAATTTTAGAGCCTCTTGCCAATTCTCTCTCGTCACTGGTTCTAATTGCAATTCCATCTAATTCTCCCCTACTCAATCAAAATTGTATTACTTCTTCTTTCGCTTGTTTTTTATTTGTTACGTTTATAGAAATTACACAAATGCTTGGCATTTCCAAATCACCCACATCTTTGGTTTCATTCTATATATCCATTTTAATTTCCCGACATATAATCCGCTGCTATGTTTAATCCGACATGACCGCTACTTGCTTTCTCCTTTTGTTTAACCTTGCCTGTGGCAGAAAAAGGCCCTGACCGCTTCTATGCACGGCCAGATGCTCTCGGCCGCCTAAAAAGAAAGAAGGTTTTTATGTCGATTTTTTAATTTGTATTTATGTATTTCTTTATTACCTAAAGTTTTCCTTTTTTTCTAAGTAATTCTCATCATTCAATAATCTACAGTGAATTATCCAACCTATATCTTACATGTATTCCCAAATAAACCACATACTAAGTTTGAACTTATTTACAATAAAAGTGAGGCTTATTACATGATAAAAACTCCTAAAGCTATTATTGTTATTTTTGGTGCGACAGGTGATTTAGCAAAACGGAAATTGTTCCCATCCATTTACAGATTATATCAAAGCGGAAAAATCTCTGAAGATTTCGCTGTTGTTGGTGTTGCTAGAAGACCTTGGTCTAATGAAATATTTCGCGAAAATGTCAAACGATCTATTCATCACTTTCCAGATGATAATGGCGGTCAAGATATATTTGCTTCCCATTTCTACTATCATCCTTTTGATGTAACAAACATTTCTTCTTATCATGAGCTTAAAAGTTTGTTAAGCACACTTGATGATAGATATAACACGGCGGGAAATCGCATTTTTTATTTAGCAATGGCACCTGATTTTTTTGGAACAATTGCTACGAATTTAAAATCAGAAAGATTAACTACTACAGAAGGATGGATTCGATTAATTATAGAAAAGCCATTTGGACATGACTATGACTCAGCTCAAGAACTAAACAATCAACTGCGCATGGCCTTTACAGAAGAACAAATTTACCGGATTGATCATTACTTAGGAAAAGAAATGGTCCAAAATATTAAAGTGATTCGCTTTGCCAACGCTATTTTTGAGCCTCTTTGGAACAGTCAATATATTGCTAACGTTCAAATTACTTCAAGTGAAATATTAGGAGTGGAAGATCGAGGACGTTATTATGAGTCTTCCGGTACTCTCCGCGATATGGTACAAAATCATATGCTGCAAATGGTCGCTCTTCTTGCGATGGATCCGCCTATTAAGCTAACTGCAGAAGAGATTCGCAGCGAAAAAATTAAGATTTTCCGCGCGTTAAAACCGCTTTCGAATAATGAAGTCGAACAATACTTCGTTCGCGGACAGTATGGTCCTGGCATCATAAACGAAAATAAAGTAGTTGGTTACAAAGAAGAAAATGACGTAGATCCAGCATCGAATACAGAAACATTTGTTGCAGGTAAGCTAATGATTGAAAATTTCAGATGGACGGGCGTTCCTTTTTATATTCGAACAGGCAAACGTATGCAAGAAAAATCAACTGAAATTGTTATACAATTTAAAGATTTGCCAATGAATTTATATTTGGGTCAAGAAAGAAAAACCCATCCTAACTTACTCGTTATACATATACAGCCAGATGAGGGAATTACACTGCATTTAAATGCACAAAAAACAAATAGCAGTGTAACATCAACTCCCATTAGATTAAGCTATTGTAATAACTGTGCAGATAAAATGAATACACCCGAGGCCTATGAAATACTCTTATATGATTGCATGCGTGGTGATTCAACCAATTTTGCACATTGGGAGGAAGTGGCCCTTTCTTGGAAATTTGTTGATGTTATTTCAAATGTTTGGTCAAATAATAAAGCTACAGAATTCCCGAACTATGAGTCTGGATCAATGGGTCCTAAGGAATCTGATGTCCTATTAGAAAAAGATGATTTTCATTGGTGGCCAACTATAACAACTCGTTTCAAAGGAGAGAGTGACAATGAAAATATATGATATAACAACACCTATTTTTGAAGGAATGACTGTTTACAAAAATAAACCCGAAAAACAGCCGAAATTTTCTAAAGTCACAAATGCTCATGTAACCGAATCACGTATTGAATTAGATGTTCATACGGGTACACATATCGATGCACCTCTTCATATGATTCGTGAAGGAAAGACATTCGAAACCATTCCATTAGAAAAATTAGTTGGAACTGCTAAAGTTTTTGACTTAACAGCTGTGAAAGATAGGATTACAAAAGCTGATTTAGAAAATCTTGATATTCAAGCTAATGATTTTGTGCTATTTAAAACACAGAATTCATATGAAAACGAATTTAACTTTGATTTTATTTTTTTAAAAGAGGACGGTGCAAACTATTTAGCAGCCCGAAACATTAGAGGGATTGGGATTGATGCACTTGGTGTTGAGCGTAGTCAACCAGGGCATCCTACTCATAAAATATTATTTGGCGCAGATATTATCGTTATAGAAGGATTACACTTAAATGAAGTCTCACCTGACAGCTACTTTATGGTGGCAGCACCATTAAAATTAGTTGGTACAGATGCCTCTCCAGCACGTGTTCTTCTTTTTAAAGATATACAAGTTTGAACTGTTTTTGTAATCAATAAACAGCCCTATTTCAATTGGAATAGGGCTGTTTAAAATACTAATATTGGTATAACTTTAATAACACCAATTATTCGTTCTTCTCGTTTTTTTCCACAGCATGGCCACCAAATTCATTGCGCAATGCCGCTACTACTTTCCCTGTAAATGTATCATTTTCTAACGAACGATACCGCATTAGTAATGACATAGCGATAACAGGCGTTGCCGCTTGTAGATCAAGAGCTGTTTCAACTGTCCATTTCCCTTCACCTGAAGAATGCATAATTCCTTTAATTTCATTTAATTTTGCATCTTTAGAAAATGCTCGTTCTGTCAGTTCCATAAGCCATGAACGAATAACTGAACCATGATTCCACACTTTCGCTACTTTTTCATAATCATAATCGAATTCACTTTTCTCTAACACTTCAAATCCTTCACCAATGGCAGCCATCATTCCATATTCAATGCCATTATGAACCATCTTTAAAAAGTGACCGCTCCCCGCTTTCCCTGCATATATATAACCATTTTCTACCGCTGTATCCCGAAAAATAGGTTCTACAATAGCCCAAGCCTCCGGGTCTCCGCCAATCATATAGCAAGCCCCGTGACGCGCACCTTCTGTTCCACCAGAAGTTCCTGCATCCATAAAATGAATTCCAGCTTCTTTGAAATCATGATAACGCCGAATCGATTCTTTAAAGTGGGAATTACCCGCTTCAATTACAATATCTCCTGAACTTAAAAATGGTTTAACTTCACTCATCACCGAATCAACAACAGCATGTGGAACCATAATCCAAATTATCCTCGGTTTGCCTAATTCTTGAATGAGTTCTTCTAATGTAGTTGTTCCAATAGCCCCGTATCCCTCTATTTCCTTCACCGCATTTGTATTTAAATCAAACGCGACTACTTCATGCTTTTTATCAATTAAGTTTTGTCCTAAGTTAAGTCCCATTTTCCCTAAACCAATTAAACCAATTTTCATGTTCATTTCCTCCTAAAAAAAGAAGTTTTCCTATGTACTTATCTTTCTCCATATTGATAATATATAGTTACTTGAAAACATAAACTCGCCCTAAAACACCTCATCACAAATTACATAAAAATAAACACGTTCCAAATATATTTTGCACAAATTCGTATTAGTAGATACACTGTAACTAGACATCGGAATTTGAATTTTCAAACAATTAAAAGGGGTGTTACCATGTATAAAAAACAACTCACGCATTCCAATAACATCAATTATTTATTATTTGAGCCTACACATGATAATAAACACGTTACGATTATTATTTATCATGGCTGGGGCTCAAGTATATACAATCAAACTTTTCATGAACTAGCTCTAGCATCTGGAGAAATTGCAAAATCTCATCTCTCACTTACTCTCTATCCTCACATAAACCACTCTATTAGCTTACCGATGCTTGAAAACATCGTAAATTGGATAGAAGAAAAATTTGTTATAACAAAAAACACTCATCAATTATGAAAAGATGAGTGTTTCTTTATGTAAAGTACTGTCTATAGAAAACAAATTTTTATCTGATCTATGTATCTTCAAAAGATTTAACATACCAATAATAAAAATTGGAAATAACAGCGCATACAATATTCATTATTCTAAAATCGATGTTATATTATGTACATTACAACAATTCTAACAAAAATCAAAATTCCGCTAGGATTGGAAACTTCATCTCATTAAATTCAACAGGAAGTTCTCCTCTTACCATTAAACGTTTCTTTGATTCATATAATTTTAAATCAGCATCCTCCACCCCTAATTGATCAGGAGAGAAATAAAATTCAATTGTGTGGAATGCTTCTGGAATTACCGCACATAGTTCATCTAAAATAGGCATCAATTCACTTATTACTCCGTATAACTTCAATACACCCTCTTCAATTTCATAAACAAGTATAGCGTTTAGTTCTTCTGAAAAATAAAGTTTCTTGTTCCATTTTTCATCATACATATTTAAGTAGAAAGATGACTGATAGTGTAACGGTGCAAAAACTCGTGAAAGACGTTCTTTATTTTCAAATATATCTTTTATAAGCTGCACATTTTTTTCATCAAAAAAATCTAATTTTCGAATAGATGATAACCTTTGTTCACTCTTTTCATACTGTAAAGTCGCTATATATTCTTTTACTACATTAAAACCGAATGGTGTATATAACTCTGGAGTTTCTGTAAATAAAAATGAATAGTTATACTCCTCATCAATCTTTTGCAACACTTCACCAAACAGCTGCTTCATAAAACCTTTTTTACGATAATTAGGATGTGTCATTACAGATTGAATACCAGCTGCTTTTATACGTTCTCCCCCTACCATCATTGGCATTGAAAACATAGATACATTTGCAATGGCTTCATCTTCTTCAAATAAAGTTAACGGCGAGTATGTCTCATCCCAAAATCCTTTTTTATAAAAATCTTGTAATGTATGTGTTGGAATGTGAAATACTCTTTCAAACAAATCGTATAATCGCTCTCTTCGCTCATTTTCAAACGTGTAATTAGCACAAACCATAATTTTATCCATGTTGTTCCTCCACTTGCAAATTACTACTTATTCCCCTTACTTTTTGGCTGTAAATATTATGAAGTGATGTAAAGAATAAGTGCTATCTTTCAACATATTATCACAAATTTTTTAAAAAAGTTTTATATTAATAAAAATATATTTGTAATATTATAAAGTCGAATAGAAGAATATTCTTATATATTAATATAATAATTATATAACAAACACTGTAAACACTTGGTTTTAAGCGTTGTTCTAAACTAAATATAGTTGATCAAATATAGTTTTTTATTTCACATTTTTCATTTTCTGATTTTCATTTTTTATTTTTTATTTTCATTTTCCTAATTCTTTACATCTTATTTTTTTAATAAAACTTCCATCTTAATTTTTCATGTACAACAGCTATTTAATTCATTATATCGTTTCTCTATTCAAAAAACATCGAACAATTAAAATTTTCTTAATTTTCATTTGCTATCTAGTGATAATAGTTTAAAATAGTTCAAAATGTATTTTATTTAGAAAGGGAATTTTCATATGTATCACTATGTAACAGACATATAGTAACTGTAACGCATATCGTGGACCTCCTCTTATATTCAAACTATAAAATATACTTAGGAGGAATAACCATGAAGGATACTTTTTACCATTTTGTTAAACAAGCTAATCAACCTTTTCAAGGATGGAATTTCTCATTCCTTGAAGATACTGGAAGACTAAGTACAGAACCACTTCCATGGAGCTATTCATCAATCGTATTACAATATATGCATCATGTTGATAACATGCTTGATATGGGAACTGGTGGCGGCGAGTTTTTATCTTTACTAACCCCTCTCCCTGCTAGAACCGCAGCAACAGAAGGATATGCTCCAAATATCGCTTTGGCAAAATCTAAACTAGAACCTTTAGGTGTAGCTGTTCATGCAATCGAAGATGATACGCATTTGCCATTTGCAAACGATCAATTTGATTTGATTATTAACAAACATGAATCATATTGCGAAACAGAAGTAATAAGAACTTTAAAGCCAGACGGTATTTTTATTACTCAACAAGTTGGTGGATTAGATAATTTGGAATTAAACCACCTTCTTCATGCATATACTGAAAGTGAGTACAGTTATTGGGATATGCAATATGCCTCCTCACAACTGAAACAATCTGGATTTCAAATCCTTAAACAACAAGAATACTTTCCTTACCAGCGCTTTTACGACATCGGTAGCATTATCTATTATTTAAAAGCAATTCCATGGCAAATTCCTGATTTTTCGGTATCAAAATATGAAGAGCAATTGCTTCATGTCCATAACCACATTCAACAAAATGGATTTATTGAAATAAAAGCACATCGCTTTTACATTGTAGCTTCTTTTTAATTCATCGCCTCTCCAAGCTAAATCACTCTGCATGGAGAGGCAGTATGATAGCAAAAGCAAAAATGTTACCATCACTTGCAATATTTCTCATTTCATTGTAAAATGAAACCATAGAATATGATATACAGGCAAATCCACTTCACATATTATCAAGCATCAATAGGGATGATATGCGTTCCTTATGGGTTTTTGATAATATGTGAATTTTTATTTTCATTAGAAATAAGACGGATCATATTACACTTATTTTTTTTATTTTTAGGAGGCATTTACCATGACATTAACAGGTAAAGTAAAATGGTTTAACAGCGAAAAAGGTTTCGGATTCATCGAAGTTGCAGACGGAAACGACGTATTCGTTCACTTCTCAGCTATTACTGGCGACGGTTTCAAATCTCTTGACGAAGGTCAAGAAGTTAGCTTCGAAGTTGAAGAAGGAAACCGCGGACCTCAAGCTAAAAACGTTGTAAAGCTATAATTTAGACAATAAAAAGGTTGTTAACATGAACGGTTAACAACCTTTTTAATTATATAAACACTTATTTCACATAAAAGGAGTGATCTCATGTATCGTAATAAAAAGAACGACGTTGCAGAAGTAGCACCGGAAGAAATCCCAGTTTGGGAATGTGAGTCAGAGGAGTGCTTAGGGTGGATGCGAAAAAACTTTGCATTTGAAGAACATCCAAAATGTCCTTTATGTGGAAGTGAAATGAAAAGCGGAGAACGTTTATTGCCTCGATTGGGATAAATTTTTTTGTAAGCACCTTGCAGAATATGCTCTGCAAGGTTTTTTTATACTTCCTAGTTTGACTCCAAATCTATATGAATAACTCCCCCTCTTCAATTTTAGGACTAACCTCTTCTTGATCATAATAAGTTGTTATAGAGTAACATTTTAATCGCTGAGCTTTTCTTCTCATCTCTAATTATTAACTGAACCCATCAAGTACCGTGTTAGCGGCTAACTCCCAACTATTTTCTTTACTTCATCACCTTAAAATAAGAACTTTACTACTTAAAATTGAGAGATAAAAATGGAGTGTGGTGTTATGGAGCGACTTTGGCTTCCGATAATTGTTACGTTTTTTTCATTTGGTGGGTTGCTATTGGGCGGAATTGTCGGACTTGCAACAAAACGAATAGTGGAAGAACAAACATTTCGCTTATACGCTCTTTGCGGTGGGATTCTACTTGGATTGTTACTATTTGAAATCATTCCAGAAACATTTTCAAGTTATGAAATAATCGGACCCATCCTCGGTAGTACCATTGGAATTTTAATGATGCGTTTAATAGATCACTACTGTCATCAGTTTATGATACATAAAAACGATCACCAAACATGGCAAACTTTTTTAATTCTTTCCTTTGCCATTTTTATTCACAATCTACCTAGCGGTTTTGCGTTAGGAACTGCTTTTACAACGCATCATGAATCCACTCTTTCTTTCTTACTAGCCATTATTATTCATCATGTTCCCGAAGGCCTTGCCTTAATTATCGCTTTCTTATTTACTCAGCATAAATATATACCTTTTATCTTAATCATCCTCTTTTTATCAATCATTCTTGGTTTAAGCACTGCGTTTGGTATGATCATTAACAGTAAAACGATTCATTTACCCAGCTTAATAATGGGAAGCGCCATCGGTTCTTTAGGGTATGTAACAATCCATGAAATCCTTTGGAAAGCAAAACAGAACCTATCATTACTCTCTTTTCTTTCTTGGACTGTTGTTGGATGTTTACTTATTATCGTTGTTATGCCCTTTGTAAGTCATCATTGAATAGTCCCCTATCCACTTTATAGTTTCATCAAAGAACGAGCTTACTGGTGATGCTTCTAAAACTTTATATTTAAAGAAGGAAAAGTTGATTTACCGCCTTTATAAAAAATACAAGGAGAAGACGGTGAGTATATTTTACAAACCGCTGTCTTCTCCTTGTATTTGACTGCCCTTAAAAAGTCACCATAAATGGCTGACTGTCTTCATCTAAACAATGTAAAATGCGCTCTTTGAAATTTTTCCATGTTATCATTTGAAGCGCTTCTTCAATTGAAAAATAGCCAACTTCTAAGCTTTCACTACTCGTTGTAAATTGTCCTCCAATTGGCTTTCCTACGAACAAATGATTACATATACACTGTGAAACATTTTGATACACTCCGCAGTACTTCACAATTTCAATATCAATACCAGTTTCCTCTTTCGCTTCCCGAATGGCACCTATTGGGATTGCTTCTCCTTCTTCCACTTGACCACCTGGAAGCTCCCAGCCTCGCTTTGGACCTTTTAAAAGTAAAATTTCGTTTTTATCGTTTAACACGACTGTTGCGGCACTTACAATATGTTTCGGATAAGGCAAACCTACTCCTCCTTTAAAGAAACTGCTAACTCTACTTACAATGAACTGGTAATACAGACCAAGAACTAACAAGTGCTGTTTGCTTCCCTTCTAGATGTAACACTTGCTGAGATGGATTAGCTGTATGGAGTAATTGCGGAAGTATTTCTTTCACATACTGCTTGTGAGAATTCGCATCTTTCCATAATGACAAAACAATGTAACGATTTGAAGAAAGAGCTCTTCCAACAACACCGCCCATCATCCCTTCAGCTCTCGCTATCCTTGGATTCCAAACCGTTTCTTGCATATGTAAAAATTGCTTTTCACTCTCTTGTTTTACATCGCAAATTGCTACTCGTAAAAAAGAACTATGTGCTAATGCTTCAACAAATGGAGTCTCTGTTATATTAAATAAAGATTGATATAACTCTGTTTCACATGATGTATACGTACTCTCTTGGTTGTTATCATTAAAAATCTTATCGTGTGATTCATTCATAAAGCTTTGGTACATTTTCATATTTTCCCATAAACTAACTATACAAGCTTCTGATTCATCCCATCCCCCGATTTGTCCATAAAAACCATCTAATCCCTTCAACTCGCTCCATTGTTCTTGAGCAACTGAAAATAATTCCTTTTTTTTGTCGCTAACATTACAAATAATAGATTTAATTAACATACAAAATTCCCCCTTAATTCCCGTGAAAGCTTCATTAAAACCTAATACTTTTATTTTAAAGGGGTTTGATAGAAATATCAAAATTTTAGAAATAATAGAATTACAAAAAGAAATACATTTTTTCACCCACAAAATTATCTTTTAATAAAACTTATACAATACAATAAAGCATTACTTAAAATACTTACTACACCTATCCAGAATAGCCAATTTGTTGCGGTCAACCAAGAAGCGACCATGATAAGTATTGCAGTGGCAATTGATCCACAATAGCCTATTCGGTTTCGTTTCTTGTTACGGTAAAACTTGTCTTTTGTCTGAGAAATTGATTGCTGGATGGTATTCTTTACATAATAGACTTTTTCCTTAATCTTATTTTCAGTATCTTTTGCTTTCTGATAAAAGATATTACTAACATAAACTTTACTCACAATTCTGTCCCTCCATATCGGCGTTTCGAAAACTCAGCCAAGACTTTTTCCTCATAGTTATCTAAGTTTAACTTCATCTGCTCATCAACTTCGAGATTTACCTTTTCTTCAAAACCATCTTGTTGTTCACCGTCGAAGCGATAGAGTTTTTGTAATAATCTCCAAAATGTTTCAATTTCATCAGTTGTGAAATCATGAAACATATCTGCTAAAAAATAAGTGGATTTTTCAGAACAAGCAATTAACGCTTCTTTTCCTTCAGGAGTAATCTCGATATTGATCGAACGCTTATCCGTTTTACTCGGCACAGTTTTAACATACCCTTTTTTCACAAGGCCTGTAATTAACTTATTAGCAGTCTGCTTTGTTGTACCTAACTTTTTCGCAATATTAATAAGGGTCGTGCTTTCAATTGGCAAATGCGCAATCGCAATAAGAGCCATGTGCTGCCGGGAAGTTAATACCTCTAAATACTCATCCCCACGAATTTGCACCTTATTGACAACCGAAAATAAAGTTGCATAACTTTGCTGCATAGCATGCAGTTCTTTCATTAAGAGATTTATATCCATATGTAGCTCCCTTCTATATTAGTCAACATGTTGACTAATATAGAATACCACCCCACCAAGAAACATGTCAACATAGTGACTAAGAAGTCACTTTACATATTAAATAAAAAAGTAGCAAAGGTATCTTGTCCCTTGCTACTCAATCAAATGTAAGTTCGATTTGAATAATCTCTGATCGGCTGCCAAGTCTTAACGGTGGTCCCCAAAAACCAAATCCAGAAGAAACAATTGCATGAAATAAATCTCTCTGTACATATCCCCAATCTAATTCATACATTCTTCTTGTAATAATATGATTCGGCGCCATTTGCCCTCTATGTGTATGTCCAGACAGTAATACATCAACACCTGATGATTCAGCTTGCTTTAACTCAAATGGCTGATGATCCATTGCAATGATGGGAAGACTCTTATTCATAGCACTCATTAATTCCTCAAAACTTTTCCGATCTCGATCCGTCTTATCTTTTCTCCCTACAATATAAAACCAATCTTCAATTTTCACAACTTCATCTAATAAAATATTTACATCAATCTTTTTCATTTCTTGCAAAAATTCAGGAATCGCTCCGCCGTAATATTCATGATTTCCTAACACCCCATATACGCCAAGCGGAGCGTGCATTTGTTTCATCACTTGTCCCATATTCTTTTTTATAAAATACTCTGGATGATCATCAATAATATCTCCAGGTAAAAGTATAATATCTGGTTTCATATGATTTACATGATGAACCAATCTTTTCAAATGAGACAAGCCAGACAGCTTACCAAAATGCATATCTGAAGCCATTGCAATTCGAAGTGTTTTACGATTGCTCACTTTTTTAGGTACATGAATCTCGTATTTTCGTACGACTGGACTATACGCATTAAATGTTCCATATGCAAAAATAAACACAAAAGTAATGAGGACAATCATTCCAGTCCAAAAAATGGATTGTTCTTTCGGAAACGATAACCAATTTAAAATAAGCACAGCTACATCCGCTATTGGTAAGAGTATGACCGCATATTGGATAACTGCAAACCAATAAGAACCAATTGTTCTAAGTGGTGAAGTAAAATTAACCACTCGATCTAGAATATAAGCGTATGATAATAGTGCAACTACAATCGCATAATATCCCCAAGATTGAATATGAAAAGTCGTATGTATCCATACCCAACCGTTCCAGCCAATGTAAATCATTAACAGCGTATATAAAGTAAATAAAATAAAAATATTTACTACATTTCTCGTTTTCAAAATATGCCCCCTCTTTTACAAGTTTTCATTACAAATATTTATATACTACACTTAATATAACAAATTACACTAAATATAACAAATAACTCTTTGAACCGTTAGGAATTTTATTTTGACACAAAAATTTTTATAATGCCACTAATACGCCGCAAAGTAAAAAAGATTGATTCATCACTTGGACAAATCAATCTCTTTTTTACTTCATATTTCAACCAAATGGAAAAGCAGCAGAACTCAAATAACGTTCTTTTATAATTTTACGATGATGAAACTCATGACCAGCAATAATGCATGCCAATGCTCGAACAGTGACCTCAGAGTTATTCGCAATCCCTCTTTGTAACCAAGCTTCTGCATCTAAGCTTTTAATTAAATGCACAGTTGATTGACGAACAACCATTAAGTTCGCTAGAAGATCTTGCATAGATTGTTTATCAAATGCTGCTCTAAGAACATACATATCATCGTTGTATCCAGGAAGTGACACCGTCTCGCCTCTCGCTATCGAAAGAAGTCGATATGCCATAATCCGTTCAGTATCCGCAATATGACCGATTACTTCTTTTATGCTCCATTTATTTGGAGCATACCGAAAAAGTCCCTCACGATCAGAAAGATCTTTCAATAAAAGGTTTGTCTCTTTCATTTGTTCTTCTAAAATATGTATAATATCTCCCTTTGGTAATAAGTTTATATACGTTGAATAATACGGGTTATATTCATTTACTTCCGGTCTCTTTTGCATTTCTACCACCCTTTTTATTTTAGCTTTACTATAAATATTATCATATTAATCAGAAAGATTAAAATTCTAAAAGAAAAAGTAATTCATCCTATCTATAAGTTGAATAATTGAGCGATTTATATAATGTAAAATTAAAACAAATTCAATGAGTAAGTTAGGCATTCTCCGCTTCTAATCTTGAAATTCAATCACCCTACAAAAAACTTTCTCAACCCTTAACCTATAGACGCTTCTACTATCAACTGCTAACATAATAGGTGAGCTCCTAACGAGTTTCATTATCTATTGAAAGGACCTGTTTCGGACGCAGGTCCTTCTTCTTTTTCACTTAATCTACTAGATGATATTCTAGTTCATTCGATATACATAAAACTACATGAATGGTATAATTTAACTTAATGATATGACTAGAAAGAGAGATGAAAATAATGAAAGTATCATATTGGAGCGGTAATAAGGTACGATTAAGAGCACCTCAAAAAGAAGATATTTATTTATTCGAAGACTTAGATAACGAAATACTTAAAAACCTCGATTCCATTGCTTTCCCACGCACGAAAGAACAAATCGAAGAGTGGATAGCTGACATCTCAAAAGGTTCTTCTCCTATCTGTGATGATTTTTATTGGATTGCCGAAGATCACAATAAAAACATAATCGGAACAATTGACGTCAGTAATTGCGATTCTAAAAACGGGACATTCGATTACGGCATATCTGTATTCCCTCCCCATAGAGGAAATGGATATGCAAAAGATATGATTATAACGATACTAAAACATTACTTCTTCGAGCTTAGATATCAAAAAGCAACTATTCAAATATATTCATTTAATACGGCTTCTATCAACCTTCATCGAAAACTGCAATTTGTTGAGGAAGGCCGCTTAAGAAATATGATCTATACAAATGGAACATTCTATGATGAAATCTATTTTGGAATTACGAAAGACGAATTCCAAGCGTTATATTTTCCTAAATGATATTTACTTAATCCTATTACTTTTTATGGAGAGATTCAATTTGAATAAGTTAAAAAAATACTCTAAAGTGTATATAATGTTTTTTATTCTTCACGTTATATTTCTTATATTTTCTCCTAATAGAATAGTAGGTAGAACTGCCATTCAAAAAGATGATATAAAATTACACGTATACTCACAAGCTACAACAGGAGCACCTCAAAGAATAAGTGAAAATGATTTAGCTATTTTAAAAGAAAAAGTGAAAGATACATATCCGAATGTAGATTCTAGAGACATTGAATTAAAGGGCGACACCCCGTTCCGTCATGTTGCTGATCCAGCGTACATAGGGTGTTTTACTGTATACGGAAAGGTTACAGGTACAACACGTAACGAAACAAGCGGTGAAAATACCGTGGCAGTTTTAAAAGTTTCTTATTGGGACATGCCTATGTTTTGGTACCTATTTCATTATGACTCATACATAACTAAGGTAACGCTATATATATTACTACCAATATTTCTGATTGCATTAGTAATAAGTATTATTTCTTTCATACCTAAAAATAACTTTGATTAACGTTAAACATTAGCCACCTTACATGTATAATTACCTCTATTTCTCTATCAGTTTTAAATTGAAAGCCATGACTTTCAAATTTCATATAATTCACCTGATCGTGCGCTGAATAAAGCGTTCTATTTATTTGGAGAAAATTACCGTTTTTTTGGTATAATGAATATAGGCATACTGGTTTAAGAAAGGTGATTTTCAATGATGATTTTTGATGATATAAACACAATAGAAGCCCTTGCTTTTCTATTTTTTATGATTTATCTTGCAACCGACCCGAGGGATGTAAGCCTGCTAATGATTCCGGCTTACTTCGGCGGAATGCTAGTCACTCACTGGCTTGTTGAAAACGGATTCCAAGATACATATATTTATACGATTTGGATTGTCATCTACGCTCTTGTAATCATTTACCTTATCATCGCTTCAATTCGTCTAGGTATAAAAAACGTAGTGTACATTAAAGAAAAAATAAGAAAACGTAAAGCTTTAAGAAAATAACGCAAAAAGAAACCGCCCTAACAGGCGGTTTTATTTACGCATATACTCAAGCTACAGATGATGTATAAATGCCGTTATTTCTTCCTTCATCATACCGCGAAACTCATGATTACCGTCTAACAATAACCACGACGCGTTATCTACAATATTATGATGCCGTTTCTGTGAAATTTCGTCACTTATCATCGAAAGTATTTCTTCAAGAATAGCAATTAATAATCTACCATAATTTACTTAATAAAATATACTGTGTAGCCAGCAATGGATTTATGACTGTTGAATGAAATGTACTGTTACCACGTTTCACTTCTGTAACATGTCATATTAATTCTTGTTATTCTGTCACTATTACTTCGTGCGTTTGTTCCTACTCCGCTTACTCCATCTCCTTTTGATTTAATTGGTTACGTATAAGATTTTATTAACTGTATGTTGAGAAGTTGTAATTCATCATAAATTTTTTATTCATACTATAAAAGGTAAAAAGTAATAGTCATACCACTTTTTCTTGAACGCTCAATGCAATTTCTGACAAAAATAATCCTGCAAATGAAATTTTATGTAAAATTACGCATTTTTTCTGATATACTTAACATCGTAATATATACATAGTATTAGAGGGAGACAAAAATGCAGAGTAAGTTTTGGACTATTTTATTTTTAATCATCTTCTTTCCTATTGGTTTATTTCTAATGTGGAAACATAAACATTTCACAAAAACAGTGCGTGTTATCATTACATTATTATTCCTATTCTTGATTCTATTAGCATCGTGTAACAATAACACAAGTAGTGCTCAGAAATCTGAATTAGAAAAGAAAGAGCAGAAACTAATTAAGAAAGAGAAAGACTTAGACAAACTTGAGAAAAAATTAAAAGAAAAAGAAAAGGAATTAGATGAAAAATCAAAAGAATGTCAAAAAAATACTGAAGAAGAAAAGAAAAAATTAGAAGAGCAAAAGAAACTAGAAGAAGACAAACGTAAGCAAGAGGAAGAACAACGCAAGCAAGAAGAAGCGCGAAAACAAGAGGAATTGAAAAAACAACAAGAAGAACAAAAGAAACAACAAGAACAACAACAAACTGCACAGCAACAACCAAATAACAATTTACCACAAGGTAACTATAACTTTAAAAGTTGTAAAGAGGCTAAAGCTGCTGGTTTCTCAAATATTCCGAAAGGACATCCAGCATACTCGTCAAACTTAGATCGAGATGGTGATGGAATTGCTTGTGATAAATAATTAAGTGTAAAGCCCTCTCATGTGAGAAGGGCTTTTTATGAGGCGGTGTGATTTACTATTGCCCCATTTCATCTATAATTCTTTTATTTCTAAAGGAGTTTACTGCTCGTAGAGAACCCTTAACTATATAACAGGCAGATGTAGTAGCGAAAAGAATACATAATATTCCAATTTCTGTTTATCAATTCCATTAAATTTTAAAAATGGTAAAATATTGTTGTATAACTAAGGGATTATTTAAATAATAGGAGGAATCAATATGAAGAAAATTGCACTGGCTGTTTCAGCGTCAGCTATTTTTTTATTAGGTTTAGCTCCAACAGGTGCGTCAGCAGCAACGATAAATAATGAATTAAGTGGTAAATATCAGGTTGCTATACCTGATAAGCAGTACGTTGAAAATGTTTTTAGAGTTTATGATTCACGTTTTTATGGCCAACCACCGAAAGAAATCTACCATGAACAGATGTTTTACGGGAAATTATATTCTGGTACTCTAACAGTAGATAAGAAACAAAAGGATGGAGATGGCTACTGGTTAGTTTACTATCATGGGTATCTTCAGTTGGCGAAAAAATAATTATTAAATTATGAATTTATAAAAAAGAAAACCCCTTAGTTACATAGATGAACACCCCCTCTTACTAAACACTCTTAAACTTAGTAAAGGGGGTTTTGCTTTCGATATTTATCTGTTTTACCTAGGATACCTAAAAAAGAGATGGGAGTTTGGGATTTAGAGCAAATAAATCACTTTTTAAAAGAAAGTAAAAAAATTAAGAATGCAACACGCTTTCAAATCAGCTTTTTAATAGCAATATTCACAGGTATGCGGCTTGGAGAGATATTAGGACTCAGGTGGAAAGATATTGATATGACAAATAATTTAATTTATGTAAAACAAACTTTAACCGAAACAAGAGAGTTGAAATACGGTGCCAAAAATAGAAGTAGTATACGAACTATTCATTTTCCAAATATCTTGTTAGAAGAACTAAAATCACATCGACAATTCATAGACCATGAAAAATCTAAAGTTGGTAACGAATACACCGACTTAGACTTAGTTCTTCCTTCAAAATATGGTAAACCTTTAGATCAACGTAACATACGGAGAGCATTTCATCACTTAACGGAGAAACTCGGATTACCGAAAATACGATTCCATGATTTGCGGCATACGCACCCTACTCTGTTAATACAACAAAACGTTAATGTAAAATTAATTTCGGAACGTTTAGGTCACTCCGATATTGGAACTACGTTAAATACGTACAGTCACGTATTACCTGATATACAACGTTCTGTCGCCGAAAAGCTTGACAAAGTATTCGAAGAAAAAGTGACCGCTGAGGTGACTCGGCCTTAAAAATCGCTAAAAAACGATGGGCAAAACCGATGGATAATGCTCCCTATTTCACCACAAACCTCGTCTTACTACATCCATCTTTCTGCTTCATTACTTCCAGCACTGCTGGCATTGCACTCTTCAATTCTTGTACGTGCGAAATTACACCGATAAAGCGTCCTGATTTTTGAAGATCAATTAAAGCATCTACTGCTTTCGTTAATGATTCTTCGTCTAATGAACCGAAGCCTTCGTCAATGAACATCGTTTCAATTGAAATACCGCCTTCGTATGATTGGATGATGTCGGCCATACCAAGTGCTAAGCAAAGGGAGGCGTTAAATTTTTCGCCACCGGATAATGTTTTTACATCACGTGTTTGCCCTGTATAGGCATCGTAGACATCTAATCCTAAACCGCTTTGTCGATTTCGTTTTTCTACCCGTTCACTTCGTTTTAAGAAAAATTGTCCGTTCGATAGTTTTCGAAGTCGTTCATTGGCTACTTGAACAATTTGCTCTAAATATTCTATTAAAATGTATCGTTCAAATGAAATACGGCTTTCATTGTCACCTTTCATCACTTCATATAAATCAACGAGCTCTTGGAATGCTGTTTCTTCTTCATGTATTTGTTCATCAATGCGGCGAATATTTTCATGTAGATCAGAAATATATTCATTGGCACTGTTCGTACGCTGACGTTGTTCTTTTATAATATCAAGCTGAATTTCTAATTCTTTCAATTGTTCTTCTAACTCTGTTAACTCAGTCCATTCTTTTCCGCGGAGCGCCTCTGTTAATTCTTCAATTTGTTTCGTTAAAACTTCAAGCGTCCCGTAATACGATTGAATGTGTTGTTGCAAGCTTGTTCGCTCTGCGTCAGATAATTTAGCCTCATTATATGCTTGCTGACTTGCAAAGCCGCTTGCTTCAAGTTCTTTCATGAAACGTACATACTGTTCTTCTTTTTTCTCTGTTCTTTGTGTAAATTGTTGCTGCGCTGCTTTATATGCTTCTTCCACGCGAATTTTTTCACTCGTACAACGCTGAAATTCATCTTGCGCTCTTTGCCATGCTTCTTGCAGACTGTGAAGTAAAGAAGCTTTCGTTTCACACGCTTGTTGCCATGCTTCTAATGTTTGCATCTCTGCTGGAATTTTTTCTTTATCATTTTCATACGCTGTTCGCAGTTGAATCAATTCCATTTCAGAGCGATGCAATTTCCCTTCTACTTCACGTTTAGTCTCCTGCAATTTATCTAATTGTTCGTCTAGCTTTTGTAGCTGTGGCGATAATTGTTTCCGTTCTTCTTCAGTCGACTTTAACTCGTTTACTTCTGCAGCAAGTTGTTTTCCTTGCTCAATTAATGTTTGATACACATTTCCTAACTCTAGTGCAGAGTACCCGCGACTCTGCACTTCTTTACATAATTCTTCATATTGCCTTTTGTAAAAATTACATTTTTCTTCTATTTGAACGAATTGCTTTTCAGCTTGTGCTTTTTGTTCACGAAGGTTATTTAACTGTTCTTCATCAACAGACAATTCTTGTTCAGTCGCTTTATTTGGGTGAGCAGTACTGCCGCAAACTGGACAAGGTTTACCATCATGTAAATGAATTGCTAGCTGACCAGCTTGTTCGCTTAGCCATGATTTCTCCAAAGTTTCATATGCTTGCTGAGCAACATTCATCTGTTCGAAGGTGACCTTTCTTTCCTTCTCATACTTTTGCACTTCTTGCCACACTTGGTAAGTATCTTTTAATACTTTTGCATCTTCACGCATACGGCTTAACTGCTCCGCTTTGGTTATATATTGCTCAAGTGCTTTTTCCATCTGTTTTAGCTTACTGGCAAGCTGTAGTTTTTGTGCACTACTGAATTCTTGCTGCTCCTCTAATTTACTTATCTCACGCTTAAATTGCTCCATTTGTTTTTCTGCCACTGCTAATTTTATTTTCTTATCAGCAAATGTTGCAATTACTTCTTTTAATTCTTCTAACATTTGGATATTCCGCTTCGTTTCTTCACGGATCGTTTCATTGTTTTTTTCTTGTTCGTACTGCTGCTTTGCACGTTCATAAGCTAGTACTAGTTGTTCTTGTTTACCAGCCGTTTGCTTCATGTATTGCTCAGCTTGCTCTGCACTTTGAACTGCTTCATCATACCATTGTTCAAACGGTAATAATCGGTTTGCTTGCTCGGCTTGTTTAAATTGTTGTTCTTTCATTTCAATAGAAGAACGTTCCTGCCCTAATAAATCATAACGATTTTGTTTTGTTTGCAAATCTTGTAATCTATCATTCAAAGCTTTCGCTTCATGATAACCTGTTTCCGCTTCTTTTAATTGCTTTAACTGCACTGATTCTTGTTGTTCTAATTGCTTTTCTTGTTTTTCATAAAAATTCATTTCTTGTTCAAGTGCTTCTACTACTTGATGTGTATTCACATGTTCTTGATTTGCTAATATTTCAAGCAATGCACCATCTCTCACAGGAAGCTTGAACACGTTACGAAAATACAATTCGCGTTCTTTTTGCTTTTCTTGCAGAACATCTTTCCATTCTTTACGCTTTTGATCTAATAACTCTCTCATTAATTTATATCGATCTGTTTTAAAAATCCGACGTAAAATTTCCTCTTTATTTTCCGTTTCAGATGTTAACAGTTTACGAAATTCACCTTGTGGGAGCATTACAATTTGACTAAATTGATGCTTACTAAGACCAATTAAATCTTCCACTTTTTTGTTTACATCAGTCACATGGAAGCGATCTACACATGGAATCTGCTCATCACCAGCAACTTCATAAAATTCAATCGCATGGCCCGTAATCGTTTTATTCCCTTGCTTTTTATGACCAAGTTGACGCTTTATACAATACGTTTTTTCTTTTAATTGAAATAATAATTCAACGCTTGTATATACGTTATCATCAGCAAATTGACTACGAAGCATACTCGTATCATTACGTTCTTCTCCACTCGCTTCTCCGTACAATGCGTAACAAATCGCATCAAAAATCGTTGTTTTTCCCGCACCTGTATTTCCAGAAATCGCAAAAATACGATGTTCGCCTAGTTCTTCAAAATCAATCGTTTCTTGCTGTTTATATGGACCAAACGCTGTCATAATAAGTTTGATAGGTCTCACGCTCTCTCCCCCTCTCGTTCATGAACTGTTTTTAATACTTCTAAGAAGAGACGTTCTTTTTCTTCTGATAACTCCGTCCCTTTCATTTCTTTGTAAAAAGCTTTCACAAGGGAAAGATCATCCATTTTATGGCGTGAAGTGACTGCAATATTTTCATTCGCTAATTCTTTTCTTTTGATAACACGCTCTACATGCATTGCATTTGGATATACAGAACGAATCTTTTCCATCGGTTGCAATACAGGATTTTCATCTAATAATTTTACAAATACATAGTCTTCGGAAACAGGAAGTTGCAGCAATTCATCAATTTTCGCCTCAACCGTTCTCATTTTACGCCTTGGTGTTAATGATCGTTTTTCAAGTGTTACTTGTCCTACTTCGTTTAATTCAACAATGTAATACCCTTTTTTATGATGCTCTTCTGAAATAGAATAAGCGAGCGGCGAACCTGCATAGCGAATTGTTTCATTCCGTACGTAATGTGCCTGGTGCAGATGGCCAAGTGCTGTGTAATGAAAAGCGTCAAAATAATGACTGTTTACATATTCTGCTCCGCCGATAGATAATGGCCTTTCAGCATCACTTGTATTTTCTTCAGCTTCCCCTGATGAAGTTACAAAAGCATGTCCAACAAAAACATGACGCACCTCTTTATCCATACTTTCTGATAACTCATTCATAAAAATACGCATTGCATCGTCATGACTTCGAATGTCCTCATTTTTCATAACATGACGAACAATGCTTGGATCGACATATGGGACTAAATGAAAATGTACTTCTCCATATTCATCATGCATAACAACTGGCTCATATGGATATTGAAATTGTCCGACAATGTGTAAGCCTTGTTTCTTCATTAAACTACTTCCAAAATGAATACGATCTGGACTATCATGATTTCCCGCAATCGCTAGTACTGGTGTTTGTAATTCAATTACAATTTTTTGTAATGTTTCATTTAATAAATCTACCGCCTCTGTCGGAGGGATAGCACGATCGTATAAGTCTCCTGCAATTATAACAGCATCTGGTTTTTCTTCTTTGACTGCTTGTATAAATTGCTCTAAAACATAGCGCTGATCTTCTGTCATATAAACACCATGTACAAGCTTTCCTAAATGCCAATCGGCTGTATGAAAAAATTTCATCTTTTCCTTCCTTTCTCTTCTATTAATTCACAGATTGAAGTGAAATCAGTTGATATAAAAGCGTCGTTCTTCCCTCTGCCCATTCCACTTTCTTGACAACGGCACTTCCAACAAGCTCTTGTCTTGTTTTATAAACTGGCAACGTTTCATCCACTACAAATAAATGATATCCTTCTAACATTAATTGAAAAATATTATCTTCTGTATGTAATCGTTTCTCGGTTTCATTTACAATAATCTTTGTATGCATTTCAAACTTCATGCAAAAACACCCCTTTTTTATGTCTCTATTTTAACATATTTCCAAAAGAATTCCTCTTCCTCAAGGAATGAGAAGGGTGAAACCCCAATGAGTAGAGAGGGAATGAATTTTGGTTGACGTAAGCCAAAGGAATTTCCTCAAATCAAATAGAATGTATGTATGTATGTATGTATGTATGTAAAGAATACTTTGGGTCTCAAAGTTATTGTTTATCGATTGTGGGCGATGCACTATTAAAAGTTCTAAACCAACACATCGAAACACAAGGATAAAACGAATGGGAGGTGACGACAATGTTGTTGAATCAAAAATATGAAATCTTTCCAACAGAAGTACAAAAAGAAGTGTTAGATCGTTGGCTACAATATTGTCGTCAAACCTATAATTCTGCCTTGCTAGACAAAGAACGGAAATATAAGCAAAACAAAGAAAATTACAATCGTTATGATATGCAAAGACAACTTACATTGGACAAGAATACGTATCCTTTTCTAAAAGAAATACCTTCTCAGCCGCTACAGGAAGTTTTTGTACGTCTGAAAAAAGCGTTTGATCATTTCTTTCGTAAAGATGCAAAATATCCAAAACAGAAAAAGTATAAAGACTACAATAGTATGACATTTCCGCAATTTGGATTCAAACCAAACGGAAAGCATCGTTATGCGATGTCTTTTTCTGATCACGGTAAGTTATACAATAAAAAGTTGGGAGAAATAGATATCCTACTTCATAGACCACTCGAAGGAACAATCAAGCAACTGATTCTCAAACGCCAAGGGAAAAGATGGTACGCTATTTTCTGTGTCGAAAGACAAGTTGTACCATCTGGTATCGATACTAATCGTGCGATAGGAATTGACGTGGGATTACATAATTATGCCGTTCTTTCTAATGGTTTAGAGTTTGAAAACCCTAGATTTCTCCGTGAAAAAGAAAAACAACTCAAGAAAGCACAGCGAAAACTTTCTAAGAAGAAAAAAGGTTCTGCTAACTTTATAAAACAAATCGAGCGTGTTCGCAAGCTACATGAAAAAGTAGCGAACCAGCGCAGAGATTTTCTTCATAAACTCAGTTACAATCTTGCGAAAGAGTATTCTGTTATTGTTGTAGAAAATCTGAACATTCGTAACATGGTTAAAAACAGAAAATTATCGAAATCTATTTCTGATGCAGGGTGGGGAATGTTTCGAAACATGCTTGCTTACAAATGTGAAAATCATGGCGGTGTACTCATCAAAGTAGAGCCAAAATATACTTCACAAGACTGTTCTTTTTGCGGGAATCGTGTGAAGAAATCTCTCTCTATTCGTACTCACATTTGTACAAAGTGCGGAACAGTATTGGATAGAGACTATAACGCGAGCCGAAACATCTTACAAAAAGGATTAGAAGAATTGCTTGCCACAAACTAAAGTCTACAAACTGTAGGGCAAGGTTATGTCCGAACAGTATAATCTACGCCTGTGGAGACTGTGTAAGACGCAGTGGGACCCCTCACTACGCAACGGTCTATGAAACAGGAAGCCCCTACCACAAGATGGATAAGGAGGGGTTATTCACTAGTATAGCGGGCATTACTGATTGACAAGAGAATGAATGAGAAAGGTATAACTTCCCTAATAAAAAATCATTCAGCTTCTGTCATTATTTATAGTATGAGAAAAGTAGCAACAGAATATAAAGTGAAACTTTACTGTTTTAAATGCCTAAGAGATTTACTACTATTGATTTTTTTATTTCTTCTTATTACGGTATGTGAAATTAAATATCACTTTAAAATAAAAGTGCCGTAAACGACACTTTTATTTTTGTAAATAATCCTTCATCACAACGTACAACACAATGAATAGTAATACTGTCATAAAAAGCCATGAAAGTATTGCAACGTAATTATTTTCAGTTAATGAAAAGCTAATCGCAATTGTTAAAATGAAAATTGGAAATACCAATCGTACTTTATCTTGCACCGTATCCTGCTCTGGATCTTCTAGATGGAAATAAAAAGTTAAACCAACCATAAGAAAAGACAAAATAATGACCGATAATAGCAAAATCCCTGGCATTCCAATCTCCCCTTCCTTTACTTTCTTAGGCCACGTACAATTAAATATTTTATATTTAAATATACATAACGCTAAAATATAGAAAACTTGTTATATATAAATACAAGTTAATTTTTTAACGTATAAGTCGCTACTATGCAGAATAAAACATGGCCGCTACTTGCTTTCTACCTTTGCACGTGGCAGGAAAAGGCACTGACCGCCTCTATGCATGGCCAGTTGCTCTGGTCTCCTCCCCTAAAAAAAGTGGTTTTTATGTCATTTTTTCAATTTGTACTTATATATCTATTGATTAAAACCTTTATTATGAAAAATTTCAAATCATAAGTTTTATAATCACATTTGTGAATGATATCAATTCATCGTTAGAAGTTTAATATTCATTTTTCTTTTATAAAATCCTTCCAAAATATCTCGCCAAAATATGCGGCACTTTTACTCTTTATTCATTAATATAAAGAATATTTCCCTCTTTCTCCAAAAAACACAAAAAAATGCATGACAAGTAAAGATCATGTCTATTTTCTACAGTATATTCATTTGCTCTTCATTTTAAAACAAAGAAAGACATGTGATATTGCAGGATTAAAGAAAAAAAACAAGAAGTTTATATATAAAAATGCACTTTCTCTGTCTTTTTACAAAAAGTCTATTTTCCTAGACACTGACACAACTTGTGAAAACAAACAGAGAATGATAGAGGAGGATATACTATGACTGATCAAGTTCTATTTTCAGTTAACAAAAATGGCGTAGCTACAATTACATTAAATCGCCCAAAAGCATTAAACTCCATTTCTTATGAAATGATAGGACCAATGACGCAAAAGTTAAAAGAATGGGAAATGGATAATCAAATTCATCTTGTCATTATAAAAGGCGCAGGTACGAAAGGTCTTTGTGCCGGCGGTGATATTAAGACTCTTTACGAAGCTCGTTTACATGGCTCTGCCATGCAAAATGCGGTGCAATTTTTTGAAGATGAATTCCAATTAGATATGCTCGTTTATAAATTTTCTAAACCAATTGTCGCTTGTTTAGATGGCTTTGTTATGGGCGGAGGTGTTGGACTTACTTACGGAGCTAGTCATAGAATTGTAACTGAGCGAACAAAGTGGGCTATGCCAGAAATGAATATCGGTTTTTTCCCTGATGTCGGATCTGCTTATTTCTTAAATAAAGCGCCGGGCTATATCGGACGTTACTTAGCATTAACAGCTTCTGTCATTAAAGCACCTGATGTACTATATATCAATGCTGCTGACTTTTATATCTCTAGTGAAAAATTAAATGCCTTTCTTAATCACATTGAACAAATAGATTGGCATACCAAAGATATACATACAGCATTAACAGAGCTAATCAATGATTATTCAGAAGTTCCTGTTACCGAAAGTGAACTTTCGTCATTCCAAACAGCGATTAATAAACACTTTTCTTTTCACGCTGTCGAAGAAATTATCCATTCTTTAGAAAAAGATGCGAGTCCTTTTGCAACACAAACAAAAGAAACAATCTTGTCAAAATCACCTTTCTCTTTAAAAATAACTTTAAAACAATTTATTGATGGCAAAGAAAAAACATTAGAAGAGTGCTTTGCCACTGATCTTGTGCTCGCTAAAAATTTTCTGAAACATGAAGACTTTTTCGAAGGAATACGCTCTGTTGTCATTGATAAGGACCAAAACCCTCAGTATAAATATAAACATTTAGAAGATGTTTCAGACGAAGTTGTAAATAACTTTTTCCATCTTATAAGAAACTAATAATAGCAAGTTGGGTTTCTAGCATGAAACATTTTCCCAATAAAAAAGTGTCCAATACAATGGACACTTTTTTACATTCCTCTTAAAACCAGCGTTCGGTCACTACTTTTTTACGTGTATAAAATTGCACACCATCTTTTCCATTTGTACCTAGGTCACCGTAGAAAGAAGCTTTATTTCCTGCAAATGCGAAAAATGCCATTGGAGCTGGAACGTTAACGTTTACGCCAATCATCCCTGCATCAATATTATCACGGAATGTTTGTGCGTGTTTACCACTTGACGTATAAATAACTGCACCATTTGCAAATTTTGATTGGTTTGTAAGCTTAATTCCTTCTTCTAAATCCTTTACTCTCACAATGCTTAATACTGGAGCAAAAATTTCATCTTGCCAAATTTTCATATCTTGATTCACACCATCAAAGATTGTTGCTCCAACGAAATACCCTTCCCCAGCTTCTTCATTAATTTTACGGCCATCTACTAATAAAGTAGCTCCATCTGCTACACCGCTATTAATATAGCCTAGTACACGATCTTTATGAGATTCACGAATTAATGGACCTACATAATTCTCTTCATGGAAACCATCACCGACTTTTAATTTACGCGTTTCTGATACAAGAACATCAATGAATTCATCAGCAATTTCATCCACTACCGCTACAACAGAGCATGCCATGCAGCGCTCTCCACTGCTCGCAAATGCAGAGCCAATGACACCTTGTACTGTTTTTTTAATATTGCAGTCCGGCATAACAATTGCATGGTTTTTCGCTCCTGCAAGTGCTTGTACTCGTTTTCCATATTTTGTTCCTGTTTCGTATACATAGCGTGCAACTGGCTCAGATCCAACAAATGAAACAGCTTGAATATCTTTATTTTCTAAAATGCTATTTACAACATCTTTTCCACCTTGTACTAAGTTTAAAACCCCTTTCGGGAAGCCCGCTTCATAGAATAATTCTACTAGTCTTTCTGCTAAAAGCGGCGTTCTTTCAGATGTTTTTAATACAAATGTATTACCGCAAGCGATTGCTAATGGAAACATCCATAGTGGAATCATCATCGGGAAGTTGAACGGTGTAATACCAGCAACAACTCCAATTGGGTATCTCCAAATTGAACCATCAATTCCACCTGCAATATTTGGAAGTGCTTGCCCCATCATTAAATTTGGTGTTGATGTTGCCAGTTCTACAGCTTCAATCCCTCGCTGCACTTCGCCAGTTGCATCTTTTAATGTTTTACCATTTTCTAATGTAATGATTTTTGCAAGCTCATCTTTGTTTTCTTGTAAAAGTTGTAAATATTTATATAGCTGTCTTGAGCGATTTGGAACTGGTACTTTAGACCATGTTTCATATGCTGCTTTTGCAGCTTCAACAGCACGATCCACATCTTCTTTTGGAGAAAGTGGAACATAAGCAATTATTTTCCCAGTCGCAGGATTCGGAACAGCTTCCACTTCTGTGCCAGTAGATTCTACCCATTCACCATTAATATGATTTTTCACGCGTTTAATTTCTGTTGTAATCATTGTATTCGCTCCTTTTTATTTTTTATATTTGCTAGTATTCATTGTTATTTATGACTAGAGATTAATTGTTCACTTACCTTTTGATACAAAGCAGCCATGTCTTTCTCACCATATCCCGCTTTACCAGCTTCATCATACAAATTCAAAAGCATTTCACTCACTGGTAAGTGAAGCTCACCTTCTTTTGCTAAATCAACAGCAAATCCTAAGTCTTTCTTTAGTAGATTTACAGTAAATCCTGGTTCATAGTTTTCTGGCGCAATAAAGCTTTTGTAATTGCGCTCATAAATTCTACTTTGTCCATAACTCACATTTAAAATATCAAACATTTTATCTAAATCCATATTGTTTTTCTTTGCTAATGTCAGAGCTTCACTAACACCCGCTGTATAAAAACCAATTAATAAGTTATTAATCAATTTTACAGTCGTACCACTATCAATTTGCTCACTCACATGAAATATATTTGCTCCCAATACTTCCATCACTGGTAAACCTTTTTCATATACTTCTTTTGGTCCACCAACCATAAAAGTTAATGTGCGGTTTTCCGCTCCAATCACTCCACCACTAACCGGTGCAGCCAAGAAATCGACTTTTTTATCTTTCGCATCATCTGCAAGCTTTTTATTTAGTTGCGGAGCTACTGTGCTTGTATCAATTAAAACAACATTCGAATGACTATTCTCAATTAAACCCTCTTCGCCAAAATAAACAGCTTCAACTGCTCGCGGTGACGGTAAACTTGTAAAAATCAAATCACATGTTTCTGCTAATTTTCTAATTGATAAACCGATAATCCCTCCTTCTTTCTCGAAGGAAGCTTCAGCATCTTTATTTAAATCAACTCCATATACCGTATAATTTGATTTAACTAAATTTTTAGACATTGGAAGACCCATATTACCTAAACCGATAAAACCAATCTTTTTCATACTGCTCTCCTCCTATTTAAACAATATATTTCCCGCGATTTATAATCGTTTTTGCGATTTCTCTCTTTTTCGTAAACAAGTTCGTGTATATAGGTACTGACAGTTGACGAATTTCATCTAGAATGGCGTTTCTAGTTTGCTCTTCTTGCACCGCTGCAGAAAGAAGAACAATTGCCGCTGATTCTATTTTTCGATATCCTTCTTCACAAAGCACATCCGTTATAAACTGTTTTGTACGTTCTTTTCCTTCACCATTTTTACTTATCGCTTTCTTTGTACGTAAAAATGCCGATTCCATTACATATACATCTTTCAATATGTCTGCTAACACGCGTGAATATTCTTGTTCTTGTTCGATTTTTAATTCAGGAGTTTGAGATAGCGTTTTCAAAGATTGCTTCAATAATTGTTTCGATAATAAAATATAACGATGATTTCGTTCTACATTTTTAAATGTGTCTTCATCTACTTGGTCCCCTAGTTGTTTCGTTTGTTTCATTAACATTTTCGCAACTGTTAAGCGGTTAATTTCATTCGTCCCTTCAAATATACGGCTAATTCTAGCATCACGATATAATCGTTCTACTTCATATTCTTGCATATAACCATAACCACCATGAATTTGTACCGCTTCATCCACAATATTTCCAAGTGTTTCTGAAGCGTTCACTTTGTTGATTGCACACTCCATTGCAAATTGAGACATTCTCTGCATAATACCTTCATCACTCTCATGAATTGCTTCATCAATTACGCCTGCTGTTCGATAAGCTGCGCTCTCTGCACCGTATGTAGCGATAATCATATTTGCAATTTTCTCTTGAATCATCGTGAAATCAACTAAATCTGTTTGAAACTGTTTTCGTTCTTTTCCGTATTGAACAGATAGGCCAATTGCTTGCTTTGCTGTTCCAATATTTCCGAAAGCAAGTTTCAATCTAGCAAAATTGAGAATATTAAGAGCTACGTGATGTCCCTTTCCTACTTCCCCTAGTACATTTTCAGCAGGAATGACGACATCCTCTAAAATCAGTGTCGCAGTTGAAGAACCTTTAATACCCATTTTCTTTTCTTCTATGCCAATCGAAACGCCTTCACAAGTTCTTTCGACAATAAATGCTGTCATTCCTTTATTTGTCTTTGCAAAAACAACATATACGTCAGCCATATGAGCATTTGTAATCCACTGTTTTTCACCATTTAATGTCCAAGCTGTTCCTTCTTCATTTAAGAAAGCACTTGTTTTTGCACTTAATGCATCAGATCCAGCATTAGGTTCTGTTAAAGCATAAGCTCCAATCCATTCGCCTGATGCAATTTTAGGTAAGTATTTTTCCTTCTGCTCTTTTGTTCCGTAATATATATATGGCAGCGTTCCTACTCCAGCATGAATATTAAAGGAAACACTAAAGGCTCCTGCATATCCCATCTTTTCCGCCACAAGTCCAGAAACTGCTTTCCCTAATTCAAATCCACCATACTTTTCTGGAACCTCTATACTCAACAATCCAAGTTCTCCAGCCTTTTCAAACAACCTGCGGGAAACTTGATAATTGTGCTGCTCGATATTTTCAATTTGAGGAACAATTTCCTGTTTCACAAATTGTTCTGTTGTTTTTGCGATTAAATCTTCATCACTTGAAAAATCCTCAGGTGTAAAAAAGGTTGTATTAAGCTCCTGATTCAGCGAAAAAAATTCGTCCCATTGCAACTTTGTTTTCTCCATCTGTATCCCCCTATCATTTCATTCTTCATTTTATTTATTTGCAAAATCTATGCCAATCTAAAAACTTGATAGAACAAGGGCAAAATGAAAAGAAAACGTAAAACTGTCTAGACAGTTTTACACTTGATAGAACAATTGTTTAAATTTTGAATCTTGACAATTTATTATAAAGGGTCGCCCTAGAAATCCCTAACAATGCCGCTGCTTTTGACTTATTTCCTTTTGCTTCTTTTAAAACGCGTTCAATTAATCCTCTTTCTTCCTCTTCACGCACCACTTTCATCGCTTCTTGTTTTGCTGGTAAAGACTGAATCATAGGTACCAATTTCTTTTGCTCCATATCCCGATAATAAAATTCTTCTGGTAAATCCTTAGCCCGTATATGTGCATCATCTGATAGTGCAAATAGCCTTTCTAACACATTGATTAATTCCCTAACATTACCCGGCCAATTATAATGGAACATAAGGCGTAATACCTCTTTATCAAGTGTCTTTTCTTCAGCACCATACATTTGACATAACTTTTGTAAATGTTCTTCGACAATGAGTGGTATATCTTGTTTTCGAAAGCGAAGCGGTGGAATATGAATCGGAATAACATGAAGACGATGATATAAATCCTCCCTAAAGGTTCCTTCTCTAACCATTTGTTTTAAATCTTTATTTGTCGCTGCGATTAACCTGAAATCAACAGGAAATGGATGTGTGCCACCTATTCTTTCTATTTCCCTTTCTTGTAAAACACGTAAAATTTTCACTTGCGTTAATAGAGACATATCGCCAATCTCGTCTAAAAATAATGTCCCATGATTTGCAAGTTCAAATTTCCCTGCCTTCCCATTCTTTTTCGCACCTGTAAAAGCACCTTCTGCATAACCAAACAATTCAGATTCTAGTAAATTATCAGGAATAGCAGCACAGTTCACACTTATAAATGGACCGTTTTTTGTTATACCGGTCTCATGTATAGCACGTGCAAATTGCTCTTTACCAACACCGCTTTCCCCAGTAATTAATACGGATGCTTTTGATCTAGCTGCTTTTCGAGCCATTTTTTTCGTTTCAGAAATTGTTTGGCTTTCTCCAAGAATATCTTCAAATCGAATCTGTTTCTTTTTCGGTTTAGAAAACGTTGGTTTGATTGTCCTATCCTTTTGATCAAATCGTTCTAGTATTTTATAAATATCTGAAATCCCTTCATGAATAAGCATCCCTACAGCACCTATCACTCTTCCCTGCTTCCAAATTGGCATCCGGTGCACAACTAGATTCTGTCCTTGCAGACGGTGCACTTGATTTCTTTCTGGTACTCCTGTTTTTAATACAACTGGAAGCCGCGTATTCTCAATTACATTTTCAGCGCGCTGCCCAATTGCTTCTTCTTTCGTTACACCAACAAAGCGACTATACGTGTCATTAAACATTTGGATAACTCCATTTTCATCCACAATTGCAATACCTTCGTATGCAGAATCAAAACAAAGTTTAAACCATTCTATCGTTTGATGTGCACATTCGATTTCTTGAACCAAATCTTTTTGAAAGGCTAATAATTCCTTATTACTGAACACTCCTTTAAGCTCTCTGTTTTCCTCACAGGTAACATAAAGTGGAATATTCTCTAACTCGCTTAATGAAAACTCTTCCCTTACGTTATAGAAAGAACGTCTCAGTATAGTGACAATCGGTTCATCCCACTTTGAATGATCCTCTAACCACTTTACACAATCAATTAGTTTCACAACCCCAATCACATGATTATTTTCTAAAACAGGGAGTTCTGCGCTCTCTGATTCAGCTAGTAGTCGTAATGCTTCTCGAATTGTATCATCTTTCCTCAAAATGTACGGGTCCTGCTTCATCCAATTTCGAACAGAGTCATATTTTACAGCCATCATAACTGAATTTCCCTTCCTTTAGAATATCTATACTCCTCTTTTCCTATCTGGTTAACACGCTAATGCTTTTCTACTGCGGAAAAAATATTATGATTAAATGAAACCACACAAACGAGGATTTCGTTTCTTTTTCGTCCAAAAACTTTTATCAATCCCATTCTTACTATCCGTTAATATAACAAAAAAGCGATGATTCATTTCACATCAAGCAGGTGTTTTTGCTAAAAATGTGTATCATCGCTTTCTTATTTTATCACGCTATTCGCGGGTAGTAAGCCCCCCTCATCCCAAAGGTTCAGAAGGGAGCGAGGAGGATTGATGGGCAATAACTGCTGGCATGCACCCGATTGGTTCAACTAACTAGCAGTGGGAGGATGCCTCCACTGCTGGAAGTTTCACTTCATCTATTGTCCTTCAGATAAAATTGTTTTTGCAATTCCCTTATCTAACTCCTCAAAGTCATGATAAGAAATAGTTTCATATAATTCACTTCTTGTTTGCATATCAGCGAGTCCTTCTTTTTGCGACCCTTCTTCTTTTATAAGCTGAAAAATACGCTCATAAGCTTTTGCTGCTACGCGAAGAGAAGTCACTGGATAAATGACCATTTGATAACCGATATTAGCGAATTCCTCGGCAGTATAATACGGTGTTTTCCCAAATTCAGTCATATTAGCAAGTAAAGGTACCGTTACTTTTTTTGAAAATAAACGAAACTCTTCTTCTGACTGTAAAGCCTCTGGGAAAATAGCATCCGCACCCGCTTCTATGTAAGCAATTGCTCGCTCAATCGATGCATCTAATCCTTCAACAGCACGAGCATCCGTACGAGCTACAACAACCATCGATGGTGCTACTTCTTTTATAACTTTAATTTTTTGTTGCATTTCTTCAATAGAAACAAGTTTTTTGCCATTTAGATGTCCACATTTTTTAGGGAGTTGCTGATCTTCGATTTGAACAGCAGCTACATTTGCTTCCATCATTTCTACAGCAGTTCTTGCTACATTTAATACTCCACCAAACCCTGTATCAATATCGACAAGAAGAGGTAAATCCGTTGCTCTAACAAGATCTCTTGCTCTTTCAGCCACTTCAGTAGATGTTACAATGCCCAAATCTGGTAAACCCTTACTTGCTGTATAAGCAGCTCCTGACAAATAAAGAGCTGAAAATCCAGCATTTTTTGCAACAAGAGCAGCCATCGCATCATGTGCTCCAGGAATTTGCAAGATTTCAGGCGCTTCTACTAAAGTTCGGAATCGATTGGCAAGTTCTTCTTGTGTTGACTGTTTATTTACAACCCAAGCCATTCTTATTCCCCCTATACTTAAATTAAGAAAAGATCTACAAATTCATTTACATTCATATTTTCTAATTTTTCTTCATTTAAACAAGCCTCATGAATTTTTTCTTGTTGTTTATTAGAGTAATGAACAGACATATTTGCAGAGAACTTTTGAACAACCTTTGGAATCGCTTCATCTCTACGGAAACGGTGACCTAATGGATATTCACATTCTACATTTTCTGTTACTGTACCATCTTTAAAATGAATCTGAACAGCATTGGCGATTGAGCGCTTGTTCGGATTAAGGTAATCTAAACTGTATTGTTTATTTTCAACAACAACCATCTTATTTCGTAATTCATCTACACGAGGGTCAGAAGCTACTTCATCCTCATAATCATCTGCAACAATGTCACCTTTTAATAAACCAATTGCAGTAATGTATTGCAAGCAATGATCACGGTCAGCTGGGTTATTTAATGGACCCTCTTTATCAATAATACGAACTGCTGATTCATGTGTCGTAATTGTAATACGGTCAATTTCATCTAATCGTTCTTTCACTTCTGGTTGTAATTTCACTGCACATTCTGCAGCTGTTTGAGCATGAAATTCTGCTGGATATGATACTTTAAACAATACATTTTCCATTACATAAGAATCTAAATGTCTTGCTAATTTTAGTTCTTGCTTGTTAAACAATACATCTTGGAATCCCCATCCTGGTGCAGATAATGCTGTTGGATAACCCATTTCACCTTTTAATGCAGTAAGTGCAAGATGAACACCACGACTTGTTGCATCCCCAGCTGCCCATGACTTACGTGAACCTGTATTTGGCGCATGACGATATGTACGAAGACTAGAGTTATCAATCCATGCATGAGACAATGCATTAAAGATTTCTTCACGTGTGCCACCAAGCATTTTCGTAACAACTGCTGTTGTCGCTACTTTTACGTATAACACATGGTCAAGACCAACGCGGTTTAAACTATTTTCCAATGCAAGTACACCTTGGATTTCATGTGCTTTAATCATCATTTCAAGTACATCTCTTACTTTTAATGGCTCTTTTCCTTCTGAAATACGAACGCGGCTCACATAATCTGCAACAGCTAAAATGCCACCTAAATTATCAGATGGATGTCCCCATTCAGCCGCAAGCCACGTATCATTATAATCTAACCAACGAATCATACATCCGATATTAAAGGCACCCCGTACTGGATCAAGCACAAATGATGTTCCCGGCACACGTGTACCATTTGGTACAACAGTTCCTGGTACGACAGGTCCTAGTAATTTTGTACACTCTGGATATTGCAGTGCTAAAATCCCACATCCAAGTGTATCAAGTAGCACATAGCGTGCTGTACTGAATGCCTCTGAGCTTGTAATCTCTTTATTTAACACATAATCTGTAATCTCTTCTAAAATTGCATCTTTTTGTTTAATTTCATTTGTTTTAATCACGCTATCCTTCCCTTTCTATCGAAAATTCGTTATTATTAAGAATGAGTGTCGGTCAAACACTCATCTGGCGGGCGGCCTTAACAACTCCCCAGTTGTTTTTATTTGCTAAGCACATGTCGCTCGCCGATATAATTTACACGCGGGCGGAACAATCGATTATTTGAATGTTGTTCAATCACATGCGCACACAAGCCTACCGTTCTTGAACTGAAAAAGATTGGTGTATAGAGTTGAATTGGAATACCTAACATCCAATAGACTGGAGCAGCATAATAATCTAGGTTTGGATAGATTCCTTTTTCCTTCTCCATAATTTTTTCTCCAGCTTCACACATTTCATATAATGTATAATCGCCTTTCACATCACATAACTGTTTTAATGCTTCTTTCATCATAAGCGCTCTTGGATCTATCTTCTTCATGTAGACGCGATGTCCAAATCCCATGATTTTTTCTTTGTTATACAGTTTCTTTTGCAGTAATTCTTCAAATTTTCTGGCAGTACCTGCTTCAAGTAGCATATACATCACTGCCTCATTTGCGCCTCCATGTAAATTACCTTTTAAAGAAGCAACTGCTCCCGTTAAGGCACCATACAAGTCTGATTGTGTCGACGCAATTACTCTAGCCGTAAAAGTAGAGTTAGGCATCTCATGTTCACTATACAGAACGAGTGATCGGTCAAATATTTTTTCTTCTAATTCAGAAGGCTTTTTACCCGTAAGCATACGGAAGAAGTTCGCACTATAAGATAATTCTTGAATCGGTTCAATTGGTTCTTCATTATTTAAAATTCGATAGCTATTAGCTACTATATTCGGCACCTTACTCAACAATTTATAAGCACGCTTTTTATTTACATCTAATGAGCGTTCATCAATTTCATTGTCATAACCAGATAGCGCCGAAATTCCTGTACGCAATCCATCCATTGGATGCGTTTGTTTTGGCAATGCTTTTAAAACATCAAAAATCCCACTCGGAACCTCATATTCAGACTTTAACTTTTCTTCCAATACCGCTTTTTCATCTGAATTAGGAAGTTTCTCCTCTAATAAAAGATGAACAATATCTAAATAGCTTTTCGTTTTAGATAACTCAATCAAGTCATATCCTTGAATAACGATTTCTCCTTTTTTTGTATCAAGAAAAGAAATCTTCGTCTCTGCTGCAATTACCCCATCAAGTCCTGGAAAATATTTTTCTTCAGCTCCCATTTTGTTTTCCTCCAATCCAAATAGATCTTCGTTTACACTTCTGTAAGCCTTTCCAAGATTGCACAAATATATTTCCCTCACCATTCACTATTTTAACTTCCTGCAAAGAATATGAGGTTAGCAGCGTACAAGGTTTTTCTATGTTTAGATTGTTAATAATGATACTTTTGAAAGGATTGAGATTGCAAGAAAGTGTTCCAAACAAAGAATCTCTCATAAGCTCATACTTGTTAATGATTACGACAATAAAAAATGTCTTCCAAAGAAACTGTTACTATAACTTAACTTCGTATATTAGCACCTTCTCCCCACGCAGACTATGATGTGCAAAACAAACGATTTATCTTCGCCCGTTTTACACTCATTTCATTTTCTACTCAAATATATCAGACTGTTTAGAAAATTACAATTTATTTTATTTTCTTTATGTTTGGATATACAACCGATTTATTTTTTCATTATAATTTCTAAAAAAAAAGAATAGCAATACGCTATTCTTTTCGGACATTTTATATTAGTTTATTTCAGCCATGATCCAACAATCGGATATTGAAAAGGTCGATCATTCAATGCACGAACAATACCAATAATTGGAGTAATCAAAGCCATGAGTCCAAAAATAATTAAAAATGGAATTCCAATTAATACCCAAGAAAAAAATGCTGAAATACCAATTAGCACGCCTATGACAAAGTGAAATATGACTGCTTGTAATGATAAATTTTTAATATCTCTATCTGAACTCACAAGAAATATAATAAAAGGAACTAAAACAGGTGCAAACCAAGTACTAGCATGAATGAATATTTTCAGTCCTTTATGCTCCATTTAAAAATCACTCCTTTTTTTCTTATTTTTTCTTCCTTATGTAATATTTTATATAAAAACTAATGCTAAGTGCATGAGACTCGAGGCTGATTTGTACTCATTTAAAAGTTCTACTTATTTACCTGATTCCTAAATATTGATTAAACTATATGAATCCATTTTGATTTTCCGACATATAGATTGGTGCTGTGCAGAAAAAAAGAGCTTCCACTCGCTTTCTCCCTTTGTTTAAACTTCGCATATGGCAGGAAAAGGCCCTGACCGCTTCTATGCATGGCCAGATACTCTCGCCCACCTAAAAAAAGATGGTTTTATGCCGTTTTTTTAATTTAGATTTATATATAAGGTAATTTACCCATAATTTCCTATAAATTATGTTCATTCAAAGTAAACGCCTTTCAACTATTTCACCCTTAACAACACTTCAAAACATAACATCTTCTTTCATGATATGCATATGGAAATATTTACTTAGTGCATTCGTTTAAATTTTTTGATACTTTACATTTAAGCTCCATAAAAGCTGCTATACCATCATATCTGCTCTTTAGTAAACGAAAGAGCAGATAACTTTTTCCCCTACGGCAATATAAACAACTGCACAACAATAGGGATAGACTCATATCCTATTCCAGATACCGAAACCAAATTCGAATCAGGAAGGTAGGAAAATGAAATGACTTCTCCTATAGATTATACTTCTCCGTCTATCCAATTCACTCAAGATGTAAGTAGAACTAACTTTTTTACAAAAGATGCGCAAAATTATATAAATGTACTAGGTATTAATCAGTTAAATACATTAAACAATACATCATTACTCGATATTTTTTTAAGTGCGGGAAATATTATTGAGCCTCATATACATCAAAATGCAGCTGAACTCGTTTATTGTATTTCTGGGGCAGCTGTCGTTTCTTTGCTTAATCCCTTTACAAACCAAATTTTGAGTTTCCCTATAAAACCAGGTCAAGTTGTCAATATACCACAAGCTTGGTGGCATTATGAAATCGCCACTGTAGACAACACACATTTATTAGCCATTTTTAATGCCCCTACCCCAGAAGTTACTTTTGGATCAGATATATTACGATTAACACCCGCAAATATTATGGCTCATACGTATTGTCTCGATGAACAACAGTGGAAACAAGCGATTTCTCCTATTCAATCTACCACTGTAATCGGCCCTCCTAAAGGTTGCAATCCAAGTGAAAGTCGAAATACATTTCATCATATTCCTAATCAAAACCAAATGCAAGGACGGCATTCACCATATTATTATCAACAACATCAATTTCCATTTCAGTATTGGGGATATTAATATAACGACCAACCAAAATAATACCCTTGATAACTCTTGGATTTCTTTTTATATGGCTTAGCACGTCATAAATCAAGCTCCTTTTTTAACAAAGTAAGGTTATAATCATGAAATTTTTTCATTGTTTTTGGATAACTATATTTTTTTATAAGGTCGTATGTTTCTTCTTGTTTGTCTTCTAAAAGTAACTGTTTAGTTTGTAATATATAATGAGCTGACTCAAATATTCGCTTTTTCATCTCTGTTTTATCTGTTGTAAATTCTCCATGTCCTGGTATTAGGAGGCTAATGTCATTTTTCTCTATTATAGATTCGAATTTTGTTAAAGTTGATAGATAGTCATCGCTATTATGATAAATATAAGGAAATTCTACATTTGATAAGTAATCACCAGCTATTACAATACCAAGTGGCTCAAGAACTGTAATAAGGCCATCATCAGTATGACCTGGGGCTTGATAAAAATGAAATTTTATATCTCCTATTTCTAATTCCTCATAATCTTTGCTAATGGAAATATCTACATTTGGAAACTTTACTTTATACTTCCTTGTTATGTAATAAGAATCGTCAAAGTCTTGAATACTATTGATAATGGATTGCTTCTCTGGATAATCCTTTAATTTTTCGCTTGCAATTACTTTAGCACGCGAAAACGCACCATAACCTAAAATATGATCAAAATCAGAATGTGTAAAAAGTAAGTAAAGGTCTTTATCTTTTTTATTTTTATATACATAGTCCTGAATTTCATCTACTTCATTCGGTAGCCAAGTCGGATCTACTACTAATACCGATTTATCTGTTTCTACAACAACTGAATTGGTTTGATAAATAGCACTTTGAAAGATTGTTATGTAATTGTCTTTATATCGAATCATAGTCTTATACCTCCATTTTAGATTTTCCCCTCTTACTTTAATGAGATTTAGGTACATATCTCAAAAGTTAAAATTAACAAACAAAAAGGAATTTTCACAAAAACCATACAAAAAGAATAGCATTCTTTTTGTTTGTAGACTACGAAATATATTTCCCACTATTTAATTTTCCGAAAATTCTCTTCATTTTATCACTTTCTAAGTATATGCAGTATAACTTGGTTCCTCTTTTTTCATGTGGATACATTATAAGCTGTTTCATTCAATATATTTTTCCTCTTTTCATACTACTTCTCTACTTCATAAAACAACTAGATATAATTTTGTATTTTATTAAATTTAATATAGTGACTTTAAATCCTGTATTTCCTCACGAACCTGTAATCTCTATATTCTTAAACAGCAAACCAATTCCAAATGTCCAAGCTGACTTTTCGATTCTAATTCGAGATACAGAGTCTATAGGATGTCATCAACTTACTGGAGAAACGATTATATCAGTACCAGCTAATTCGATACTTGAACTAAGAAACAATAGTTTCTTTAATAATCAAAGCATTATAACTTGTGATAATGGTGTAAATGCTGTGGAATTGACTATCGTTAAATTGAGTTTATAAAAATTCAAAACACATTTTGTATCAACGAAAAGGACGCTTGTAAATGTGTCCTTTTTGTTATGTCATTTAATTTCCTCTATACCAATAGTGAAAAATATCTATACTAAATTTTCCGGATAATGTTTCTCAATTTACTGTATATTCTATACATGTTAAATTGAAATTGAAAAAGGTTTCTTTTTCATTACTTCCCTTTTCAAACCTCGGAAGCAATAAGATAGTTGGTGACACTCCTACGAGTGTCTTTTTTTATCCAAAAATAGACTCAGCTATACAGCGGAGTCCAAAGTTAAAAAAGAAGAAAAGAGAAAATGAAAAATTTCGCAAAGGTCAGTTTAACAACATTTATTGATTTCTGTAGTATGAGGGATTTTTCACACCCTGAGAATGTAAACCCTGTAGGATTAGATACCACTTCTCAAGATTATTTTATATTAAATTCTTCCAATCCTTTATTCTACTTAAACAAATTTTAATCCCGCTGTAAATTCTCGAATTTTTATTTTTACTCGTCCTTTCTCTCATTGGTGATTCTAATCTTTCCTTCATTTCCCTTACTGAAGATAAATCGAAGAAAATTCCATCTCCTCGGTTGAGCAATTACTGACTTCTCTTAGTTTGCTTTACCGAAGCATCTCTCTAAGTCCAAATCTACTCTCCATCTGTATCCTTCATGATATCTATACTCTGTTATCTTCTTATCGTATCATCCCCCTCTTTTATTCGGCTAAAAGCCAATGCTATGGAGAGGGAAAATATAAGTGCTCATACTTGAAGAATTACTTATTGAATGGAACAGCTGGCGATTAAAATACTCATTCAAAAGTCTTCTTAATAACTTCATATGTTCCTTTTAAAGAAAGCACAAGCAAAGTTATCCCAAAAACAAAGTAAATTATAAAAGCAATATAGTAAATAGTTATACTAGATTTAGTCGGTAAATAAGGGAATAAAAAGATTGTTAACAAGAATAATAACATTACAAGCATTAATGATAGATAATTTAAATACAGATTTTTATTCCTTTTCCTTATTTCATAGCTTTGAAAAGACATACATGCAATAGATATTGCAATTAATCCTATATTTATACTCACTCCTAGTTTCGCTGTTTCTTGAACCATTTCTGTTAACATTGTTATGTTTCCAATCGTATTAGATAATACCGCAATCAACGTAACAATTGCTAGAATTACAATCAATCTAATAATTATTTGAATATCTTTACATAATTTTCTCATTCACATGCCCCACCTTCTTCAATATCACTAAATCATAATAATAAAATACATTATAATACATATATCTAATTAAAAAAATAAATACATTACATTACTTACCAAAAAGTTAAAGCATGCTTAGTCTAAAAAAGCTTTTTTTTACACTAATAAAAAGTTTCAACCCAAATCATACAAATCCTTATTTCTCTCACTGTACTTCCCTTTTTTAACATTACCTACAAATTTTCATTTCGTTAGAAATATTGTTAGAAATTTGAGAGAAGTTTTTTCTTCTAGTTAGTTTATATATCTAGTGTATTTATGCTATTCCATTCATTAAAATTAGAAACTAATGAGGAGTAACTATTTATGGCTAGAAAAAAGAAAATCCTGTATGAATCGGAAATGAAATATATAGTGATAAAAAAATTGAAGATATTTTCAAGGGAGTTTATGAACACTACCTTGAATTAGAAGTCACAGTAAATAGAAAAACACCTGAAGAATTAGAAGAAATGAAACAACAAAAGATAAATTAATAACATAAACAATGAAGACATTATCACACAAAACGATGAACCAAATATTACGAGTTAAAAACACAATCATCTGAATTTAAAGTTCAACTCTAATAAAAAAATAGGCGGATCATATGAGCTACCTATTTCTTCATTATTTTACCTGGAATTATTTTTCATCAATTATATTATTGTGGGAAATTAATACCAAATTACGAAATATGCAAAATTGCATATTTCGTAATCTTAATATAATGTTATAATTACACGGAAAGGTTTCTAACTACTTTTGTATTTGTAATGTCATAACTAATGTTTGATTAGACAACCGTTATCTTATCAAACAGCAACAAAAGACCCTGATATTCTATTGAATCGAGTATCAGGGTCTTTTGTTAGTTGTCTAAGCCAAATTACATAAGATTCCTCAAAATACATCAAACCTTCAGCGCCCTCACCCTTTACACAAATCCAGTTCTTATAACGGTAGTGAACATCATAAACAGGACGCTTTGTAATTTTATTGGGGTCGCAAGTCGATGTACCTACCTCTGTGTAAATCCATGTTTGTACCATTTATCCCAACCAACGCGTATGCAGTTAGCTGCTCTTTTTAACGCAAATTCATACCTCCATAATGCTTTTTCATTCCAAAAGTTCAATAATTTGTTATATACATATATATAATTAAAATGAAATATATGGTAGAATTCTTTGTAAAGAGTACATATTATATGTATTATGTACTTTGTAGAAAGCTCTAGCTGTATTAAGATTAGGGCTTTCTTCTATTTGCCATCCAAATACATATTTCTATTCAAAAAGATTATTTTGCAACTAATATATTCTAACTATAGGAGTGATTACTATGAACAAAATTGATAGCTTTTTCGAATCATCATTAAGTACATGCAAGACATTACAATTAAGTTTAATCCCAAATATATCTGGAAAAGAAGAAACTATACCTCATAAGCTAGTTTCTTATGATCTCAAAGAAACTGTTACTGGTTATCTATTAGAATTGAACTTAGAAAATATAGAAACAAAAGAACAATATATTTTTACATACAATGATATTCAAAAAATTGAATATCATGGTGGATCTACACATCAAAATCAAAAATACTATATATACTGTTTAAATAAACATTTATATACTAAACAACATAGCAATGAACTACTTGACGGTAGAGAGCTAAATGTTTCATACAAAGATAATTCTTATATAGATATATATAGAATTATGATTTTTAAATAAACTTACAATTATTCACACCCCAAGGATCTAGTATGTTTTTCAAAATCTATACTAGATCTTTTTATCTATAGACGCCGTTTTCTGATTAGATTCATCAATTATTTATTTTTTCACTCTAGACTCAACAACATTAGTTTTCTTTAAAATATTTTTTGCTAGCTTCTCTTTTTAATACATCTTCCACAAACCGTAACTGCTATCCTATATACAAATCATCTTCATTTCCACCTGTTGCAAGTCAATCGCCAACACGTTGATTAATATCTTGTAAAAACTGTAAAATTAATTACGATTTTACTATTGGTCAATACCCGTCTTCCTCTTCACATAACGTACAAAGTTTAAAAGACGAACACTTTCCGTAAACCGTTCCTTTTCCCATATTACGAAAGAATTTCATGAACCAAAAATTTCTTCAGGTAAACGATTAATTGTCATACCTGAAATTACATTACAAGCTCTAGAAGAACAACTAAATCAAGTTAATACAGACAAAGAACATTATGGAAGTGAATATAATAACTTTGATTTAGTTTGTCCTACCTTTAACGGTAATCCTACAATTTCAAAAGTTTGACACATCTATAGAAAAGGCTTATAAAGAAAAGTGAAGTTCCTAATATTCGTTTTCATGATCTACGGCATACCTATGCTACATTGAATGTTAAAACAAGGTATTCTTCCGAAGATTGTAAGTAAGCGGTTAGGACATAAAAGAATAGGCATCACATTGGATACCTATTCTCACGTTGTGCCAGGTCTTCAAGAAAAAGCGGTGGATCAATTTGCAGATGAATTATTCGGAAAGAAAACATTTCGTTAGAAGTTTTAATTTCCCAGCAAAAACACCATCCAAAAAACAACAAATAATAATAATAAAAGAGGGGTCAAAAACATGAAAGAAATCAAGTCTGAACAAGAATTCCGCAATCTTATCGCAAAAGAAAATCCAGTAGTAATTAAGTTCTTCACAACATGGTGCCCAGATTGTGTGCGCATGGACAATTTTATTGAGGATGTAATGGAAGAGTTCAATAAATTTGAGTGGTATTCCATTAATAAAGATGAGTTCCCAAGTATTGCGGAAGAATATCAAGTAATGGGAATTCCAAGTTTATTAGTGTATCAAAACGGTGAAAAACTTGGTCATTTACATAGTGCAAATGCAAAGACAGAAGAGCAAGTTACTGAGTTTTTAGAGGTATATTAATATAATATAAACAATTTAAAGCACTTAGAAGCATATCTAAGTGCTTTTTTGTCTTTTTTGCCCTTACGAAACAATGTTCCCCCTTTCTTAAAATGCTAAAAGTACACAACAATGTTTGTATAGACCCACACGACTTTCGTTTGATACGCTTATATATAGAGAATCTTTGAGAGAAAGGTGAGTGAATAGTATGGAATCACTTTCTAACAAAGCTGCTGATAAAGGTGCTATGTTAAGTATTGTTGCCTATATATTTTTATCAACTGTTAAAATTACAATAAGCTACATAGCCGTTTCTAGCGCACTGCGTGCAGATGGTCTTAATAATTTAACTGATATTGGCGCATCATTAGCCGTATTAGTTGGGTTAAAAATTTCCCGAAAACCTCGCGATTCGGATCACCCATATGGTCACTTACGTGCGGAACAAATCGCTTCACTGATCGCATCCTTTATTATGATAACTGTTGGAATCGAAGTTATCGTGAATGCAGTTCAATCCTTTTTCAAGGAAGAACAGACGACCCCTAATTTACTTGGAGCATGGGTTGCTTTGTTTTGCGCTGCTATTATGTATAGCGTATACGTTTATAATCGTAAAATTGCCAAGGAAACAAAAAGCAAAGCACTGGAAGCGGCCGCAAAAGATAATTTATCTGATGCTCTCGTAAGTGTTGGAACAGTTATTGGGATTTTCGGTTCACAGTTTCAAATGCCGCTTCTTGATCCAATTGCGGCACTTATTGTCGGTATCATTATTTGTAAAACAGCATGGGATATTTTCAAAGAAGCATCACATCTGTTAACAGATGGCATTGATCCAGACAAAATGAAAGAATATGCTGAAACAGTTCAAACCATTGCAGGCGTTGAACATATTGTTGATATTCGAGCACGCATGTATGGAAATCAAACGTATGTTGATATTACTATCGAAGTAGACCCACACATGGATGTAAGTGAAAGCCATCGTATTACTGATGAAATTGAAGAAAAACTGCAACATAAACACAATATTTGGCACACACATATTCATGTAGAGCCAATGCAAAAAGAACCTATACTCTCATAGGTTCTTTTTATATAATACAAAATGGATTGAATCACTACGAATGATCCATTAACTTGATATAGAAGATTTATTGTCGACTACATGTGGGAGAAATGTTTGATGAAACATGATACATAAAATAAGCCAACTTCCTCCAGCAGCCCAGCCCGCTAAAATATCAGACGGATAATGTACGCCTAAATATATTCGACTAATAGAAATGGAGAAGATAAGAAAGCAAGCAATAACAATCAGCAGTAATTTTTGATGTAATTGTAGGCGGTGTTCAGTAATTGTAATGTATGCAATAAACCCAAGAAATGCAACAGCATTCATCGCATGTCCGCTCGGAAAACTGTACCCTGTCGCAGTAACAAGTTGTGATATATCAGGCCTTGGTCGTTCATACCATACCTTTAACATATAGTTCAAATAGCGCGAACCATAAAAATTTATCATTAACAAAATCGCTGTCATGTATCGTCTTCGAATTAAGAAATACATAAACAGGATAAACAATACAGGAAAATATACCTTTTTTGAACCAATATAAGACATCCATACAAAATAAGCGGTAAAATACTCGTTGCGAAAACTTTGTATATAATCACTGACTACATGATCAAATTGATTAACAAAAGATGTTTCATAAGAAAAAGATAGTACGACAAAACAAACAAGTAAAACAAAAAGTAGCATATATAAATGTCGATATCTCTTCATCTGCATAACCTCACTATACAAAAATGGAGCGGGTGTTTTATTTTCCCTCTCCATTTCTTTTTTATGCATGAATCAGCAAGAAATATAACTGTTAATTTTTTGCTGCATTGTTGGAATGTCTTCACGCTTCACTGTGAAACGTAAAACTTTTTCATCCATATCTAAAGCTTCAGATAATAGTCCAGCAATCCCTCTTGCTTTTCGATCTACTTCCATCACAATTTCTAAACTATCATACGAACGCGGGATAATCAAAAGTTCTAATTCATCGAGCTTTCCATAATATTGTCCGGATACAGGAACAAATTCAAACTCTTGCGCGAATGGGACGTGATCGCGCAAACGGTATGGAAGTTCTTCACATTCCGCTTGACGAAGATGAAACCCAAGATTTTGGACTGCCTCTAATACACTTTTTAATAACAAGTTTGGTAGTATTTGAATGTAATCCCGGTCACTTGGGTCAATGCTGCGTTTAATATCTAGACCAGTCTGCACCCAAACGGTTTTCATTCCAAATGTTAACGGTACTTCAATCGGCATTGGGAATGAAAATGGAATTTCTCGTTTTTCATTTATCCCGATAGTAACAGGCGTTGTTAAACGAACTTTCTTTAAGTCATATGTTGAACTTATTTTCTTATCATCCACTTCACGAATATATGTCGTAGACAACGTTAAATAAATACTATCAATTTCTTGTGCTACTGATCCGCCAGTAATATGTACAACCCCTGTAATTTCTTCACCGATAAGCCATTCTTCTTGTGTTAACACAGTGTCAACTTTTGCACTGCCAATACCAACGCTTGCTAAAAACTTTTGGAACATGTATTTCCCATCCTTTCTATTATACAGCGCACATCTTCTATTAAATCTTGTACATTTTCATAATACGGTTCTTTCATTTGTAACATCCGCATAATTACGTCACTACTATTTGCTGATAATGTTAATTCTTCGTGCCAGGGCCGTTCTTCTTTTGAAGATTCATAACTAGAATACAGCAAAAACAAAACGAAATGTCCAAGAGCATAAAAATCACTACGATAATGAATTTCGCGCATATATGCTTGTTCCCCTTTATAAGAATGAGCACGTTCATCATTTTCACCAATAAAGCGAGCTAACCCAAAATCAATGATAAATATTTCATCATCATTCATTAAAATATTTGGAATTCTCAAATCGCGATGCACAATACCTTGACTATGAAAATAGGAAACAACATGAAGCACTTTATATAAAATAAGAAAAACTTCTTTCTCTGTATACATTTCTCCATACTCAAAAATAAAATCTTCAAATGTCTTTCCGCGCATTTCCTCCATTACAAAAAAGGTTCCTTTTCTCCATGAAAAACTATGAAAGAAACAAGGAATTGCATGATGCTCTAACCGCTGTAAAATCGTTTGCTCATATGTAAACGATTTCCTACCTGATGTGTAGCGCTGTTTACTTTTTCGAAGTTGTTTTAATACTTTTTCCTCACCAGACAACAGGTCAGTAACAAGATACGTAAAACCATAACTTCCCATACCGAGAATACGTTGAATTTGATACCGCTGTGCAACGACAATATCGATGGACAGCGGTCGATCAAACCATGCGAATACTTTTTGGAAATTCATCAGCTACTAGAGAAAAAGCTGCGACTTTTATGTTTTCTTTTATAATGATGATGCCCATACCCATGAGATGGATGATGCTTATGATAATCGCTGCTAGAATACGAACGATGTCGATGACGATAATCACTACTGGAGTAAGAGCGGTGCTTATGCTTATTGCCTAGAATAGAATCAATAATTTTTTTGAACATCACTTCACCTCTTCAGAAAATTTTCACTTTTATTATACCAAATACAACGCGATATAGTGATATTAGTTTTATTATTTATACGATGCAAAAAACGACGAGTCTATCCCGTCGTTACTTTCCTTCATCATCTTCGTCAAAAACTTCATCAATCATACATTTTTCTAACAAATAATCGAATGCAATGTCTGCAAGATCTTCAATTTCTTCGCGCTTTGGTACGTAGCCTCTTACAATTAATTGCTCATAAAAAAATTCTGCAATTTCTTCCGTATCAATCACGACTTCTATTTCCTTCATGAGCATCACCCCTTTAATTCTGTTTTATGAAGAAAAATAGAAATTATGTATAACAATAGAAAAACATTTTTCTTTTTTTGCTAGATATATAGGTTATATAAAAAAATAGTTTTGCATAGGATGTAGTACAAGCTATATAAAGGAGGAAAACACAATGGAATGTAAACAAGAAATCATACATACAGAAGAAGGTTTCGTACATGAAGATGTGTGGGTAGACAAGCTAGTTTCTATATTTATCATCTTTTTAACAATTGTAGGCATACCATATACAACTTATATTCTCTTTCAATTCCTTCTCTCTTTTTAAGTTATTTTTTTTCGGATAATTTGATTAAATAATTACGTACAACTTCCATTACAATTTTATATTCTTCATCTTGAAATGTTTCATATAATGTTCTGTAATCATTAAAAATATCTAATAAACCATCAATAATCTCTTTTCGATTCGTTTTTATACTTACTTTTTTCGAATTATTAATAGACTTTAATTTACCTAAATCAAGCTTATTCATCCCTGCCTTATCTTGTTTCATTTTCTTTAAAATGACATTGGCTGTTTGTGCATTCGCAATCAGTGCCAAATCGGACTCATCCGCTTCGAGCCATTCACCATCTGTAATACGAGATAATTCATATATTGTATCTTCCCAAGCATCATTTTTATAACGCCATACTTCCGTCCGGTAGCCAACAACACGAAATACATCTTTTTCATAGCCTGTAACCTGAACGAGGTCACCAAACGTAAATTTATAATGAAGTTCAATCCACTCTGATTCGCCATCTTTCATTTCTTGTTCTGTCACAAGCTGCAAAGTATGTTCTACATAAAATCCATCGTGATTGTTTACTTCATACACATAAACACCATCGAGCATTTTGATGTTCGTGATTTTTCCGACCGTACCATATAACGTAATCACGACTATATCTCCTATATTGTATTTGGGCTGCTTTTTTCTCGTCATGTCTCTCTCTCCTTTTGAAGTCGTGATTTTAAGTATGTGACGATAACAGTATATGCGACCCAATACGAAAACGCTTATCACATGAGGTTGTATACTTGAATATTTTTCATAAAAAATACACTCCTCTATTGGAGTGTATAAACATTGTTCCTAATTTAATTTTATATACATAGGCAACATTCATCCTAACGCTCTTGTATGTATAATTCCCAAGCCTGATCAAAAATGCTCATACTATCTAATGAACCATTTAACTCTAAATATGAACTAATCTCATCATAATCCTCCGATTGCTTTGGAAAACTATGATCTTCATACATAATTTCCGCCAAATCGCATAGTTTATTTTTTGCTAAAGAAGCACGGTGCTTCATCATATAATGATAAAATGACTTTTTCAACGATATTCCCTACCTTTCTAACTTGGCTACATTATACAAGGCAAACAAGAAAAAAACCAGCATAAAAAATGCTGGTTAAAAATCAAAATAATTTCGCTTTAATAAACGCGGACGCTCCATGAGCTCTGTATATGTGACTTGTTTTGGCAAATCTTTCGTATAAATCAAAAAGAGCTGGTCTTCAATTTCTTTCACAGTAGTATCTGATTGATAATACATTCCGCAATTTGGACATGCGATACAAGGTGTTTCTTCAATTGTAACTGTTTGTGTTCCATCTGGTAATTCCCAGTATACAGTATTTACACTTTCAATTGCTTCTTCACCTTCACACCACATACATCTCATACTGCATCTCCTTCAGTTTTTGTGCTTTCGTCTAATTTTGCCATTTGTGCTTGATATTTTTTATCTTTCAACTGATCACGTTTGTCACGTTTATCTTTTAATGAAGCGTGCGTTGTATTTGTTTCATAATCTTTACGGCGGTTCATACGCTGTAAGCCTTCTGGGACAAGGTTAAATTTCTTATCACTCATAAGTGCTGCTACACCAACATCAGAGCGCTTTTCTTCGTAAGTAGGATAAATTTCTTTGAAATATCCTTCTGCTCTGCCTGCTACATAATTTTCTGGCTCTGGATACGTTGTAATCACACCTTCAAAGTTACGAAGAACAACTTTATCAGCGCTTTGTGAAATAATGTAGTTTGGCTGAACGGCAATTTTCCCGCCGCCGCCCGGTGCATCTACAACAAATGTTGGAACTGCATAACCAGATGTATGTCCGCGTAATCCTTCAATAATTTCAAGACCTTTTGATACTGGCGCACGGAAATGGCCAATTCCTTCTGATAAGTCACATTGATAAATATAGTAAGGACGCACACGAATTTTTACTAAATCGTGCATCAATTTTTTCATAATCGGTACGCTATCATTAATACCTGCTAAAATAACAGCTTGGTTTCCAAGCGGTACACCTGCATTTGCAAGCATTTCACATGCAAGTTTAGATTCTTCAGTAATCTCAATAGACGTATTAAAATGTGTATTTAACCAAACTGGATGATATTTCTTAATAATATTGCAAAGGTTTTCCGTAATACGCTGCGGAAATACAACAGGAGCTCTTGTTCCAATACGGATAATTTCCACATGTGGAATTGCACGTAAGTTCTTTAAAATATACTCTAAAATGTTATCGTTAATTAAAAGTCCGTCACCGCCAGAGATTAATACGTCACGAACTTGCGGCGTTTCGCGAATATAAGCAATCGCTTCGTCTAATTGCTTCTTCGGAACACCCATTCCAATTTGTCCACTAAAACGACGACGTGTACAGTAGCGGCAATACATAGAACATTGATTTGTTACTAGGAAAAGAACACGGTCTGGATAACGGTGTGTTAACCCTGGAACGGGTGAATCTTCATCTTCATGAAGCGGGTCTTCTAAATCATACTTCGTTTTATATAATTCCTCTGAAATCGGTACAGATTGCATGCGAATTGGGCAACGTGGATCATCTGGATTCATTAGGGATGCATAATATGGTGTAATGTTTAATGGGATTGTTTTTGTTGAAATTTTAACACCTTCTTCTTCTTCTGGTGTTAAATTAATGACTTTCTTTAAATCATCTAATGTTTTAATTGTATTTGTTAATTGCCAAATCCAATCGTTCCATTGCTCCTCTGTAACATCTTTCCATAGTTCAATCTCTTTCCAATGACGTTCTGGTTTATATACGTCGTGTAACATTGCCATTCCCCCTTTTTCAAACGCTCACTAATTATTAAAGCAATAATCATGCCAACTTTAACAGTTACATCTAAATTTTGATCCTCTTCTATTCGTACCACCTTGGCTATTACAAGCTTCTTTACTATAAAAATATCGTTTTATACGAAAATAAAATAAAAACACCTCTCAAAAAAAACAGAATTTTCTTTACTTTTATATATGTAAGCGCTCATTTATTGGTGCAAATGCACAAAATATGCCAATTATTCGGCATATTTTGTATATTTATTTAATTTATACTGCAAAGTTTGTCTTGGAATACATAACAACTTTGCAGCTTGCAAAACATTTCCTTTCGCTTCTAACATTGCCTGTTCAATCAACTCTTTTTCCGTTTTATACAGCGCCTCCCGAAGCGGTAATATCGACCTTTTCTGCAGATGCGGCGTTTGTCGAAACGAACGTGGTAAACAAGATAGCGTTAGCATTTTCCCTTCTGCTACAATGACCGCGTGTTCAATCATATGCTTTAATTCACGTACATTACCTGGCCAATTGTATTGAAGCAATTGCTGCTTTGCATCTTCGTCTATACCAATCACATTCTTTTTATATTCCTTGTTATAAGCCTTCAAAAAGTGCGGAGCTAACAATACAATATCTTCCTTTCGCTCACGAAGCGGCGGAATAAATAAAGAAAACACATTTAATCGATAATATAAATCAGTACGAATTTTATTTTCACGAAGGCACTCATCTGGAGGCTGATTCATCGCGGTAATCACACGCACATCAACTTTTCTCGTTTTATTATCACCGATGCGGCGAATAACACCATCTTCTAGTACGCGAAGCATTTTTGCTTGTAAATCTAACGGCATCGAATTCAGTTCATCTAAAAATAATGTACCACCGTCTGCAAGCTCAAATAAACCCGCGCGCTCTATTGCACCTGTATAGCTTCCTTTAGTCGTTCCAAACAGTAAACTTTCAAGTAATGATTCTGGCAAAGCAGCACAATTTTGAGCGATAAACGCGTTTTTTCTTCTTTTCGATGCCTCATGTATCGCTTGTACAAATAACTCTTTTCCCGTACCTGTTTCCCCGTAAATCAGTACGTTTGCATTCGTGGTTGCAACCTTTAGCGCCAATTGTTTCGTCTGTAAAAAACGCAAATCATTCGTTATAATCGTATCGAATGCTATATGTCTGTATGGTACTTTTTTCGGTGACGACCGCTTCATTTTCGACTGCAAGTCAGCAATTTTTTCCGTCAACTGCTGAATAGTAGAATAATCTTTCGCAATTTCAACAGCACCAGCAATGCGTCCTTCTATAAAAATCGGAAGCGTTGTATTCACCGTATATACATCTTCTCCCCTTTGATTTTGATATCGCTGCACTTGGTGTAGAATTGGCTTTTTCATTTGCAATACCTTTAACAATGTACTCGTTTCTGGCGTTAACGAAGGAAATGCTTCTAATAAATATTTACCAAGTACATCTTCTACATTCGATCCATCATGTTTTGCTGCTACTGAATTATAAAAAATCGTAACCCCATTTTCATCTACTGCATGAATGGCTTCATCAATGCTACTTAAAATCGCTTCAATCACTTCTTGTGTTGAAATCGCCAGCAACGCATTCCCCTCCTTCGCTCAAAAATCAGCAATTATGGTGCCAAATTTTGAGCACCTACGACTAAAACGAAACTCCCATCAGCGAAGATTTTTTCTTCTACGCTTATGGAAGTTAAACGAATTGATACTTAATGAATCATTATCTACTATATAAATACGAATTAAAAAACCGACATAAAACCATCTTTTTATAGGTGGGCGAGAGCATCTGTCCATGCATAGAAGCGGTCAGTTCCTTTTCCTGCCACATGAGAAGTGAAAACAAAGGGAGAAAGCGAGTGGAAGCTCCTTTTTTTCTGCATAGCAGCAATCTATATGCCGGAAAATCAAAATGAATTCATATAGATAAATCCTTCACCCAAACATTCATATCTTCTAACTTATCAAAAATATAACAGTTATTCGCAAGTCTTCCTGTGTACGTATACCCAAGCTGATAAAACGCTGCGTTCATACCAAATGATAGTGACCGTGCAATTGTATACGAACAAAAAACACCTCTCTCTTGCAGTTCTTCTTCTAACTTCATAAGTAAACTTTTCATAAAACCATGCTTACGATACTCTGGTAATGTAGCACAATTTGTTAATTCTGCATTTCCTTCTTTTACGTTTATTTCTGCTGAAGCAGTGCTTATAATCTTTCCTTCCGTTTCATACACGTAATAAATTGTATCTTCTTTCATCGTTTTCACAATGTAATCGAATTCATTTAAAGGTGTAGGATAAATCTCAAATACTTTTCCGAATACGTCTGCAAGCTGCTTTGCATCTTCTTCTGTTGCTTTTCGCAACACAAACTGTGCTGGTATCTCCTTTTCCACTACTTGCTTAGCAATTACACCACTCACAATCTCATCTTCCTTCACCCACTGCACACTATTCCGGCGCTCATCATCCCGATATTTCACCATAAAATACGCATCATGACCTTGAAAGTACTGTGGAATACTCGCTTCTAGCATATAACCAAGAGAAAGCCACGCCGAAACATGCTCTCTCTTTCCTTTTATAATTAATTTCGTGAAAGAATGAGAATTTGCGAGTTCTTCAACTCTATGCATTACTTGTTCGGCATTTCCCTTATAATGGTCAACTCGAATACGTTTATTAAAATAATCTAATGTACCTTCTACCGTATAGTACTTCGTCTGTTCTGCAAATTCTTCGTAATATCTCATTTGTCCACCTCGCACCAATCTAGCAGTGTGCATGCAATAATCTTTGCTGCTGCAATCATTTTATCAATTTCAATATATTCATTTGGATAATGTGCGACTTTCGTTTCACCTGGACCAAACACGATTGTTGGAATATTTGCGATCTGTGTAAATAATCCTCCATCTGTTCCCCACGGCGATGCCTCAATAATTGGCTCTGTACCTTCAATATGTACAAAATTGTCCTTTAACGTCGTGATAAGCGGATGGTTTTCTTCTAATTCACCTGGAACCCACCTTGCGCCAAACCATTCTACTTCTACTGGATGTTCTGTAAACCATGGATCTACCTGATTTAACTGTCCTACCCAATTTTCAAATTCTTTTTTTGCCTCTTCCATACTTTCATTTGGCGCTACCCCATATCTTCCTTCTAAAGTAAGAAAATCAGGTACAGAACTTGGCCAGCTGCCACCTTCAATTTTCCCAATATTAATCGGAATTGGAATTGGGATTCCTTTATATAATGGATCTGTGATCCGTTCATTTCGTTTTTCTTCTAACTTCCTTATATGCTCTATAGCAAACATACTTTTTTCAATAGCACTTACGCCTTCATAGCGTGTCCCACCATGCGCAGCTTTCCCTTTTACGAATAAACGAAACCACATTGAACCTTGTTGTTTCGAGAAAAATTTCATATTCGTCGGCTCTGGGATAATTACACCATCTGCCTCGTAGCCTCGTAAAAGTGTCGCAAGCGTACCTGCGCCGCCACTCTCTTCTTCTATTACACTTTGAAAATATACATCTCCCTTTAAAGAAATGCCTGTTGCTACAATGGCTTCTATCGCCAACATAAGCGATACATTACCACCTTTCATATCAGTTGTGCCGCGCCCGTATACACGATTCCCAATTTTTTCTCCTGCATATGGATTATGCTCCCACTGCTTTAAATCTCCTTCAGGCACAACATCAATATGACCATTTAAAATCATCGACTTTCCGCCGCCACTTCCCTTTAATGTTGCTACTATATTAGGACTATCGTTAAAACTTGTACGTGGTGAGACGAAATACGGATGATCTTTCATTTTCGTAAATGACGGTTCCCAAATATCTAAATCTAAACCAAGCTCACGCAACTTTTCAATTACAACTGCCTGTGCACCGCTTTCATCTCCACTCGTACTTTTTTCTTGAATTAAACGTTTTAATAATTTCACACTCATATTTTCATGACTTTCAATATATTCACATACATGTTTTTTATATTGCTCCAATTGTTACCTCTCCTTTCAGTCAATCACTAATAAAGACGGACTTACATGAAAAGCAGCTTCTGTACATTTTTTTACATCTTCTACTGTGTATGGACTCATTAATTCTTGCAGCACTAATCCTTCCGACGTTACTTCCATTACTGCCATATCTGTAATAATTACGTCTACACATCGTTTTGATGTAAGCGGAAGTGTACATTCTGAAACAATTTTTGATTTCCCGTATTTATCGACATGATTCATGACAACAACAACACGTTTTGCTTTTTGCGCTAAATCCATTGCGCCACCTATTCCTGGTACACGCTTACCTGGTACAATCCAGTTTGCTAAGTCACCTTTTGCACTTACTTGCAGTGACCCGAGAATAGTAATATCAAGTAATCCTTTTCGAATCATCCCAAATGCTGTGCTGCTATCAAAATAACTAGCTCCGGCAATAATTGATGTTGGCAGGCCAGCCGCATTACATAAATTTTCATCCTCTTCCCCTTTTACAGGTGTTGGTCCCATACCAACAATGCCGTTTTCCGCATGAAACATAACATGCATATCATCTGGCAAATGATTCGGAATTAGAGATGGGATACCGATTCCTAAATTCACAATCATTCCATTTTGAATTTCCTTTGCTGCGCGCTTTGCAATTTTGTTGCGAACATCTACTCCCATGCCCATTTCCAGTTCACTCCTTCCGATGGAACGATATAATCAACAAATACACCAGGCGTAATAATTTCTTCTGGATCGAGTTCCCCAAGAGGAACAATTTCTTCAGCCTCGACAATCGTGATATCACCAGCCATCGCGACATGTGGATTCATATTGCGCGCACTTTTATCAAACACAAGGTTTCCAAACGGGTCTGCTTGTTTCGCAAACACGATAGACACTTCTGCTGTTAATGCTGTTTCAACCAAATATGTTTTCCCGCTTATTTCAACAGTTCGTTTTCCTTCTTCTATAATCGTATCCATCCCAACATCAACAAGAACACCACCAAGTCCGACTCCTCCAGCTCGAATTCGTTCTGCTAATGTACCTTGAGGGGAAAATTCAATCTTCAATTTCCCTTCATTTAATTGCCGTCCTGCATTTGGATTTGAACCAATATGTGATGTAATTAACGACTTTACACGCTCGTTTGTTACAAGGCGACCAATTCCTACATCAGGAAAACCTGTATCATTTCCGATTAAATGTAAATCATGAATTCCTTTATCTAAGATCGCTTGAATTAAAGAGGGAGGAGAACCAATTCCTCCAAACCCTCCAAACATAAGTGTCATTCCATCATGAAAACATGGCATAACATCTTGTATTGTTTTTAATTTTCCAAATGTATTTGTAATAGTTGTCATGCGATACTATGCCCTCCTTTTTGCGTCATTTCCTCTACACTTTTCGCAAAAATATGAAGTAGTTCATCAAGCTCTGCATATGTAGTCGTAAGCGGAGGCGCAACTAACAATGCACTATCTTCCTTACCTGCTTGCCCTGATACAGCTTGGTATAAGAGAAGACCATTTTTCGCCGCAACCGAAATAAGTTCAGATGCCTTTGTAAACGGTTGCAATTCTATCCCAATTAGAAAACCTTTCCCGCGTACATCAGCAATAATTGTCGATTGTTGTTGCACCTTTTGCAAACCTGCAATTAAATATTCCCCTTTTTCAGCAGTTTCTTCTGGCAAACGGTGCTTCTCTGTATACTCAATTACTGCTAAAGCTGTTGCTGAAGAAAGTGGATTTGCACTCAATGTATGCCCACTCATCACAGAACGAGACCCTCTTAAAATCGGTTCCATCACACGATCGCTTACCATTGTTGCAGCAATTGGCGCATAACCAGCTGCTAACCCTTTTCCGAGCGTCATAATATCTGGCTGGACCCCCCAATGTTCCATCGCAAACCATGCTCCCGTGCGGCCAAGCCCTGTCATCACTTCATCAGCAATAAATAAAATATCATAATGCTCACAAATATCCTTAATCACCTTATAATAATCTTTCGGTGGTACAACTGCTCCCCCAGCTGCACCGATAATCGGCTCCGCAATAAACGCTGCAATATGCTCTGCTCCAATACGTTCAATGGATCGCTCTAACTCAGTTGCGCACGAAAGTTGACATGTCGGATACACCTTTTGTACTGGACAACGGAAACAATACGGTGCTGGTAATGTCGGATAATCTTCCAATATAGAAACAAAACGTTGTCTACGTAGCGGATGCCCAGACATGGATAATGCTCCCATTGTAATTCCGTGATAACTCATCCAACGCGATAAAATTTTATGTTTCCCTTGGATACCACGCTCTTGAAAATGTTGAATTGCTATTTTCATTGCCGTTTCATTTGCCTCTGTACCACTATTCACGAAAAAGCTCCAATTTAAATCTCCCATATTTAAATCGCTCAGCTTCTTTGCGAGCTTCTCTGCCGGTTCACTCGTAAACTGCGAACGATATACAAAAGCAATTTCCTCTGCTTGCTGCTTAATAACTTCTGCAATCTCCATTACGCCATGACCAATACTTGCTGTTATCGCTCCTGACGAACCATCAAAATATTTATTACCATTTTGATCATATAAATAAACACCTTTCCCATGTGAAATCATCGGATACGGTTGACCAACAAGTGGCTTAATTAAGTAATCGCGCATGACGTTCCCCCCGTTTCTTCAACTCATATATAAATATGTAGAAAACCAATTCTTCTTTCATAAAAAAAAGAACTCTCCGCCTAAGCAGTGAATCTATTAAAAGCCATTATTATAAAATATAAAAATAAGTGCATAAAAATAAAATAGAAAGAAATTTCAGAAATAGCAATTTGCAATTTAACTACTCTCTCTACATCCCTCCCTATCTAAACGAAAACAGTAACTAAAAATTTCCTTACTCCTCTCTTCACATATATCATTTGAGGTGAAAACATGTTGCTAATGTGTAAACTTCGACAACACTCCAGGGATATTCCTTCTTGCTTCTTCATTTTATTTCATATACTTTCAAACAAATTTAGACAAATTTTTCACAAAAAGAAACTCGTCCTATGATAAGACGAGTTTCTTCTATTATATATTATCCCTCTACAACTTCTTCTCTTTTTTCTATTTTCGTTGTTAAGTATTCCACAATATTACGAGCAATATGAACACCGCATGCGCTTGCTTGTGCGAGACCGCGTGTGACTCCAGCACCGTCTCCTCCTAAGTATAATCCGGAAATTTCAGATTCAAAATGTTCATTTAGCTTTGGTCTTGCGGAATAGAATTTCGCTTCTACACCGTAAAATAATGTATGTTCAGATGCAATACCTGGTGTGACGTGATTTAATGCTTCTGTCATTTCAATTAAGCTTTTCATTGTATTGTATGGCAATACAAGACCTAAGTCTCCTGGTACTGCTTCTTTTAATGTCGGCTCAAGAAACCCTTCTTGAATACGCTTCGGCGTAGAACGGCGGCCTTTTAAAATGTCTCCATACTTTTGTACCGTAACACCTCCCATTGAAATACGATTTGCTAAGCGTGATACTTCATGTGCGTATTCGTTCGGCTGATCAAACGGTTCAGAAAATTGGTGTGATACTAAGAGCGCAAAGTTCGTATTATCACTTCCTAGTGCAGGGTCTTTGTATGCATGACCATTCGCTGTCATAATACCAGAATGATTTTCAACAACAACATGACCAGACGGGTTACTACAGAATGTGCGTACTCGCGTTCCTACAGATGTATTGAATACAAATTTACCTTCATAGAGATGCTTATTTATTTCTTCCATCACGATATTTGAAGTTTCAACGCGAACACCGATGTCTACTTGATTCGTGCTCATTTTCAAACGACGTTTTTTCATAATTTTTGTGAGCCAAACAGACCCATCACGACCTGGTACAATGACTACTTTTTTCGCAGATAGCATTGTTCCATCTTTTAAAACAATTCCGCGTACAGTATGCTCATTCTCTGCCTTTTCAGTAACAATGTCCTCTACTTCCACTTTAAATTTCATGTCAATTTTTTCTTTTAAATATTCAAAAATACTTTTTAAAATTTCTAAGTTTTGTTCTGTTCCTAAGTGACGAACTTGTGCACGCAATAGTTTTAATCCCGCTGCATAAGCACATTTTTCAATATCACGAACTTCATCCGTTAACGGATCTGTAATTGATGTAGTTGCGCCATGTGCTAAGTTAATTTCATCTACATATTTGATTAAGTCCATTACTGTCGATGGAGATAGATAATCTGTCATCCAACCACCGAATTCACTTGTAATGTTAAATTTACCATCTGAATATGCACCTGCTCCGCCAAAGCCATTTGTGATTGAGCATGCTGGTAAACATCCTGCAAACTCTTTCTTTCCAGCAGCAGGCGGACATTTCGTTATTTTCTTCTGAAGAATCGGACAATTACGCCGATAAATATCATGTCCTTTATCAATTAAAAGCACTTTTGCATCTGGCATTTTACCAATTGTTTCATAGCAAGCAAAAATTCCCGCAGGACCCGCACCTACAACAATTACATCATAGTTCGTATTCATATATTCATTCCCCCATTGCATTCCTTAGAAAATCCTTACTAAAGGTATCATGTTCCATTTGGAATGTCAACAGATTACACGAATTATATAGACCGATAAGCTTATAATGTTCGTGAAAATCGATATTACTTTATATTTTTTGGTTCAAAAAGGGTTTCTCACAAGAAAGAACCGATTAATCTATGATTAACCGGTTCACCATGACGCTCTTTCTGAATAACTAGAAGCGTACGCAAGTAGCTCCAATAATAATTAATAAAATAAATAACACAACGACAATCGCAAAGCCATATCCACAGCCTCCAGCGCCATAACCACCGTAGCCATATCCACAGCCTCCAGCGCCATAACCTGGATATCCTCCACCGTAACCCCACATAGTTTTTCACTCCTTACATCCATTTAAAATAGTTTACATTGACAAAATATGTCGGACAAACATCTTTTTGTATGTGTGTTTGCCTAGAAATAAAAAAAATCTCCATTTTATCTAGAGATTCCATCTCCTTAAAAGATCAGCAAGACTTTTTTTGCATATCTTCTCTTTGTACATGCATATAGTTGTAATAATGATAATAGAGGAGGCAAATCAATGAATACATCAGAAGTAGGAAAATATGTGCAGAAAGCTGCAATATATGAGCAACTTGCTTGTTATTACAAATATACAAATCCGCAAAAATATATAGAAGCATACTTAAAACACTATGAGGCGATGAAACAATTTGTACAAGCTTATGAGAATAGCCGTGTATCACCACCACATTCAAGTGAGCAATCCTTACCTTCTTACGTTCGAATCTTACACGGTTCTCCTGATTCATCTGCTGTAGATATCGTTATAAATGGTCAAAAAGTAGTAAAGAACATTTCATTTAAGCAATATAGTCCATATCTTTCACTTACACAAGGGCAATACCGCGTTGATATCGTACCTGCTGGCGGAGAAACTCCTATCTTTTCAACTCTCGTTCCTATAATGGGAAATCATGCATATACTCTTGCTGCAATTGGTAATGCTGATAAACTGCAACTGTTAACTTTAACTGATAATACACCGCTTCCATTTGGACAAGCAAAAATACGATTCGTTCAATTATCACCTGATGCACCTCAAGTAGATGTATCTTTAAAGGATGGGGAAAAACTGTTTGAAAAGGTTTCATTCAAACAAGCAACAGATTATTTACAAGTGAGTTCTGGCGTAGCAGATATTGAAATAACTGCTACTGGAACAAAAAACGTTATATTAACAATACCTGAAGTAAAAATTGAAGCAAATAAAATTTATACGATTGTTGCACTTGGTTATGTAAATAAATCTCCAAAACTGGAGAGTTTATTTGTGACAAATTAAATTTTTCTCAAACAAAAAACAGAATAGAAAAAATATTTAGTTTTGTTTATAATTATAGATGAATCTATATTTTCCCAGGAGGTTACACATGACTCAATTCGAAGAAAACTTAAAAAAATACGCGCAATTAGCTATACAAGTTGGGATTAATATTCAAGAAGGACAAACTCTCGTTATCTTTGCACCTATTACATCTTCTCGCCTAGTTCGTGAATTATCAAAGCAGGCCTATCAATCTGGAGCAAAAAATGTCCATGTTGAATACTCAGATGAGGAATTAACGCTAATTAAATACTTACATTCACCATTAGAAGGGTTGAAGGAATTCCCTCATTGGAAAGCAAAAGGACTTGTTGAATTAGCAAAAAACAATGCTGCTTTTTTATATATTGATGCGTCTAACCCTACACTTCTTCAAGATATTGATGCCGAAAGACTTGCAATTGCGATGAAAACAAATGTCTCGGGTATGAAGGAACTTACCGAATACCGAGTTAATAGTCAATGTAGCTGGTCAATTATCTCTGTCCCAACCATTGAATGGGCCTCACAAATCTTTCCTGAACTGGATGCTATAGAATGTGTCAATAAGCTATGGGAACTTATCTTTAAAATGACAAGAATAACTGATGATAACCCAATAGAGGCATGGAAAAATCATATTCAATTATTAAATAGTAAAGCACATCATTTAAATGAGAGAAATTATAAAAAGCTATATTATAAATCTGACAAAACAGATTTAACGATTGAACTTCCAGATAACCACAAATGGTTAAGTGCACAATTTCAAAATAAATTACATACACCGTTTATACCGAACATGCCTACAGAAGAAGTATTTACTGTCCCATTAAAAACAGGGGTAAACGGTGTTGTAGGAAGTACAAAACCCTTAAATTATGGCGGTACATTAATCAATAATTTCTCTCTGACTTTCCGTGAAGGAAAAATTGTTAATTATTCAGCTGAAACTGGCTATGAAAATTTGAAAAAATTGTTAGAAACAGATGAAGGAGCACTTCATTTAGGTGAAGTTGCTCTTGTTCCGCACAATTCCCCTATTTCTAATACTAACGTTGTCTTTTTCAACACATTATTTGATGAAAATGCATCCTGTCATCTTGCATTAGGCAGCGCACTCCCAATGTGTATTCAAGATGGTATTCATATGAGTAAAGAAGATCTTCAAAAAAGTGGATTAAATGATAGTATTACACATGTTGACTTTATGATTGGATCTGCCAACCTTGATATTGATGGTGAAACATCGGATGGAAAACTTGAGCCTATTTTTAGAAAAGGGAACTGGGCATTTTAATTTTTGTTTCAAAACATGAATTCTTTCATAAAAAACACACCGTTCAAAATGAGAACGGTGTGTTTTAAAATTTAACAGACGATCACACTCTGCTACTTCATAAAAAAATATATGAATTCATTTTAATTTTCCGACATACAAATCACTGCTACGCATGGCCAAATACTCTCGCCCTCTTAAATGAAAGACGTTTTACTTTTTATTATCATCGATACAATTATCCACAACTCTACTATTATTTCATTGTATTCTATATTCCTTTTTCAAATGAAATATGAAATTCTGTCCATTCTTCTGTTGACTTACATGTAATAGACCCTTTATGCTTTTCCACAATTTGTTTACAAACAAACAAACCAATTCCAGTTCCTAACTTCTTTGTAGTTACAAATGGTTCAAATATTGTTTCTATATTTTCTGCTGGAATCATCGGTCCATTATTTTTAATAAAAATATGTATTAATTCTTCATCTTCACACACATCAATAACAATTCTCTTACTTTCTTCCATTCCTTCAAGTGCGTCAATTGAGTTCATTAAAATATTTAAAAACACTTGCCTAACTTCACTTCGATACCCCGTAAACGATATTGGATGCGGCAAATTTTTCTCAATAGAAACATTTGCATTTACTAAACTCGGATATAGGAAGTGAATAATATCATGAAATAAATCATTCACCCAAAATCTCTCTGCTTCATTCCATATTTCTTTTTTTGAAACAAGTAAAAATTGAGAAATTCTAAAATTTAATTGATCAAGCTCATGTGAAATAATATCTAAATACGGGAGATGCGGCTGATCTGATTTTAACAACTTTACAAATCCCATAATAGATGTTAATGGATTACGAAATTCATGAACGAAACTTGCTGACATTTGACCTAATATTGTCAATCTCTCTTTATGTGTTTCGTTAATGAATTTTTGCTTTTCTTCCAAATTTTCCGATATAATTTCTGAGTATTTCAAAACCGTATAATAAATTAAACGATCAAAACAAATATGTATCTTTCCCATAATTGGTTTTAGTTCACGAGCACTTACATCTAATTCACACATTGCTTCAAATAATTCATTCCGTCCTACATTCGCATTATAGACAAAATCGCCAATATTTGCGTCCGTCCCCGCACGTTCAATAGCAATTTTTTCACATAATGGTCTAATGAGTTCAATATCTTCCTCACTCATAATAAGCTTAATCATTAAAGATAACAATTTTTCTCCGTTCTCAAAAATTTCTTGTTTAAAAGGATCATTTTCTGAAATAATAATTTTGTTTTTCCAGTTCTCTACAAATTGCTGATTATTCTTTTCTAAATACGTGCAAAACATTTTACTAATATCTTTATCGATCGGAAAAACCCCCATTCCCTCCATCTCCATACGAAAAATACCCTATATATTTTGAATATTAACACAAAAAACATTTTTCGTTAAGAGATTATTGTCACATTTTGTTATTTCATGTTGATAAAATTTTTCAATAAAGTATGTGAAATTATTTTTTTGCATACTTTTTATTTTTTTCATACAATAGAAACAGGAAAGGTGTGAAAAAAATGACAAATAAAAATGTGGAAGACTACCTTCAAGAAGGCATTCACGGACAAAAACAAAACAAACCTGAAGAGCGTAACATGTTTTTAAGCACATTGCGTGAACGTGTGGAAATTGCGTTAACGATTGGACAAGTCATGCAAACGAACGTATATCCAGAAATAAAAAAATCAATGAGTTCTTCTCAAGGGTTAACATTGTATGTGAACGGAAACATCGCTTACCCACATTTATCCAAATACATTAAATTAGCAAATGAAAAACAAGTACCTTTTACAATTGTACAAAATAAAGATGCACATACACCAATTGGACTTGTTCTCGCACATGATACAGCGGTAGAAGCAGAACATATTTATGTAGAAGATGAAATTTACAAGCAAGAGATGAACTGACAAAATACGCCCGACCTCTAAACGGGCGTATTTTTGTGAATTCTTTACGATAAAATGGACATTCCATCAACGGATTCCCTCTCTGAATCTTGAGGTGGGACAAATAGCGGGATAAACTAAACCGTTAAGGTAAAGGTTATGAACTAACTTGTTCTTGAAATGAAACCGGTTGTTCTACTACTTCTACAGGCTGGATTGCAGGTTGCTTTGTCACTTCAATTTGTTTAATATAATGTCCATCTAATTCAACAATACGAAACTTATAATTTTCAATATCAATACTATCACCTTGTTCAATTTCCAGATGTTCTGTTAAAATCCAACCCCCAATTGTATCAACGTCTTCATCGTCAATTGAAAGTCCTAATAATGCATTAACTTCACTTACAAGCACTTTTCCTTCTAAAATTGTTTTTGTTTCACTAATGCGCTGAATTTCTGGCTTTTCATCCGTATCAAATTCATCTTGAATGTCACCAACAATTTCTTCTAATATATCTTCAACTGTTACAAGTCCAGACGTTCCGCCGTACTCATTCACTAAAATTGCCATATGTGTACGCTCCCGTTGCATTTTTACAAATAAATCATGGATAGCGATGGATTCAATAATTTGAATAACCGGACGGGCATACTGTGCGACAGTTTCTTTTTTTGTGCCATCATGTTTCACAAAATCTGTGAAAATATCTTTAAAGTTTACAAAACCAATAACATGATCTTTATCACCGTCAATGACAGGATATCGCGTATATTTCTCATTTGACATCATTTTCATTGCTTCCATTACAGATTGCTCTTTCTCTAAAATTACCATTTCTGTACGTGGAACCATTATTTCTTTCGCAATTCGATCGTCAAATTCGAAAATGTTATTCACATATTTATATTCTGATTGATTAATTTCACCGTTTTTGTAACTTTCTGATACAAGTATACGTAACTCTTCTTCTGAATGTACTGCTTCATGCTTTTGCATTGGTTTTAAGCCAAACATTCTCGTAACAATGCGTGCTGAACCATTCAATGTCCAAATAAGAGGATACGCAAGTCGATAGAAAAAGATAAGCGGTCTTGCAACTGATAAGCTAATCCATTCCGCCTTCTGAATCGCCAATGTTTTCGGAGCTAGTTCGCCTACGACAACGTGAAGAAAGGTAATGAACATAAAAGCTAGAAAAACAGATAAAATGGATGTCACCGAGGGAGGCACTTCCAATTTTGTAAAAATCGGATCCAGCATACGTTTCACTGTCGGTTCTCCTAACCATCCAAGGCCGAGCGCTGTCACTGTAATCCCTAACTGACATGCTGATAAATACTCGTCTAAGTTTGTAATGACTGTTTTCGCGGCAGTTGCACGTTTGTTTCCTTCTGCAATTAAATAATCGATGCGTGAGCTCCTAACCTTAACAATTGCAAATTCAGACGCAACGAAAAAAGCAGTTAAGGCAATTAAAACAATCACCATACTTATACTAAATATGTCCAAATACATTTCCTTACCCACTTCGTAAGTAAGGAAGCCACCTCCTAATTATTTTATTCTAAAAACAGCTTCTCTAACAATCTTACAAGTTTCTACACTAGTAATTCCCTTTTATACATTATATGCATACATCAAAAAGATATTTACGTTTAATGATAACGAAACTTATACTCTCCGTCAAATAAGAGAAACGACTGGATTTAGACAACTTTTTTTCATTTTCGCGATGTTTTTTACGAAAAAAATATTTTTGTCAAAAAGCACTTTCTTTGCCGATTTCTCACTTCTTTTGTCAGTCATGCAGGGAACGAACGAGTTATCACGAAACCTTCTAACTAATGAGACATAGGAGGGGTTATTGTGGAGTATAAAACGCCGATGATTGCTAAAACGTTAGGTATTAGTCCAAAAGCTGTTATCCGTCTTGCACAACAAATCGGATTAGAATTGAAAAAAAATAAATTGGGCCACTATGTTTTTTACGAAAATGATTTACAACAACTGCTTGAGTTTCAACGCTCTGCACCAAGTCAAAAACATGAATCATCTTCCTATCATGCTGCTGAAGCAGCACCGCCAAATGAAATGCAGCAATTTATTAAAGAATTACAACAAGTTTCCTTACGCTTAGATCGGCTAGAAGAAAAGCTACAAGACAAAGCAGATGACGTCGTAAGTTATCAGTTGTTACAACACCGTAATGAAATGGAAGAAATGCACGCAAAAATTGCCCAATTAGAAACAGCACTTAAACGAAAAGAATCCATCTATATTACACCAGAAGTAGCGGCAGCAAAACAAGAAGAAAAACCAAAGCGTCGTAAAATGATTTTAAGCATTTTTGGATTTTAATATATGTAATGAAAAAGGTGATGTTCATCGAACATCACCTTTTTCATTATGATAACATCGCTTTCATATCTTCTGCTGCTGTTGTAATGAGTTGTAAACGAAATGCGTCTTGTAACACCTGTAGTACACCTGGTGATATAAACTCTGGTGCTTTCGGACCGATACGAATATCTTGAATACCAAGACTAAATAATCCAAGTAAAATAGCTACAGCCTTTTGCTCAAACCAAGACAATACAATGCTGACTGGTAGCTCATTCACTTCACATTGAAATGCTTCCGCTAAAGCGGCTGCAATTTTCACTGTTGAAATCGAATTATTACATTGACCGAGATCAATATAACGCGGTATATTCGTTCCTGGCACAACGCCATAATCTACGTCATTAAAGCGGAATTTCCCGCAAGACGTCGTGAGAATAACTGTTTCTGGTGGTAAAGATGTTGCTAATTCCCGATAATATTCTCCGCCCTTTCCAGGTGCATCACAACCAGCGATGACAAAGAAACGTTGAATTTTACCAGCTTTTACCGCATCAATAATTTCTGGTGCAAGCGATAATACGGTTTCATGGTGAAATCCTGTTGTTAACTGTTCTTCTGATTCCATTTGGACATCTGGAAGCTCCAACGCCGTTTCAATAAGCGATGTAAAATCATTATTTTCAATTTTACGTACTCCCTCTAGTCCTGCAACATCATAGGAAAAGAAACGATTTGCATATGTTCCTTTAATTGGCATCACACAATTTGTCGTTGCTAATATAGCCCCTGAAAATTTTTCGAATAAACGGCGCTGATCATACCAAGCCTTTCCGATATTCCCCTTTAAATGCACATATTTTTTTAACTGCGGATAACCATGTGCTGGCAGCATTTCAGAATGTGTATAAATATTGATACCTGTTCCTTCTGTTTGCTTTAATAACTCTTCTAGTGCAAATAAATTATGTCCTGTAACAACAATTGCTTTTCCATAAGCACGATTTTGTGTAATTTGTACTGGCTCCGGCACTCCGAAATGATCAGTATGTGCCTTATCAAGTAATTCCATCACGCGAATCGCGGCTTTCCCAACTTTCATTGCCATTTCTAAGTGTTCTTGTTCATTAAAGTTTGAATTTGTTAACGTCATATATAACGCTTCATGCGTTACTGCATCTACAAAAGGGTCTGTATATCCAAGCTGCGCTGCATGAGTACGATATGCAGCAATTCCTTTTAAAGCAAAGACAATAATATCTTGTAAGCTTGCAATGCTTTCATCTTTTCCACAAACTCCGATAATTTTACATCCTCCGGTAGGCGTTTGTTCACATTGATGACAAAACATCATTCCCATCCCCTCTCTAGCGATTTTTATAGTGTAAGCGTAATACAAATCACTATTGAAAGATGTGATGATAATCACATGGAATGATGCAATTTTGTGACAACATTCATCTTGTTAACATAATGTTTTTACTGCTTTCTTTAATCAATGTTTGTGCATGTGCATTTCCTTGAATCACATCACGAAATTCTTTCAAAGAATACATATGTGTCAATCCTTTCATAACATGAATACAAACTGGTACACCTTGTAGTGCATCATTAACAGCAAATGCATCATCGATAGGCTCTATTGGGAACCCTAATGAACGTAAGTACATATACATACGCTTTGTTACAACTGCAATATACCACTCTGCTTTTACTTCTAATGCATGTATAAATAAAATCGTCGCTAGTTGCTTAAATTGTCCTCGACCGCGAGATGTTTTTGCAATACTTAACTTTCCAATTTCATATACGTTTTTTAATCCTTTTATATATTCATTTTCAGAAAACGGATAAAAAAACTCGGAATTTGATTGTTCAGGTGCTAAATAATGTATGCATTCAACAGTTCCGATATAATGATTATCCTCTATCAATAAAAATCTTGAAGGTGTTAAATTTCGTTCTACAAACATTATGTTTCGTTCTTCACAAAAATCTCCCCATAATTGCTCGAACCAAAAATGTTCTTCCTTTGTTTGAACACGTTGGAACATACTTCCCCGCCTTTCCTATCACCCTTTACTTATTTGTTAGCGCTTTCATCATCTATCATATAAAAAGAAAACTTGCTATGCAAGAAAAACTATTTTACTAATTCATAATTCCTGTATTACTTTTATATTTATACAAAAAAAATCCAAAAAAACATGACAATATTTACAAAAAATCGTTACATTTTGAAAATTTTCTCTTCATCTCAAAATTTTAAAAACACAAGAAGAAAAATATGAAACCCCCATTGATGGAAGTTTCACTTTATCCCTGCTAACCAGTGCTGTAAAATATTTATTAATTCTTTTTTTCCTGCCACCCTCTCTTCTCCTTTTTTTGTTTTATACGGGTACAATTGTAAAAATACACCGCAACCTGCTTCAATTTTTTTAGCATGCATATTACTACCTGGATATACACATATAACTTCATAAATTGCTCGGCGGTGAAATAGGCATTTTCCATTTTTCTCTTCTACATATTTAATTGACCAATATTTGTACATCTGCTCGGTTGCTTTCGTATTCCCAACTGGTTGAAAAATGTTATACATCGGACTATATTTCACCTCAACTATAATAGATGATTGATATTTATAAGCAGTTTCCTCTCGCTTATAACAATCAATACGAATATCCGGTTTTTTTGTATCCTCTCCATTATAAAAATGACTTTGTTTACTGAGCGCAATAAGCGGGTGCGTTTCAATTAAATCATTAAATACTACATGCAACTGCAAATCTTTGTCTTCCAACACAATTGTTGTACCATCTTGTAAACCATCTAAATAAAAATACGATTGAATTTGCTCTGCAATTGACAGATAATCATTAAAACCAAGTTCTTGTAAAATTGCCACAACAGTAAAATAGGCATAATACTCATAAATTAAAAATGTCGGCTTATAAACAAATAAAAATAATGGTTCTAATTCATTGTGCTGCACCGAAAATTCAAGCTGATGTAATAATTGATGGTAAACAGGAGGCAACGAATGTGTCGTAAGTGTACTTTCTTCCCGAACCTCCCTCAAAAACGGTGTATATAAAAGGCTTGAAAAATACGTTAGTGTACTTTGCAAAATTGTATAAAGTACCTTATATTCTTGAATTTTCATAGCCATTTTGCGTAAGTCTGTGTCTTTTAACAAGTGAATGTTACGATATTTTTGTTTGTCTCGCTCCGTTACAGAACCATTTCGCTCAATCGTTTGTAAAATCGTATGCACTGCTTTTTTCTCGTCTCTTCGCGTTTGCTGTGCCCTCTCTAATTTCTGAATCGTTTCGCGCAAAAATAAATCAATTTCTAATAGCTGATTATAAAACAACTTCGTTTTATATTTTACATAGCCGTTCACTTTATCATTCTTTTTCTCCGTAAAACGGCGATTATACCACTTTTCATACGGTTTTTTCTCGCGTATAATGGTGCTTTTTCTTCCCTGCTTTCTCTCTCGCATTTCCCATATATATTCCACTTCAAAATTTACTTTTTGCTGCACTTCATAATATAACTGCTTTATTTTTTTCATTTTTTGCGGCAACATCCGGAGCATACGCATATATGAATAATCTTCAATATCTGCAAATGTAACAAATGTCTTTTTATAGTATCCTCGATCTAAAATGATCCCACTTAGCACAGACTTTACATATTGCTGAATTAACTCTAATTGATCATCAAAAAAATTTTTCGGAACAATTTGAAATGCGCCGTAAAACAACTCTTCTCCAATCTGCACTTCAAAATGATATACACCACAGCGCCATGGATATAAATAATCCGTTTTCCCATGCTCATACAGTAAAATAGTACGTTGTTTTTCATGCAGTTCATATTTCCATTCCATATGTTGCTTTTGTCCTTCATATACTTTATTCCAAGTAAACGTAATCTTTATTGGATATTGTGATTGTATATGTAGCCGAAGCGGTTTTAATTCTTGTACTTTGTACACACACGACGAAATCGTAACAGGTGATACGCAAAGTTTATTTAATACAATATGTTCACCCTTCTCTTCTGCTCCTACTATCAATTTCAATACAAACGGAAGCCTCTCTCCTGTTTCTATAATTTCTGTCTCATACATACTTTCATTTGACATAACCGTATAACTCCAATTCCCGCCGTTTTTGTTTCAAATACAACAACGAGTGCTCAAAAGTTGATACACGATTTGCAAATGATGATTGTAATAATTGTACAAGAGACACTTCTTTTTTCCCCTCTTCCCGAAGCAATGTCCCTATTGTAGCTTCTGTACCACGTAACTTCGTTAAAATACGTTGTTTGATTTGTAAGTCAAATGCTTCTTCACGGCTTATTAATAAAGTTCCCTCTTCATCGCATGGTATATTTTGCAAATAACAAGCGATTCCTGACGCAACGCGAAAAGAAATTCCTTTTGACGCATCGTGAAGAAATAACAGCTGATGCATTTTATCTAACAACTCCACTTCTTCTTCTGTAAACACATTAAGCATTGCCTTATGATGAACCCAGTTTATTCGAAATTCTAGAGCTGGAATAGAAAATGCAAACGGACGAGGTAGCACTTTTCTCTCAATCATACTCATCTCACAAAATGGAATTTTTTGAAGGAATACAACATTTACACGATCCAATAAACGGTCGGATAACTCTTTTGTTGTTTCATCAAAATTAACTGTACCAACAAAAATAATATTATCACCAATTTCTATTTGTGATGGCACATCCTGTTCTTTTCCATTATCCGCTGCATACAAAGATAAAATACGATTTTTCCGCTCCAACTGTAAGAGTGATAAAAAAGGAGTAAACCAATGTTCAATATATGACAAGTTCATTTCATCGAATGCAATAATATATAATTGATTTGGATTTTCATATGCTTCTAAAAGCGTTCGAACAAGTTTTGTTTCACTTTCCATATATGTTCCGTTTGAATGGAGATAACCTAGCACATCATGCGGTTCTTGATAGGACGGTGAGACTGGAACCCAAATGAACTCTTTCCCAAATGCTAATCCGAGTGCTTCCGCATAGGCTTGCACAAACTGTGATTTCCCGATTCCAGGCATACCACCTACTATTGTTAATAAATTTGTCTTTACACAAATATGAAAATTGTAAATATCGCTTTCATCAATATATAATTCTTTTTCTGCGAGAATTTGCTTCACATATTGTATAAAAGAATATTCACGTTCATTCCATTCCTTTTCTTTTTCTTGTCTGCTTGTATCGATAATTTCAATTGTTTTGCCGTTCTCTTTTATTTGTTTTTCTAATTGTTCATATACTTCTGTTCGAACAAAAAATAAGCTATTCTCAACATTCATATCGACATACTGCACCCAATCATCAATATCAAGGTAACGGGCATCCCTTCCCTGTTCTCGATATGCAATGGCACTAATAGAAGGCTTTAAAGTTACATTTCCATATATCCGTCCTTCATACCATAACAACTCTGGTGCACCCAAATCATGAGGGAATTTTGGTACTAGAAATGAAACATATCCTTTCCCAAGCTTTCTTTCAAATACTTCTCTTTCCTTTAAAACTGATAGTTTAGGTGAAGGAATCATTTTATAGGAATTTGCTATGTCTCGTTCTTCACAACGTATTAGTTCTGCATATAAATTGCCACTTGTATATGAAAGCCGGAATAATAACAATTGTTTCTCTCGGTTTCTTTCTTTTATACTCGCAAAAAATTTTTCATTTTGTTTATTTTTATTTAGACCCTCAAAGATATTACAACCTTCTCCAAAAGCTGCCTCAATTATATTTGGAATTGGTGAAAGACAAACGACAAAAAATGATCCCTCCTTCTGTTCTTCTGCGAATTTTCCGACAAAACGCATATGCTGCAATCTCTTTACAAAACTTGGATGAAGAGGTTTCTCTAATTTCATCTTTTTCACCTTCTTTTTCCGATGCTTTTATCATTGTATGAATTATAAAAGTAAACTAGAAACAAAAAACCTGACACATATTGTCAGGTTAAATGAAAGCCCTCTTTTTCTTGAGAAATTGCATTATGTGCAATCTTCATTTTCGTTAGGACATAACGTAATGTATCTTCTGCATTCTCATCTTCTTGGATATGCATATTAGCTAAAACTTCTACAGAACATGCTAAATTTTCTACCGCTCCACGTAGTTCGGGATGTCGATTAAAGAACGATTCTTGCACTAATAATTTTCGGACGTCTTTTGCTAATTCTACAATTCGCATTAATTTTTCCTGTTCTTCCATAACAATCCCCTCCTACATACCTTATACATTTAAATATTCTGCTAATTATTAGAAATACCTGCTAACGCTTTATATATTAACAAGTAAAATATTTTGCACATCAATAAAAAAGGATTTATGCTCATATTTTCGCATAAATCCTTTTTTGTATATTAATATCTTTACATCCCAATATTTCCAGAAACTAACATATAAATAGAAGTAGCGGCTGCAAGTAAGATAATTATCATCACATACCGTTCAGCACGAGTAAAGCAGCGATTTCCTTTCTCTTTTCTTGCTGCTACATAAACGATTAGACCGATGCCATATACTAAAGAAACAAGTAATAAATTTTTCAATCCAGCTGCATACACAAGCCAAACACCATATACAGCTGCCATTAGAGCAAGTATCCCATCTTTCCATCTGTTTCCTTCATATGCTTCTGTAATCACTAATTTCAACTGATATAGTGCTGAAAATACATATGGGAGTAAAATTGATGTTGATGCTATAAAATACATGATCTGATATGTTGATTCTGAAAATAACACAATAATAAATAATGTTTGGGCAACACAATTTGAAATCCATAACGCTGCATGCGGCGTATGATTTTTGTTCGTTTTTGTAAATATTTTCGGAAACACACCGTCTTTTCCAGCAACGTGAGAAATTTCCGAAACAAGTAAGAACCAACCAATTAAGGTACCAATAAGCGAGACGATTAACCCTAAGTTAATAATATATGCTCCCCATGAACCAACGACATGTTCTAATACATGTCCCATTGACGGCGTTTCAAGTGCCGCTAATTCCTCTCGTGGCATCGCTCCTAGCGATAAAACAGAAATTAGTATATAAACACTCATTACTAACAGTAAACCAAATACAGTTGCTTTTCCAACATCACGACTACGTTTTGCTCGTCCTGATAAAACGACGGCTCCTTCTACGCCAATAAATACCCAAAGCGTAACAAGCATCGTGTTCTTCACTTGTCCAAATACAGAAGATAATGAGACCGTACCTTTTCCCCAAAAGTCATGCGTAAATGTATCCCAACGAAACGCCGCAATCATAATTACAATAAACAGCATAATTGGAACAAACTTACCAATTGTCGCGATAAAATTCATAATAGAGGCTTCACGAATTCCAAGTAAAATAAGAAAATGAAGCGTCCACAATACAAGTGATGCACCAATGATAGCCGGGACATTATTACCGCCTTTAAAAATTGGAAAAAAGTATGCTAATGAATTAAATAACATCATAATTGTTGCAACGTTGCCTAATATTCCAGCAATCCAATATCCCCATGCACTGTTAAATCCAATATATTCCCCAAACCCAGCGCGTGCGTAGCTATAAATACCCCCCTCAAGTTCAGGCTTTCGATATGCCAACGATTGATATACGAGAGTAAGCGGAATCATTCCTAGTCCTGTAATACACCAACCAATTAAAATAGCACCGCTGTTTGCCCCTGCTGCTAAATCGTGCGGTAAACTAAATACACCGCCTCCAACCATTGTTCCTACTACAAGTGCGATTAATGGAAAAAATCCTAGTTTCTTTTCTATTGGTATCACCCCGTCTGCAATTTCTTGATGTGCTCATTCCGTTCTACCAGGCATTCATATTATTTGTAATGTATATATAAAATACGTACCTCGAAAATAACGAACTGTTTCACTTTATATTCTTTCAGAAAAACATTACTTATTCTAAAAGAAAACGAACAAAAATGGAATACTTTTTCGAAAAAAAGTATAAGTATGCATAAAAAAAGGTCGTTTATTTTGATATAAACGACCTTTTTTATGCATTTGTAAATGAATTCTATTTTAATAATCCTTCTTTTTCTAAAAACTCTCTTGCTACTTTCTCTGCTTTTTCCCCTTCTACGTTCACTTCATAATTCATTTTTCGCATTTCTTCGTCAGTAATTTTCCCCGCAAGTTTATTTAATATTTTTTCAATTTCTGGATATTTCTTCAATGTTTCTTCCCGTAATAATGGTGCTCCTTGATATGGTGGAAACAGCCCTTTATCATCTTCTAGTACTTGCAGACCGTATTGCTGTAATTCACTATCTGTTGAATAGGCATCAATGAGATTCACATCGCCAGATTGAATGGCGCTATATCTAAGCTTCGGTTCCATCGTTTTTAAATTAGGAAACTGTATATGATATAGTGTTTGTATTCCTTTATATCCATCTTCACGATCTCCAAATTCAAGTGTAAATCCCGCTTTTATATGAGAAGAAACATTTTTCAAATCAGAAATTGTTTTGATGTTATACTGCTGCGCTATTTGTTTTGGTACTGCTAATGCGTACGTGTTGTTATACTGCATTGGCTTTAACAGCTTCATATTAAATTTCTGCTCCATCCCAATTCGTGCCTGCTCATATACTTCTTGACGATCTGTACTTTTTGGCGCTTCCTTTACAAAAGTCGATAATGCCGTTCCTGAAAATTCTGGATAAATATCGATTTCTTTAGATTTTAACGCTTCAAATACAAAAGATGTTTTTCCGAATCCTGGTTTTACCTCTACTTTTAAATCGGTATCCTGTTCGATTAACTGTTTATACATCTGAATTAAAATTTCCGGTTCTGAACCAAGCTTACCCGCAATAATAATATCTTTCTTTTGCGTACTCCAAAGAAATGGTGCGATGATGATTCCAACTACAACGACAATTGTAACAATCGTTCGCTTTGGTGAACGTCTTACATGCAAGGTCATACGCAGCACACCATCAAAAAATAATGCTAATAATGCAGCTGGAATAGCACCTAACAAAATAAGAGCATGGTCATTTCGATCAATCCCAAGCAGAATAAGCTTTCCTAACCCTCCTGCTCCAATTAAAGCAGCCAATGTCGCTGTACCAACAATTAGTACCATTGCCGTTCGAATCCCTGCCATAATAATAGGCCAAGCAAGTGGTATTTCTACCTTCCATAAACGTCTCCAATTGTTCATCCCCATCGCTTTTGCTGCTTCAATAAGCGATGGATCTAGTTCACGAATCCCTGTGTATGTATTTCTTAAAATAGGAAGCAGTGCATAAATCACAAGGGCAATTATAGCTGGGACCTTCCCGATACCAACTAACGGAATTAATAACCCAAGAAGCGCCAAAGAAGGAATTGTCTGCATCACAGCAGAAGTACCAATTACCCATTCAGCAATACGTTCTTTTCTTGTTAACAAAATTCCAAGCGGCACTGCGATAAGAATTGCAAAAAGTAAAGCAATCAATGAAATTTGCAAATGTTCCAAAAGGGCACTTAACAATTCTTGTTTACGCTCTTGCATCGTTTGTAAAAAGGTTGTCACTTTCTATGCCCTCACTTTCATTTGCTCTACTATGTATTGAACGATATGCTCACTTGTTAAAGTACCGATATATGTACCATTTTCTTCGATAGGTATTTCTTTTTCCTGTTCTAAACGAAGTAAAGCATCATAAAGGGCAACTTCAGTCGAAAGTGGATGACCATCACCTTGTTTTTCTTCTTGTGCTAATATTGATACTATATCTTCTACTTTTCTATGATCATACCAAGATAATCGCGGACTCCCAATAAATTCTTCTACAAATCTATTTGCAGGATTTTGTAAAATGACTTCTGGCGTATCAAGTTGGACAACTTTTCCATCTTTCATTATACAAATACGATCACCAAGCGCTAACGCTTCTTGCATATCATGGGTTACGAAAACAATTGTTTTTTGAATCTTTTTTTGCAAGTCTACTAAATCACGCTGCAGCTGTTCACGGCTTAAAGGGTCCAGCGCACTAAACGGTTCATCCATTAAAACAATTTTCGGATTGGCAGCAAGTGCCCGCACAACACCAACTCGTTGCTTTTGGCCGCCAGATAATTCATCTGGCATACGTCCCCTATATATATGAGGATCCAAACCAACCATTTCTAATAATTCATCAACACGCTTTTCGATTTTTGCTTTACTCCATTTACGCATTTCTGGTACAATCGCAATGTTTTCTGCAATTGTCATATGCGGAAATAGCGCAATTTGTTGCAAAACATACCCAATATCCCATCGTAATTCATGAATGTTATAATCCCGAATGTTCTTCCCATCAATAAAAATTGAACCTTCTGTTGTTTCAATCAATCGATTGATCATTTTCATCGTTGTTGTTTTGCCACATCCACTCGGGCCAATCAGAACAAAAAATTCCCCTTTATGAATCTCTAGCTGCAAGGAATCTACCGCCTTTGTTTTATCATCAAACGTTTTTGAAACGTGTTCAAATCGAATCACATACACAACTCCTTTTTCATTCTTTCCTCTATTCTCATAGAAATTCGAGCTATTTTCAAATGATTTGTCCTCTCAAAATAAAAAGAGCTCTATTTTGAGCTCTAATAATCTTTTAAAATTGTCTTTATGATTGCCGCATACTCACGTATATATGCCTTTTTCCGCGAACGCTTTGGCGTCGGTGCAGCAAGTGCCTCCATCTTCATACCTAAGCGGTCTGCTATGATTTTCGTCCGGTATAAATGATAAGTGTTACTTACTACAACCGCATGCTTCACATCATATATCTCCTTAGAAAACTTTATATTTTCATATGTACTTGTAGAACGATCTTCAAGTAAAATTCTTTCTTTTCCTATACCGTTTTCCATTAAATATCGACTCATACTAAGAGCCTCTGAAATATCTTCATCGTCCCCTTGTCCACCAGATACAACTACTTTTACTTTTGGATGCGAATGTAAATAGCCTAGCGCTACATCTAATCGATTTTGTAGTGATAACGATGGTTTATCGCCAAATAGTTTTGCACCTAAAATTAAAACATACGGTGCTGTATGACTTACTTTTTCATTAGCAATTTTCTTCATGCAGTATGTCATATAAACAACATATACTGGCGGCATTAACAACAGTAATAATAACCATTTATTCATATAGCAGTTCTCTCCCTTTTTTATATTATATAAAAGAAAGGGATGCTACAGAAGTATTTTACCTACATTTGTTAAATTTCAAAAAAATAGCGAGGAGTCAATCCTCGCCACTTTCCCTATCCTTGACGCTGTCCTGCATTTTGAGCATTGCGTGCTTTCTTTGAAGACGTATGGTCTTGCGTTTGATTACCTTTATGCTTCGCTGAACCTAATGCTTTTGTTTTTCCCATATCTTTTCACACCTTTTTTAAATGTTACATTTATAGGATGTGTTTTAGATTCGTTACTATACAACCGTTTTATTGGTAATATGAATTCTTTCTTGCCGCTGCATTTTCACATATGAAAAACCAATACATGTTGCACCGATTAATAATAGGCTGAGTGCATAAAACGGAACCATAACACCGATTTGAGACACAAACGTTGTAAAGACAATAAGAAGAATAACTCTTACACCTGTTCCAACAAATCGAAATAGACTGTCAACACGCCCAATTATTTCATTTGGAACCCCTTCCATCATAAGCACACTTCGCGCAACACGTGTTCCAGCATTTCCCATCGCCATAAAAATAGCAAAGCCGTATATCAAGTAAACAGATGGTTGTATAACCATTACGGTAATTGAAATTGTATATATGAGCATCGTGAATACAATAGATACTTCCGTTTTTACATATTTCATAAGAATTGGAATACCAATTCCCGCAAACATTGCACCGATACCGTACATCATTCCTTGCGTACCATATACCGATCCATTAGCCTTCAATACGTCTGAAATGTACACGGGCATTAAGTAGTTCGTCATCATTACACCGATAAACGGCATATACGTTGCAAATAAAAACCAAAATAATTGCTTTCTTTTCTTCATAAAATGAACGCCTTCAAAAATTTGTTTTGCAAATGGTTGCTTTCCTAGTTTTGTTCTCTGTTTTGTATATGGAATAAACGATAGCAGTAAAAATGCACCGACATACGCTAACATATTAATAAATAAAATCCATTTGACAGCAACAATTGTAATCATAAAGCTAGCAACGGCACCAGCAATAACTTGTGTCAATTGTCCCTGTATTTCCATCGTTCCACTAAGTGATTTATAATGCTCTGGTGCAAACACTTCTTGGTTGAATGCGAAAATATTCGGATAAAATACTAAATAATAAAATGAACCTGCTATATACAGCACAATGTAATGGACTGTTTCATAGGAGTGACCTGTAAACCCCCAACATACCATAATAAAGACAGCGATTGCTCCGATGGCTTCATTCACTAAGAGTAACGTTTTACGAGAAAAGCGATCAATACAATGTCCGATAAACGGTGTACACAAAAACATAACAAGTGTAGACATAATCGAAATATAACCAAACGTTGCATTGCCACCAGGCGCCGTTACAAGCAGCCACGAAATTGTAATCATCGTAATCCCAGAGCCAATCGCTGATAGGCTATTGGCTCCAAGAATATAGTACAACCGAGAATCACGGTAAAGAGATGACATATTAATCAGCTCCTAACTGTTTTTTCAGTTCTGGAAAAATGCTCATGTACCCTCTCAATTCTTTTAACAAATCCGCAATTAGCGGTTTCGCATCTTCCCCTAATTCTCCGTTCTGTATATGGAGACTATCAATAACAACTTGTTTTGGAATCACATTTGCATATACTCCTCTCGCCACGAGGCGCATATTATTTAATGCATTTATACCACCTTTACCTCCGCCTGCAACTGCAAGAAGCCCAACTGGCTTATGCATAAACTCACTGCTTCCAAGAAAATCAAATGCATTTTTCAACGCCCCGCTCATCGCATTATGATATTCCGGCGTGCATAGTACTACACCATCTGCTTCTTTAACAAGTTTCTTTAATTTTGCTACTGCTTGTAATTCATATTGAGAATTTTCTCCGTTATATAATGGGAGTGCCTCAACAGCCAAATCATATAATTCTCCGCTATAAGTTTGTGCAATATGCTTTGCAATGACGCGAGTTTTACCAAATTTACGTGGTGTACCATTAACGACAACTAGTTTCATGAATATTTCTCTCCCTTGTTTGAATTTCTATATTAATCTTATCAGAAAATTCTCTCTTATAAACCGTAAGAAAGATGGAAACCGCTTGAAAAAATAGTATGAAAAAACAAAATAAAAACTCATACGAAAGTATGAGTTTCTATTTACTCTTCCTATACAACACCATGTTTCACAGCATACAAGGCTGCTTGCGTTCGATCTTCTACATGTAATTTAGCAAGGACATTTGAAACATGTGTTTTCACAGTTTGTTCTGTAATATGTAGCGCTACTGCAATTTCTTTATTACTTCTTCCTTTGGAAATTTCTCGCAACACTTCTTTTTCACGCTTCGTTAACATAGATAAATGATCTTGTTTTATCTCAGCAGTTGCTTGGCGCCCTAATAAAGCAGGCGTTACTTTCGGATGAAAATTCGCATTTCCTTGATAAACTGCAATAATGGAAGCTACAAGTTGATCCGGTTGTACTTCTTTTAATTGATATCCATCTGCACCTGCTTCGAGTGCTGGAAGAACATAACCTTGTTCTGAAAAACTGCTCAACATAAGTACCTTAATAGATGAATCATATTGTTTTATACGCTTCGTTGCTTCGATTCCATCCATTTTCGGCATCGATACATCCATTAATACAACATCAGGTCGTTCTGTTTTTATAAATTGAAGCGCTTCTTCTCCATCTCCCACCTCGCCAATAATATCAAATTCTTCTTTTGTTTTTAAAAAGAAAACAAGTCCTCTTCGGACAATATGATGATCTTCTACAAGCAGTAATTTAATTTTCAATACATGTCTCCCCTTTAAACCGGTAACAGAATCTCAATCTTTGTTCCTTCACCTAATTTAGTTTGAATATGAAACTTTCCTTTCAATAACTCAATACGTTCCTTCATATTTTTTAAACCAAGCGCACAATCTCTTACTTTCTCTTTCATAAATCCTACTCCGTTATCCTCAATTTGAAACTTCAACATATTGTTTTCTATTTTTAAATGTACACATACCTTTTCACACGAAGCATGTTTTTTACAATTATGAAGCGCTTCTTGACTAACACGCCAAAGCATTTCTTCTATTTCATCATCTATCGAAATTACCCCATCAATTCGCATAATTACATGAATTCCAAGGAGCTCCCCATAACTTTGAATCGCTTCAGCAAGCCCTTTTTCTAAACCTTCCGGCCGTAACTGCCAAATTAACAATGTCATCTCTTGCAGCGCCTCTTGTGATAACTCTCCTATATACGTTAACATCTCCTTTAATTCTGGATTTTTCGTCATATCCATTGTTCCTCTAGCTGTTAACATTATTGAAAAGAGAAGTTGCTTAACAGAATCATGTAAGTCACGTGCTAGTCGATTTCTTTCTGCAACGACTACATATTTCCGTTCCTTCTCCACTAGCCTAATCCGTTGAATCGTTGTTCCAATTTGAAAAGCAATCGCTTCTAATAAAGCTAATTCTTCTTCTGTAAAATGCGTTTTATAAGGAGAAGCAACATTTAATAATCCAAATTTTTCTTCTCCTGCCTGAAGCGGGATCGTCGCATGATGCGTAATGCCCTCTGTTTCTCCCCATTCATATTCAATCGCATCTTCTATTCGCTTGCACTCAATAATATTTGTTGCTTTTTGCAAACGTCCATCAACAAATCGATCAATGCACCAACAATCGCCTTCGCACATCGGTTTTTTTTCTTCCCATGTAAGAGCTGGTGGTAAATTCGTATCAACAAGCATTTGGTGGGTTCCTTTTTCATCAATAAAGAATATCCAGCCTGTCTGTAAATTCATCACTTGTAAGAGAGTATGTAGAACTTTTTCTAACATTTGCTGCAAATCTATTGCTTCATTTAATAACTCTGCAATTTCTTTTAACGCTTGCAATCGATGCATTTGTCTTTCATTTTCATTCATGTTCATCACCATTTCCTATTATAACATTATGAAATTTCTAAATACTACAAATGAAGCAAAAGAAGATATAGAAACATTACTAAAAGAAACTGGATTTAGAAACATAGTATTTCATGAGTATAAAGGGGCAATTTGTATAATTGTAAGAAAATGATGAAACCGCCAGAATTTCTATTTTTCTGGCGGTTTTTTCTTCTTACTTTACTGCAGCTTGTAGACAAGACTTTACATGCTGCAGTGCAAACTCATGCCCTTGTTCATTAAATGATGCAACTGCTTTTTCGTATACTACAATGCGAAACCCTTTATTATAAGCATCGATTGCCGTATGTAACACACAAATGTCCGTACAAACTCCAACAAGATGCACTTCTTGTATTCCTCTTTCTCGAAGTTTAATTTCTAAATCTGTTCCAGCAAAGGCGCTGTACCTTGTTTTATCCATATAATAAACATTTTCATCATCTTTATGTGTATTATATAAAGTTTGTAATTCACCGTATAACTCTCTCCCGTTTGTTCCCGCTATATTATGAGGTGGATATAATTGTCTCTCTGGATGATAAAAATCATTTTCTACATGTTTATCAACAGCAAATACAACATAATCTCCATTTCCAATACACTGCTTCGTAATTTCTACAATGTTCTTTTCTATATCTTGCCCAGGTTTACCGCATGTTAAAGCCCCACCTTCTGCGACGAAATCATATGTATAATCAATATTTATAAGTGCTCGTTTCATCTTTTTCATCCCTTTCGTTTCACAGTAAACAATAGAAAACGCGTTATAACGACGTTTTCTTACATATTCGACATGTATAATGAAAATCCCTATAAAAAAAGAAACCTGCTTATAAAGCAGATTTCCTCTTACTGTGCTGGTTTATTTTCAAGCTGCGCCTGGACAAAGTTAATTACTTTTCCGTTTGGATCATTGTTTTCATACTGAATTGCTGTTACGGTATGGATACCAGGTTGTAGTGTCTCTTCTTTTAACGCGATTGTCGTTTGCGCTAATTTATTTACTTCATGTTTGTCTTCAAATTGCTTATCGACGTATACAAATATTTCTTTATCCTCTTGGAAATTTGCAACTTCAATTTCTACTTGTTGGATAAGCGTATCTTTTTTTATAAATACGACAGGTATATTCCCATTTTCCGATGTACCATCTGGTGTAACAACTTTGACTTTTCCTTCACCAACTGAAGTTACCCCTTCTGGGAATGAATATTTTATTTCTTGCTGTGCATTTACAGCTCGTTCTTGTTGCTTTTCTTCCTTGACGTTCTTTTCTTCTGTTACTCCACAACCTACTAACAACATAACAGATAATCCAGTGATTATGAATTTTTTCAAAATCCATTCCCCCTGTATCTCAATGTATAATTTATTATACAAGAATAATTCTTAAATATATACACATATTACTTTCAAAAATAAATTCACTCATTACACCATTAACTGTACCACACTTATTCCCTGTTTATCACCATTATTTCTTCAAGAAATTTTTAGTAAATTTTTTATTACTAAAAATTCCCATAAAAAATAATCTTAGCACTATAACTAAGATTATTTCAATCTTTCTCTCCTTACTTATGAAGAGATCATATTATCGAATAAATTTTGTAATTTCCGCTACTGCTTTTCGAGCTAGTTTTTTCGACTGTTCTTTCGGATGTCCTAATGCAATTACCATATTAACTTGTTTATCAGTTTCAATTTGTAAATAGTTTCTTAGCTCGTTTTGCGCTAATAACACCGGTCCTGTCATCGGGCATGTACCGAGACCTTTGGCATGAGCTGCAAGCATTAAGTTTTGTGAAGCTAAGCAACTACTTTTAATACCTTCTTCTTCCCAAACAGACTCTGGAACAAATTCAATTGGATCAAAAATCTTTTCCCGAAATTTAGATTGATATGGCGTTGCTAAGCAAATGATTAAAACTGGTGCATCTGAAAATGCTGTTGCATATGGTCCGAAAGAGCGTGTCAATAATTTCCCTGCTTTTTCCTCGCCTTTTTTTGCCGCTTCTTCAGCTCGCGTATGTAGCGCATTCCATGTCATTTCTTCTATATCTTTAATTTTGTCACGATTCATAATAACGACAAATTCCCATGTTTGTGAATTTGTATCACTCGGTGCATATCTCGCACAATCAATAATTTCTTCTATATCTTCTACAGAAACGTCTTGGTCTGTAAATTTCCGAACACTGCGACGGCCATGAATAATATCTTTAAATGCTTGATAATCCATATGATTCAAAATCCCCTTTTATAACGTTTTCAAAATCTCTACCTGACTGATTATATCATATAATGAAAAAAGCCGAAGTTATTCAGCCTTTTTCATATTTACTCGTTTGTAGTATCTTAAAAACCTAGTATTATTTTATCTCCACACTATACACACTCGTCTTATATGCCGCTTGTAGCTTTCTTGTAACTCGTTGTTCTCCTGTTTGATGCCAAGCTTCCCCAATTTGTGTCACGGGTACAATTTCAATTGGTGTAGCTGTAAAGAAGCATTCATCTGCTTCATATACCTCATGAAGAGAAAATTGACGTTCTTCTACCGGAATATGCAATTGTTTTGCTAAAGAAATAACATGATGGCGTGTAATGCCATACAAAATAAACTGGTTCGCAGGGTGTGTAATCAGAGTTCCATTTTTAACAATAAAAAAATTAGAATGACACCCTTCTGTTACAATGCCATTGCGAACTAAAATCGCTTCGTAATAACCTTCTTTTGCAATTTTATTTTTAATCATAATATTCGGAAGTAAATTTAGAGATTTTATATGACAAAAATGCCAACGTATATCCTCGGCAACTGTTGCTTTAATTCCGTTTTCTATTAAAGTATCTGGCCTTGGAAATGGTACAATATTTGCATAGTATGTGGGCTGAAGATTGGATTCAAACAAATGGTTTCTAGGTTGAACACCTCTTGAAACTTGAATATATACATTTCCATCCTCTTTAAATTGATTTTTCTCAATCAATTGCTGCAACTGAGAAATTAGTTCTTCCTTTGTAAAGGGCGGTTCTAATTCAATTGCTTTCATAGATTGGAAAAAACGATCTAAATGGAGATCTAATAAATGAGGTTTTCCATCATATAAACGAAATACTTCATATACTCCATCTCCAAACTGTAAGCCTCGCTCATCTAATGAAATCATTGGTTCTTTCTCTCTCGTATTTATAATACTTCCATTAAATAAAATCCAATCTTTATAAGCACTGTGCATTGTTACTCGCCTCCTCTTCATATATATTCCCATTGTACAACCTAATTTATTTAAAGAGAAACAATATTCTAACTTTTAAGCAACAAAAAATATTTTCTCCATCTCTTATCGGCTAACGCCACTTGAAGTGAGGGATTCTAGAACCCCTTGCTCCGATGCCAACAAGCTCTAGAACCTCCTCCGTTCAACAAGAAAAGTTCTCTATACCGCCAATCCGAAGTATCTATAGATGACCCATTTCTGCCCCTGCGCAAGCAGACAGAAAAAGGAGCAGCAAGAGCCCACATTCATCCCCTCCTTACCACAGGGCTCTGCCTTTCACCTGTTTGAAGAAGGGGGCTTCTGAGGTAAAATGATAAAAAACATCATACAAATTCGAAATTACTAGATTTTCTAATTTATCTACAGTGAATTTTGTTTTATAATAATATCGTTATGTTAAAATATTCAAAAGGAGAACCCATGTGCATATCCAAAATTTATCTATTCAAACAACCTATGACTGCTTAACTTATGAACAATTAGAATCAGAAGCGTCTAAGCTTCCAGCAAATATGCAGCAATTCTATATACATTCGATTACAACATTAAAGAGAGAATTGGCACCTAACGAATGCTTCTATTATTTATCGACAGGCGCATTTCGTCATACAGCAATTGGCTTTTTATTCTTTACGGATAGACAAATTATTATGGGGGAACAACAAGGTTTAAGCGTGAAATGTCATACCCTACACTACCGTGATTTTACAAGTTGCACCGCTCGTACTGGTCATATTTTAGGGATAAAAACAAATGTAATTTATCTCGAAGAACCTCTTTCTCCTTCAGTAAAAGAAGAGCGTGTTACCCATATTCCAGACGAACAATTTCAAATCATATATAAATTTGTACAAGATAAAATTACAATGAATTAAATTATTCCTACATACTAATAACCAATGTTATTAGTAATTAAATTCTTCAAAAAGACTTGCTCATATTGGATATAAAAGCATAAAATATTAGACGCAAACTATTGATGTTCATTGTTTTCCCTCTCCTAAAAGGAGGAAATAAGTTGGGGTTATTGGAAGGGTATAATAATTTCAGTGGAGCATTTTCTCCCCTAATAGTTCGTTCAATTCATTTTTATAGCCAGCGGTGGAAGAAAAAAGTTCACAAAAAACAACGCTTAATTCTGCGAACAAATAAAAGAAGACGGTATTTGCTGAAGAATTTGCCATAATGAAAAGTCACAAGAAAAAACTCTCTACCCCCAAAAAACACCTAGAGTTTCTTGCATTTTACAAGAAACTCTAGGTGTTTTTTATACGTCTCACTTCATTTTGCAATGTTAAAAACCAGAAGAATTCTTAGGATGCGGATTCTTTCCTTCTAGCTTAATATGAAATGTACTTAATATAAGAGAGGCGTTATAATAAACAAAAACCATTTTATGAAAGATGGTTTCCGTCATCTCGATTCAACCAATTTAAAATCAAAATATAACTTTGATAGTGGACATACCTCATACAAAATAGACCACATAAGATTCCCATTCCAATGCAGCTATATAGTAAACCAAATTTCAAGAAAATTTCAATGGTTGGTGGAAAAAATGTCACTTTTTGCAAAATATATAGCATAAGAAACAACATTAAAAATAGTGGAAAATACTGCAATTCATATGGTGTACGTCTGTTGCTTAATATTTTTCTTATAAAAAATTGAAAGATCTCTGCAAATAAAAAGCAACTAAGAACTACAATAAGCGCTAGTGTCATCCCCATACACCTACCACCTTATTTTAGGATATGTTGATAAAATAAAACATCTTGCCACTCATTAAACTTATAGCCAACTTCCCGAAAACATCCTACATATGTAAATCCCATCTGTTCATGCAGTTTCACACTAATATCATTTCCCTTTGTAATCCCAGCAATAATAGCGTGGTGCTCTGCTTCTTCTGCCAATTGAAGTATGCGTCCTATCAATTTCTTTGCTATCCCTTTCCCACGTGCATGTTGGTCCACATATACTGAAATTTCTACCGTTTTCTTATATGCTTCTTTCTCGCGAAATGGTGATAAAGAACAATACCCAAGTATGCTACCCTCTTCTTCTGCAACAATGACTGGATACATTTCATTATGTGCATCAAACCATACCTTCATTTCTGCTAACGTCTTTTCTTGTAAATCAAATGTAGCGGTTGTATGTATAACTGCATCATTATATATGTTTACAATACTTCTTACATCTTCTCTATTTGCATTGCGAATTTTCATTGCTTTGTCTCCCCTATTACAATTTCTTTATATAAACATCATTATTTTTTTGAAAACCGAGTTGTCCAAGAAACGATTCTATTCTTTCGTTTTTATCCATACATATAATTTGAATTTCCTTCATGTGTTCATTTTTTACTATTTCTTCAAACGTATAATAAGCATTCGTTCCATACCCGTATCCTTCATAATCATGGTGAATAAGAAGATACGATAATAGTGCTTTCTCGTGTTGCACAGTGTAATCAATGATACCTATATATGTATCATCTGCTTTTATACAATAGGCTACATCTCTAACTGGTAAATCATAAGAAGAAAACATTTCTTCTACTACTAACTTTGTTTCGTCTGTTACTTTTTCAAACGTTAACATATGTATGTCACTCCTTATTATTATTGTATCGGGCAGGACAAGTATTTATGAAAAAAACCTTAAGATAGTCATACTATCTTAAGGTTTCCTCTTTATCCCGCTATTAACGGGCAGTGGGGGGAACCCCCCACTGATTAAAGTTTCACTTTATACTAAGCTATAAGCGCGCTTTGTTTCTTCATGAAACGCATTTGTATCATATTTATGTTCAACAAAAATTTGGTGCCATACCATAAATGCTAGGACTGTCCAAATTTTACGGCTGTAATCGCCTTTATCTGCACAATGTGCTTCTAATAAGTCTAATACGTACTGCTTATCGATTAAATGCTCTGTTTTGCTTTCTTTAATGATGTTTACAGCCCAATCATGCATTTCATCTTTTAACCAGTGACGGATAGGTACTGGGAAGCCTAACTTTTTACGATCTAATACGTGATCCGGTACAATGCCGCGTACCGCTTCACGTAAAATCGCTTTTGTTGTACCATTTGCAATCTTTAATTCTGTTGGAATTTTAGATGCAACATCAAATACTTCTTTATCTAAAAACGGTACACGCAGTTCTAACGAATGTGCCATTGTCATTTTATCAGCTTTTAATAAAATGTCACCGCGTAGCCATGTAAACATATCGATGTATTGCATTTTACTTACATCATCATAGTTTTTGATATCATCGTACAATGGCTTCGTGATATCCATGTAATTTACACTTTCATTATAATGTTTCATAAGCGCTGCTTTTTCTTCTTCACGGAAGATTTTCGCATTTCCATAATAACGCTCTTCAATTGGTGTACAGCCGCGCTCTAAGAAGCTTTTCCCTTTGAATCCTTCTTTTAACGCACCACTTAACGCTTTTAATACACGTTTTCCTGGGCTAGGGATGTAAGAGAACATTTTTAAAGAGTTTGGCTCACGATAAATGTTATATCCGCCAAACAATTCATCTGAACCTTCACCAGAAAGAACAACTGTTACATGCTTACGCGCTTCTTTTGCAACGAAGTACAATGGTACAGCTGCTGGATCCGCTAACGGGTCATCCATATGCCACATAATTTTTGGGAATTCATCCATAAATTCTTGTGGTGTTACGAATACACTATAGTTTTTCACGTCTAATTTTTCTGCTGTTTCTTTCGCTACGTCGACTTCACTGAAACCACGACGTTCAAAACCTACAGAGAAAGTCAATAGATTTGGATTCATTTCTTTGGCGATAGATGCGATAATCGATGAATCGATACCACCAGATAAGAATGATCCTACTGGTACATCACTGCGCATATGCATTTTTACTGAATCGTATAATACGTCACGAATTGCTTGAATATGCTCTTCTTTCGTCGCATCAGATGCATTGAAATATGGTTGCCAATAACGACGGATTTCCATCTCTTTTCCAAGTTCTTTTACGAAGTAATGACCTGGCTCAATTTTGTTAATATCAACTGTTAACGTTTCAGGCTCTGGAGCATATTGATACGTAAAATAGTGTTGTAAAGAAGCTGGATTTACCCCTTTATCTTCCATCACATGTAAGATACTTTTCTTTTCAGATGCAAAAAATGTTGTATCCTCGTGCTGCGCAACGTAAAGTGGTTTAATACCGAAATGATCACGTGCACCGAAAAGCTTTTTCTCTTCACGATCCCAAATCATAAATGCAAACATACCGCGAAGGTAGTCTACACATTTTTCTTTCATATGAGCATATAATGCAATGATTACTTCTGTATCAGATTGTGTCGCAAATGTTGCCCCTTTTTCAAGAAGCATTTCGCGAAGTTCTACATAGTTATAAATTTCACCATTAAAAATAATTACATAACGATCGTTTTCATACGTTAACGGCTGATGTCCTGCCTCTAAGTCAATAATACTTAAACGGCGGAAGCCAAATTGTACATGTTCATCACGGAAGTACCCTTCATCGTCTGGACCACGGTGAAAGATAATCGTATTCATATTTTCAAATTGATGTTTTTCTTCTGCCGAAAACCCTCTAGGGTTTTCACATAAACATCCTACAAAACCACACATACTTTCTTACCCTCTTTCGGTTTTCATTCTGTTTCTATACTACTATATCAACCCTACTTATACTAGCATAATCATAACAATATGGCGACAAAAAGTACATAAATCCACTTTGTTTTTTCACCATTTTCATCACTGTTATGCAAAATAAAACATAATTTGTTTGTTTTTCCCCTTTCATTTTAAAAAATGTCTTTGACCGCTCCTATATATGGTCAGCTGCTCCCGCTCACCTAAAAAGAAAAGATATTTTTTGTCATTTTTTCAATTTTCATTTATATATAAATCAATTCTATTCTTATCCTTCATCAATTTTCAATTTTTTCCTTAACCGAAAAAACCATTTTCACATTTAGGCGTTTTTGTCATATGATATTTTAGATTTATCTTTAGGAGGAGAAATTATGAGTGATGAAAGAAAACCTTCACGTCCACAATTTCGAAGTTACTTAAAACAAATTGATGATTTTTTCGAACAAACTCCGCTTCGTGACGTTATTGCAGATATGAACCACTTTTTCCAAAAAGGAAACCGTCTCGTAACATTTCCCGTTGATTTGTTTGAAGTAGAAGATGACCTAATTATAAAAGCTGAACTTCCTGGTATCCAAAAAGAACAACTTCAAGTTGAAATACAAGGTGAATACTTAAAAATTGCCGTAAAAGAAGATATTTTAGGCGAAGAAGCAAATGAATCGCCTAATTATTACCGGCGCGAACGCACAATGTCGGAAGCTTCTCGCGTTATCAAATTACCTTATCCAATTAACAAAAAACAAGCAAAGGCTTCCTATCAAAATGGCATTTTAGAAATTCGTGCACCTAAACTACCGCAGCAACACGATATTTTATCGATTGAATAAGAAAAGGATGCTCGTTCGCATCCTTTTTTCATTGTGTTAAGCGCCTAATATCACGTAATATATCATCGTATGGTGTATTTTTCATACCGCTATATTCCTTCATCACTTTCCCATTTTGATCCACTAAGTAAAATTTTGTACCATGTATAACTTGATCCTGATTTTCTGGTTTATCAACTAACGTTTTAAAATTGTCTTTCGCAAATTTTTCAATTTCATCTTGCGAATAACCAGTTAACAAATTCCAATTCTTCGTATCATCTGTAAATTTCTGCACAAATTCTTTTAGCTTTTCCGGCTTATCTACCTCTGGATCAACACTAAATGATACAAATTGAACATCTAGTTTTTCTTCTTTCGCCATTCTTTGCAACTTCGCCAAATTCGCTGTCATCGGCGGACATACTGTTTGACAATTTGTAAATACAAGATCTGCGACCCACACTTTTCCTTTTAAATCTTTTGTACCAAATTTTTCGCCATTTTGATTTATGTATTGAAAACTTTGAACATCCCAATTTAACGGATCGCGAAGCTTTGATCCTGAACCGCACCCGGCTAAGACTAACAAACAAAAGGCAGTAAGAAGTCCCATCCATTTTTGAAATCGCTTCATTTTAAAACACCCTTCTCTCCTTCAAAATATAACCAACTCTTCTTTCCCATACTAATAGAAGATTCACTTTATTGTAACAAAGGTAAACACTATGAGAAAACCGTTTACTTCACTTGTTCACTAAATCGTACTAATTTTTCCAGCGCTTCTTCTTTATGAAATGTGCTAAACCATCTGCAATTTTCATCGTCTAAAATCCGATAATGTTGGCTAACAATATTTTGTTGTAAACAAAAATCTCCTCTTTTCTCAATTTCCTTCCACCATATATGTCCACCCATCGTTTTTTCTTTTTTATACTCCATTTTATGGTGAGCAATTGTTTGAACAACTTCAAGTGCAGACCCTCCAAATACAGACTCCAATACTTCGCTGCTTTGAAACAAGGCACATATCGCAACAACAGTCGTCCAAGAAGGCAAAATACGCTCTTTTTCAATTTGAACAAGCGTCTTTTTGGAAAGACCTAAAATCTCTGCCATTTCTTCTTGTGTATAATTATGTTCTGTTCGAACTAACTTCATTTTTTTCGCAATTATTTGTACTACTTCGTCTTTATTCATTTGAACACCCCTTCTTACTAAAAAAAATCATATCAAATTGTATTTTTACACTTTTTTAATACTTAGTCAATTCCACTTACTTCTTTCGTCGTTTCACAAATATTGGTAACACTTTTCAATCGATATTCCCCGCATATTAATTAAGTTTAAGGGCCTGAATGATTTATGAAAACACATCATATTTATCCAGCACAAAAAGAGCTACTTGAATATAATCAAGTAGCTCTTTTCTATTCTGCAAAATACGAAAACCCAATTGCTCCAGCACCCGTATGTGTACTTATAACAGGTGTTGTAAAGAAGATTTCTGATTGTGTAAATCCACTAATTTTTTCAACTGCTTCTTTCATTTTCTGCGCCAATGGTAATGCCTTTGCATGCGGAATCGCAACTGCTTTTACTGTTTTACCAGCTATATCCTCTTCAAATATTTTCATTAATGTTTTTACAATTTGTCCTTGGCTACGTACCTTTGCAATCGGATTGTAAACTCCGTCCTCAATACCAGCAATTGGCTTAATATTTAATAGAGATCCAATCATCGCTTTACCTTTACCAATACGACCGCCTTTCACAAGGTTTTCTAACGTATCAACAACAACGAATAGACGTGTGTTTTTTCTAACTTCTTCAAGACGTTTTAAAATTTCTTCTAAAGAAGAACCTTCTTGTACCATTTTCGCTGCTTCAATTACTTGATAAGCTAAAGCGTGACTAATAAATAAAGAATCCACAACTGTTACTTTGGTATCTGTCATTGTTGCTGCACTATTTGCCGTTGCTACTGATCCACTTAATCCATTCGTTAAGTGAATCGAAAGAACTTGACTGCCGTCCTCTCCTAAGCGATCATACATTTCTACAAATGAACCCACTGCTGGTTGCGATGTTTTCGGTAATTCTTCTGATTTTTGCATTTCTTCAATAAATTCATCTGGTTGCAAATCTACACGATCTAAGTAAGTTTGTCCATTCACAGAAATTGATAATGGAATAACATGAATATCATATTTCTCAATCACATCTGGTGATAAATCCGCCGTTGAGTCTGTGACAATTTTAATTTTTTGCATGGTTTATTTCTTCCCTTTCCACTACGCTCTCCCTGTTATTATACTAGTATTCCTACTCCTTTCAACAGTTTAAGGTAATTTTCTGACGAAATTATTGTTTTTTATGTCTAAAAAGAAAGCGGCAGAGCACTTTTGCTCTGCCGCGATTTTTTCCTATGCATTTTTTTCTAACGTATTTATTTCATATACATTTGAATAATCATTCCATTTCAAGCAACTCTGCAAATATTCTCGAAATGAGTACGAAAACCTTGGTTGTTTTTGTTTTTGAATTTTAGAAATAAAGAGCTGAAGACGCGACTGAATTTGAAACGCTAATGGGTGCTGTGTTTGTAGCACAGGGATTTCAACCACCTTTACGCATTTTCCTGTTGGATGAGTGAAATAAAAACTCTTCATTATCACGATATCAATCCTCTTTTTTTTTGATTTATAATGTTAGTATAAACCGACAAAGCCAAAAAGTTTGTCTAAATTTTGGAGAAGCATTATTTTTTTCTTCTTTATATTGTATACGCTTACACTAATAGTATAACAAAGAAATAAAAAAAGTGCCCGTCATAAAGAGGCACTTTTCGATGAAGATTGTAATTCTCGTTTTACCTTTCTTTTATATACAATTTTTGACATCGCAATACTTAATTCATAAATTACTAACAGTGGAATTGCTACGGAAAAATCCGAAATAAAGTCAGGTGGTGTAATACAAACCGCAATGACAATTAATATAAAGTACGCATATCTTCTAATCTTTTGTAGAGCTACTGGATTTAAAATCCCAATGCTCGTTAAAAACATTGTTACAACAGGTAATTCAAAAATCACAGCGAATGGTACAGTCATGTTCATAACAAAAGAAAAATACTTGTCTGTTGTAAACATCGTTTGAAACATTTCATCACCAAGACTAACTAAAAAATTCAGTACAAATGGTAGAATAATAAAATATCCAAAACATAGTCCACCAATAAATAATATAAATAATCCAGGTACGTATAAAAGCGTCATTTTCTGCTCATGCGGAAGCAACGCCGGCTTGACGAATAACCAAAGCTGCAGGGCAGCGATTGGAATGGTACATACAATTGAAAACACAGCCGCAATAACAAAATAAATCCACAAAATATCGCTCGGTCCAAGAACTGTTAATTTCATATGTAAATCTTTCACAATAAAACTATAAATCTCTTTCGTATAAGAAAAGCCAATAATAAGGAAAAATATAAATGCCATCGCTGTAATTATAAGTCGTTTTCGTAACTCACCAAGATGATCTACTATACTCATTTCCTGATCGTTCATATTCTCCCCCATTTCTCTCGTAACTGGAAAAAAGATGCAAGCTCCTCTTACACCTTTTTCCCCTCACAAACGGACGTAGACATCCGCTTAATTTAGCTAATAATAAACAGGAGCTTCTTCCTACTGATACATACTTCATTTTTTCTCATCTATATCATCATGCAAACCTTTTGCAGATTTTTTAAACTCTTTTAAGGTTTCTCCAAATGCTCGTCCAATTTCCGGTAATTTTTTTGGTCCAAAAATAATTAATGCTAAAATTAAAATTAAAATTAATCCTGGAAACCCAATATTCGGCATACTGCTTCCCCCTTATTTTCAATTAATTTCATTTTGTCAAAAAAGTTTGTAAACGTCAATGTATCCGCTGTCTTTTGTCAAAAAAATTTGAAAATACAATCTTTATACAATTTTCATTTCCTATTCCCGTTGTATATGATATGGTGATAGAAACTACACTCTTTATTTTACTTATGAGAAAGAGGTCGAAACATGACTCAAAAAATGACACGAATGACTCAGTTTGTTAAAGAAGAAATCGCAAATGCAATTACCCATGGCATCGGTGCCATTTTAAGCATTCCCGCGTTAATTATTTTAATTATTCACGCATCAAAACATGGAACTGCATCAGCAATTGTAGGATTTACTGTATATGGTGTGAGCATGTTTTTACTGTATTTATGTTCAACACTATTGCATAGCATCCATCATCCAAAAGTGGAAAAATTATTCACTATTTTAGATCACTCAGCCATCTATTTACTAATTGCTGGCACATATACACCGTTCTTACTTGTTACACTGCGCGGGCCACTTGGCTGGACATTACTTGCGATTATTTGGACACTTGCAATTGCAGGAATCATTTTTAAAATCTTTTTTGTACGTCGCTTTATTAAACTATCAACTTTATTTTACGTCCTGATGGGATGGCTCATTATTGTTGCCATTAAACCATTATATGAGAATTTAACAGGTAGCGGTTTCTCATTATTATTAATTGGCGGAATTTTATACTCTGTCGGTGCTATCTTCTTCCTATGGGAGAGGCTCCCATTTAACCATGCAATTTGGCACCTCTTTGTATTAGGCGGAAGCACGATGATGTTTTTCTGCGTTTTATTTTATGTATTACCTGTAGCATAAAGTGAAACTTCCATCAGCGGGGGCTTTATCCCCTGCTGATGGTTAGTTGAACCAATCGGGCTTTTACGGACAGTTATCCCCGGCCTATCTTCTTCGCTTTTCTCTGAATCTTGAGGTAGAGGAGCTTACTGCCCGTTAATGCGGGATAAAAAAGGTCTCAGCTTTTATATTAAAGCTGAGACCTTTTTTACTTATTTTTCTAACTGACTTACAATAATATCTTGCGTATATTTCGCTAATTCTTTAATATCCATATTTTCATATTGTTCTGCAGTAATTGGTTTCGAAATTGTGACTGTTGCATGCGCCGGCTTCATTCGATTACCGTTTGCTTCAAACATTTTATACGTTCCGTCCAATGTTACAGGTAAAATCGCTACACCTGCTTTTACAGCAAGATGGAAACTACCAGCCTTAAATTCTACCATTTCCCCCCCCTTACTACGAGTACCTTCAGGGAAAATCACGATAGAATGCCCTTGTTTTAACATTTCAATCCCATCTTTAATAGCTTGCAACGATTGACGTCGATTTTTACGATCCATAAATACACAATTCATCATTTCCATCCATGTTGATACAAGTGGAAACTTTTTAATTTCTGCTTTCGAAACAAAACCAATTGGCTTATTTAAATATCCTAGTAAAACAGGAATATCCATATCACTTTGATGATTACTTACAACTAGTACTGGCTTATCTTTTGGCACGTTCTCCAGTCCATTCACTTGTACTGTTGATCCAACTACCCGAATCATCTTCTTGCCAAACCAATTTGTTGTTTTATACACTAGCTGATCTTTTTCTTGTGCTGATAGTGTATGTATCTTTCGTTTTAAACGCCACATTCTTGGTGTAATACCAATTACAATTAAAATTAAGTACAAAATCTTAAAAAACGTCTGAATCATATAGAACCCCCACATATTGTCATTCCGTTCTTCATTATACTAGACAAACGAAGGAAAAAGAAGAAAAAATGTCCAAACGACAAGCGTTTGGACATTTTTCATACTATAATAGATTAAAATTGCTTTGCTAACTCTTGTGCTTTTTCAATAGCTCGTTCTTTAATTTCAGGTGCTTGTGCAGGATTTACACTCATACCTTCAACAGCAAGATATCCAACATCCGCTACACCCATAAAGCCTAACATTGCTTTTAAGTGGCTGCGTCCAAAGTCCACTTCTGCATACGGTCCTTCAGAATACACACCGCCTGTCGCTTGGATATGAAGTGCTTTTTTACCTTCTAATAAACCAATCGGACCATTTTCAGTATATTTAAATGTTTTACCTGCAATTGATAGGTTATCTAGGTATGCTTTTATAACTGGTGGATAGCTTAAATTCCACATTGGTGTTACAAATACATATTTATCTGCATGCATAAATGTTTCTAAGTTTCCGTTCATAGCTGCAATTTTTTGTTGTTGGCTTTCACTTAATGTTTCAAAGCCTTCTCCTGCCCCAAGTTTTCCCCAAGCAGCAAGCACTTCACCATCAATTGCAGGTACATTTGTATGGAATAAATCAATTATTAAAATTTCATCTTGTGGATTCGCTTGTTTGTATGCTTCAATAAATGCTTCTCCTACCGCCATACCGAATGATACTTCTGCTGGATTTGGATTTGCTGTAATAAATAATACTTTTGTCATGTTCATTTCTCTCCCTTATATATATCTTCAATTCGAGACTTTTAACGAAAAAGTAAATCGCTTACCTTATGTAAGTAATAATACCTAATTATTGTTTTATTGTCAATAAAAATAGCTACTGTTTTTTAGTAAGCAAATAACTATATAGAAAAGGAGCTATCTCGCTTATGAACGAGATAGCTCCTTTTCTATTATTTTTGAAATACATGCTTTACTTTCTCAGCTGGAATACTACTTCCGCCTCTTCCTTTTACATCTTCAATCATCATTGAGATAATCATATTTGGAGAATTTGCATCAAATGCTACAAACCATCCTAACTCTTTACCATCGGCTTCTTTTGATTCTTTTAATTCAGCTGTTCCTGTTTTTCCAGCAAGTGTAATACCATCTAATTTTGCAATCTTACCTGTTCCTTCTGAATCATTCACAACTTTTATTAGAGAGTTTTTCAAAATATCACCGTTCTCTTTGGATACCACTTTTTCTTTCCACGCTTTTATCAGTTTATCGTCTTTTAAAAGATGCGGAGATGGAATATTTCCTTCATTCACAATTGGCGCATACGATAATGCAACATGAAGTGATGACATTAAAACTTGCCCTTGACCATATCCAGTATCAGCAAGTTGAATATCACCTTTTATACCATCTTTTGCGATTTGCGACGTTGCAAATCCATATTCAATTGGTAACTTTTCACCTAGTCCGAATTTCTTCGCTTCTTCTGTAAATTTATCTTTACCAATTTTCAACGCTTCCTGCGCAAAATAAATGTTATCAGAATACATCATTGCTTTTTCAAAATCTACTGGATTTGCATCTTTAACACGCGTTACATAATAGTTACCCCAAGAAGAATCTTTTGCCCATTTTAAACCATCAATTTTAAGAGATTCTTTCGGATCAAGTGCTTTTGTTTCTAGACCAATTGCCCCTGTAATCGGTTTGAAAACAGAACCTGGTGCGTATACTTGCGTAAATCGATTTGTCATCGGCTTTTTCGGGTCATTATTCAAAGCCTCTCGCTCTGCTTTCGCTGACTCTCGCATCACAACATTCGGGTTGTATGATGGACTACTTACGAGCGCTAATGTTTCCCCTGTTTTCGGATGGACTGCTGCACTTGAACCTGCTTCATCCTTCATTTCTGCATAAATTTTTTGTTGCAAGTTCCCATCAATCGTTAATGTAACATTTTCTCCATCTTTCGCTTGTTTTTTCGCAAGCTCTTTTAATTCTTTTCCTTTTGCATCGGCAACATAAACACGTCCGCCTTTTTCACCGCGAAGTTTATCTTCAAAGACACTTTCAAGGCCTGTTCTTCCAATCGGCTCATCAGCCTTATATCCTTTTCCCTCTAATTTCTTCAAATCCTCTGCATTTACTTTTCCCATATAGCCAGTTAAATGAGCGGCAGCTTCTCCTAGAGGATATGTCCGAGCATTTACAGAGCTCGTTTTGACACCAGGCATAGAGATGTAATCATTTTCATTTGCACCTTCTGGTAAAGTAGAAAGTGGCACATAGTAACTTGGTTGTACCCACTTCGCTGTTAATTTTTTTTCGATATCTTCAACTGGCATTTGTAATAATTTTGCTAACGTTTCTTTCGTTTGCTGTGCCGATTCGCCTAACTTCCCAGGGACAACTCCAACTTCTGCCGCTTTCCCATTTGTCGCCAATCCGTTTCCATTCCTATCATAAATTTCACCGCGCTTTGGCGAAAATGATTGAACAAGTACTTTATCATCTTGTTTCATAGTTGGAAAAATAAATGATGGATTCCAATCAACTTTCCAGACGTCCTTATCTCCGTCCTTTTCTTTCACAAGTTTTGCTTCATTTTCAAACGAAATCTTTCCACCGATTGTATCCATACTTACTTTAAACGGTACATTCGCATTATTTTTTTCATCTTTTTTATCTTCTTTTTTCGTTTCTGCTGCTACTTTTAAATTTTTCACTGCAATTCCTGTATAAACGTTTTCATATTTCTTTACAAAATCATCTTTTGAAATCGACTGCTTTGCTTCTTTCGATAACTGCTCATACATTTTATCAAACTTTTTTTCGTTCCATGCTTTTACATATGTATCCATTGCTTGTTCTGGCTTCTCTTCTTTCCCACAGCCTACTACTAGTAGCAATGAAAAAACAAGAAGCATTCCCCATAACTTTTTCACATTTTTTCCTCCTTTATTTCTCGAATCTATCATACTATAAAAATCCAATTTCACAAAATTAATCCAATAAAAAAAACGACGCAATATGCGCCGTTCTTTTTATTATCATTATAACATTCAGAAAATTTTTATATAAGACTTTGATTTTATTTTTTCTATTAAGTGTTCCTTCTCCATTTCTTAGCATTATTGCTACCTTTTTGCTTGGCATTACCTTTAATCTAAGTGTTGTGTTGGCACAAATCTATATTCAACATTCATGCGAAGAGCAGTATTTAGGCCGGGTATTTGCGACGTGGACGTTACTCGCTGTTCTAGGCGGAGGAATAGGAGCTTATTTATCTGGACTGCTACATGATAAATTTGACTTAAAAACAGCCTTTTTTGTAACCGGACTCTGTATGCTGCTTCCTCTCTTTATCAATTTACTAATGACATTTCACCGCCGCCAACAGCAAAAGAAGATTGGTATGTAACACACCAATCTTCTCTCTTCTTACTTTCTTTTACCATACACATGATAAGCATATGTATATGGATTTTTCTCATCTGTCACGCCTTGTGTTACAGATATTTCTTCCCACTCATTGTCGTTTATTTCTGGGAAAAATGTGTCACCTTCAAATACCTCTTCGATTTGTGTAATATACAAGCGATCAGCAAAAGGAAGCACTTCTTTAAAAATTTCTGCACCGCCAATCACAAAGAGTTCTTCATTCATTTGCTCGTCCATTTTCTTCACATCATCAATAGAATGAATGACTTCACAGCCTTCCACTTCGTAATTTTGATTACGAGTTAAAATGATATTCGTTCTGCCGGGTAACGGTCTACCAATAGATTCAAACGTTTTTCTCCCCATAATAATCGGATGACCCATCGTTACTTTTTTAAAGTACGCCAAATCTGCCGGAAGATGCCATGGCAATTGATTGTCTTTACCAATTAATCGATTTTTATCCATTGCAACAAGTAATGAAATCATATATATATCCCCCTATTTTTATTTACACAGCTACTGGTGCTTTAATTGCTGGATGTGGATCGTATCCTTCTAACTCAAGATCATTCATTTCAAAATCAAAGATAGACTTCACATCTGTATTTAGTTTCAACGTCGGGAATGAACGTGGTTCACGTGCTAATTGCTTTTCCACTTGCTCAAAATGGTTCGTGTAAATATGAGCATCACCAATTGTATGAACGAACTCTCCTACTTCTAAGCCGCATTCATGGGCAATTAAATGTGTTAATAAAGAATAGCTTGCTATATTAAACGGAATACCTAGGAAAATGTCGCCGCTGCGTTGATATAACTGACAAGATAATTTTCCGTCTGCCACATAAAACTGGAATAACGTATGACAAGGCGGCAATGCCATACTTGGTATATCTTCTGGATTCCATGCAGACACAATAAGGCGGCGGGAATCAGGATTTTTCTTAATCATATCAATTACATCTTGTAATTGGTCAAGCGTTTCTCCAGCAGCCGTTTTCCATGCACGCCACTGCTTCCCATACACATCACCTAAATTACCGTAACGCTTCGCAAATTCATCATCTTCAAGCACCTTTGTTTTAAATAAATCCATTTGCTCATTGTATTGCTTATTAAACTCTTCATCTTGCTGGGAACGAAGTCCAAAATCCTTCATATCTGGACCTGTATATGCATCGCTCTCTACCCAGTTCTTAAACGCCCATTCGTTCCAAATATTATTATTATGCTGCAGCAAATAACGAATGTTTGTATCACCTTTCATAAACCAAAGAAGTTCGCTCGCTACTAAACGAAACGGCACACGTTTTGTCGTAAGTAACGGAAAACCTTGACTTAAATCAAAGCGCATTTGATACCCAAATACAGATACTGTTCCTGTACCAGTGCGGTCTTCTTTTCTCGTACCGTTTTCCATAACATGACGGCACATATTTAAATATTCATACTCTGCGTGTTTCATCAAGTAACCTTCTTTCACAATTGCTTTATGTAACATTATTTTTCCTATATGGAGTTTATCATATATGACTTAGAATTTCACATGACCTATTAAAAAATCTCTCCTATATTTAAAACACACGCAAAAACTCGGTATTTAAAAATTATTTAGTCTTTAATATCTGACATACTTTCGTCAATCTTTCTTCTAAAAAGAAAAAGGGATTTTCTACTTGTTTCAAGAAGCTATAATGCGGAAGTAAATAATATATGAGTGGAGGTTTTACTATGCAAAAAACTGAAATGCCTCTTACAAGTAAATTACATACGACAATCCAAAACATGATGAAAGATTTAAAGGTCCCTGGAGCGGCAGTAGCCATCGTAAAAAATGGAGAAGTAATACTCTCAGAAGGTTATGGGTACCGTGATACAAGAAATAAAAAACCCGTTACACCAAAAACATTATTTGCAATCGGTTCCGCAACAAAAGCATTTGGTACTTTTTCTTTAAGTTTACTTGATCAGCAGCAAAAATTTAATTGGGATACACAAGTACAATCGTATATTCCAACTTTTTCACTTCACGATCCACTAGCAAGCATACAAACAACAGCTCGCGACCTAGCATCTCACCGCACCGGTGTCAGTCGCCACGATTTACTATGGCGCGCAGACTCCTTAAGTAGAAAAAATATCGTGGAAAACATTCGCCACTTAGAACTAGATGCACCGTTCCGCTCCGCATTTTTATATAATAACTTAATGTATGCCACTATTAGCTCAATCGTCGAAAACATTACAAATGAAACATGGGAACAATATACAACAGAACAAATTTTAAACCCGCTTCAAATGGAACATACAAACTTCTCAGTTGCCACTTCACAAAAATCAAATGACCATGCACTTCCTTACATCGAGAAAGACGGAAACATAACAGAAGTACCTTTTTGCAACCTTACTACAATTGGTGCCGCTGGATGTATGAACTCTAATATTGAGGATATAGCAAAATGGGTGTTACTGCATTTAAATAAAGGAAAAGTTGGCGAAAATGAACTTCTTACGCAAAATCTGCTTGAGCAAATGTATACACCGCATATCCCGATTCCAGATGCACCAATGTTCACTATGCCAGAAACTCTAGTAAACAGTTACGGTCTTGGCTGGTTTATTACTGCCTATCGCGGCCATAAGGAAATCTATCACGGAGGGAATATCGATGGATTTTCAGCATTTGTCTCCTTTATGCCAGAACATAATATTGGTCTTGTCATATTAACGAACCGTGGTAACACGTTACTCCCTCCATATCTTGCACATCAAATTTATGATGAATTGCTTGAATTAGAACCAATTGACTGGCACAAACGTTCGATAGAAGATACGGAAAAGTTTCAAGAAATGATGAAAGAAATGAACAAACCGCTACCACAAGTAAAGGAAACTGTTCTTTCCCATCCGTTAAAAGATTATACAGGAACGTTCGAACACCCTGCTTATGGCACAATTGAAGTACACAAACGAAATGAATCATTAAATTTAAAATTTGCGTCATTCGACATTGAAATGAACCATCACCACTATGATATGTTCAATACGAAATGGAATGTTTTCCAAGTAGAAATGGACATATTAATTTCTTATGAAATGAATCCAGCAGGTGGACTGCACGAACTGAAAGTACACCTCCCAGCAACGTTAAGCACAAAGCCACTTCTGTTTACGAAAACTAAAAAATAGCGTTTTCATTAGTCAAGAAAACGCAGGGATTCCGAACCCCCTGCGTTTTTTATTACATGCTTTTCTTCTTTAACTTATATACCGTTAGTCGAAAACAAAAGTCTCATGTTATTCACTTACTTTCATTTCCTGTGCAAACCACAAGTTAACACTTTCGAAAAACTTTGCACCGTTTTCAATCATGCCCAAAGCATCATCTACCAAATTTTCATCTGGATAATATCTTTCAGCACACTTATAAAATTGAATCGCAAATTGTTTCATTTCTTCATCTGGTAATAGATGTATTGCTTCATTTTTTGGCATTTTCCATACCTCGACAGCATCTTGATTTACGACCGATAAGACGTGAAATATCGTTGGGGAAACTTGTGTACTGAGTAAACGAACAACTCTTGTTAATCTTTCTTTACCGTGGTCTAAAAGTGTAGAAAAATACTTCGGTACAGCTGTTATATTATGTAATCCTTTTATTGCGCTTTCTTTCAGTTGCTCACTAGTTGCCTCCTCGACCGGCAGCCTACCCGCTACAATTTGATAAGCACCAGGAATTGGGCCAACAAATCCCTCTGGTAAGTTTCTCCACTTAAATCCCTCCTCCCTTATTCCTATCAAATTTTAATTTCACTATATTCTGTATATTCCTCGTATGATTTCACCAATAATACCCTTCATTTGATGAACCTCTAAATCGGTATTTGTCATAATAACCACACCTGTTTCTAAATATGGATAAGCCACGAGCATACTTTGAAATCCGATTCCCCAGCCAAGTGAAGAAATTTCAACATCTTGTCCTGAACCATCAAGAAAAACCCCTAAACCAGCCCATTCTTTACAACCTTGCGAAGTAATGAGTTCTTTTGTCTTGCTTTCAGAAAGACCAATTTTACTTGCACCTTTTAACACATTCATGACTTCAATTACTAAAATTGCTAAATCGGTTGGTGTTGTCCAAAGTCCGGCAGCTGCTGGATATGGATAAATCGGATATTCACTCAAAACGACTTCTCCTTTCTTATTATGACCACAAGAAAATTTCACATTGCTTACTGGTAATGTTGTTTGTTCGAATGTACTGTTTTTCATTTGTAACGGTTCAAATATAAGCTCGTCCATTAACACTTCAAAAGGTTTACCACAAACATCTTCTAATACTTGCTGTATAATACAAAAACCTGCATCGGAATATTGAAAGTCACTTTCAGGTTCATATTTCACTTCAATACATTCTTTACAATACGGTGTTTTTCCTTCTAATAATTCAACCATTGTAGGTTTGCCTAGAGTGGAATTAAATTCGCAAAAACTCCCTTCAGTATCGATTATTCCAGATTGATGGCTAAGTAATGTTCGTAACGTAACTTTTTTATTTTGGGTATATTCATTTTCAGGAACCTTCCAAAATATAAGTCTATTATTTATATCCTCATCTAAATGAAGGATTTCTTGGTCGGCTAACTTTAAAACTAGCATTGCTGTTAAAAACTTACTAATCGAACAGGCATTAAAAATAGAATTACTGTTTACATTTCTATTCGTTCCCGCTTTCATGACACCAAATTCTTTTGTCATATGCACCTCACCATTTTCAATGAAAGCAATGCTTATACCAGATACATTATAATGCGCCATGCGTTCGGAAATATTTATATTCTTTAATTTCATATATAAGCCTCCATTCCCCCCCCCATTTACAGACGTAAGTCCTACTAATGGAAGTTTCGCTTTTTCTTTTATCCCATTTATCTACTTCACTCGTTTAATCAAAAAATAAAATCCTGTATTCATAATACATACAGGATTTTTATTAATTCTTTTACAACTTGTGTTACTAATTTAAAAATACTTGAATCATATTTTTAGAAATTCAATTTACATCTCCATATTCGGCGCATACACAACTTCTACTATGTAACCGTTTGGATCATAAAAATCTACCGTATAATATCCTTCCGAATACTCCTTCACTTCAATCGGTCCGCGAATGATTTCAGCTTGAACATTATGTAAAAAACTCGCCACTTCATCAACTACAGAACAATTCATTGCTTGATAACAAATATGTCTTGGGCCTAATGTTCGTACAAGTTCCGCATCAATCTCTTTAAAATATATCTCTGTATTTCCTGTACTAAAAGCTGTTTCATTGAGTTGTTTCCAGCCAATAATCGGAAATAATTGACGATAAAATTTAATTGACTCCTCTAAATTTCCTACCCAAAATTCAATATGATGAATACCTGGCTCAAACGTTTTCTCCAACATACTCCCCTTGCTCCCTTTCCCACTTCACATTATTGTGAATGTACAACACTTACAATCTCTTCTGGTACATTCACAATGTAGTTCGGTGATTCAGCCTGTACCGTTTCTATCACATCATATCCCCAGCTTACCCAAATCACTTCTACACCAATTTTTTTACAAGATACAATGTCTCGAAGTTCGTCTCCTACGTAAATCACATCGGAACTTTTTAGTTTCCTTTCTTTTAGAAATTTCTTTATCATTTTATCTTTTCCGAATATATTATGAGAACAAAACACCTCATGAATATAATCAATTTCATTCTGACGTAAAAATTCCCGAATATGCTCCTCAGCATTCGATGATACAATGACAATTTCATAGCCGCTCTCTTTTAGCGTCTGCAAAACATCTCTAATTCCATCAAACAAAGTAAGGCTTTGAATCGATGGCTGATATAATTTATAGAACTCTAGTGCGATCATAGGGATTTTATATAAAGGCACGTGAAGCAATTTACATCTCTCTGGAATTGATAACTTCCGCAATGCTTCAACATCCTCTTCTTTTACTTGTTTAAAACGGTGTTTCTCTGCTATTTCATTGAAAATAGGGATAAAAATGTCTTTAGAATCTACTAAGGTACCGTCAAAATCAAACATAACATATTTACTCATTGCCAATGCTCCTTGTTATCATTTTTCTTTATACTTAAGAATTCTCTTTCAATATAGATATAACCTTTTATTTACAAAAAAAGAACAAGGTATCTCTCCTTGTTCTCCTTTTTCTATGATAGCCATTGCGGCGGTGTATTCGTATTCCAATAAATATCCCCAAGCTCATAATGTGCTGTAAAGTCATCATCATAACGATGGTAATGAAAATTAAAATAATAGCCATCTTGCGGCGGATGATCTCGTCTTACGTGAAAACGGAGTAAGTCATCACCAGTTTTTGTATCATAAACATGAAAAATCTTTTCATGTTTCCCGCCGGCTGGTTTTTGTGATATTGCCAAAGACTGTAACGATTCTTCTGATGTATGATTCGCAAGATCCGCAAGCGCTTCTTCTATTTTCGGCAATATCACACCTTTAAACTCATCTTCAATTACCGGGCCAATTTTCGATCCGAATTTCTCCATCGATTGCCGCTCAGCTTCCTGCATCGCATAAGAAAGAAATACTTCTGAACCTATTTCATTTGACTTTTCATCCAGTGTATACGGCGGTTGCTCTAGATTTTGTTGTTTTGCAGGCTTGTCCGCTTTGGCAGAATCAAGCAGTACAGAAGGAGGTGTTACTAATCCAAATGTAAATACAGTAATTAACGTGACGAGTGTCTTTTTCATCCATTTTGGCATGTTGTATCCCTCCCTTTCTTTATATATATTTATAACTATTTCTTCTATTATACAAAATGATGCCAATTTTTGCACTTTACAAATTTATTAACATTAGCATGATTTGAATATGGAATAGTAAGATTTCATATAATAAGTATTATTCTTTGATTTGACTAGGAGGTTTTCCATTTGAACCTTGACCTTCTGTTTTCAGCCGTAAGCATTTGTGTTCTCGTCTATTTTATGTATGTGTCGATTACTGATTAACAAAAAAAAGAGCTATCCAGCTCTTTTTTTGTTAGAAATAAAGTGAAACTTCCATCAGTGGGGGTTTTCTTCATCCCCACTGACGGTTAGTTGAACGAATCGGGCTTTTACGGGCAGTTATCCCCCACCTTTCTTCTTAAGAAAAGCAGAAGTGGCTCGTTCAGAATGTGAGGGGGATGGAGCTTCTGACGTAGAGGTGCTTTTTACCTCGTAGGAAGAAGCGAAGCCACCGAACATTCTAGCCACTGGAGCTGGACAATGTTTCTCTCCCAATCTTGAGGTAGAGTTCTTACTGCCCGTTAATGCGGGATAAATAGAATCCACACTGTTAGTCCAATTGCAATCCCTGCACAAACTACAGCAGGAATCATATAAAAATGAGCTAGTACTGCAATGCCATATACACATAAAGCTGGTATAAGGAGATATGCTTTTGCTTTCTGTGACAGCCATATTTTCTTTCCTTCTGAACAATATAACTGTAAAAATAATTTCCCTGAAAAAACCTTCCATTTTCCGTTCGAATAACGATCTATTGCAAATAACGCAAACGAAATAACGATTGCAGCAATCCACCACGGCGCACGCCAAATAGCAATTGCGCTTACAATGATAATCTGAATGTAAAAACCACTCGCATCACCCGAGCGAAAATATTCCTTTAGAAAAGCTTCAATGATTCTAGCATCATTGCTCTTTCCTAATAATATACGTTTAGAACGCGGAAATAACCACGGCTTCGCTATGTTTGTAGGTTTTTGTACCTGTCCCCCAATTGTCATTATTTGCGTTGTCCATCTCATTGCTTCTCCTTTTTCTTTTTCAGTTTCTTTAAAGAAAAAGCGATGGTACTCCATTTTTTCTTTTACTAAGAAGAAACTTATGATAAAGAGAAGGACAAAAAACAAAATCGTATAAAAAGACTGTTGTAATATATACCTATATGTCATACTTACATATACAACGCCTACAAAAAAGAGAATATTTTTAATAATGATCACTTGCCACTGTTTATGAAACCGAACATCAATGTACCGTTGTAGCAAAGAAAGTGTGAAACGAAAGCAAGTCAAAAATACAAAGCAGAAAAAAGCTTGTATTCCTGTTCCATGTAAAACTTTCAAAAAGATGGGTAGGAATAGTATTGTTACAAATGCACTTGTGAAGCAAATACGACAAAAAGAATATATCATTCCATATTTCATCATTTGTTTAATCCGATTTGGAAATTGAATTAAAAACAAACTATCTGCTTGTTCCAAAAATGAACGTACACTTCTTGAAAACGTTGTGCTGTAAAAAACAAAAAGCCCGATAAACCAATAAATTATATCTTCATCTTTTGGTCCATTTTTCCAAAGTGAAGCATAGTATATCCAACTAAATACAAGTGCTGGAACAACTCCATATAATGCAATCGTCCAATCGACAACAGAACGCACTGCTTTCCATTTTCGTTTTAATTCATAAAATAGTCTCTTATAAAATAATTTTCTAATCATGTTGCTCCCGCCTTACAATCACATCAAAACAATCTAACAACGTCCCTTCTGGCATGTTAGCAAGCGTTTGAATACTACGTAAATCTCCATTTGCAAATAACGTTCCTTCTGAAATTAATAAGAAACGCTCACATATTCTTTCTGCTGTATCTAACACATGTGTGCAAAGTAAAATGCCAGCCCCGCGCTCCTTTTCTTTATACAAAAAGTTGAGAAAATCACGAGTTGCGGTCGGATCTAACCCAATAAACGGTTCATCAATAATATAAAAATCAGGCTCTGTTAAAAAAGCTAAAATAAGCATTGACTTTTGTTTCATTCCTTTTGAAAACTTCGACAGATATTCATGCTTATGCTTGTCCATCCGAAACGTACGCAACAACTCTTCCGCTTTTATTTCCCAGCTGCCTGATTTAACATCTCTAGCAGCCATCAAAAGTTCAATATGTTCCCATAATGTTAAATAATCGTAATACGTTGGATGTTCTGGTACATAGGCATACGGATTCTTTTTCTCTCCAAATGAGACTTCTCCGTCCATATGCGCCAATAATCCAAGAATCGCTTTTATCGTTGTACTCTTTCCTGCTCCGTTTGCGCCAATTAAAGCAACGAGTTCACCTTGTTCAATTGAAAAGGCAATGTTATGTATCGTTTGTTCTCCAGCATCGTATCCAGCTGAATTTATATTTACTTGCAGCAACTACATCCCTCTCTCTATATGTACTTACAATAAATCCCTATGAAAATAATAACATATTTTTCAATAAAACGACTTTTCAATCTATATAAATACAAATTAAAAAAACGACATAAAACCATCTTTTTTTAAGTGGGCGAGAGCATCTGTCCATGCATAGAAACGGTCAGTGCATTTTCCTGCCACATGCTAAGTTTAAACAAAGGGAGAAAGCGAGTGGAAGCTCCTTTTTTTCTGCATAGCAGCAATCTATATGTCGGAAAATCAAAATGGATTCATATGATACGTAGTGAAGATACCATTCATATGCAGGAAAATAATCTCAATAGTAGAATACTTTATATTCTGAGTTCAAAATATTTTTTTGTTATTCCATACACACCTTTTTATAAAACATTTCTAACAAACGACAAGAAAGGATATTTACTATGACAAATAAACGGAACATCGAAGCTATTTTCATCGACCGTGACGGTACAATCGGTGGCGATACGACGATTCATTATCCTGGAGAGTTTCAGTTATTCCCATTTACTGAGATGGCTCTACATAAACTCAAAAAACAAAACATACAACTATTTTCCTTTACAAACCAACCGGGCATTGCGGATGGCAAAGCAACAACTGAAGACTTTATTCAAGAATTAGAGGCATTTGGTTTTGACGACATCTATCTTTGTCCGCACCGACATAGTGATGGCTGCAATTGTCGTAAGCCAGAAACAGGAATGCTTCTTCAAGCAGCGAAAAAACATCATCTTGATTTAACAAAATGTGTGGTAATCGGCGATCGGTGGAGCGATATTGTTGCAGGTATACAAGTCGGTGCCACAACAATTTTAGTGCAAACAGGTGCTGGACACGATGCACTGCACACGTACCGTCATAAATGGGCGAGTATGAATGCTGATTATATTGCAAAAAACCTAGAGGATGCTGTTTCATGGCTCCTTTCACATGCTAAATAAAAATAAAACAGCAATGCCATGTAAAACGGCATTGCTGTTTAGTCATTCCACTCGCTTTGCATACCTCATCTGCATAAATACGAAAACTATCTCTTTATGAAAAGCCTGTCCTTACATATCCATATGTTATGAAACGATATTGCAATATGCTTGGATATATATCACTAGTTATATATGGATTTTTATAATGTTAATTCATAATGGAAATAGCGATCATCTCTTATATAACCATTCCCTACATATAAACGCTGTGCTGTTGCATTATCTACTTCCGTTTGGAGCTTTAATCCTTTTGCCCCTGTCTCGACTGCAAATTGCTTCGCCTTTTCTAACAACTCTTTCCCTACTCCAGTTCCTCTTGCCTCACTTCGTACAAATAAATCATTTAAAATCCATAGCTTTTTCATCGAAATAGAAGAAAAAGAAGGATACAGTTGCGTAAATCCAACGTATTTCCCATCTTTTATTGCTACAAAGATAATGGATTCTTTTCGTTCTATACGTTCACGTAAAAATTGCTCTGCTCCTTCCATATTAGAATCTTGTCTATAAAACATGCGGTACTCATTAAATAATGATGCTACTCCTTGTATGTCTTCCATAGTTGCTTGATATATTTTCACTTTTCTTCGCTTCCTTTCCAATAGTTCTTCATTAACTCCGTTGCCCAGTCTGGCTGCTTAATTTCTTCTTTTGGCAAAAATTCTTTCATAACTGGCTTCATATCTAAAATGGGGGTTCCATCAATCGCATCTAAACCTTGCACAACTAAGCGCTTTCCTTCTCTTCGTACTACTTTTACAATCGTAGCACCTAATCGATTCGGACGATTTTTCCCCCGCTGTGCAAAAATACCTACTTTCGGATACTCTTCATTATTTCGAGGATGTCTTGCTGTGTGCTGAATGTTCTCTTCTTTCACTCTATTAAAATAAAAAATCACTTCAATATGTGAAAATTGTTCAATCCCTTGCAAACTCTCTTCTGTATAAAAATCTGTCAACTCAATAACAGATTCAATTTCTCCCCACAAATCATCTTCTACATTGATTCGTTCATTATGTACAAAAGCGATTGGTTGTAACGAAAACATCGTATTCCCCCCTTTTTGTAACCACTTACATTATAATATATTTTCTGAATATTTTCCACGAATAATAATTTAGTTTACATAACAATATTATAAACAAAAAGAAGAGAGAACTTCCGCTCTCCTCTATCTTATCGTTATACGAGACCTGTTAAGCTATACATGCCAATTACAACAAATACAGCTGCCGTTTTAATAATTGTAATTGCAAAAATATCCCGATACGATTGTTTATGAGTTAACCCTGTTACAGCAAGTAATGTAATAACAGCTCCGTTATGCGGCAATGTATCCATCCCGCCTGATGCCATTGCAATAATACGATGCATCACTTCTAATGGAATATGAAATTGCTCTGCAGCTGCAATATACTTATCTGCCATTGCACTTAAGGCAATTCCCATGCCCCCAGATGCAGACCCTGTTATCCCCGCAAGTACATTTGTCGTAACTGCTCCGTTAATAAGTGGATTTGTAAAAGTTGTTGAAATACCATCACGAATTACGCTAAATCCTGGAAGAGATGCGATTACACCACCAAACCCATATTCTGCACCGGTATTCATTGCTGCTAGTAACGCTCCGCCAATACTTACATTTAATCCCGTTTGAAAATCTACAAATACACGCTTCCAATTTAAAAGGAGTGTTGCAATAATCCCCATGATAAGTGCTAATTCTACTGACCATATTCCAAGTACTCCAGACAATTCTACTTTCCCAAAACTTTTTAAACCAATTGACGCAAAATCAAACCCATTTGGATACCATTTTGGAATAGCAATTGTAAAAATCTTGTTCATGACACCAACTAAAATAAGCGGTACGAAGGCAAGCACTTGACGAAGTGGTGTAATTTCAGTCGTTGGGAATGGCTGTTTTACGCCTTGTTCCGCTTCGATAGATGCTGCCATTTCCGTATGTCCATTGTCAAATCCATAATACCCTTCCCCTTGCGCTTCTGCCCTGCGACGTCGACTTTCTAAATACACCATACCGACAATAAATATAAAAATTGCTCCTGTAACTCCTAGTAATGGTCCAGCATAAATATCTGTCTTGAAAAATGTTGTCGGAATAACATTTTGAATTTGCGGTGTTCCTGGAAGTGCATCCATTGTAAATGTAAGCACTCCAAGTGCAATTGTACCAGGAATGAGTCGTTTCGGTATATTTGCCTCACGAAACAAATTAGCTGCAAATGGAAAGATAGCAAATGCCACAACAAATACACTGACACCACTATATGTTAAAATCGCTCCCATTAATACAATCGCCAGTATCGTTCGTTTTACCCCAACAATTTGGATAATCGTTTTTGCGATAGATTCTGCGATTCCTGACATCTCAACTACCTTTCCAAAAATCGCTCCTAGTAAAAACACAGGGAAATATAATTTAATAAAGCCAACCATTTTCTCCATAAAAATATTTGAGAAAAAAGGTAATACATAAGTCGGCTCTGTTAATAAAACAGCAAACAGAGCACAAATAGGTGCAAACAAAATAACAGAAAATCCGCGATATGCTACAAACATTAGCATACTAAGTGCCAGTAAAATAATGACTAATTCCATGAGCTCATCCTTTCTAATTTCCAAGGAAATATTTAAAGAATTTTCAGTCTTTTTTGTAAAATTCCATTTTATAATTTAAATTCCTTTACCAATCTCAAAATATAGTAATTTTTTTACAACATTCCTATACAAAAAAAAGACAAGGTGACAACCTTATCTTTTCCGTCAATTATTTTTCTACCACATAATGAAACTTCTTTATATTTTCTACACCTTTAATAATATGAGTAGCTCCCGCCGCCGATAATTCTTCCTTACTACCGTACCCATACATGACTCCGATAGAATCGATACCAACTTGACGCGCGCCGATTATATCGTGCTCTCGATCACCTACCATAACTACATGTTCTTTCTCTAAATCGTCATATGTATGTAAAATATGCTGAATGATGTCCGCTTTGGCAATGCGTGTTCCATCTAAATTACTACCGACAATCTCTTCAAAATAATGTGCCATCTGAAAGTGTTCTAAAATTTGTTTTGCAAATACAGTTGGCTTTGATGTTGCCACAAATAGCCGCTTCCCTTCATCCTTTAGCTCTTGTAAAACATTAGGAATATCCTCATATACATGATTTTCAAACATCCCCTTCGTTTTAAAATATTCACGGTAATACGTTACTGCATCTGTTACTTGTTTTTCATTCATTCCATATATATTCGCAAATGAATATTGAAGCGGAGGACCGATAAAAGTAAGTAATTTGTTATGATCCTGCTCATCTATTCCCATTTTTCGCAGGGCATATACGACTGAATTTACAATACCTTCTTTTGGATCTGTTAATGTGCCATCTAAATCGAATAAAAAAGTTGTATACATATATTCTCCTCCACTCACTTTACTTTATATGTTACGATCCAAAAACATGTATTCATATGAATCTCTAAATCTACTGCAAATGGTTCAAAAATAGTTGTAAGTTCTTCTTTCGAGTAATAATTTTTTATAATTTCATATTGCTGCCCACTAGCTAATAAACGGATTTTATATGTATTTTCATCATTCGGCTTAGAAATAAGTGTTCCACCAATTCCTTCGTTATACATATTATCTACCATGCATACAATCGAACCTGATTCTAAAACCTCATGAAACTGTTCTAAAAAGGAAAAAATATTTTCTTTCGGAATATGAGAAAACCAAAAATTTGCGTATGCTCCATTAAATGTTTTTGCTAATTGATTTAATCTATACGCATTTCCTTGTACAAAAGAAACTTTAGATGGCAAAAGCTTCTTTTCTTTCGCTATCGCAAGTACTTCTTCCGAATAATCAATTGCAGTAATGTACTTAGCCGTTTCAGCAACATATTGCGTCCAGTATCCTGTACCACAAGCAACCTCAAGTACATTCCTTCCTATAAACTTTTCTTTCAAAAGATCTTCTATTTGTAACAGTTCTGCTTGTCTAATAGGTTCTTCTCGAAAATATACTTCTTCATAATTCTTCGCTCGGTTACTGTAATATGCTTTCATCCCCATCCCCCTTAAATTTCTAGCCACAACCTTCACTATTTTACAAAAGAATCATTCAAATGTAAATATTCAGTCAATAAGACGCTATAAGTCACCATCAAAACAAAATTCAAGATGTACAAAACCCTTCTCATCATGTATGATTAGATTTATTTTCCAATTTATAATAGATGGTGAATACACATGACAACAAAATTAATTTTCATAGTAGTTTTTACAATTATCATTCATGCTGTGGAAACAAGTTCCTATAGTATCCGACTTGCAGGAATTCGTTTAAAAAAGATTGCTGTTTCCTTATCTGTAGTTGGAATCGTGTTACTTGTTGCGAGAACATCTAATTTACTGCAAGCCTTTTTACTTGGCGGTATCGTCGATCAAGCAAAGCAAGACACTTCCATCAATTTAGAAGGAACGATTCGTCTAATTTTATTAGCGGCTTCCATCGGTACATTACTAGCCATCTTTTTATATCCGACTCTAACAAAACTATTTGGCTATGTGATTCAAAACTTTGAAACAGACGGTTCTTTCATTCGCATGATGAAAACAAATAACATTCAAAAACTAAAATACACAAAAAAATATGTCCGTTTCCCAAAATTGGAAATGATTCATCGAATACGAGTTGGCGGTATTCCAAAGCGAATTATGCTCATTAATATGTTTGCTACCGCTATTTACACAGCAGGCGTTCTTTCTGCTTTATACGCTTCTTTTTTAAATCCTGCTTACGCAACAAATGCAAGTACAGCTTCCGGTCTCGTTAATGGATTTGCGACAATTTTACTAACTGTCCTATTAGACCCACGAATCGCTCTCTTAACAGAACGAGCCCTCCAAAAAGAAAACGGTACAGAAACAATGGGGAAAATGTACGGATGGCTTATGATTTCTAGATTTTTAGGAACATTACTAGCTCAGCTTCTTTTTATGCCAGGAGCTCATTGGATATTGTGGATTATTTCGATTACGAATTGAAAATAGATTCTCATAACAAATCCCCGGTACACTTACCGGGGATTATTTCACTTTATCTCGCTATTCGTGGGCAGTAAGACCCGCACCTCAAGATTTAGAGAGAAGCGAAGAAGAGAGATGGAGGACAACTGCCCGTTTTCCATCAGTGGGGAATGAAGCCCTCCACTGATGAAAGTTTCACTTTACATTACGGTACTAACCTTGTACAGTCTCTCGGAAATGCGTTTGCTTCACGAACGTTCGATAAGTTTAAAAATTTATATACAAGTCGTTCTAACCCAATCGCGAACCCACCATGCGGCGGGCATCCATATCGGAACGTATCAATATACGATTGAAAGTTTTCTACATTCAATCTCTTTTCTTCAAAAGAACGAACTAACATACCGTAGTTATGAATACGCTGCGCCCCCGATGTAATTTCCAATCCCTTATACAATAAATCAAAAGAGTCTGTGATAGAAGGATTCTCTTGGTTTGGCATTGTATACATCGGACGTGTTTCTTTCGGATAATGAGTGATAAAGACAAAATTGCTATTGTATGTTTCTTTTACATACTTCCCAAGCAATTTTTCTCCTTCTGAATCTAAATCGCCTATCGGTGATTCTTTTCGATACTCTTTTTGTAAAATATTTTGTGCTTCCGTCACCGTTAGTTTTGGAATGTTTGTAATAACTGGAATTTCAATTTTGAGCAACTGTAACTCTTTTGCACAATATTGCTGTACTTTTTCAAACATATACCGAAGTACATCCGTTTCAAGCTTCATTACCTCATAAAAGTCTTCAATAAATGCAAGTTCGACGTCTAATGAAATGTATTCGTTTAAATGACGAGATGAATTGTGATGTTCAGCGCGGTACACAGGTGCCACTTCAAAAACACGTTCTAATCCACCCGCTACCATCATTTGTTTATAAAACTGCGGTGATTGTGCTAAATATGCTTCTTTTTCAAAATATTGAAACTGAAATACATTTGCTCCGCCTTCCGCCCCTTGTGAAACAATTTTCGGTGTGAAAATTCTTGTAAAACCATGCTGCAGTAAATACTCGCTAAAGGCATGTGCAAACATTGATTTAATTGTAAAAATCGCTTGCACTTGTTCATGCCGAAGTGATAACGTTCGTGAATGTAACATTTGATCTAAACCGACCTGCAGTTTCTTTTTATTCACTTCAAATGGAATTGGCTCAGCACCATTTATAAGCTGCATATCCTCTACTAATAACTCTACTCCAAGTTCTGTTTTTTCTGTTTCGATCACTTTTCCTGTAACTTGCACAACACTTTCTACTTCTACTTTATATCCAGACCATTCTTTTTCAAGTACACATTGCATGACGCCTGTTCGATCACGAAGTAATAAAAAGCTAATATTCCCTAAATGACGAATTTTCTTCACCCATCCTTGTAATACAACGGTTTCATGCGGTGTACATTCGCTAATAAGCGACCGCTTCATTTGTTGACTCATACATTCCGCCTCCTACTATTAATTGTATGATTGTAAATTTATCATTATCGTTGTCATCATCATCCACGGCCGCTCACCCCTTTCAAAGAATACAAAAATCCGCCCCTATAAAAGGGACGGATTTCACCGCGGTACCACCCAAATTGTCATATTGACCACTTTTCGCCTGATAACGGTAGGTTCCGTTTACTTTTACTAGTTCTTCACGTTCAAAATAACACTCACAGGTGTCTTTCCATCACGCTGTATCGCAATCTTCTCAGCTACCGATTGCTCTCTGTAGATCAGTTCACGATGTACTTTTCCTGCTCATCGCTTTTTATATTTACGGAATATTCTATCCTTTCGAACAACGAAATGCAAGTTATTTTTTAAATAATTCGGAAAGTTATTTCTCTTACTTCTTCAGTTCATCCGATATATATGAATTCATTTTGATTTTCCGACATATAGATTACTGCTATGCAGAAAAAAAGGAGCTTCCACTCGCTTTCTTCCTTTGTTTTCACTTCGCATGTGGCAGGAAAAGGCACTGACCGCTTCTATGCATAGACAGATACTCTCGCCCACCTATAAAAAGATGGTTTTATGTCGGTTTTTTAATTCGTATTTATATAGTTTTGCTATAAACTTTCCAAAATTCATCAAATATACTGCTTTACATATTTTTTAATACGTATTAGATCTGGGTCCTCTTCCATTAATTCTGCAAAATAGCCGCTTTCATCCTCTTGTAATACGCGCTCTAATTCAGTGGTCGCTTCTTCCTTTCGATTTAATACAGCTAAATAGCATGCTTTATTATACCTGGCATTCAAATGTGATTCATCCATCAATAACACATCATCCATGAGCTCCAACGCTCTTTTTGTATCACCGCTTAGATGATGGGAAACACCAAGACCGATATATAGTTCATCCTCTTCTGGATGATGCTCTAATCCTTTTTCCAATATAGCAATCGCTTCTCGGTAACGCTCTTGATTATTGTAATGAGCACCTAAATGTATAAAACTACCACTCATCATTGGAGCATCCTCTATTAAAGCACGGAGAATATCTTCTCCTTCTTCTTCCCTTTGTAAATCTAGTAATATCGTGCCTTGCAACATTCGAATCGATGCGTCCATCGGCCTTTCTTTCAAAATGTTCTCTGTTTCACGCAATGCTTCTTGCAGCCTTGCCTCATTGTCATCTGCATGTTCTAAAAGTAGCATAATTAACTGATGGGCGATTTCATAATTCCAATGTTTTTCAAGTGCCTTACGCAATGTTTCTATTGCATCATCATTAAGATCACCATTTACATAAAAGTGAGCAAATCGCTGTACCGCCGCACTGTTCTCTTGATTTAGCTGAATTGCCGTTTCATACAAATCAATAATAGATGTAATAGAAAGTACATCTTGCGCACGTTTTCGAATGCGGCGATACATTTTCGTGAAAAATGCTCCTGCTTGTTCTTCTTGCACCATCTGTTCCATAAATTTTTGTTCAAGTGCAGAAGCTGCATACATAAACGCATAGCTTTTTTCTTCGTTTGATATGCCTAAATTCTTCAAACCATCACTTATACTTTTTCTTCGCTTTCGCAACTCTTCTATATACGTTACATACACTTCTTCATTGTGAACATTTTGCATAATAAGCTTTTCAATAACATGTAAGCCCTCTTTTTCATGAAAAGCAAGTAATATTTTCGCATAATGATGTAATATCTCTTCATGATTATTTTCCTTTGCCAGCGCCTGTTCTATATAAGCACGTTCTTTCTGCCTCTCACCAGATGCCCCGTACACATACGCAAGACTATTTAAACGCCATACTTCAGAAATAATCCCTTTCTTTTTGTTTAAAGCTGCAATCAGTTCCTTATGACGCCCAACTTTTACTGATATATTCGCTAAATGTTCCATATTTACTAATAAAGGTGCATGTTTACAACCTGCAAACATGTGATGTTGTTCGTTTTCTAAATTTTCTTCCACAAAGTAAATTTCAGCCAATTTTAAATGTGCCATCGCAAAAGTAGAATCTCGTTTCACGCATTGTAAATAAGCTTTTTTTGCTTGTTCCCATTCTTCCAATGTTTTATACACTTCCCCGATCCTAAAATGCGGGAATGGATCTTCAGTGATCTGCACTGCTCGCTCATACAGTTGAATAGCTTTCATATAATTTCCAGCCGACTCCTGTAAAATACCTAAATAACATAAATAATCTATATTTCGATTATCTTTTTCAACTAAAGTACTTAAAAACGAAATTCCTCTTTGTAAAAATGGTGTATCTTCTAGTTGGGTTACATATATTTCTAATGCATCCCGGAAATTATTTTGTATACAAACGATTCCTTCTTCCATTATCGTTAGAGCTAATTCTAATTCTCTTTGTTCTATGTTTTGATCCATAGCAGCATTCCATAATATTTTCCCAGCATTAATAAGGAAGTCGCTATCTTCAGTAAACTGTTCTTTCAATCTAAAAATATATTGTTTTCCTGTTTCATAGCTTTTTTGTTTCATGTAAACTTCACTGATTCCTACATGACAGGATGCATCTTCCTCGTCATGTTGAAGCCCGACTTCATACATTTTCAGTGCTTTTTCATATTGCTCTCGTTCTAAATAAAAGTCACCTAATTTCGCATATAATGCAGCAGATTGGACATCATGTTGCATTCCTTCTAGTAAAACCTCTTCTGCTTTTCTTTCCTCGTCTAATTCTGCTTCATAAATATCTGCTAACATGATATATGGAAGCGGTAGTTGACGATCTAATTCCTTGCCAATTTGAAGTCCGCGAATTGCCGATCTTAACTTTCCTAATTTATGAGCACACCTAGCACGCTCACACCAGACATATCCGTCTCGTTTATATTGTTTTAACAACGTAGTAAACACTTCATATGCTTCTTCATTTTGGTCCGCATCCATTAAAATAAGGGCATGATTAACGAAAACAAAACGATCTTCGTGACGACTCGTTGCAATAGACGAATACTTTAGAGCCTGCTTCAAATCATCTAAATACATATATCCAATAGCCATATAACTCCAAGCTACTGGCTGATCAGGGTCTAACTGGAGCGACGCACGAAAACTAGCAATCATATCATCATAACGAGATTCATCGAACGCAATGCGTCCTTGCGTAAAATGATAGAATGGATTAACAACTTTATGATTTACTTGTTCTAATACTGTATATGCTTGTTCTAGTTCTTCGATACGCACAAAACATTGCGCTGCATGAAGTTTTACATAATCGGATTCCGGATAAGCATATAAAGCGCGCTTCGCACAGTTATATACAAACTCCTTTCCGTCTTGTAAATCTAAATGCTTAATCGCATATAGCCATGTATAAGGATTTTCTTTATGCTCGTGTAAAAGCCTTAATAAATTTTCCACATCGTCATGTTCAGCAAATTCCATTTCATCTGTTAACGAAAAGATGCACCGGAAATACAAATCATCTTCTTTACATAATGAAGAAAGAAGCTCACTTTTCTCGTTTGGAACAATTGCGATGGATAAATAATTCGTATTTACATACTGCTTTGCAAACTCTTCATATGTAACAAGAATGCGCTCTGCAAAATTTGGATCTTGAATATATAAAATTTGCAACTGATCATTATAACCAACTACCAATTGCACATGTGAAACATGATCTATATCGACACTAAGCAAAACTGGAACACCGGCATCGATAAATTTTTTATACATATCTACTGTACCTACAAAGAAACGACTTTTATAACCGATCGCTTCTACGTATTCAACTGTTTTCGATAACTTTGATCCTATTCCATCAAAAATGTGCTTGGCAATTTCATCTTGCGTTTTGTGCTTTCCAAAAAGCTTCAATATCATTTCTATACTTGCGGGTACGCAATAATTATCTTTCTGTACGACAGGTATAATTGAAAGCATCACTTCTTTTTTCTCAGCAAAATGCAGTGCGTTGTGATAAGGAGAATCTTTTAAACTATTCTCGTTTTCTAGCAATGTTTGTAGAGTAATCCAATCATCTTTCATATAATAGAATTCCGCCCAAATTTGCGAGAAATACGGTTGATAACTATGAAATGGCAACAAGTTTTGAACTTCATGTAAAACTTGGCTTAACTCATCATATGCTTTTTTATCATATAATCTTTTGATCTTTTCTAAGTAAAAGAATGGAACTTGTGGGAATTTCCTCATCGCTTCCGTAATGATTTGTAATGACTTTTCATGTTCCCCTTTCATAGAATACAACTCTGCTAATAAATATGTTGATGTATCTGCACATTCCTCACAATTCATTCCTTTTCGCAGTACTTCTTCTGCCTTTAGCCAATCGCCTTTAAATAAATAGAAGTAGCCCCATTTATCAAAAATCGGAATCTCACTTAACTCTTCTGCTCTATTCATAAAAGTATAAGCTTCCTCATAACGACGCATTTCAAGTATGCAGCGTGCCAATACGAAATATGCCTTTGCAAGCTGCTCTTTTTTAACAGCATGACCTTCTTTTTGCAATGCCTCTTTTAACAGATCTTCTGCATCTAATGATTTTCGTTCATCAATTAAATCATCACAAAACCAAGTAAGCGTCCGAAAACTGTTAAAACGACGATGTGCATATCGCACCACAAATCTACTATAAGATGGCATCAGGCCTTCATCCAACAGTTGAATGAGTGTATAAAAATCTTCTTCTGAAGAAATTTCACCTAATCGTTCTTTCATATAGGAAAGGGAATTTTTTTCTCTTATTCCCTCAATTTCCTTTTGAATTTCCGATAAACCATTTAAAAATTCTTTCTTTTTTACATATACCCTTAATGTCTCAAAATCTCGCATCTTTTCACTCCATTCTTTTTTTCATAATTTTATATACTAGCTATAGAACTTACAATGTTTTTCACCGTTTTTTAAAAGAAAAAACAGAGCGTACACTCTGTTTTTCTTATCTTATATTTCGTTCGCTCTAAGATGAATCAATACCTGCTTATTTCCTACTTGGATTTGTTCTGCTTGTTGCATCGATTCCATGATAAATAATTGTTTCATCAGTAAGTTTTCTTGCAGTAATTCTTTATACTTCATCATTACATCCTTTAATTCCTCGTCGCATTCAATTTCAATGTCTACTCGCAAATTTACTGGCAAATTCAATTGTTTGCGATATTCCTGCACAGCGCGAATAAATTCTCGCGCCATTCCTTCCTGCAGCAATTCAACTGTCACATTCGTGTCCACCATAACGGTATATACCCCATTCGTAGCATCAGCAAATCCTGTTTTCGGTACTTTTTCAACAAACACATCTTCTAATGTTACTGTGATAACTTCTCCAGACGACAATTGACATGCTCCATTTTCATCCTTTAGAAACACTTTTACTTCTTCATTAGATAAATTTTGCAACCAATGATTGACCAAATTGATTTGTTTTCCAAACTTCGGTCCTGCCTGTTTAAAGTTTAGCTTTAACTGATATGACAAATACTCCGCTTCGCTATGTTCGATTGTCACTTCTTTTACATTCAGCTCATCCATTATAATTTCTTTATACGAATCCCAATCCATTTCTTCCTTCGTATTCTCAAATACAACAAGTTTTGCTAATGGTTGTTTTACTTTTAATGTGTGTTGATTTCGAATGCTACGTCCAAGCTCAACTACTTGTAAAACAGCTCCCATCTCTCTTTCAAGCTGTTTCTGAATTAGTGCTTCTTCACATACTGGATAATCCGTCAAATGAACACTGCTGCCTTCTAAATTGAAATGAATATCTTCAGCTAAAAATGGTGTAAACGGAGCAAGCAGCTTACTAATCGTAACAAGTACTTCGTAAAGTGTAGCGTATGCTGCCGCTTTTTCAGCATTCATACCAGATGCCCAAAAACGATTGCGTGAACGTCTTACATACCAATTACTTACTTCTTCAACTAATAACGCTATTTCACGTGCAGCTGTTGTAAATTGATAATCTTCTAAAGCTATACTTACCTTCTGAATCGTGCTATGCAACCTTGATAATACCCATTCATCCAGTTTTGTTTTCTTTGTACGATATTCCTGTTTTGGATTGTATCCATCTAAATCCGCATACAATACATAAAAGCTATATACATTTAACAACGTATCAACTAGTTTCGACTTTGCTTCTTGTACAGTTCTTTCTGAAAATCGTTTCGGATTCCACGGCGCACTATCTACAAGCAGCGCCCACCTCAAAGCATCCGCTCCAAATTTTTCTACTAAATCTACTGGGTCTAACGCATTCCCTTTACTTTTTGACATTTTTTGCCCATTTTCATCTAACACATGCCCAAGTGATAATACACGCTTATACGGGGCTCTTCCGGTGTACAGTGTAGACACCGCAAGTAAGCTATAAAACCATCCGCGCGTCTGATCAATTCCTTCAGCAATCACATCCGCCGGAAACTGTTCATCAAATAACTCTTTATTTTCAAATGGATAATGATACTGAGCAAACGGCATCGAGCCACTATCAAACCAAACATCAATTACTTCTGGCGTACGTTTCATTGTTTCACCGCATTCGGAACAACTGATTTTCACTTCATCTACATATGGTTTATGCAATTCAATATTTTCATCAACCATTCCAATTGCGTATTTTCTTAATTCTTCAATGCTTTTCGGTGCAAATTGATGGTAACAAGCTTCACACTCCCATACATTTAGCGGTGTACCCCAATATCGTTTCCGGCTAATGTTCCAATCTACCATGTTTTCTAAAAAGTTACCAAACCGGCCATGTTGAATATGTTCTGGATACCATGTTACTTCATTATTATTTTGTAAAAATTGCTCTTTTAACGCAGTTGTTCGAATGAACCAACTTTCATTTGCGTAATAAAGTAGCGGTGAATCACAGCGCCAACAATGCGGATAACTATGTTCATACTTCTCCTTATGATAAAGAAGACCGTGCTCAGCTAAATAGCGAACAATATCAACATCACATTCTTTTACAAATTTCCCTTGTAAAAAAGGAACATCAGATGTGTATTCTCCTTTCTCATTTACAACATTCACAAATGATAGTCCATGTTCTTGGACCACTTTATAATCATCTTCTCCGTATGCAGGTGCAATATGAACAATTCCTGTACCGCTATTGGCTGTGACAAAATCAGCATTTACAACAAAATAACCATTTGTGACTTCTACAAATTGAAATGGCGGTATATAAGAAAGACCTGTTAACTCGCTTCCCCTGTGAACAGATAACACTTTATACTCTTTCTGCAGGACATCTTTTGCTAACTCTTTCGCCACAATATAAACCGCATCCCCTTGCTGCACCCTCACATATTCTAGCTCTGGATGAACTGCTAACGCTACATTAGCTGGAAGCGTCCATGGCGTCGTTGTCCAGCCGAGAAGATACTCGTTTTCCCGATCTGTAAGCTGAAATTTAACTGTTGCACTTAAATCCTTCACTGTTTTATATCCTTGCGCCACCTCATGTGAGCTTAATGATGTTTGGCAGCTTGGGCAATAAGGAGAAACGCGGTGACCTTTATACAGCAATCCTTTTTCATGAATCGTCCCAAGAACATGCCAAACACTTTCAATATAGGAATTATCAAGCGTAATATACGGCGCATCCATATCAACCCAGTAACCAATACTCTCTGTAAACTCACGCCACTGCTTTTCATACGTAAATACACTCTCTTTACACTTTGCCAGAAAGGCTTCTACACCGTACTTTTCAATATCATGTTTACCAGAAATACCAAGATGCTTTTCAACGCCTAATTCCACCGGTAATCCATGTGTATCCCATCCAGCCTTACGCAGTACTTTATATCCTGTCATCGTTTTATATCTTGCAACCAAATCTTTAATGGTACGTCCTAGGGCATGCCCAACATGTGGAAGACCATTTGCGGTTGGCGGTCCTTCATAAAATACGAAAGATTGTGCACCTTCACGATTTCGAATCGATTGCACAAAGGCATTCTGTTCATTCCATTGCTTACGAATTCGAGCTTCTCTCCTTACTGCTAATTCTTTCACATCTACCTTCTTCATCTACAATCACTCCTTAAGAATTAATGAAAAGTACACAAAAAACCCGTCCCTATCATTAGGGACGGGTTTACCCGCGCTACCACCCTACTTCTATTGATCAATCGTTCATCAATAGCACTCAGCAACGTACAATCATACGCGTTCCTTGTAACGGTAGACAACCGTTCGAACTTACTAAGTTCAGTCCGACTCCTCGGAGATGATTTTCAAACATATACCGAACACCGGTTTTCAGCAAGGCACCGGCTCTCTGGGGAACAGTGATATATTTTACTCGTTCTCGTCATCAGATTTGTATACTTTTGTTAACAGTTATTTTATTCCAATGCAACTCCAATTGTCAATTGATTTAGAATATTTTTCTGATTTATATATATTTCATTTTTATCTTTGCTACCCTTATTTATTCTACTTCTTTAAGAACGTTACATGAATAACAGAATGTCGCATGGTTAAACTACTGAAAGAACCAAACATGTTTATTATCAGGAAAAAACGAAGTAATCTATACATCAATTACTAGATTTTAAAACAAAATGGTGGTGTTTTTATGTCAGATTTTTTAGAACCAATCGAGTATGAAACAGGTACAGCAATTCAGACTTTCAACATTATCGAAACGAACGCTACTACTGATGGATATGAAGTTCTCCTAAATATTGACTTAGACAGTGGTTACGAATTAGAAAATGTCAAAATGCATATTACCCTTGAAGAATTAGCAGGGTACGAAACGATTGATATTCATGAAGGTGTGAAGTATGCTTTAGGATTCTTTAATAATTAATTATTTAATGTTTACACTTTCTCCTTTGCCCCTTATGAATTGGGCCACCTACTAAAATTAGCGTTTTACTTGAAATTACCAATCAATGGGACATTTATAATGTAAAGAACCTTTCATAAGTAGATTATAGGATAAAAATGTATGTTTTTCTAAACAAAAAACCAATGCATCTTCACCTTTCATTGGGCTATGCCCTGTACATAAAAGGATGGAGATGCATTGGTTAAAAATGTTAAATCATACCCAATACTTTAATATGAAATTGCTCGTCTATTTTGAGTAGACCAATTGTTATAAAAATCAGACCAATACATAGAAGCGTTTTTCTCACCAGTCCAAGGATCGTTATAATAAAAATAGTTTTCATCATACCCTACAAGTGTAATAGCGTGAACTGTAAAACCATGCATAGTCATCCAAACTACGACAGGTTTCCCCGCGTCTAAATTACTTTTTATTTCTAAACCAGTTAGATTTATTGCACTACCTGTGTATTTACGTACTAAATCCATCAAAGCTGGAGGATATATAGTCCAACCTCTACCAAAAGGGTTTCCTACAAAACCTTGATTTGGATCAAAACTAGAATATGGCATTTCGTATGCAAGTTGAACTTTATCTACGTTCGCACCTGCATATTGTAACATCATAGTTACAGATGTTATCTCACAACCGGATACTAAATTTCTTGATGGAATATAAGGATCACGTTGACTAATAATCGGTACATCCAAATGTGGATAAGTAGAACCTTGAACAACTGCTCTACTATCTATCCAATTTAAATTACCTTTAGAGTTTTTAAAACCATACCATGTAACACCATTATAATTTACAGATAATTTTACATTTAAGTTCTTATTAGTAAAATCAGAAGCAGAGCCAATATAAGCTGCATTTTGCATACCATAAGGTCTTGACCATACAGTATGGCCCTGAGTATTTGATACATGATAAGTCTCATTCATTTCCACTATGTTAGATGCATTAGAAACTGCCTTAGAGTCAATCCAACCAACTTCTTTACCCTCTACTGTAAAATGATACCAAACTGTTTGTTCCGTTGTTAAACTACCAATTACTTTAATAGGTTTATTTACATAGTTATTTGCAGAACCTACATATTTAGCGTTCTTTTCACCATAAGGTAAAGTCCAAACATCATGACCGTATGTATCTCCTAATAATACCGTTTTATTTTCTTCATTAATCACAAGATTAGATAATGTTCTTGAATCAATCCAACCAAGTACCTTATCCCCTAATGTGATTTTACTCCACACAATATTATTTTTCTTTACTTTTTGGATCACTTTAACTTGTTTAAAGCTATAATCACTAACAGATGCAATCCAATGAGCACCGTATTCTCCATATGGTACACTCCAAATACCGTCAGAAGGTTTTGCAGAACCACCAATTAATGCTGAACTGTTTTCAACAGGCAAATTTTCCAGATCAGTTACAGCTTTATCACCATCTATCCAACCAACTACCCCTTTATCATTTTTAACTTGATACCAGTTTGTAACTCCCTTCTTAACCGTCTTTATTACTTGTACTGTTTGATAAGCATAATTATTAGTAGAACCTAAGTATTGAGCACCCATCACACCATAAGGTTTTGACCATATCCCGTTACCGTTTGTCGTTCCAATTGTTATAGAGAAATTAGCAGGTTTTGCCTCACCTTTGTCTAATGCCTTAGCGTCAACCCAACCGATTACTTTACCGTCCACACTAAATTTATACCAAGTTGTATCTCCAAAAGTTGCTTTTTCTATTAATTTAATGTTATCGTATGCATATTTATCTGAATTATCTACATAGTTTGCACCCTTAACGCCATACGGTAAAGACCAAATACCATTATTAAAAGTCGCACCCATTATAAAGTCTTGATTTATTTCTTGTATGTTCGATAATTTACTTAATACTTTACTATCTAACCAACCTATTGTTTTACCGTCTATACTAAATTGATACCAAGTTGCATTATTTACTACCATTTTTTGAATCAGTTGAACTTCTTTTCCTGCATGCTTATTTGTGGAATCAATATAGTTTGCACCTTGTAATCCATATGGCACAGACCAAATACCATTACCTTGTGAAAACTCAATAATTTGAGTCTCTTGTACATTTGTCGTGCTAGGTTGTGAGTTAGATGATTTAGTACCATCCTCTGATTTGACCTCATTACTTTGTATGTTAAATGATTTAGCACTGTTATTTTGTTGACTATTCGATTCTACATCTCTATCCTGTATATTTTCTGATTTAACATTACTATCTTGTGGGTTTTGTGAATTATTTGATTTAACTCCATTAGTTTGCGAGTTGTCTGTTTGTAAATTATCTGTTTTGAAACTATTATCTTGTGATTTATCTTGTAAATTATCACCAACTTGATTTTCTTGTACTTTTGTAATGTTAGATTGTAAGTTATCAGCTTTTATCAACGTTGGTTCTGATAAAAATAAACATGCCCCAGTTACCCCTAGCACCGCAACTGATTTACTACGTATCTTTAACTTATTACTTTTACTCATCATTCTTATCCCCTATTAAATTTAAATTGTAAGTTTAATTGATTTGTTTTTTTCTTATTCGCATACTTAGAGAGTATAAAATATTTTATGTAAATGAAAAAAGACGTAAAAAAACCTTTTCTTATGAGAATTGAGTTACCTCAAATAATTCACAGAAAAGAGGTCGTCCTATGAAACAGTTTACATTAAAAGTCATCAAAGCACTAGTCCAAAAACAATATATTACAAAAGCTTACCGTGAACAAAAGCAGTGAATACGCTACATGCAACATACTTAACAGCGTTTTTAGACTATACAAAATATGATTGTATTGGTTTCAAATTAGACCACTCACATAATGGTTCTTTTTCACGTACGCAACACACAGAGTACGGTGATGTAAACATACAAATCACATGTTATTGGAATAGGTAATTTTCCTGTTCTCAAGATTTCTCATATCCCCCGATTAGTATGACATATGTCATATACAACACTTCACAAATATTGTAATTTATTATGTATCATAAAAAATAGAAAGTATTTTATCTACAAACTAGCGTTTTGACGTATAACAGGACCTCATATGAGCACGTTGATAAGAAGTTTGTATATGATAACTATTAAAACTAACTATATTTGGAGGATTAATATGAAGTACGAAGTTATAATATTTGATGCAGACGAGACTTTATTTGATTTTAAAAAGTCTGAAAAACATGCGCTTAAAAATACAATGCTAGCGTGTAATATAGAGTATGATGAAAGCTACCATTTAAAAGTATACAAGGATATCAATACAGCTATCTGGAAAGAGCTTGAGGATGGACTTATTACTCAGAAAAACTTAAATGTTGAAAGATTTATACGGCTATCAAATAAATTAAATGCTGAATTTGATGAAGATGAATTTGCACAATTATATATGAAACATTTATCTTATGCATCTTTTTTATATGATCAGAGTATAGACCTTGTAGAAAGTCTGCATAAAGACTATAGACTTTCTATAATCACCAATGGTCTCAAAGATGTTCAAGATAATAGAATACGGAAATCTGTTATAGCAAAATATTTTGAAGATATAGTAGTCTCTGAGGATGTTAATGTATCGAAGCCAGATTCTAAAATATTTGAACACGCATTAAACAATATAAAACATACTGACAAGAGCAAGGTATTGATGGTAGGAGATAGCTTAACTTCTGATATACAAGGCGGAATCAATTTTGGTATCGATACGTGCTGGTTTAATCCTAATAAAATTGCAAATACATCAGAATTTAAACCTACTTATGAAATTTCTAATTTGCTGGAGCTTAAAAACATACTAAAAAAATAGATAAATGTTGAGAAGAGAAAGGAATTGATGAACACTCAATCCCTTTCTCTTTTACATCTGTTACATCTCCTCAGGTGCCTCTATCCCAAGTAAACGTAAACCTTCTTTTAGCACAACCGCCACCGCACATACGAGCGCAAGTCTACTTTCTCTCTCTACAGTTTCTTCTAAAATACGAACGTTACCGTAATATTTATTAAATGCTTGTGCTACGTCTAATATATATTTCGCAATATGAGATGGTTCATATTTAGCAAACGCTGTTTCAATGACTTGTGGAAAACGATGCAATAGTTTTATAACGGTCCAGCTTATATCGTCTGTTAACTGTAACTCTTGTTTTTCAATATCGATATCGCTTTTTTTCAATAGTGAACAAGTACGCGCATGTGTGTATTGTACGTATGGTCCCGTTTCCCCTTCGAATTTCAACATACTTTCAAGCGAAAATTCAATGTTATGCATGCGTTCATTTTTCAAGTCATGGAAAATAACTGCACCAACCCCGACTTGTCTTGCTACTTCATCTTTGTTCTTTAAGTTAGGATTCTTCTCTTCAATATTTTGCTTTGCTAGCGTAATTGCTTCTTCTAACACCTCTTCTAATAAAACAACTTTCCCTTTACGAGTAGACATTTTCTTACCATCTTTTAAAATAAGTCCGAATGGAACATGAGACATACCTTCTACCCACTGGAATCCTAATTTCTTTAGTACAGTGAAAAATTGCGAGAAATGTAAACTTTGTTCATCTCCAACGACATACAGTGCTTTATCAAATGTATACGTGTTTTGACGATATAATGCAGCCGTTAAATCACGCGTTGCATAGAGTGTTGCACCATCTGATTTTTTAATTAAACATGGTGGCATTCCTTCTGCCTCTAAATTAACAACTTGTGCCCCGTCTGATTCTTCTAGTAAATGATGTTCTTCGAGAAGCTGAACCAAATCATTCATCTTATCATTGTAAAATGCTTCTCCTTGAAAATTCGAGAATTCTACGCCAAGCAGTTCATAAATACGAGAGAACTCTTTTAACGATTCGTGACGGAACCAGTTCCATAAGTACACTGCTTCTTCGTTATTATCTTCTAATTTCTTAAACCAAGCACGCCCTTCTTCTTCAAGGTCTGGATACTCTTTTACGTCTTCATGGAAACGTACGTATAACTTAAATAACTCACGAATCGGATCTTCTCTAACAAGCTCTTCATCGCCCCATTTTTTATAGGCGGTAATCAGTTTTCCAAACTGAGTTCCCCAGTCACCAACGTAGTTAATGCCTACAACTTCATACCCACATTTTTCGCATATATGTTTTAATGCATTTCCAATCATTGTAGAACGTAAATGTCCCATCGAAAACGGCTTCGCTATATTAGGAGATGAATAGTCAATTACAACCGTTTTTTCTTGTCCAAAGTGCAACTGTCCGTATTCTTCTTTTTCGTCTAGTATTACATTTAATACTTCATTACTTACAGTTTGACGATCGAAGAACACATTTACATACGGTCCAACCGCTTCTACTTTTGTAAAAAATGGGTGAGATAATTTATCTGCTAATTCCTGCGCAATAACTGCCGGTGCTTTTTTATATTGTTTTGCTAATGTGAAGCAAGGAAAAGCAGCATCTCCAAACTCATCTTGCTTTGGCGTTTCAATTAAAGCTTCAATTTGTTGTAATGATAAACCTGGTTCTAATACATCGAATACATGCTGTGCAAACTTCATTTTATATTCCATCAGTATCTTCCTCCTTTTTATCAATAAAAAAACTCGCCTCTTTTCTAAAAAAGAGACGAGTTTACACCCGTGGTACCACCCTTGTTGTTCATTACGAACCACTTTCCCGTTTATAACGAGGTGAGGGGGCCCCGGCTTACTCTACTACACCATTCAAGCAGCATCTCCGAAGTGCGCTTCATTATTTTCTCAGCACTAGGCTTTCACCATCCCTAGCTCGCTATTGCTTCTGAAAATAATTACTCTCTTCATCCAAGATTTTCTATAAAATTTATTATAATCTATTATACATATTGTCTAATAATTAGCAAGTTTCAATTACACCAAAATGAAATTTTGCGCTTTTTCGTTTATAGACAAAGAAGTTATGTTTTTCAAAGCGCATACTGCGAAAATGATCCTTTAACACAACTCGTTTTCGCGCCACACGCTTAGCTTCTTTCATTGTCTCATCCGTAATATCATTGTATAGTGCAAAATGTTTTAAACCACGAATCCCATCTGATTCTAATACTGTTTCTTCAAACATTGGATCTAAATATACTACATCATAGCTATGATCTGCACATTGTTGCAAAAAAGCTAAATGCTCCGTATGCATTACAGTAATTCGCTGCATCGCTTCGTTAATTTCTATTAGACCTGCATCCCACCGCTTAAGACCTTTTTCAATCAAATATGCCATATAGCAATTACCTTCTAACCCAGTGACTTGTCCTGCTTCTCCTACAGCATAACTTGCCACAATGCTATCAGATGCCATACCAAGTGTACAATCTAACACCGTCATCCCTTCTTCTAGCTGCGCGGCTTGCAGAAACGGATCATGTTCACCACGCATTAATCGTTTCACGCGAAACATAGCTGAGTTTGGATGAAAAAAGAACGATTCTTCCGTTCCTTGCGGGTAAATCGCTAAGCGATTTTTCTGGGCAACAAGTACATCTTGTTTATATTGCTCATGTAATTCATAAATAGGACGATCATTCCTTACAAGAAAAGAACTTTGTAAATCCAGCGCTATTTTTTCAGCATATGCGGTCATTTCTTTATTTGTTCGTCCTGCTGTCGTTACAATCATTCTTTCACCTCATTAAAAAGAAAAAGGGAGAAAATCTCTCCCTTTTTAGCAATGCTTTTCAAAAGCTTGTTCTAAGTTTTGAATAATAGCGTCCATTGTTGCACCTTCAATTTCATGGCGGTGAATGAAGTGAACAACTTCTTTTCCTTTTAATAGTGCCATAGATGGTGAAGATGGCGGGATATCATCGAAGTAAGAGCGCATCATCGCTGTTGCTTCTTTATCTTGACCTGCAAACACAGTAACAAGATTGTTAGGCTGCTTCTCAGAACGTACTACCGCTTGACCAGCTGATGGACGCGCTAAACCTGCCGCACAGCCACAAACAGAGTTCACAACAACTAGTGTTGTTCCTTCTACATTTTCCATGAATTCTTGTACATCTTCTGCTGTTGTTAATTCTTTCAATCCAGCGCGCACTAATTCTTGGCGCATTGGAATTACCATTTGGCGCATGTATTCTTCATATGCATTTGTCATATTACCAATCTCTCCTTCAACTTTCATTCCAAATTCATCATATCACGCTCTAATACTAGACGCAAAAAAAACATCATGACTTTTTTATTTTTCCCTTCGGATTTCACAAACACCATTTTTACAATGTCCAACAGGGACAATTTCCCGTTTTGTTGCAATATAGTCATATAAGACATGACCAAATCCGAAAAGAATCGATAGTTTAATAAAAGGTACGATTGCCCAGTATGCAGGAATTACTTTCGTTAAGACATATATACTTTGAATCCCTTTATACCAGCGCGCATCTTTATAAATGTATAAATGTTTCTCCATGTTTTGCTGCATCTCTTCTGATAAACAATATTGCTGAACAATTTCTTCTTCACGAAAAGAAACAAAGGTTATTTCCCTCTTTTTATCTAGTTCCTTCGTTCGATTTGCAATCTTTGTACACATCGGACACCAGCTATCGTAAAAGGCAATCATAGCTATTATTCTCCTTTTCGGTACTCCGTCATTTGCTTCCAAACAGAACCCTTTGCTTCCTCTCCGCCTTCAATGCGTTCAAGTGCTAAACGTGCTTGCATTGCGACTTCAAATTCCGGATCCTCTTGTGCTACGCGAAGTGCTGGAATCGCACTTTCGTCACCAATTTCAAATAGAAACATTGCCGCGCGCCAGCGTACAAGTTTACTTGAATCTTTTAACGCTTTAATCATCACAAACATTGCAGCAGGGTCACCGATATCTGATAAGCAATCACCCGCTGTGCGGCGTACACTGACTGATTTATCTAATAACGCTTTATAGAGTAAAGGTAAGACACGATCCCCTTTGACCATTCCTAGATAAGCAGTTGCTAAACGGCGAATCGATACTTTTTCATCTTCTAACGCTTTCTCTAGTACAGGAATATCTTCTTCTGTTGGATCCATTTGTTCAAGCGCTGCATAGCGTTTTGTCCAATCAGAATCATTCATCATTTCCTCTGTTACTTTATATGGCTCACGCTTTGTAATCGTTACTTCTGTCTCTCCTGCTTGCTGTAATAATTCTTGAACAATCGCATCTACACGATCAGCTGGATATGCCGCAACAACCTCTTCCACAACTTCTTTTCCAATCTCTTCAAAGCTGCCATAACGCGTACTTTGCTCCATCCATTTCCGCTCTTTCACAACATTTGGAGCTGACATTTGCACTTTCATAATCGCTTCCTTGAAACGATCTGGTAATCCTACGCGTTCTTCAGTTGTACCATCGGTTAGTTTCACTTGCATTGGAATGGTAAAGAACATTTGAATAAACACTTTCACTTCCCCAAAGTGGGCATTTTGTTCTTGTTCGCTCCCTGTTACAACTTCTTCACCAAAAACTGCACGAACTTGCTGTAAAATATGTTTCCAGTCATATTTCGCATTACGCTCTACTGCTAAAAAGTCCGCTACATGATACACACCTTTTATACCTTCAATTTGCAAAATTTGCTGCACTCTCTCTGGAGCCTCATTTGCATTATCACGTGTATAATTGTTTCGTGCTCCTGCTGGTAATACTTCATTTAAAATAACTTTCATTGTATTTGGACTTGGTGTCGGTTCAATGCCTTTAATCTTCACGTATATTGTCTCTCCTTTATTGCTGTTCTTAGCTGTATTGTAACATGTTCTCAATTAAGACTCCTACTGAGGTGCTTGCTCTTTTTTCTTCTCTAAAAATGTAATTCTTTCAATCACAACTTCTGTCTTATATATTCTTTTGCCACTCTCATTATCGTATTGACTCGTATGAATATGTCCTGTTATACCAACAAGCTCTCCTTTTTTGCAGTACATCGTTACATTTTCCGCTGATTTCCGCCATATCATGCAATGAATAAAATCTGCTTGTTGCTCTCCTAAGCTGTTACGAAACCCTCTATTTACCGCAACACATATACGCGCATAGGCAATTCCTTGCTTTGTATAGAATAACTCTGGATCTTTTGTTAATCTGCCAATTAACGCAACTCGATTCATCATACGATTCATCTCACCTCTTCGTTTTTTCTTTATTGTAGAAAAAACGAAGCGTGTAGTAAAAAATGTAAAAAAAGATTTTTTTATACGAAAACATATCTTTATCTCTATAAAATTCCAAAAAGAAATCCTGCATGATACAAACATGCAGGATTTCAGTTCGTTAATCATTTTTTACAAAATAAGAAACGAAGCGTAAAATTTCTAGGTATAACCAAACTAAAGTCATCATTAAGCCCATCGCACCGTACCACTCCATATATTTTGGAGCGCCGCCGCGTGCACCGCCTTCAATGAAATCAAAGTCTAACATTAAGTTTAATGCAGCAACAACAATTACGACTGCGCTGACAATCATACCAATTGTTCCACCTTGATGTAAAAATGGCACTGGTACGCCAAATAGTTGTAAAACTAAAACGATTAAATACATAATCGCAATTCCAAACGTCGCTGCCATTACACCCGTACGAAACTTATCTGTCACCTTCACAACACGCGTTGCATATAACACTAACATTGCTAGTAAAATAGAAACTGTTAATAATACTGCGTGTAAAATAATATAATCACCAAACTTCATTGTATATACAGCAGAAATACTTCCTAATACAATCCCTTCGACTGCTGCATAAATCGGTGCTGTAATCGGTGAAATACGCGGTACGAATATCGATACAAATGCAATAACTGCCGCAATAATTAAAGCACCAATTAACACTGGCATTTGCATTTTATTTTGTATCATCTGCATATATGCGTACACAGACGTTCCCAATAACAATATGAGCATAATAAATGTTTTGGCAACTGCACCACCGACTGTCATCGCTGAAGTACTTACGCCTTCTTTACGAAACGCATCTTTCTTTAACATTGGATTAGATGTGCGCATGATTTCCCTCCTAAAATAGATTCTACTAATAGTGTAAAGATTTTTCCTTTACATTTCAACATATGCAGCTTGTTTTTACTTTAACCCCTCTACAATGTCAGATAATTCACTCCAACGCTCCATTGTTTGTTCTAACTCTTCTTCTGTTTGCTGCTGCTCATCAGAGAGTTGTTGTGCTTTCGTATAATCAGCACCGACTTTTTCTAATTCTTCTGTAATACTTTCAATTTTCGCTTCTAATTCTGCAATCTTATCTTCAATCGTCTCCCATTCACGTTGTTCATTATAGGAAAGCTTACGTTTCCTTTGTTGTTTTGGAGCTTCTTCTACTTTCTTTTCTTTCTGCACTTCTGCTTTTAATACTGCTTCTTGTGCTTTTTTCTCATCTAAATAATCACTATAGCTACCAAAGAAGATGCGAACGTTTCCGTTCCCTTCAAATACAAACAGTTCTTCTGCAATTTTATCAAGGAAGTATCGATCATGCGATACAGTAAGAACGACACCAGGAAACTCTTCTAAATAATCTTCAAGCACTGTTAATGTCTGCGTGTCTAAATCGTTAGTCGGCTCATCTAAAAGCAAAACATTCGGTTCTCCCATTAAAATACGCAATAAATATAGTCTTCTTCTTTCACCACCTGATAATTTACTAAGTGGTGTACCATGTGTATGCAGCTCGAATAAGAAACGTTCTAACATTTGCGAAGCACTAATCGTTTTTCCATCTGTCGTATGAATCACTTCAGCTGCTTCTTTAATATACTCAATCATCCGCTGATTTAAATTCATATCTTCATTTTCTTGCGTATAATATGCGATTTTTACCGTTTGTCCAACTTCAATCTCACCGCTGTCCGGTGTAATTTTACCAGCAAGCATGTTTAATAGAGAAGATTTCCCACTGCCATTCGCACCGATAATCCCAATGCGATCTCCCGGTTTCACAATATACCCAAAATTACGGAGAACAGTTTTATCACCGAATGTTTTTGTCACATCTTTTAATTCCAGTACTTTCTTTCCTAACCTGCTGCCTCCAAGAGCAATATCAACGCTTTGTTTTGCACTTGGACCTTCTTGCTTTTGCAATTCATCAAAGCGCTGAATACGTGCCTTTTGCTTCGTAGAACGCGCCTTTGCACCGCGGCGTATCCATGCAAGCTCGCGGCGATATAAGTTTTGACGCTTTGCTTCTTGCGCTATTTCTTGTTCTTCTCGAAGTGCTTTCGCTTCTAAAAAAGCACCGTAGTTCCCTTCATAGCTATATAACTTGCCATTATCTAATTCAAAAATACGATTCGTTACACGATTTAGAAAATAACGATCATGCGTAACAAGCAAAACAGAACCTGTATAACGTGATAAATATTCTTCTAGCCATTCTACTGTTTCATGGTCGAGATGGTTTGTCGGCTCGTCTAAAATTAATAAATCTGGTGTTTGAATGAAACATTGCGCCATCGCAATGCGTTTCTTTTGTCCGCCCGATAAATTTCCTACTTCCGCAGAGAAGTCAGTAATACCAAGCTTTGTTAATAATGATTTTGCATTTGCATTCGCTTCCCAAGCATTCATTGCATCCATGCGCTGCTGCACTGCAAATAATGATTCCTGTGCTTTCTCACTTGTTGGATTTTTTTCTAAGTTCAATAATGTTTGTTCATACTCACGAAGAAGACGAATTAGCGGTGTATCACCATGAAACACCTGCTCAAGTACAGTTAAATTTTCTTTAAAATCTGGTTGCTGTGATAAATAACTAATCGTATATCCACGTGTATGCGTCATTTCCCCTGTATCTGGAATTTCTGCGCCTGCAATAATTTTTAATAACGTTGATTTACCAGTTCCATTCACACCGATAATACCAGCGCGCTGCCCTTCGGCAATACTAAAAGATAGACCATTAAATAGTGGTTTATCCCCATATGATTTCGATACATTTTCGACTGTTAACATTCTCATATTTGTGCATTCCACTCTTTCATAAATTGATCAATAAATTGTTCCATATAGCGATGACGCTCTTCTGCCTCTGCCTTCGCTGCAACTGTATTCATTAAATCTTTTAATTTTAACAGTTTTTCATAAAAATGATTTAGCGATGGTTCATCCTTTTTTCGATATTCTTCCTTCGTCATCGTTTCACGTGGTGGAATGTTTGGGTCATACAGTAAACGGCCCTTGGCACCTCCATAAGCAAAAGTTCGTGCAATCCCGATTGCTCCAAGTGCATCAAGGCGATCTGCATCTTGAACAATTTTTCCTTCTAACGTTGCCACAGTTCCGCCGTGTCCACCCTTATAAGACATATTTGCGATAATATGCACAATATGCCGTGCGTCTTCTTGACTAACACCTAATTGCTCAAGCCAGTCTGTCACTTTCTTCATACCAGCTTCTTCACTCTCATTTAACTTCTCATCTGCAACGTCGTGAAGTAGTGCTGCCATTTCAATAACGAAGCGATTTCCACCTTCTTTTTCAAACAATGCAATCGCTAATTTATGTACACGTTCAATATGATACCAATCGTGACCACTTGCATCTTTTTCTAATATGTTTTTAACAAATGTAATCGTTTTTTCAATTTGTTCTTGTTTATTCATAATTATCTTCACCCAATTTAATATTGTAACACGCTCTCATTTATTCATCACATATTTTCTTGTCCGCCCATATTATATGTTGTACTAAGTATCATGAAGGAGGAAGAAAAATGTTTTATAACTCGCAACAGCTTTATCCGCAGCAACCTTATTATCAACCATACCCTGAACAACAACTATACTACCCGTACCATTATGATCCACGGTTCCCTCAAACCGGCCCTACAACGCCAACAGAACCAACTGAACAACAAATCCAACAATATGCTTCACAATTTCAACACTTAAAACAGCCCGTATTAAACCTCGTCAAACCTTGGGTAGAATACGGTGTAAAAGAGGCAAAGCATACATCCGTACCGCACGCCATGACGGAAATTGCGGCAATCACATACTTAATTGGAAAAGGTGTCAATCCAACAGTTGCTCATTATATTGTTGAATCCTGGGAGAAGAATGAGCAGTTTTAAATCTATTCATTTTGCAGCACATACAAACTATGAAAGTGCCAAAGGACCTTGATACAAAGGGATTTCGGCACTTTTCCCTTTCTATAATCTATTTTATCACAAAAATATTTTTGTATTATTCGTGGTCAAAATGATCGAAGAAAAAAGCCTTTATATCTGCACTATGGAAGGATTATGACGAAGAACATGTCATCCATATTAGTAAAGCGTTTATTTGTCGTAAGTGTAATAAGCGTACAATTAATGAAAATAAAGAAAAAACCCTTCTCATATAATCTGTACCCTTTGTAAAGGACAATTTGAAAAAAAGTTATGCAACCTTAAGAAGATGATTTCTGTATTCAACAGGGGTCACCCTCTTTAAATTCCATTAATATCCAGAATGATTATAGTACGTCATATATTGCTTAAATACTTAACTTCATTCCCCACATAATTTTTTATAAATTGTATACAGTTCCATATGGAATCGTTGAAAAAGACATTTCATATGGAGTAATATGATGCATTGGGTAATAATACTCCATAGATGAATAGTACGGTTGTATACTTTGTTGCATTTGTTGCGCCTGTTGCTGTGCTTGTAACGCTTGTTGAACAGCTTGAATTGTACTTTGCGCTGCACTATATGTTATACCACCATATCCAACAGGAATTCTCATTTGATTATTAAGATAAGGGTAAAACATTATTGTTCAACTCACTTTCATAAAAAAATGACTATTGAACATATTATGAGCATTAATTTTAAAGGGTACTAGATCATTATTAACTGTGTTAGCCTAACTTTTATCAGATTTCCTCTCTTCTATTCAAAAAACGATTTTATTACGCTTTGTTTAACTTCTTTAAATTAATTGCTGATTCTATCCGATAGCTCACGATGAATTCCACATTTACATTTTGCACTTGTTCCTTTGTATATTCATAAAAACCCACTGCTACACGTTTAGCGAATCTCTCTGCATATTCATCTTTTTTTACAGGAACAGAAACTATAAAACTCATGTGTTCGTTATATACATGATATTGATAACTCGTGTTAGGCATTTTCTTCTCCCTTTCTTCCAAATAAGGATTTTGTCTTAGTTTTTATTTTTAGCTTCAATTGCTATCAACGCTGCTTTGCAAATAGCCATTGGTGCCGTTTCCGCAAATACCACTTTTACGTCATAATCTAATTTCTTAACTATTTGCCATGCGTATTCTATTTTTACACTGTATGAAGGAATGCCGCTTCTACGCCCTTCTCGTACAATATTGTTATCTTTAACCTCGTAGCCTAATACTTTATTAGCGATTAACTTATCAATATCTCCTTGTTTCAATTTAGTCTCCCCTTTGTCACAAGATAACACTTTTATCACAATTTTATTTATTCATTTGAAAGTGGCACAGTCTCAAAATATTTATTTATAACTCTTTTTGCAGTATCTTCACATAAGGTGATAGTATATTCTATATCATCCCTAATAAATAAATCGAGACAATAATCCGTATCTTCCAATTCTTCTTTTGAATATTCATTTTTTAAGTATGAGAAGAATGAAACTCCCTCTGTCATATTTTATCACCATAACTCAGTAGTAAATCCTTCCTCAAAATATATCTATTTATCTGTTATACTAAATAACGTATTTACTTCAAGGGAGGACAACATAATGAAAAAGTTTTTTAAATTTGGATGTTTAGGTCTTATTGCAATCTTTGTAATCATTATCATTGCAGTAATCATAGACATGTCTAATGACGATCCAAAAGACAAATCATCTACTAAATCAAAACAAGTATCTACAACAGAACAACCTCAAAAAGAATCTGAGAATAAAATAGATACTACTGCAAAAGAAGCTGTTAAAACAATTAACTGGGAAGATAAAATAAAAGAAGTGGCATCAAGTAATAAAAGCGCAAATGAAAAATTTGATGCAATTAGTAAGTATGCACATGATTATAAACCTACTGACGATGAAGTGGAAAGATTCGGAAATGATATCATAAAAGAATATAAAGATAAAAATTATATTAAAGACTTATCTAATCATGAGTACATGCTTACAAATATTTTCAAATCTCAAGTAGTTGAGAAGAATGCGCAAGAAAAAGTAATACAGGATTTTGCATTCGACTTCTGGCAAAATTCAAAATATAACTATCGTGGTGTTGATAAAACAACAAGTGAAGCAACATTAGCAAACGAACGACAAATGGATAAATCATTAATTAAAATGCGTAAATAAAATCAAAACCCTGATCCTCTATTAAATAGAGGATCAGGGTTTTTAGTTAGTTGTCGAATCCACCTTACGTAAGACTCATTAAAATACATCTAACCTCCAACACCATCTTTGTATACATAAATCCAATCCTCGTATCTGAAATGGACATTCCAAGCTCCAATATACACTTTCCCTATAACCGGATCACCTTTTGATGCTACTTTGCGAAGGTTAATGTTTGTTCTCGATATCCAAACAACCCCTTTTGTTTTAAGGTAAGAAAAGGACCTGACCGTTTCTACGCTCGGCCAGATGCTCTCATCCCCACGAAAATGAAAGAGGTTTTTTATGTCGCTTTTTGCCTATACACATACAGAATCATTCATTACATCACCATAATATTTTTCAATAAGTTTAAAATGATGTTCTTCATGTATCGCTAAAAGTTGGATACCTTGAATTAAGTTAGGATAGTTCGCAAGCGGATCCAAAAATATAATATGTCCTGCAATATCCTCTTCAATATTCCCAACTAACTCTCTCAATCTATTTGTCTCATTTAACAGCATTTCTATTAACTCTTCTTGATTCAAAGTATAAATCACTTTTTTCGGCGGCACTAAAATAAAAGGCGCTTTCATCCCTTTTCCATGCTTTTCTTTATATTCAGCATATATATCATGAATTTGATTTTGAAATGGTTTCTTCCTTCTCATTTTTGCATAAGGAATTAGAACAAAAGAAAGTTTTGTCGCAACTTTGAGCATTCTTGTAATTAAATATAAATGATATAAATGCTCTCCAATCGACCATTTCCCTACTTTTTGCTGCCATAATTGCTCATTTGAAATACCTTGTACTTGTTGAAAGAAACAATGTCGCTGCTGTTGTAAAGTTTGAAAATGATGTGATATACTTTCAGATTTCATCTTATACTCCCTTCATTTTAACCCTAAATTTGATTCATATACATATATTGTAAAATTATACCACGATTATTTTTTGTAAACAAAACGAGCAAACATGTTTTATAACAAACAACCAAATGCTTCTGGAAACCCCTCTTTACACGCTGAGGACCTTGGCTATAGTCGTAAATTAGATAAAGAAGGTGACGGTATTGCCTGCGAAAAATAATAAACTTAATTTAAAATCATTTTTCAGCTCAATTCCATCAAATTTTTTCCATTACATATAATATTAATGGAAAATAATGAAAAACCCGATACCTTCCCGGCACCGGGTTTTTCATTATTTTTTTTCCTCTTTAATAGCTGTTTTGATTGTACCTGATTTTACTTTATTTCCATCATAGAAGCGTAACAAGTCACCTTGAATAATATTATCGGACATTTTCAATTCTGTTTGTGCACGATCAATAAGTGATTTTGCCTCTTGCTCTGGTACTTGTACGACTTGGCCATTTTGACGATTATAGAATGTGTTATTGTAGTAAATATATTTGTCTGTAATAAAACTTCCATCACGTTCTACAACAAATGGTTTACGTTCTGGTGAAAATAAATCATGACCAAACTCAATATCATTAGAAGTATCAACTCCTAATAAGTGAAGAATTGTTGGTTTTACGTCCACCTCACCAGCAGGAGCAGTCATTGTTTTCCCCTCTGTTTGACCTGGAACATGAATAAATAATGGTGTACGTTGCAGTTGCATGTGATCATATGGAGTAATTTCATTTTTCCCTAAGTATTGTGCCATCGCACGATTATGGTTGTCTGAAATACCGTAGTGATCACCGTAAAATACGATAACTGAGTTGTCATAAATGCCCGTTTCTTTTAAACGTTCAATAAAATGTTTTAAAGCTTCATCTTCGTAACGTGCTGTAACAAAATAGTTATCTAATGTTTCGTCACCTGAATTAAATGGTTCAATCATTTTAATGCTGTCATCATACGTAAACGGGAAATGATTCGTTAACGTAAGAAAACGAGTGTAGAACGGCTGTTGTATCTTTTGTAATTTGTCCACAGATTGATCAAAAAATTCTTTATCCTTTAATCCCCATCCTATTTTATTCTCTGGTGTAACTTTATAATCTAATTCATTGTAGAATCGATCGTACCCTAAAGACGGATACATCATATTACGATTCCAGAACGTAGCATTATTCGCATGGAATACCGCTGTATAATAGCCCTGCTGATGTAAAATTTCCGGAGTTGCTTCATACTCGTTTCCAGCATTCGTAAAGAATACAGAACCGCGGTCTAACGGATATAAAGAATTATCAATCATAAACTCAGCATCAGATGTTTTTCCTTGTCCTGTCTGATGATAAAAGTTTTCAAAATAATAACTTTCCTTTTTAAATTGGTTTAAAAACGGTGTAACTTCTTGTCCATTTACTTTAGAATCAATTAAAAAAGACTGCGTTGACTCTAAAGAGACCACAATGACATTCTTTCCTTTTGCCATTCCAAACATATTTGGATCAGGTTTTACATCCACCGTCTTCATATAATTTTCAGCTTCTTGAATTTTACTTCCATCCGCAAATACTTTTTGTGAGCTTGTCTTTACTTGCAAGCCAAGATCGTATACTTGATGAACATATATTCCAAGGTTTTTCACAAGCATCACACGGTCAAATGAACGAGTTAATAATTCAGGACGTTCTTTTTCCGCAAAACTAAGGTTTACCATAAAAATTGCGATACAGATTAAAAAGTACAATGACTTCATAGAGCCAGATACACGTTCTGTTTTTGCAAAGTTCGGCTTCTTTTTCGCAATGTAAAATAAAACGATAATATCTATAAACATTAATATGAATTTAATGTTTAACAACGCTTTGACACTAGATCCTAATCCATCCATATTTGACGTTTGCATTAAAACTGGAAGTGTAACAAAATCATTATAAAAACCATAAAACATCACATTACCAATTAAGATAATGGTCATAATAAGGTTAATAGCGATAGCTATATAATTCCGCTTTTGGCCCTTTGCAAATAATGCAAGTCCAACTAACACTAAAGAAGATGCTAATGGACTAATAAAAAGGATCCATTCCTGCATAGCAGATTCTAGCTTTAAGTCAAAACTAGTTCGCGTAACAATATATGTTTTTAACCAAATCAAAATAGCGACCAATAACAGAAAACGCATATTTTGAAATTGTTTTTTTAACGCTTCTTTCATTTTCCTCTCCCTCTCTGACTGAACAGTGGTAGTATAATACCTTTTCATTATATTTATGGCTTATTTCTCACCGACACATTGTATCGAATACGTTTGTATTCCGTGTGAACTTTTTCTTTTTTTTTATGTAAAATGAATACATAAAAAAGAAGCTCTTCTATACGAGCTTCTTTTTTACTATAGTTCCTTGAAATTCCACCCTTAAGAAAGCGAATACAATCATCCACACCGTGGAACCACCTTGCTTATTGCCCTTTATGTTCATTTTTCTTTGCTTCTATTTTTTCTTTTACTTTTTCAGCCTTATCTAAAGATTCCCCGATTTCTTTTTGTTTTTCTCTTATGTCATCAACGCTATCTACCGCTTTGATTGCTTTATCAATTCCTTGTTCTTCTATTTTCTTTCTCTTTTCTTCTCTCGTTATTTCCTTATTTTCTATATCTTTTGCCTTTTGTAATAGATCTTCGGCATTGGGCTTTACAACTTTTTCAAGTGACGCATCCTTTTTTATATTAATTACTTGATTTGAATCTTCCATCACTTGTTTATAATCTCCATCTTTTAACGCTGTCGCACCATGCTCCATCCATTTTGCAACTTTTATATATGTTTTTGTTTCATCTGAAGATTTTTCTTGGTCGGCTTTTTCAAACCACATAATCGCATCACTATACTTCTCATCTTTCAATGCCTTCATACCTGCTTCAACATGTGCATCATAATTACTAGCACTACAGCTAACTAACATAATCAATAAACATCCTATTGTAAAAATAAGTTTTTTCAAGCTATTTTCCTCCTACAACCTTATACTACTATATTATTTTCGATTGCTCTTATTATCAAATAGAAAATTTTTATGTGATCTATATAAATCGTTCCTATGCATGACCAGTCTACATAAAAAGAAGCTCTTCTAAATGAGCCTCTTCTTTCTATAGTATCTTTTCAATTTCCTTTTCTAACTGCTCTGGTTTCGTCTGCGGTGCAAAGCGATTCACTACTTTACCATCACGCCCTACTAAAAATTTTGTGAAATTCCACTTCACCGCTTTCATTCCTAATAATCCTGGTGCTTGCTCTGTTAAATAGTGAAATAATGGATGTGTATTATCGCCTTTTACATCAACTTTCATAAACATAGGGAACGTTACACCATAATTTAATTCACAAAAATTCGTAATTTCCTCTTCTGTTCCAGGCTCTTGCCCTCCAAATTGATTACAAGGGAAACCAAGTATTTCTAATCCTTGTTCTTTATATTTATCATACAAAGCTTGCAATCCTTTATATTGCGGTGTAAAACCGCATTTACTGGCAACATTCACAATTAATACTACTTTTCCTTCATATTCACGTAACGACTTTTCTTCTCCTTTTATTGTTTTTGCAGAAAAATCATAAATTGTCATATTATATCGACTGCTACTAAAAACATATACAAATGTATACTCTTAGAGTTTTCCTGCTTCTACGAACCCCATTTCGCTACTATCTTGCTACTTTGGTTTATATGGCTCTCCACAGGCGTTAATTCCGATGTAGCCCACCGTACATATATACCCTATGGTATATTCTTTTGCTTGTAAAAGGTTGATGGATGCGTTTAAATCTCTATCTATTTCATTTCCACACTCGCATGTGTATACTCTGTCAGACAGTTTTAAATCCACTTTCTTATGACCACAACAGGAACATAATTTAGAAGAAGGATAGAATCTGTCTACTTGGCGCAATTCAATGCTATATTCTTTACACTTTGCTAATAACCATGTTTGAAACGTATAAAAACATTGCTGTGCGACAGCTTTAGATAGATGCTTAGTCTTCATCATCCCTTTTATATTCAAATCTTCTATTGTGATATACGTTGGTTTGGTTTTCACTAACTTATTCACAACAGACTTTACATACTCTAATCTAATATTTACTAAACGAGCATGTAATTTTTGTACTCTAAGAATATTTTTGTCTACATTCGCTCTTTTGTTAGTAGCAGATGTTTCACCCCTCTTTTTTAAATTTTCATATTTACGTGATAAAGAGCGTTGTTCACGTTTTAATTTTCTTTCTAACTTTCTTACTTTTCCTGTTTTATTAATATTTCCGTGAATTTCCCTAGTGCTACAAATACCAAAATCTTTAATCCCTAAATCAATTCCTAACCCTTTATGATTTTTCCTTGTACTTTCTTAACCCGTATATACGACAGCCAAACACATATAGAATAGAGACAATATCTTGCACTAACTCTTCTTGCAGGGAAAGACTTTCATTATTTACAACTATAACTTCCACATTGAATATGGGTAAGAACCTTTCAAATCAATCGTGTCCAAACCGAATAAATCTCTCTATGAGTGCTAAAAATTGTACCTACTTCGTTTGAATCACAATCTTCTTGTGATAATATTGCACTACAATTGATTATACTTGTATACGTTTTTAACAACTAATTAACTCATCCTTAAGTTCATACACTCCCATATATCTATCATAAAATGTATGGTGTACATTGTCTAATGAGAATGTTTTATTTTTGTTCAAAAATTCGTCACATTTCACTAGACATTTTACTTGGAAAGTTTTACAATAAAAGTGTGAACAAAATGTGACGGTTTACTTTCTAAATTGTGACATTCAATTCCATTATTAAAAATAAGGATGGTGTTGATAATGAAAACTGCACAACGTGAAAAGCTTTCTAATCGCGAATTTTATTTCGTATTATACATGATGATGTTATTTGTTTTAGGTTGGTTTATGGATGTTAACGGTATTTTCTTAAGCAAATATTTCACACTCGCAGGAATGATTACTGTTCCAGCAATTGGTGGTCTTGTCGGCTACTTTATTATGTCACTTAGCAAACAACAAAAGAACTAATTGTATTACATAAAGGCAGAAAACGATTTTTCGTTTTCTGCCTTTTCTTTTATAATAAAGGAATAATAGACTACAAGGAGTGAGAAATTTGAAAAAAGTAGAAAAACTATCTTCACAGCTATATCTTATCGACGATTACGACTTACAACATGAACAACGTACAGGTACATATGTTTTACTTGGTGATGAAATTACGATAATTGAAACGTGCGCCTCACCATCTGTTCCTTATCTATTAGATGGATTACAACAGTTGAATATCCAACTGGCAGATGTAAAAAACATTATTGTTACACATGTTCATTTGGACCACGCTGGTGCTGCTGGCTTAATGATGGAAAAATGCCCTAATGCAACGCTGTTCGTTCATTCTAGAGGCGCTCGTCACATGATTGATCCAACGAAACTCATTCAAGGTGCAAAAGCTGTTTACGGTGATTCATTTGATAAACTCTTTCATCCCATTTTGCCTATTCCAGAAGAGCGTGTTCACATCGTACAAGATGGTGAAACATTGCAAATTGCCAATAACCAGACGCTGACATTCTACGATACACCAGGTCATGCAAAGCATCACATTAGTATTCATGATTCTTTAACAAACGGTATATTTACAGGCGATACGATTGGTATTTACTACCGTCAATTAGCCGAACTAGGTGTTGAACTTTATTTACCTACAACATCTCCTACACAGTTTCAACCCGAAGCGATGTTAGCTTCAAAAGACCGCATTCAAAATATGAATGTCGATTTTATTTATTTCGGTCATTACGGTGCTTCTTCTCATATTTCTGAAATTTGTACGCAGCTAGAACATTGGCTCCCAATATTTGTGGAAGCAGGAGAGCAAATTTTTGAACATGAACAAAAATTTGAAAAAGCAACCCAAGAACTGACCGATTTATTACTAAAAAAAGTTTCATTACATCTTACAAATCAAGGTGTCCCATCATCACATTCTATTTATGACTTGTTAAAACTCGATTTAGAAATTGGTGCTATGGGGATTATTGATTATTTGATAAAACGAGAACAAACAAAAACAACATCAAATTAAGAATTATCTTGTCTCTGTAGCAAAAAAGAGTCCATTTTCTTGTCATGGACTCTTTTTTGCAGTTTATTCGATATGTTACTTTTGTACTTTCTCGCTGACATAATTCATGAAATGATCTGCTTCTTGAAATTCTACTTTATATTTTTCAGGAACTTCATCTATCGTTATAGGTTCACTAGATTTCATTTTCGCTTGTATTTTTTCATATGTCATTTGAGCATGTATGTATTGCTTAAATTCTTCAGGAGTTAACACTTCCTTACTTGATTTCTCTCCATTTAACTTATCGAAATACGGTTGAATCACCATTGAAGCCTTCATCATTTCCTCTTGTTTCTCTTGAGAAAGTTGATCGTAATCAATATTCCCATTTGCATCTCCATACTTCATTTTTGTATCTAGTAGTCCTTTTAATAATGTTGTAAACTCTTTATACTCTTTTTCTCCCATTTCACCTTTCGCCTGAGATAACTTTGCATTTACATGCATATATCCTTGTAGTGTTGCATTCGAAAAATGTTTCTTTACATTATCAAATGATCCATACACACCATCGGCCACAAGTGATTGATACGCAAAAGCACTCGTTGGAATAAGTAATGTTGCTGCTAACACACCCGTTATAAGACGTTTTTTCATTGATTTCCCCCCATGTTTTACTTTCATTTGATTCATTACTTTTTCTTTCAATTCCGGTGATGGTACAATTCCTCTCGCCTCTTCTTGCAAAGATTCTCTTACTTTGTATTCAAGACTCATTATGCATCCCCCACTTCTTTTAAAAGAATATTTCCTTCTCGCTCTTTTTGCCGTAATTTCTTTAAGGCTGCATGAATTCTCGATTTAACCGTTCCAACTGGTACATCTAAAATATTTGCTACTTCTTCTTGAGAGTAATCATGTAAATATCGCAGGATGATGACTTGTTTTAATTTATAAGGTAACTTATGTATCAAAGTAACAAGTTCTTGATTGGACAGTTTATTAACAAGATCATTAGAAAAATCAAATTCAATTGGTTTTCGCTGCTCTTCTGCTTTTTTGATAATCCGTAGACGCATCCATCTCTTTCTTCTATAAGAATGAATTTGTCTTACAGCAAGACCGATTAACCATGGCCGAAAAGGACGATCTCGATTAAATTGACTAAGCGATTGATACAATTGCAAATATATTTCCTGAACAACATCATCTACATCCAACTTTTCCTCTATCAAAAAATGAGCCGTCTTATACACATCTTCAATTGTTTTATCGTATAGTTCACTGTATGCTTCCTGATTTCCTAATAACGTCTGCTTAATAAGATAACTATATTCAGCTTCTTTCTCCATCCTTACTCCCCTCCTCCCTTATGTCGTACACTATATATTGGCAAGAACAGAAAATTCCGTTCGATTTTTTTGAAATTAATTTTTCATAACGTTTTCTTATAACTCCTCATAACCATTATATAATTTTCCAAATTATGATGATCATTTAAAATAAACTATAGAATCTACTTTAGGAGGACAGATCATGAAAGCAATTGTTGTAACTGCCTTTGGAGGCCCTGAAATGATGAAATATACAGACGTAGCTATGCCATCTATTAACGCCAATCAAGTTTTAATTCGTGTTGTCGCAACAAGTGTGAACTTTGCTGATATTAAATCCCGATATGGCAAAAAAGGAACAGGAAATCTTCCTTTTATACCCGGTATAGATGCTGCTGGAATCGTAGAACAGGTCGGGGCTAACGTAACGAATATTAAAGTAGGACAGCGCGTGATTGCTTTTCCAAATAACGGATCGTATGCCGAGTACGTTATAGCAAATGAAGAGCTTACTTTTGCATTACCAGATGAAATTGATTTTGAAACTGCGGCAGCTTGTCCGATTGTTTCGTTTACAAACTATACACTGCTAGCAAATGTCGCACGATTACAGCAAGGCGAAACTGTACTTATCCATGCTGCTGCAGGAGGTATTGGTACAACCGCTATTCAACTCGCTAAAATTTTAGGTGCTAGAAAAGTCATTGGAACAGTTGGAAGTAATGCAAAAAAGAAAATTGCTTTAGAAGCCGGAGCAGATCATGTTATTTGTTATAAGGAAGAAGATTTTGCACAGAAGGTAAATGAGATTACAAATGGAGAAGGTGCAGACGTTATATTAGATTCTATTTCTGGTACCATATCAGAGCAAAGCTTGCAATGTCTTGCATTTTATGGACGCCTTATTCATTTTGGAAATGCAAGCGGTGATATCGGAACATTTCAGACTAAAGACTTACATGCAAGCTGCCGATCTATTCTTGGCTTTAGCTTTGGAACAACTCGAAAAAAACGACCTCATCTGCTTGGGCATACTGCAGAACAAATATTTCCTCTTTTGAGCAGTGGTCGTTTACAAATTAAAATCGGAAAACATTTTTCACTTGAGGATGCAGGGAAAGCACATGAATGGGTCGAAAGTAGACAAAGCACTGGAAAAGTTCTTTTAAATGTTCAGCCAACATAATACGGTTTTCAAGTGGGGGTACTACTCATGGGATCAAGAATTATGCATGCTATTATAGCGGATTTAGTTGCAAAAAAATTAAAGATTCAAGACAAAACCTCTGTCCTACTCGGAGGAATTGCGGCTGATGCAGTTCATTCAAGTGACGAAAAAGAAATATCGCACTTTTATACTGGCTCAGTAAAGACCTATACAAGAAGAATTGATTATGAAGCATTCCTACATAAATATAAGGCGTACAAAGATTCTCCTTTCATATTAGGATATTACACACACCTCATTGCTGATGATATATGGTTGCAGGGATTCTATCTCCCTTGGCTCAAAAATCGAATAGAGCATGATCCTAATCTTCTTTCTTTATACCATCACGACTTTAAGCTTTTAAACGGAAAACTGCTTCAATATTATGATTGTGATAAGAGCCTATTTAATACTTTAAATATGAATGCGAATTTGGTATGTATTGATGAAGTATCAGAAGAAAACATACATTCTTTCAAAACATTAGTTTTTGAAGATATGATGTACCCACAGCAAGATTTATTTGAATCACTACAAGTATTTACAATGAATCAAATTATTGGTTATATAGAAACCTCTCTTTATAAAAGTGTGTTCCATTTAGAACAGCTGCGTATTTCCTGATAAAAAAGCCGTGGCTACGTAATATTCGTAGCTACGGCCTTTCAATTTATCTAGGTTTTTTCTTCCCATTGAATGCTGGTTTCTTTTTCTTTGGCGCTTTCGGTTTCGATTCAACAAACGATCCTTTAAACATTTCTTGTTTCTTGAACTGAATGCCTAGCTTCTTCGCAAATTGAAGTAACTTTTTCTCTTCTTGCGCTGTTACAAGTGAAACGACCGTTCCTTCTTTCCCCATACGACCTGTACGTCCCGAACGATGAATATATTGATCAAGCGTATCTGGCAATTCTAAATGAATAACGTGTGTTAAGTCATCAATATCTAATCCACGTGCTGCGATGTCAGTTGCTAATAAAATCTCTACTTTACCTTGACGGAATGCACGCATTGTTGCTTCACGTTCTTGTTTGCTTGCTTCCGCATGAAGAGCCGCTGCCTTCATTTTACGGAATTTTAATTTCTCAGCAATTTCATCTAAACGGAACGGATCGTTTAAGAAAGCAACTACTTTTACATTGCCAGTATGCATAATTCTTCTCACGTAATCGTTTTTTTCACGTCGTTCACAAACAATATACGTATGTTCAACAAGACTCTTTGTTTCTGTTCGTTTCACACGAATCAATTGCGGCTGAACTGCAAAATCGCGCGCTACTTCTTCTGCATCTTTTGTCATTGTTGCCGAGAAAAATACGACTTGACGATCACGCATTGTCGATTTAATAACATCGGATACGGCATCAATCATCTTTTGTTTTACAATTTGATCAAACTCATCAAATACAATTGTTTTCACTTCATGCATTTTCAATTTCTTCATACGGATTAGTTCTAAAATTCGTCCAGGTGACCCAACGATCACTCGCGGATGCTTCTTTAACTTCTCTACTTGACGCTTAATGTCTGCACCACCAATTAAAGATGCACCTGAAATCTCAGTACCTGCAGTAAACTTTTGTACTTCTTCATGAATTTGCATCACAAGTTCGCGCGTTGGTGCTAAAATGACCACTTGAGGTTGTTTTACTTCAGGGTTAATTTTATGTAAAAGTGGTAATAAATACGCTAATGTTTTACCTGTTCCTGTTGGAGATTCAGCAATAACGTCTTGTCCTTCTAAAATTGTTGGAATAGCTTGCTTTTGAATTTCAGTAAACTCTTTAAAACCAGCCTTCTCCCAAGCTTGTTGCAAAAATGGTTGCATTTCTTTTATCATGTCTTTTTCTCCTTTATCTCTATTTTTGAAGAAATTGTTGTATGATTCGCATCGTTTCTATCATGTGAGAAATTACAATTACTAAGTCATCAACATGATCTTCTGTAATCGCTTTTTGAAATAAGATATCTACTTTATTATGATATGAAATCGCTTGCTTATTATATTCGTATGAAATTTGTTGGGTAATCATTCGTTCTTTTCCCCATATGGATTGTAGCAACGCTTCGATTTCTTGGCAATCTTTTTCTGGATGCCCAATAGGAAATGCAAAGAAAAGTTTCATTTCACAACCAGGAACAAAATTTGGTACTTCTAGTATCTCACCTGATAAATTCTTTGCATTAACTGATAATAAAAACGTCGCTTCCACTAATGGCTCTGTATATTCTGTAAGCTGAAACAAAATGGTATATGTACGACTAAGTGATGCCAAATCCATTATATCTTTTCGATTCGTTACAATGATGTCACCATGTAAATCAAAATCATATACAGCTCCTTCAACGACAACTTTTAAATTTTCAAAAGCAGTTGGATCAAACATATATTCCTCCAAAAAACAAGCGCCTTTCCATCGAAAGGCGCCGGATGATGTACGTATAGTTTACCGATAAAAGAGAAGAAATACAACCTTTTAGAATAAACCTACTGCTTTTCCATCTTCATTTACATCCATTTGCAGAGCAGCTGGTTTTTTTGGAAGGCCTGGCATTGTTAACATTGTTCCAGTTAACGCTACAATAAAGCCAGCACCAATAGATGGTTTTAATTCACGAATTGTCACAACAAAGTCTGTTGGACGTCCTAATTTTGTTGCATCATCAGAAAGAGAGTACTGTGTTTTTGCCATACAGATCGGTAAGTTGCCCCAACCTTCTTCAGCAAATTGCGTTAATTGCTTACGAGCTTTTGGCGCAAATTCAATATCTTTTGCACCGTATACTTTTTGAGCAATTGTACGGATTTTTTCTTCTAATGAAAGTTCTAAATCATATAAAGGCGCGTATGTATTTTCACCTTTTTCAATTACTTTTAATACTTTCTCTGCAAGGTCAACACCGCCTTGACCGCCTTTTTCCCATACTTCTGTTAAAGATACTTCGTAACCGCGCTCATTGCACCACTCTTGTAAGTATGCAACTTCTTTATCTGTATCTGTAATGAATTTGTTAATTGCAATAACAAATGGAACACCAAATGCTTGAATTGTTTCAACATGTTTTTGTAAGTTTTCCATACCTTTTGCTAACGCATCAACATTTTCTTCTTTTAATCCATCTTTTGCTACACCGCCATGCATTTTTAGAGCACGAATTGTTGCAACAATAACAACTGCTTCTGGTTTAATGCCTGCTGCTCGTGCTTTAATATCTAAAAATTTCTCAGCGCCTAAATCTGCACCGAAACCAGACTCCGTAATCACATAATCACCAAGTTTTGCTGCCATTGTCGTTGCGATTACACTGTTACAGCCATGTGCAATGTTAGCAAATGGGCCACCGTGAATGATTGCTGGTGTATTTTCTAACGTTTGTACTAAATTTGGTTTTAATGCATCTTTCAATAATAGTGTTAATGCACCTTCTACACCTAAATCTTTTACTATTACAGGTTCATTATCCATGTTATAAGCAACAACAATGCGTGCTAAACGTCCTTTTAAGTCCTGTACATCTGTCGCTAAGCAGAATACAGCCATAATTTCAGATGCAACCGTAATATCAAATCCGTCCTCACGCGGCACACCTTGTACTGGTCCACCAAGGCCGATTACAACATTACGAAGCGCACGATCATTTAAATCTACACAACGTTTCCATACGATTTTACGCGTATCAATGCGCAGATCATTTCCTTGTTGAATGTGATTGTCAATAAATGCTGCAAGTGCATTATTTGCAGTTGTAATCGCATGAATGTCACCTGTAAAGTGAAGGTTAATATCTTCCATTGGTACAACTTGCGAGTAACCTCCGCCTGCTGCACCGCCTTTTAATCCCATAGTTGGTCCAAGAGAAGGTTCACGAAGCGCAATTACTGCTTTTTTACCAATTTTATTAAACGCTTGTCCTAAACCAACTGTTACCGTTGATTTTCCTTCCCCTGCTGGAGTAGGGTTAATTGCTGTAACTAGTACAACTTTTCCATCTTCTTTGCCTTGTAAGCGCTTAAAAATATCAAGAGATAACTTCCCTTTATAATGACCGTACGGCTCTAATTCTTCTTCTAAAATGTTTAATTCTGTTGCGATCTCTTGAATTTTCTTCATACTTGCTTCTTGCGCAATTTCAATGTCAGATTTTACTGTAGTTGTTGCTGTCATATTCCCTAATCCCCCTTTAATTGTTACTAAAAATATTGTATCAGTTTTTTGTATTTTCTGCACTTATAATCCAACTTTAAAATAAAACTTCCATAAATACAGATTTACTACCCGTTTTAAGCAAGAGTAGTTACTTTTTTTGAAACATAAATACCCAAATAAATGTTAAAGATTGCTGCAATTCAAGCGGAAGTTGTCCAATCATCTTTTCATTTACTCCACGTTTATATACTCCCATTCCATCAACCAAATATAACCCTTGCTCCTGTGCAAGTTTTTGAAACTCCCATGGCATCATTGTGTTACAAATAACATTTTTTCCATACAAACGCGGATAGCTATTCTCACGCGGTTTTGCAGTTGGTCCTAAAATAGCAATACAAGCAAAACCTTCATTTTTTAACACTCGTTTTATTTCTTGCAATGCTTGAAGAGGTGCTTCGGTCCATTCCAATGAATTTACCGCTAAAACAGATGCAAACTCCTCATCTTGAAACGGCAATGAAGTAAGATCACCCACTATAAACGATAAATGAGAATGCTGACCTCGCTGTTTCCCCTTTTCAATCATTTGCTCCGATAAATCAACACCACAAGCTTTATAACCAGCTTCACTTAGTTTGTATGTACCATATCCGTCCCCGCATCCTACATCAAGAACAGTTTCTCCGCTTTGTACGTACTTTTGGAAAAACGGAATAATTGTACTGCGGCTACCAGTATCCCACATTTCTTGACTATTTTGACTCCAAAAATCCGCATTATCATCCCATTTTTGCTGTGCTGCTTCGTGCCAATTAAACTTTGTCATTCATCTCCCACCTTTCCATTTTACATCTAAGTAAAAGTCATTCTACATCATTTTACATTTTTCCTGTTTATTCTTAAGAAGAGATGGATAATATAGCAACAGATCATTATTTCTCCATTTTTTTCTTTGTTTGTATATAAATAATAAGCATGTTTTCTTATTTAATAAAAAATACTAAGTATACCCTAATTCGAAAGAGAGGGATATTCCTTGCCGAAAAAACGAACACATCATTTAAAAAGCGGAGAAAAACAAGAAGAATATGCAATAGAAATTACCCCTCAGCGACTTCCAATTAGACGTCGTCGTAAAGAAATTCACAAAGAAGAAGAGCGGACAGACATCGGTGTAATTGTTGGATATGTTGCATTATTTCTATCTTTATTTTCAATTGCTTTCTATCCCATTACACTTGGATCCCTTTCCATTTTAACTGGACTTCTTGCTGTTCATTACGAAGCAAAAACACTCGGATATACAGCTATAGGCTTTGGGGGGTTTTCTTTACTTTTTAGTTTATTATATCCATTCTTCTTATCAGCACTTTAAAAAACACTTGTTTGATGCAAACTATTATATAAGATATTTACACAATGGGAAAAAAGGAGTGAGTCTATCACTCCTTTTTCTCATATACACCTTATATATTCATATTTCATTTCAAAGCTGACAGTTTGTCCATTTCAAAATTAATTAGAGTACATATACTATGCAAAAAGGAGCTTCCACTCACCTTCTCCCTTTGTTTAAACTTCGCATGTAACAGTAAAAAGCCCTGACCGCTTCTATGCATGGCCAGATGCTCTCGCCCACCTAAAAAAGATGGTTTTATGTCGTTTTTTTAATTTGGATTTATATATAACGAAAAAACTTCATCTATTTCTTCGCAATTTCACGTAAGATTTCCTTTCTCACACATAAGGGGTGCAACCATTGTTACATCCCTTTGTGCCAGGTGCTAATTAACGAAATAACATCACATAACCGCAGCTACTACAATGATAGGCAGTAATTTCTTGAAACACTGGATAGTTCTCCTCATTTCGCTGTTCAATGAATACTTTTTCAAAGCGATACATATTCGGTGCATATGCCCAGTCTTGTTTTGTACGAGCATATAAGGTCGACGAAAAAAAGTCTGCTCCCCCGCAAATCATGCAAATCTTATTCAATATAACTCCCCCCTATGCTTGTCTTACATTAACTATATGAAAGAGAGTACAAAAAAAAGACCTTCAAAATTAGAAAGTCTTTTCAGAGAAACATGCCAAACACTCCAATTGCGCTATACGTCTTCTTTTTCTCTGTTTCTGTTTGAAACGTCTGCTCTATCTTTATAAAAAACACACCATTTCGAACATCCTTACTAACAAACTCCAATTTCTCTTCCTTGCCTTCTTTTTCCTGCGTACAATTAAAATCCACTTCATTACATACAATTGAATATTTGTCTTCTAAATGCTTTTGGAAGTCTGCTTCGTTCGGGCATGTTAATAACATGATTGCGACAAGTACGATACTACTAATACCTACTATTATAAAATTCTTCTCCATTTTGTCTCCTTTCAAAAAAGAAAGAAAACTTGACTCATACCGTCAAGTTCTCTTAATCCATTATCCACTGCCACTCTTGTTCTTTCTTCTCAAAGATAAGCCACCCTGTTTTAGAAGCCTCACTTTTCAAATCTTCTAAACCATCTAAAACTTCATCTGAACTTTCATATGAGCCGATGACATAAACAGGAATCTCTAAACCGCGTCTTGATTCTACTTTTCCTGCTAAGTCTAAGTATAAACCATCTTCCATAAATGGCAGAAGTTCAAGAATAACCTCTTTTGAAATCGCTGGATAAATTTTCGATTTTTGAAAGAATGCAAATCGTTTCTTTCCAAATGAGCCAAGTTTATAAGGAATTACCTTACTAAGCATACCTACAAAGTCCTGCATTCTACGGTAATATACTTTATTATACCAGCCATCATCGTGAGAAAGATAAACAAATCTATTTTTCAAAAGCGGGAAAAAAGGCTTTCCAAGTGGTTCCTTTTTGTGTGCCAAATAAAGCAATTCTGCAATTTCTTTTGGCTCCAATTCATCCAAGTCATTTACATCATCAAAATCAATCCAGCAAAATTCTTCAAACTCCTCGACATCTGCTGAAATTAATTTATGCATATTCTCTTCTTCTACATATTCGAATAAAGTATGATAATGAAAATCCGTCCATTCAAAACCATGCTTTAAAAGCAGCATTTGATGAAGCGGTGAAGGAATATTACTTGCAAACTCCTCAAACGTAATTCCAGATGTGATAAAACAATGATTGCGACGATTACCATTAATATAAATCATATTTTTGATTTGGTCAGATCCTCCAGACAAAGCACCTAGCCACCTTCGTTTTATATGTTTCAATACTATAGGATATTTTATCACGAAAATTTTTAGAAATATAGAAAAAACTACAAAAACTATTTACAGTTTCATGAGTTTTATTACATCTCTATTACAAGAAAAAATGCCTGTTTAAAAACAGGCATTTTTCATGCGATTTCATCTGGATTTTTTGGATAATGCGAATGATCTTGCTTTTTATTATTTTGAAACATCGACTGAATTTTATCAATGGTTTGCGGTGCAAGTTCAATTACTTTCTCCGCTAGATGCGTTGCATTTTGTAAATGAAGAATATTTACACCATCTTTATTTACAACAAGAAAAGCAACCGGTGTAATAGAAACTCCACCTGCACTACCACCACCAAATGCTGGTGTAGCTTGTACCTTTTGTACATCATTTGTGGAAAAATCAGATCCACCTGCCCCAAAGCCAAATGCTACCTTTGATACAGTTAATACAATACCACCATCAGCTGTTTGAACAGGCTCACCGACAATTGTATTTACATCAACCATTTCTTTCAAATTCTCCATTGCTGCTTTCATCAGCCCTTGAATTGGATGATCCACCGTTCATAACCTCCTTTTTCATATCCTTCCTAGTTTTTCCTAAACATTTTGAACTAAACATAAATTTTTTGTTGATTTTCAAAATAACACGTACTAATATTTAGAAAATACAAAAAAGGGGGAAGCAAACATGATTCGCAAATTAACAGTACAAGATCATGAACAAGTAATTTCTTTCTTGAAGAAAGAAGCTGCATTTAATTTATTCTTAATTGGTGATATAGAGGCATTTGGATATGATCAAGATTTCCAAGAACTATGGGGACAATTTACGATAGAAAATGAATTACATGCTGTCTTATTGCGTTTCCATGATTCCTTTATTGCTTATGCTAGGGATTCATTCCAGCCAGAAGCATTCATTAATCAATTTCTTAACTATGACCATATTAAACTCTCTGGAAAATCAGAGGTTGTGGAGCGGTTTGAAAATCTCACTAACTTAAAGCTTGGTAAAAAAATGCAGACATACTTTTGTGAATGTACAACTGCAAAACAATTAATCAAAGATACAAACAAAGAGGACATAAAAATAGCAACTACCTTGGACGTAGATCGTATTATGTATTTACGAAAACAAATTACTGAATTTGCGTTGGCAGACAATAGCGGAAAACTCCTGCGCCAAGCAATTGAAACAAACACAGGCCGAACATATTACATAGAGAACAATGGTGAAATTCTCGCATGTGCGTCCACATCTGCTGAAAACTCGTTATCTGCTATGGTTGTAGGTGTATGTACACACCCAAACCATCGTGGAAAAGGATATGCTTCGCAAATCGTAAGTAATATGATTCAAGATTTTATCGCGGAAGGAAGAACGCTTTGTTTATTTTACAGCAACCCTGATGCTGGACGAATTTATAAACGTTTAGGTTTTGAGGATATTGGAACTTGGACGATGTACCGTTAAAATGAAATTGCCATCAGCATAGGATATTTTCATTCCCCACTGATGGCAGTTTCAATATATTCATGTTAAATTCTATCTCATTCTACATATTGAAAATGCTCTACAATTGGAAACGGATCATAAAAGTGGTGTAATCTTTTCTTCCATTCTTCATACTCACTCGATTTTCGAAATCCTTCCGTATGATCTTCTAACGTCTCCCAATTCACTAATAGAAGATATTTCCCCTGGGTTTCTATACATTTATGAAGTGTATGACCACGGTAACCTTTCATAGAAGAAATAATGTTAGAAGCCTCTTGGAAGGCATGTTCAAATTCGTTTTCCATTCCAAGTTTCACTTGGAGCATTGCTGCTTCTAATATCACCACTATCATCTCCTAACTTTTTATTACACGTCGAAATTTGCAAATTCCATTCTTCTCGTAAAAAAACCGTTATCCCTGTATCGTAATACTTTCTATATTACGCATATCCTTCTTAGATGTAATCTTTTATCCCCTGTTCAAATGCTTTTCTATCATTATTCCTTAACCCAAATAATGCTTCTTGCAAAGCAAACGTACTTCTATAAAAATTCATTCTATCCATCACTTGATCAAAATTTGGATACAGCGATGAAAATCCCTCTAAAAAATGACTTCCATAGCTAGATAATAACCCAGCAAAATCGTATGCCGGATCACCAATTCCCGCCCCGCCAAAGTCAATAATTCCTGAGATTCTCTTCTCCTTACCATCATATAAAATATTTGTCATTCCAAAATCTCCATGAATAAGACATGGCTGAAATGTAAAATGACTGTCATCACTTAAATAAGCTTCAAAAGATTGAGAAACATCTTGCCTTGCACTTTCTTTCATATAAGAAAACAATTTCTCTTTCAATTGAAAATATAAATTTTCTATTTCACTATATATATCAGCAGTATTTCCTTTTAGAAGTGGACTAATTTCCAACACCGGTATACTATGCAATTCTTTTAAAAAATTAGCTAGTTGCGCTGCACCTGTACTTTGTTCTTCTTCGTAAAGCTGAAGAAATGTTGTATTCCAAAATGGCTCCCCATTAATTATGTTATAATCAGAAAATACTTTCCCAGGCTCCATTGGTTGAAAATGTTGATAGCTTGGACAAGGGATAGAAAGTGAAACATAGTTTTGTATTTTCTCTAACAGTTTTGTCTCAGCAATGAGTTTTGCAATTCCTTCTTCATATTTTGGAAAACGGAACACGATATTTTCATTTACAATTAGTACATCGTTATTTTGACCAATATCATTTACATAAGCAGTCTGCACATCAAGATTCGGGTAAACCTTTTCCAAGTATTGAACGTACTCATTTTCTCTTACCATTTCTTCACCTTCTTGACCCTAATATTGCAAAATTCTACTTTTCTTCCCATTTTATTTAATCTCACGTTTCAAACTCATAACAATTTGCCTCTCAACGAATCCCATTTCTTTATACAACTCTTTCGCAAAATTCCCTGCAAATACATTCAAACGAATTTCTGAATACCCTAACTTATTGAGTTCATCAACTGCCGCTCGCATAAGCTGGCGTGAAAGACCTTGTCCACGATAAGATGATAATACATACAATTCATAAATAAAACCTAGTTCTTCTCCAGAAAAATAGTCCTTATTGCTTCCGATTAATACCCATCCCTTTAAAATATTACCTTGTTTACTAACAAGATAATACGCTCCTTTTTCTAAAAGTGGCATCGTAATTTCTAATACTTTTTCTTGCGTAAACTTACTCGTTTTCATTGTCCCTTCATATAACGAATCAGCTGCATGAGCTAAAATCTTTTCCGTATCCCCTTCGGTTGCTCTTTGGATCATAAGAACCTCCTCCCTCTATTAAACATGCAATACCATTCTTAAAGTTTTCAGCATATGCCCATCAAAATCTTCTTCAAACGCATCTACCACTGCAAATCCTTTTGCGGTATAAAATGTTTTTCCGGTTTTATTCTCTGACTCTACGTTAATATAAATCTTCTTAACACCTTTTAACATTGTAATTCCTTTATGTAATAACGCTGTTCCTATGCCACTCCCCTGATATGTGGGCAATAAATATATCGCCCCTAACTCAGCTTCATCTTGATGCTTGATTGGCGAAAAGTTGGCAAACCCTATAACTTTTCCATCTACTTCTCCTACAAATAAATGTGAATGTTGTAAACGCTGCTTCATCATGTCACTAGAATAAGCATGCCCTAAAAATTTCTCTTGTACTGGTGCTGGAATAATGTCTTTATATGTATCGTTCCATGAAGTCTTGGCCACGTATTGTACAGATGGAATATCTTCTTCTTTCATCTCACGAATCACAAAATCCATAGAGGTTCCTCCTACTTCTTTATATTTATCTTGCAAATCATTCATAGTCAGTGCAAATGGCTTATTTCCTCGCTGTTTTCATTTCTTCCCATTCCTCACGGATCATTCCCATCCGAATTGAATCATAATACTCCCCATTATAATAACGACATTTTCTCATTCTTCCTTCTAACTGCATACCGATTTTCTCAGCTACTTTCATCATACGATTATTTCCTGACCATGTCGTCAAACCGACCCTTCCGATCGTCATATGCTTGAATAGAAAATCAATATACATATTTAAAGCTTCCGTACCATAGCCTCCATTCCAATATGCTGGATTGTAAATCGTAATGCCAATCTCTAGCCAACGTGACGGCTCATGTTCCCAGTAATACGTTACAATTCCTATAATTTCACCATCTTTTTCAATAAGAAACTTTGAATATGGGTCTTTCATTAATTTAGAACGTAGTCCTTCTTGAAAAGTTGCAAACTCTTGTCTTACGAACGGAAAATACGGCGCATCCCATTTTTTCCACTCTGGATGTTCTTCTCTAAAAACTTCCTGCCATAGCGGGTACAAATCCTCGTCTTCTATTGTTCGAATAACTACTTTTTCACCTTCTAAATACGTTTGTGTCATAGAATCCTCCTATAAACTCTTTCTTATCTTTTAGATGAACTTGATAATCATTATATTTTTTACTAGTTTTATTTATTATAATATTTTTTCTGAAAAATCAAAACAAATAGCTAATTATTTTGTATAATATTGTAAAAATGTGTTTTTGGAGGGGTTTTATGTTAAGGAAGCTATGGAAATCTTTTATACACCTACTAATCGTTTTCAGTACGTTACTTATTCTATTAAACATCCCAACTCTATTTATAAACGAAAGCGGAAACATTTCATTTCAACCAAGCCAATTCATACAAGCCATCACTAAAATGGGAAAACAAATTTTTTCTTTACAATCGCTTACTTTTCAAACTCCTGCACCTACAGGTAACTTGAAAACAGTTCCCTTGTTTCCTAGTGTATTAGAACCATACACTTATTCATTTACTATTTTATTTGCTGCCCTATTTCTTTCTATATTTGTTGCAGTAAGTATTGCTTATTTTTATTTTTTATCATCAAAGTGGATTAAAAATATGATTCAGCGCACTGTTTTCGTATTGGAGGCCATCCCTGATGTAATGATTATGATTTGTATACAAATGTTTTTTATGTGGTACTTTCGTCAAACTGGTGAATTACCGGTACATATTATGACATTCAACGAAAACAAAGCTTACATTCTCCCTATTCTTTGTTTGTCGGTACTTCCTACAATTCAAATGTTTCGCATGATGATATTGTACATAGAGGAAGAGCGTATAAAACCGTATGTGGAAGTTGCCTATGGGAAAGGCCTTTCACCAAGTTATATCATTCGTAAACATTTATTTAAGAATATTTTCATTCATCTATTCCATCATTCAAAAATGATTTTTGTCTTTTTGCTTTCCAATTTATTTGTACTAGAATGCGTATTTAACATATCAGGTATTATTCAATTCCTTATTCGCACAAATCATTTTTCAACATCTATTACATGTATTATACTTTTCATTATTGTTATGCCTTTTTACCTTTTGTTTCAAATTTGTTCTTATTTTATGAAGAAATGGCAAACTCAAATGAATGGAGAGATTATATGAAGGCTATTTGGAAATCAAAACGTTTTGTTTTCGGATTAACGTATATCGTCGTACTTGTCATCTCTAGTTTTATTTACGGCTTTTATTTCAAAGAAGATACTTTAAAGCCAATGAGACTGTTATACAATGAGGACGGCGAGTTAATTGCCGCTTCACCATTTTCACCAACACAAATGCCGCCGCTTGGTTCAGATCGTTTTGGCGAATCCATTTTCTTTCAAATTTTAGATGGTGCAAAGTTTACGATTTTATTCGCGATTGGAATAAGTTTATTTCGTGTTTTACTCGGTACAATGCTTGGTGTGTTATTAAGCTTATATGCAACGCGATTAAAATCTTTTGTAAAAACATGTACAGAAGTATTTTATTATTTACCAACCGTTTTCGTAGCATATATATTAATGCAGCCCATGAACAAAATGATTTTTTCAAACTTAGATAATAAACTCTACGTGAACTTTTCTCTTCTATCTTATCAAGCGATCATCCTCGTCCTAGTTGTTTTACCTACTATAACAACATATGTCTCTTCTGAAATTGATGAATTTATGAAGCAAGAATATATTTTAAGTTCACAACTAATGGGTGCTAGCCGCATACACATTGTTCGTACACATTTACGCGTTTTACTTAAAGATCGCCTCTTCGTATTGTTTATGTAGCATATTATCCAAACCCTTCTTTTAGTTATCCATCTTGCTCTGGTGAAGCAATTTATCGGAGGGGTACAAAAGAAAAGTGCAGATATAGGAGAAGATAAGTTCATTTCACTTTCTAACGACTGGGCAGGACTTATCGGCCTCAACTATTTTGAACTAAATGTATCTATGTGGATTGTTTTTAGCACACTTGTAGCTCTATTTCTAACTATCCTCATACTGAAGCTAATGACAACAGGAATTCAAGATGCTTTAGCCAAACAAGAATATTCTATTAAAAAGATTGAAAGAAAAAAAGAAACATCTCAATACAAAAAGGATAAGCACTCCTTCACCTTCGCACAAAAAGAAGAACACCCTTATCGTTCTCCTGCAAATATGTAGAAAGAAGGGATTAGCATGAAAAATAAGTTCGGTTTAATTTTGCTATCTATCATTATTACCGTAAACATCATCCAATACTTTTTCTTACCGACTGAAGTTGTCACAAAGTGGGATTTCAATGAAAATCCCACTTCCACTTTAACGAAAGGAACACATGTAACAATTGCTATTATTTTGTCATGCTTTATCACTTTTTTATTTGAAGGTTTGTCACAATCTGCCCCTGTTCATTAATCGTAACTCTCCATTTAGAAAGATCAGGGGCAGTCAAAACAACTCCTTTTCCAAACTGTAATTCTACATCACCATATAATATTCCCCCAGCTGTCGACAACCAAGCAGCACCGTTTAGCATAGAAGATCTTGCAAAAATCCGATTCATTCGAAAACGTTTATGATCCTGTATATATCCGCTTACTGTAATTCTCACTTTATATAACATGTTTGCTTTTACATGCGTTAAAACTATATCACCTACATTAAATTGTACATCTTTTGCTACAAACCATTTTCCAGTTGTACTTTGCAAATATTCAATTCGAATATTCTTCGGGGCTTCCTTCCAGCCAAAGTATATTCCAAAGCAATTCAACATTTGAATTGGATTTTTTGAAAAGTCTAATTCAATTACAACTGGTGTTGTTTCTGGAACATCTATATAGTTTATACTTTGTTCATCTATTAAATTAAAGCAATTGTTAATATTCCCACCATATGGTGCTTTTCCTGCAATTTGTTTCACTGTATAACGCAAATGAGCGTTTACTAAAATGTCATCTTGATTCCCTATCATATGGGGTTTATCTAATGTCACAGGTAAAGAAACAAGTAGAGACTGTTCATATGTGGATGTGCAAACATTATATTGCCCTTGATCAATGATTGCTGTAGAAATAATATTAGAGTAGATATAATTCCGATGGGAAATAGAGGAGAATTCAACAACACTAGAGGGACTGCTCATCCGATACGTATCCCAAATCATACAATCAAACGTATTATACGCACCAGAGCAACGAATTACCTTCTTTGTTTGTTGTCGGCACTGCACCTGTATACCAGTAAACATATTTCCAGAAATTTCATTCGGCAAATTACTGTTTCCATCAATTTCAACTCCATATTGACATCCATCAATAAAAATAGATTGAAATGTATTAGCATTAATCCAACAAGGTGTTTCCTTATCTGTGATATATTCCGTTTTTAAATATATCGCCGTTTGAAAATTTTTTATTTGTACAGATGATACTTTAAGAAAACTAATAAAATCCCATGCTTTTGCACAATAGAGATGGATAGCAATTCCATTATATTGACCCGTATTATTAACAATATTAATATTTGTAATAAAGGTATGGTTATCTATTTCAATTTGCTGAGAGCCTTCTACATAAATAACAGATTTTTGAAAATCTTTATTCATAATTTCAATTGTTCCTCCAGAAATAGATGCGTTCTTTTTAAGCTCAAAAACATTAAAATTACCATTTACCTTTAATATGACATCTGGATCTAAAAAAAGATGTACATTGGATTTAATCACAATAGGCTGAGAAATAGTATAAAACTGTACACCTGTTATCATTACTTTTGACAAATGATTGACTACGCAATAATCAATTGCTTGTTGAATCGCTGAGGAACTGTCCACTATTGAATTCGGAATAGCTCCAAAACTATCTATATGAACAAAACCCTGACAATCTTCTTGAGATGAAAAAGAATTCATTTCCTACTATACACTCCTTTTATATACTTTCTATTATCATATGCTCGGCATACAACAGGGGTATTCCATATATATCTATTTTAATTTTCCGGAATATTAGTTACTGCTATGCAGAATACAATATGACCGCTACTTGCTTTCACCTTTTGTTTTTAACCTTGCCTGTGGCAGAAAAAGTCCCTGACCGCTTTCTCACCTACCTAAAAAGAAAGAGGGTTTTTATGTCGATTTTTTATTTGTATTTATATAATAAAACAAACGACCTTTACGGTCGTTTGTTTACTAATTCGTATGTTCGAAAAGTAGCTTGTATCATATGATTCATTGAAAATGATGTTTCTACTTTTTCTCTCGCCTTCATTTTTAGCTGCTCTACCATAGGCTGATTTTCTCTTAACCTTTTAATATTTTGAGCAAATTCCCGCTCACAATACTGAGGTATCAGTATTCCGGTTTCCTCATTTTTGACTGCTTCTCTGACTCCACCAACATCAACTGACATAATTGGGGTTCCTACTGACATTGCTTCAATTATAGCCATAGGAAATATTTCTCGTGTAGAAGTCAAGATTAATAAATCTACGCTACAAATAAACTCATATGGATTCGCAACATTTCCTAACATCTTTACTTTATGTTGTAAATTATATTCCTCAATCTTACTCGAAATATTTTCACGTTCTGGACCATCCCCAGCAATATAAAACATATAATCCTCTACATCTCTTAATTCATTTGCTATTTTAATAAAAAATGTATGATTCTTTTCCTTAGACAACCTTGCTAAAATACCTATACGATACTTATCTTTTTTTCGTATAGGCTGAAATGCAAATTGTTCTATATCTACACCGTTATATATCGTCTGAACTTTTTTTTCATCTATACCAAGAGAAAGTAAATTTTCTCTTTCAAAATCACTAACAGTGATAATAACATCTACATATCGGTTCATTATATTTTTAAATAGCACAGGTGCTCTTTTCTCTAAAATTGTAACATTATGCTTTGTATAAATGAATTTAAAATCTCTTTTTATCAGCTGTTTTATCGCAAAAGAATATAATAACATTCTTAGACTATTGGCATGAATCAAATGAATTTGATTCGTTTTAACTATTTTACACAACTTAGACAAATTAGAGAGGTGATTGTTTCGACTAAGTGTAATGAAACATTCCTTCCGTACAATTTGATTATACAACTCTCCCTTTGCAGCAGCTGTAAACAATTGACCATTCATATCTTGCAAATGATTTTCTAACTTACAAAAATATACCTCTGCCCCCCCTGTTACAAGTTTATCCGTTAATAGCAATACATTCATTTCTTTTTCCCCTCTACCAAATACCCCTTATTTTTTTGATAAGCATGATATGCATATTTACTAAAATAAAACGCTGCTTTTACAACATGAAAAGACTCTTGCTGCCTTAATAATTTCCAATACTGAAGAGCTGCTTTCAATTTATTTCTCGATACAGAATTGTTTACAATTCGATATTTCGCTAACACTTGTTGCAGTCCATTTGCCTTATATCCTTGTTTTAATAACGAAAGCCATAATGCAGTATCTTCTGGCCTGATCATCGGCATTTCTACATGAGGAATTTTTGTCCGATCTAACATAACCGTTAAACATCCAATAATCGTATTACCAACTAAATCATAATAATCAAGAGCAATCGGAGCTTGTACGTACACATCCAAATTTTCACCATCTTCATTTATATAACAATAAGAAGTATAAGAAAAAGCTACATTTTTTTCTTTCATAAAAGATATTTGTTCATACAATTTATGAGGAAACCATATGTCATCACTATCAAGAAATGCTACATATCTCCCTCTTGCATTCTTCAATCCTATATTTCTAGCCGCTGCAACCCCCACATTTCGCTTTAAAGAGAGTAATTGAATTCGAGAATCATTTTTTATACATTCTGTAATAATAGATACAGAATCATCAGTAGAACCATCATCAATAATAATCATCTCCCATTGTTCATAGGTTTGCTGTTGTACAGATTGAATTGTCTCTGCTATAAAGCGAGCGCTATTGTATGAGGGTGTAATTACTGAAACACAAGGATAAGTATTAGACTTCGGGACGTATATTTGCATGTTTCTCTACCTCACTTTCGGAATCCAAAATATATTTCAGTGTAATTGCTAGAAATAAAAAGAAAGCTTCATTAATAATGAGAGATAGAGACATCATTTGGAGTATAAAAGCGATTAATGTTAATAGGAGGTATATTTGTTTATTGTGAAGTCGTTTTGTTACGATCGTTACCAAAAATAAGATTAGAAACGCAACATAAGAAAGAAATCCAAAAATACCAGATTCAGATAAAATTTCTAATAAAGTATTATGAACATACAATTTTTTATTATAGCTATAAGCATAATAATCAGAAAAATTAAATGCTCCGATTCCAATATAAGGGCTGTCCCTAAAATATTGAAAAGCCTGCGTCCATAATTCGAGTCGACCGCTTCCATTGTCATTTGCGAAATCTTGTATGCGACTACTAATAATTTGTTCTATTTGTCCAGTTGTAATAATGTTCACTATACAAATAACAATAAAACTGAATGTAACTAAGGAGATTATTATCTTTATTTTATTCACTATATTTATCATCAAAATATAAAGTAACATTACAAGTAATAACGCTAGAATCCCTCCTCTCGAAAAGGTGAGTAAACTTGTACTAATACATAAAACAAATCCAATTATATTCTTGAACCCTCGTAAATGAGTTAAATAAAACGTAAAAAATAATGTATTGTAGAAAACAAAAATATTTGGATCATCTAACAATCCTATTAATCTTGGGTAATTCCGATCAATCATTAGACCATAAGAGATAACCTCGCTCTCTGCACGAAAACCTGATTGCTGTAAACCAATGACATATAAGAGTAAACTTACTACATTAAAAACCAGCCCAGCATCCCCAATCCCTTTCTCGAGAGAAGAAATTGTCATACGTTCCATCATATATCTCATAATAAAATAGCATCCAAGTACAAGAACTACACCCAAAATAATCCGAATACTTGTGTTTGTATAAATTGAGAATGCACCGCTTAAACAATATATTATATAAAACGACAGAAGCATAACTTCATAAGAATACAAGGAGCGAAAGTAAAAGTGAGGTACCACACAACAAAAATAGATAATTAGAAAAATCATATAGACTTTTAGCGAAAAACCTATATAAATATGATATTTACTTAACATTACAAACAGAATAAATACAGATATAAACCTAGTAGAATGATTGGGGATATTTAACATATTCTACGTCCCCTGCCTTATCAAAGAATTTCTCTTTCTGATTTTTTCTATCCCATCTATAATAAGCTTCTTCATATCTCTATCTAGAGTAAAAATGAGCACAACTATTAGAATAACATTTAAAATCATTGCAATAACAACGTAAGTCCCTAATATATACTGTATAACCACAAATGGAAAACAAAAATAACACATATAAGGAATAATAACTTCTTTTATAATCTTCATCCTTATTTCATTCACTGCTATATATCCTACTAAGGCAACAATTTCTAATAGGATTGCTGCATATGCTGCTCCATTTATTCCATACGCTAAACTTAAAATATAAAATGCAATTCCTCCAACAATAAGCACTAGGAATTGTATCATTGTTCGTCTCATTTGTTGTCCCTTTGTCGTTAATCCATCTGCAATCGCTATATTTATACTTTGTAAAACAATAAGAAATGCTAATATTTTTAATGGCAACACCGCTTGATCCCATTCACTGTCAAATAATATAGAAATAAAATACGGAGCGAAATAATATATAAAAATCGTTGTTCCCATCCCTACAATCGTCATACATTTCATTTGCAATATATTTAGTTTCGTATGTTTTTCTATGTCATTCTGACTGAAATTTCTAAACAGAACAGGAAAAAAAGCACCTGCAATTACTCCCGGCATTTGGTATAAAGCTGCTGGTATTCGGTATGCAACCATAAAAATACCAATCAGTGTAAAAGATAGTGTGTGCTTTAATATTATTGGCCCTAATTGTGGTATAATCATAATCAATAAACCACTCATTAAAAATGGGACAAGTTGATGAAAGAGTTGCTTTTGCCAGGCACCATTTAATTGCAACTTTATTTTTCTGCATACTAAATACAAGCTATTTATACCGCCAATAATATAAGCTAAACCATATAAAAATACTGTCACATATGGTTTAAATTGAAAATACGCACATACAATTGTTATTATCATTAAGAACACCGCTGCAAAAATTTTAATTGCAGCAATATACTTCATCTCTTCTATTAATTGAAAATATGTAACTCCGATACTTTGTAATGTAAGACCAATTAGCATAGAAAATAATAAACCTTCCAATATATTAACAAATTCTTTTTCATTATAAAAAATATGAATACCTACATAGCAAATAATACAATTAACTATCAAAAAAATGATTCTGCTTTTTACATAAGAAGAAACAAGAATATTAAAATTTTCTTCCTGCTTTACTCCTTCTTGAAGAAAAGTATTGCTTATACCCAAGTCGGTAAAGAAAAACATAATCATCGTAACCCCTAATGAAACACTAAACATTCCATAATTTTTGGCACCTAAAAAATTGGCTAAGACAATTAAACTCATTGCGTTTAAAAGATTGGCAAATATTGTGCTATAAAATAAATGAATAATATTTTTTAACATACCTAATTTCCCACTCCGCATCTGTATAATCTGTATCTGTTAACATATAAATTCACCATGAACCTGAAGATAAATCATCCCAAATAGCTACTTTATAATGATTTTCTAATAACTCATCCACAATGTGAAAACCAATAATACCAAACCTCTTGTTGCAAGTACTTTTTCCACCCTATTATTCTTATCTTGCACCATATCCATTACATAAAATGAATATAGTTCTACAAACAATTTGAATTTCAAACCAACATGTTCTATTTTGTATATAATACAAATCGTATTGTAATTTTGTTTTAGGATTAAGCTCATATCCCCCATTAATCTGAGCCCATCCTGTTAAACCCGGTTTTACACATAAACGATATCGAAACTCTGGAATATCCCTTTCAAACTTTTCATAGAAAAACTCTCTTTCCGGTCTAGGACCAACAAACGACATATCTCCCTTTACTATATTTATAAGTTGCGGCAATTCATCAATCCTCGTTTTCCGTATAAATTGACCTACCTTTGTAATTCGTTCATCATTTTGACTCGCCCATTGCGGTCCATCTTTTTCTGCATTTAAAACCATTGAACGCAGCTTTAAAATATTAAATCTTCTTCCCCCCACTCCTAAACGCTCTTGAAAAAACAAGGGTGAACCAGGTGATTCTAACGGAATAATGATGCAACATAACAATAAAAGCGGCAAAGATAACACAAGTAATAAAAGTGCACATACAATATCTGTTATGCGCTTTATGTTTCGATAAAAAAGTGAAGCATTTTCATGGATTGGAGCAGTATAAAGTTTAGCTTCATTCGTTTCATGAAACATAGAATCATTCCCCCAAAAAATTTAAGAATATAGCATTGTTCCAAGAAAGATACTCTTATTACGCTCCATTTTCTTTTTCACATGCACGATATCTCTAAGTGAATCTTTGTTTCTTTTGACTGCTAATAAAACTCCCTCACACTTCTTTGTAATTATTTGTGATCCAGGTGCCTCCAATGTTTCAGCTGTATAAAATAAAATGTAATCAAATATTTGTTTCCATTCTTCAATGAAACTATCTATCACTTCTAAGGATAATAATTTCGTTGAATCATCTATACTTTTCTTTGCTGGTATACAATATAAATGACTAGAAATCTTACTCACACAACATTCATAGTCTATTTTTGTCTGTACTAATAAATCCTGTACAGTAACTGAAGAATCCATAGATAAGAACTCATGCAACTTAGGAGTGTGCAAATTCATATCGACAAGTAAAGTTCGTTTGTGCATTTCAGCAAAAGCAAATCCTAAATTTACGATAATAGGCGCTATATCTCCTCGATCTTTCACTGACGTTATTGTTAATAATTTCAGGTCATATGTCTGAATATTATTACAAATCGTATAAAACTGCTCTTTTAACGCAATATTAGAAGGATCAAATTGAAATCGTTTCCTTACCTTAAACATCAACACTCTCACCCCTATATATAGAATTCTTCTCATGTACGTTATTCTGTCTATATTTTTTTTGCTTTGTACATATATACCCTAAAAACAATAAATCAGTGCCATTTTCCAAATCATATTCATTGTAGATTTTGTCATCAAAATATTCTCTTAAAATAGCTAATGTAATACCGATAAATATCCCAATAATTATAGAAATCGGAAGTATAAACATATACTTTGGAAACAGTTTTTCAACCTCTTCATTTACTACCGTATCAGATAAAATCTTCACTCCCTCAAAATTTGTATATTGCTTAAATCGCTCTTGTGATTGGTTTGCCAAAGAATTTGTGATTTCTTTCACTAATTTAGGATTAGAATCTTTAGTAGTCACTGTAATAATTTGCGAATTATCAGTATTCATAACAGAAATTTGCTTTGCTAATTCATAACTGGAACGTTTTAATCCTAATTCTTTTTTTACTGCCGCTATAATTAATGGACTTTTTATAATATCTACATAAGAAGTTACAAGCTGTTTATTTTCTTGTGTTTTGTTCACTCCATTCTCTTTATTAAATTGATCTAAGTTCCCAATAAGTACTTGAATCGAATACTGATATACCGGCTTCAATACATAAGTGGTTGTTCCCATAACGAAAGCCACTATAAAACAGGAAGTTATACAAATCGTAAATATCCGTTTTCGTAATATTCCCCTCAATTCTCTTATATCCATGATTTCTTTCAAAAATCCCACCACCTTTTATAGCTTAAAGAATCCATTTCTATACAAATTTTTAACTATATACTTTTCCTATACTGCTTTGTTCCTTTGGTTATATAATTTCCAACCGCCGTTATAGGTTTTTCAATAAATACATACGCAAGTGATGCAATTATAAAAGAGAAAAGAAAAGATATAAAAAGAATAACCCCTACTGGTAACTGTCCATAAAAGATATATATGAAAGAAAATAATGAAATTGCATGATATAAATAAAGACTGTAAGAAATTTTACCGAGGTAGTTAAAATATTTATGGGACAAAAATAATGAAAAAAATGATGAAGACATGCTTAAAATAATAAACATACAAGCCCCCAGAGAAACTACATAATTTCGAAATAAAAAATTGTTTAACAATGGATACTCTCCAATAATCCCTTCATATAGATACAAAATTATTGCAATGGTAAATAGAATAAACTTTATAAATGCTGATTTCTTACTATAATACATAGTTAACTGATCTTTATATTTTGCTAATAATGCTCCTAGTAAGAACAATACAGAATAATGTAGAGTCATTGTATAACTTGTAATTGTTAACGTAGAATGGAATAGAATTAAACAGCCAATCGAAACTAAGTTCACACTGAACAGTAATATTACCGAGTAACGAAATGTATTCCTAAAAAAGAAAATTAACAAAACAGGGAATATAATCGAAATTCTCATTTCATGAACAAGTGACCAAATGACATTATTATATGCATCTGTGTTGTACACACCAATAAATAAAAGATGCTGTAAAATTAAGGTCGGTGATGAAACTGTTGTCCATGATTTATTAAACCATTGACTCAAAGAAGAAATTCCATAATCACTAAACATAAATTGACATATAATCGCAGCGAATAGAGCAACGACATAAGGGATATAGATTCTACAAAATCTCTTGAGGAAATAAACACAATAACTCAATTGACTAGAATAAATCGATTTATATAACACAAATCCACTTAAAATGAAAAAGAAAACAACTGATTCGTTACCACTGCTAAATATAATCCTAGCTGGTGTTTCTTTTAGTAAAAATATTAAAAATGGTCCATTTTCTTCATAATGATAATTCTCATAAACAGAAAAAATCATAAAATGATGACCAATTACTACAAAAAGCGCAGCAAGTCCCCTTAAGGAATCAAGTTCTTTATATCGTTCTTCCATATCTCCGTTACCTCTATCTCTCTTAAAATGAACAAAACATGTATACAAGCCAACTTTATATATATTTATATATCCCTACCCATTTTTATTCCTTTTAGATATGCATAACCATTACCATATTTATATTTTTCTCTCCCTCTCAAAAACACAGAAGAGGATTTCAAAAAAATCCATTTTTTTGAAATCCTCTTCTTTTTTATATTTTTCTATATTTCCTTATGAAATGAATAACTCACCTTCTCATACCCTTCTCTCTCATAAAAACGATGTGCATCTACTCTTAAAAACGCTGAGGTTAGTACGACACAAGAACAATCATTTTCTTTTCCCCACTCCTCAATATACGAGAGTAGTTTTTCTCCATGTCCTTTTGAACGATGTGCTTCTGCTGTAACAAGATCATATATAAAAACGTGTTTCTTATTATAAAAATTTGTACAAATTGCCGTACCTGCTAAGCACATCACTTCCCCTTCACTATTATATAAAGAAAATAGCCGATAATTTTCTTCTTTCATCCTTTCTAAAAGAGACAGCGCTTCTTCTAGAGAAAGTTTTGGCCGTAGTTGTTGTAATACAGGTAACACCTTACGAAATTCTTCCTCTGTTTTTACCTCGTGTACACATGTATTCATATTCTTTCCCTCCAACTATTTATCAAAAATTCAAAATGTTTTATGATTATTATTATAAAAATCATATGCCTCTTTTATAAGTGACAGTTTTATTCTTTTTTACAAGGGCAGTTTGAAAGGTGATAACAATGGAGTTTACAATCCCCTTAGACTCAAATAATAAAATACCTCTTTACATCCAAATTTATAACTATATAAAAAAAGAAATCTTGCAAGGAAATATTGAAGCGGGTAGTCGTCTCCCATCTCATCGGAATTTATCTTTGCAGCTTAATGTAAGCCGTAATACAGTGGAATTTTCATATCAACAGTTAATAGCTGAAGGATATGTAGAAAGTAAACATAGACGTGGTTTATTTGTGGCGAGTATAGATTACGATATGATTCGAACAACAAATAATAAAAATATAATAAATAAAAGAAAATCTGTTCAGGAGAATTTCCGTTTCGATTTCAGTCACGGAAGCATAGATACCTCTTCCTTTCCATTGTCTACTTGGAAAAAGGTCACAAATAATTGTCTCTTAGAATATGAGAATGATTTGTTTACAAAAGAAGACCCTCAAGGTGAATGGCAGCTCCGTTCTGAAATTTCTCGTTATCTCTACCAAGCACGCGGTGTTCAATCTACACCAGAACAAATTATTATTGGAGCGGGTACACAACCTCTTCTTTGGTTACTTTTGCAATTGTTTGGTAATGAATACACGTATGCAATGGAAAATCCGGGTTTTCACCGAGTAAGAGCTATAATACAAAGCTGCGGATTACATATACAACCCATTTCTCTAGATGAAAAAGGGATTCATATTTCTTCTCTATATGAAAGTGAGGCAAATATCGTATATGTAACACCGTCTCATCAGTTTCCATACGGAATGATTATGCCACTTTCCCGCCGAATGGAACTACTAAAGTGGGCTAACGACATTAGCGGATACATTATAGAAGATGATTATGACGGTGAATTTCGTTATACCGGAAAACCTATTCCTTCCTTACAAGGATTAGATACAAATAGACGTGTTATTTATATGGGCACATTTTCGAAATCATTTTTACCTTCAATTCGAATGAGTTATATGGTTCTTCCACAAGCCCTGCTAAAAACTTATCAACATGATGGCACTATCTTCAAGCAAACCGTCTCCAAAATACAACAACTCACGTTTGCAACATTTATGAGAGAGGGTTATTGGAATCGACACTTGAATCGAATTCGCACTGTATATAAAAAGAAACATCAATTATTAGTACATACAATTCAGCAAGAAATGGGAACTCTTGTCGATATCATAGGTTCTCAGTCAGGACTTCATATTGTATTACATGTTCATAATGGAAGGAATGAACAAGGGCTTATTGATATGGCAGCTGAACAAGGCGTAAAAGTATATCCTTTATCTCCGTATGATATAGTAAATGATTTACAGAATGAGTCTTACGTTTTGATGGGATTTGGAGGGGTATCCATAACCGACATTCCCTGTGCCATTCAGTTATTGAAGAAAGCCTGGTTTTAAGTAACATACACAAAAAGTGCTGTAAACGATGTATTTCATCTGTTTAGAGCACTTTTGTGGTTCTATCCTATCACTTACCCACCCAAAACACCCCTATTTTACCTATAAATATTGTATAATAATTTTGAGTGAATATTTCGAAAAAGGAGACCGTATACGATATGATGCTACAAACAATGTTTTCTTCTCCTATTTTACACATAGAAGAATTACATCCTGGCTACGAAGACCATGCAAGCAATGTATGGTTGGTAAAAACAAACTATGAAGAAGTCATTGTTCGCTCTTCTAAATTAAATGAAGAACCAAATAATGATTTTTGGTGGGGATGCAAACAATTATTCGGAATTGACCCACGACTTGTTCATGATCTAGAAATCATCAATCATACACTCGGGCAATATACAACTCTTCCTATCCCCAAATTGTTACGTAAGTATGTACTAGATCGAGAGTACATTGTTGTCGAAAAACTAGAAGGACAAACGCTGCAATCCTTCATCAATCAGCCTGACTCTTTACTATATAACTTTGGAAAAGGTTTAGCTGAAATTCATCAATACAAAACAAACTATGTTGGCAATCCATCTAGAACACATCAAATTCCATTACATAGCTTTCATCAACATATGATACAAACTAGCAAAGAACTTATAGAACGATTTCACTCACATAATCCAAAAATTCATAATAGGTTAAAAGAATTTATTTCTCAAACTTCGTCTCTTCCCGTACCAAAAGAAGCATCATTTGTTCTTATCGATATGGATCCAACACAATTTTTAACAGATGGGCAAAAAATTACAGGACTTGTAGATACAGAAGCTTACGCTATTGGACCGCAAGAATTTGATTTGATTGGATTAGAATATTTATTTACAAAAACAGAAGCTGCAGCATTTCGAAAAGGCTATGAAACTATCTCCCCTCTTCCAAGCTTGACACTATGCAGAGAACCATATCGATATTTATATCGTTTACTGTCTGTTCAAGGAAATGTAGACCTAGACGAGTGGATGGAACACCCATCTTTCTTTTAATTATCAAACAACACAATATAAAAAGGAGAATACACTATGCAAATTCAAAACAAATGGAGTAAGAAAGACAGCGATTATATTAGAAAACAACTCATTTCCTTCAATAACTCGCAAGTTTCAGAAAGTAAACCATCACCTCTAAAAGACGTCTGTTTAACAATAAAAAATGAGAATGAAGAAATCGTAGCTGGTTTAATCGGTATTATTTTTTGGCAATGCCTACACGTTGATATTCTATGGGTCGATGATAGCCTGCGTCACCAAGGTTATGGTAGTAAACTTCTATTAGAAGCTGAACGAATAGCGAAAGAAACAGACTGTACGCTCATCAAACTTGATACTTTTAGTTTCCAAGCTCCTGAATTTTATAAAAAGCATGGCTATGAAGTATATGGTGTTATAGAAAATTTCCCAAAAGGACATACTCACTATTACTTACAAAAAAGAATTTAATATACGAAAAGGATAGATAAAGCAGAGACCACTCTGCTTTATCTATCCTTTTCTTTGTTTCATATATAGAAAAAACCTTAAATTATTTATGCATCATTTTTCTTAATGGATTTACAACACCAACAATTTTATCATTTTCTTTATATATACGCGGAATTCTTCGATCTAACATACACGTTACTTCATAATTAATTGTTCCTAACATATCAGCAATTTCTTCTACCGCAATCTCTTCATTACCTTGCTTACCGTATAAGACAACCTCATCCCCAACATGTACAGGCATCGCTTTCGTTACATCAAGCATAAGCTGATCCATACAAACACGGCCAATAATAGGTACTCTCACACCATTGATAAGCGCATACCCTTTACTTGACAATTGACGACTAAATCCATCTGCATATCCGATTGAAATCGTAGCAATCCACTCTTCCCCTGTCGCAACATACGTATTGCCGTAACTTACCCCGCTTCCTTGTTTAGCCTGTTTCACATGAGCCACTTTGGACTTTAATGTTAAAATCGGCTGAAGTGTTACTGTTTTATGATCCACTTCATTCGATGGATACATTCCATATATCCCGATTCCAGCACGAACCATATTTTGAAATTCATTATTTAGCTCCATTGTTCCTGCACTATTCGAGCTATGAATAAGGGGCAAATGAATCCCCATATCTTTTGCAATATTTACAGCCTTCTCAAATAAATCTTTTTGCATCAACGTATATGTTTTATCTACTTCATCAGCAGTAGAATAATGAGTAAATATTCCTTCTACTTCTACATGTTGCATTTTTTGTAATTCTTGCAGAAACGGTACCACTTCTTCTTCTTGTAAACCAATCCGGCTCATACCTGTATCAATTTTCATTTGGATACGCGCCTTCTTTTGCAGATGCTCTGCTATACGATCAATATTTTTCAAATCTTCAATTCTGTATACAGTCATCATAATATCGTATTCAATTGCGTCTTCTACAGCATCCTCCGGTGTATATCCCAAAATTAAAATCGGTACTGTTACACCTGCTTCACGTAGTTCAATTCCTTCATCTATAAATGCAACCGCCAGATGGCTTACTCCAGCTCCAATTGCAGCCTTCGCAACTTCTACTGCTCCATGTCCATAACCATTTGCTTTTACAGCTGCCATCATTGCAATATTTTCATCGTTTACACGTTTTTTAAATTCTCTCACATTATGTTTTACAGCATCTAAATTTATTTCAACTATTGTATCTCTTCCGTATCTTGAAATCATTATCCTAACTCCTAACTCAATAATTCCATTCTATTTATCGTTCAATAGGACCTTTAACACTATAATACTTTTCATTTTCCTAGTCAAACTACTAGAATCTTCAGAATCTTAAGTATGATATAATACCCTTAAAAACTTATTATAAACAGATGTGAGGAGAAATACAATGTTTGTTCAAGCTGCACTACACCAATTAGAAATTGCGATTGATTCTACAATACAGATGTTAGAACAGGTTACTTACGCTGAATTGCAGCAACAACCGCTCAAAAATAAACGCTCTCTATTTGAAATTTGTACGCATCTATCTCTAATTTGCCATGCTGATTTTCTCATTTTAAACGAAGGATCAAAGGAAGAGTTAGATTTATTTTACATACAACATACACCACTTACGCTTAAAGAGATTCAACAAACAATGAAAGAAGGTTTCCATCTTCTATCTAAAACATTTCAAGCCTATTCCTTAACAGAACTTGAAGAAGTTACCCATTCCTACTGGGGTGCTTCCTACTCTCGATTTGAATGGTTACTTGAAATTGTTGCTCATTTTTATCATCATCGTAGTCAGTTACATACTTTATTAACAGAACATGTAAAAGATCCTCAAATTTCTTTGTTCGAATAAGAAATTTAAGGACCACTTCACTACCTATTTACTTTCTCCGCATCCCAATAATACTTACTAAATGCTTCTGCTAATACATCAATTGAGTTATACAACTCTTCTAAGGTATTATCGACGCCACCGACTTCGACCAATAATGCATTCGAAGATAAATCTTGATTATATGCCCCATCCCCCTTATTTTTGTCTTTTTTGAAAATCCCACGACTAAGCCCATAATAATGTTTATCTAAATAGGAATTGATTGCGCCTGCAATCTTCATATTTTCTTCTCGTCCTTCATTCTCCATACCAATAATAAAATATAGTCTTGCATATGACTTCCCATTAATCAATTTTGTCGTAACATTCTTGCGTTGATCGTCTCGATGAATATCAATTGGAAACGCGATTTCCTTATTTTGAGTGAGCGCTTCTTTTACATAACCATGTGAAGCTTTATAAGCTTGATACCATTTCATCTTTTTCTGTGCTAATAAGTCTCCCATATTAGTTTTGTCATGCAAGGCTCGAATTCCTTGTCCTTCTAATTGCTGTTTTAATCTAACGCCGAGGAGTGACACATTTACATCTGGACTTGATGCTTCATCTGGAATTTTCGCTTTAGGTAATAATGGTAAAAATGACTCCCAACTATGTGTATGATAAATAAATACAGCGTTTTTTCCTTTTATACTATTCTCTTTCCTTTGAACGGGATTATTTTTTTCTGCTTCTTGAATTTTTTCTTTATTTACTTCACGCTCTTTTGTAATCTCTTCTACTGGAATACTTGATTCATCCGGTATATTCGTATAGTCTGTTCCTTCTCCTGCTACTAGAATATCGGAATAATAGTTGGCCATTCCCGGTATTTCTTTTCCTATAAATGTTCGAATATCTTGCAAACGTATATCAGTCATTAACGAAAACAATAATGCTCCCGCTGGTTCTTTCTTCTTTGTATGAGCATATGCAGAAGAAAAATAACGATTCTCCCTTTCCATCATTTGCATAAATCCTTGCGAGGAAACTTTTCCGAACCATTGATTTACATAATACGATTTCATTGCCTGTAACATCGTTGTGCTAAGCGACGCAGCCACTAAAATAAAAAACACATAAGAACACAGTAAAACAATAATCTGCTTCCCATGCATCTGAGAATGTATAAAATGCTTTTTCATCGTACCACCCTTTCTATACATGGGTATGTACAAGCTTTTTGCGATATACATTCTGATTGCACTATTTTGCATTCACATTCAATATGTTTCAAAAAAAGAAGAGAAATGGATGCCATTTCTCTTCTTCGTTTCTATTGTTCATTTTTCGTATCTATAGAAGGTTGCTTTTTCTCTTTAAATAACTCTCCAATTGCTCCTAAGCTTCCTAATGTTTCAACAGCATTTGATGGAAGGAATACTTTATTTGCAGGTCCTTTTGCAATCTCTGTTAAGGATTCAAATGACTGGTATGCAAGTACTTTCTCATCAAGTCCTGACTGACGCAACATCTGAATCCGGATTTGTTCTGCTTTTGCAATTTCTTCAATCGCTTTCGCTTCCCCTTGTGCTTCTAATTCTTTCGCCTCTCGTAAACCTTCGGCCTCTCGAATGCGCGCTTCTTTATCCCCCTCAGCCATTAAAATTTTACTTTGTTTCTCCCCTTCAGCCCGAAGAACTTTATCTTGTTTTGCTGCCTCAGCTTCGAGAATAATGGCACGTTTATTACGTTCTGCTTTCATTTGTTTTTCCATCGCTGCTTGTATATCCTTAGGAGGATTAATATCTACAACTTCAACGCGTTCAATACGAACACCCCATTTTTCCGTTGCTTCATCAAGCGCTAAACGGATTTCTGTTGAAATTTTTTCACGTCCAGATAATGTTTCATCAAGCTCCATTTTCCCTATGATCTGTCGCATTGTTGCAGATGTAATATTACGAACACCAAATTCATAATTTGAAATACCATACGTCGCAAGCTCTGGATCAACAACTTGATAGAAAATAATTGTATCAATCTCAACTTGTACGTTATCTTTCGTAATTACTTTTTGCGGTGGAACAGTCGTTTGTTGAATACGCAAATCATGATAAAGACGTACACGATCGATAACCGGGATAATTATGTTTAAACCCGGATGCATCACACGCTGAAATTTACCTAAACGCTCTATAACACCTACTCTTTGCTGCGGAATAATTTTAATTGATAATGCGATAAATACAATCACAATTAATGCTAAAATAATTGATAATGTTAAACCGACCATTATAATTCACGCTCCCTTTTCACATGCACTACCGTGCTGCTTCTCTTTACAACAATAACGCTTTCCCCATCTAAAATTGGTTTATCTGACACAGCAGTCCACATATCTCCCTCTATTTTCACAATACCATTCGCTTCATTTGTAATCGCTTGCATAATTATACCTTTTTTCCCAACAAGCTGATCTACTGCGTCTGTATATCCTTTCGCCTCTCGAAAATTTTTAGAAATTCGTTTTGTAAAAAATGTCAAACTAAGACTAATAACAGATGCTATCACAACTTGAAGTAGCAAAGAGTCTGGTACAAAAAGTCCAATTAGACCTCCGACCACAGCACCTATCCCAAGCCATAATAAGTAGAACGTCACCGTCAGCATTTCCGCAATAAATAAAAGACCGGCAATGACAAACCAAATCACCCACCCTGTCATGTGCAACCCTCGCTTCCATTCTATTTTTATATGTATATGAGAGAAAGAAAACTTTATCACGTTGCATCCGCAACATCCATTAATAGGTGAAGAATATATTAAAATTATATATTAATATATTCTTCATTATACATGATAAACCCTCTCAAAAAGTGACAAAAAAGAAAAATCTTCTCTAAAAAAGCAATTTTCTCATTTTACAATACATACTGTAAATCATAACAATAAAAAGCAATGTTCCCTCTAAGAAACATTGCTTTTCATGCTGTTGAAAAACAATCTAGTCAATAGACAAAAACTAAAAATTTCGATACACTCTCCTCGTGAATGAAATGAAGCGAGGAGAGTTTTTATGTATGTTACATATTCCATGAAACAAGTTGAAGAGAATCGAAAGTACTATGAAATGATGTATGATGCTTCACATCATTTAGTAAAAATAGATCAAGTAATGGATTGGAATTTTGTGACAAGGAAGTTAGAAGTGTTCTATCCACATCGTATTGGTCGCCCAACGAAAGATCCAATTATGTTAGTGAAAATCTTATTGATTCAGTATTTGGAGGGCTTTCGTTCGGTTCGTTTCACATGTAAACAGGTAAAACAGAATGCGACATATCGTTGGTTTTTAGGTATTTCTCCAAAAGAGAAAATTCCAGATCACTCAACAATCTCTAAGTTTCTTTCGCAACGTTTACGAAACACGGCGTTTTGGGAAGAGCTTTTTCAGCATTGTCTTCGTTTGATTCATCAAGAAGGATTTATCGCGAATGAAACATGGGTGGCGGATGAAACAGAATTAAAAGCAAACGCAAATAAACGTATCCGCGAAACCCTAATAGAGGAGAAAGCCATAGAAGAAAAAGACAAAGATTTAGCGATTATTAACAATCACCGTTTGCGTCATGGGAAAAAATCTCTACCAGCGAAACGTTCAAAAATAGAAGAAAAACAGACAAAGGTTAGCCCGGTAGATCCTGACGCACGTTTATCTATCAA
>NZ_JAVBXD010000050.1 GCF_030756675.1 Bacillus multifaciens
TATTTAAATGTCGGAGGGGTAGCGAAGTGGCTAAACGCGGCGGACTGTAAATCCGCTCCTTCGGGTTCGGCAGTTCGAATCTGCCCCCCTCCACCATTCAATGGGCTATAGCCAAGCGGTAAGGCAACGGACTTTGACTCCGTCATGCGCTGGTTCGAATCCAGCTAGCCCAGCCATTTAAGAGAGCCATTAGCTCAGTTGGTAGAGCATCTGACTTTTAATCAGAGGGTCGAAGGTTCGAGTCCTTCATGGCTCACCATTTTTAAAATGTAATATGCGGGTGTGGCGGAATTGGCAGACGCACCAGACTTAGGATCTGGCGCCTTTGGCGTGGGGGTTCGACTCCCTTCACCCGCACTTTTAATTGAATAAGTCATATATGATTTGCGGAAGTAGTTCAGTGGTAGAATACAACCTTGCCAAGGTTGGGGTCGCGGGTTCGAATCCCGTCTTCCGCTCCAATTTTCAATATGACGCCGGGGTGGCGGAACAGGCAGACGCACAGGACTTAAAATCCTGCGGTGGGTGACCACCGTGCGGGTTCGACCCCCGCCCTCGGCACCATATGCGCTTTATTAACGGGAAGTGGCTCAGCTTGGTAGAGCACCTGGTTTGGGACCAGGGGGTCGCAGGTTCGAATCCTGTCTTCCCGATAGTTTTAAAACAATGGGGCCTTAGCTCAGCTGGGAGAGCGCCTGCCTTGCACGCAGGAGGTCAGCGGTTCGATCCCGCTAGGCTCCACCATTAAAGCTTCATATATACGGAGGTATACCCAAGTTCGGCTGAAGGGATCGGTCTTGAAAACCGACAGGCGGCGAGAGTCGCGCGGGGGTTCGAATCCCTCTACCTCCTCCATTTTTTAAAAATAATATAATATCGTCGCGGGGTGGAGCAGTCTGGTAGCTCGTCGGGCTCATAACCCGAAGGTCGCAGGTTCAAATCCTGTCCCCGCAACCAATGGTCCCGTGGTGTAGTGGTTAACATGCCTGCCTGTCACGCAGGAGATCGCCGGTTCGACCCCGGTCGGGACCGCCATTTACATAAAGGCTCGGTAGCTCAGTCGGTAGAGCAGAGGACTGAAAATCCTCGTGTCGGCGGTTCGATTCCGTCCCGAGCCACCATTTTTTTTTTTGTAAATAAGAAATAAAAAATGCAAGTTTTATACATTATAATGCCGGCTTAGCTCAATTGGTAGAGCAACTGACTTGTAATCAGTAGGTTGGGGGTTCAAGTCCTCTAGCCGGCACCACTTAGGGGCATAGTTTAAAGGTAGAACAGAGGTCTCCAAAACCTCCAGTGTGGGTTCGATTCCTACTGCCCCTGTAAGAAATATGGGCCTATAGCTCAGCTGGTTAGAGCGCACGCCTGATAAGCGTGAGGTCGATGGTTCGAGTCCATTTAGGCCCACCATATTCCGCAGTAGCTCAGTGGTAGAGCTATCGGCTGTTAACCGATCGGTCGTAGGTTCGAGTCCTACCTGCGGAGCCATGGCCCGTTGGTCAAGTGGTTAAGACACCGCCCTTTCACGGCGGTAACACGGGTTCGAATCCCGTACGGGTCATTAAAAAGAGTCAGCACCATGCTGACTCTTTTTATTTGAAGAAAAATAATATTATACATTATGCCTTCCATATATTATATTTGTTATAACAAATATAATTACTTCTTTGATTCATGATCTCCTAATCCATGTGTTTATTCGGATACTTTTGATTAGTTAAATCAAAAGCATCGAAATAAAGAAACTCTACTGATGGTTGTTTCACGTTATTATAACAATAAATATATCTTTACCATATTATAAAATGTTTTGTCTTTTATTATAAATAATGAAGGATTTTGTATGATTTTGTGTAATTAGGAAAGAATATAGTACAATATATTTTTACCAATTGATTATTTTCGTTATACTTAGAATAGATTCTTGTACACCGGAATGTTGCATGAATAGTTTATGGTATAAGGTATCTTTTATACTAACCTCATCCTACTTATTACTCTGTATCTTTACAATCTGTTTCTTAATTAAGAACGATATAGCGTATATTTTCTCTCCGCAATTTAAAATCGGCCATTGCAGCTGTGAATATCCAATTTATTTTATGTTTTGTTAGGGGATTCTAGACAATGATGTTTAGATTATAATCGTTCTCTACATTTGGTAAAGTAATATTCTTTATTTCTAATGATAGTCGGTATCTCGTTTTTCTTTAATGAACTGGCGAATCGAAATGAAGAGGGTTGGAAATGCTAAGGTGTGTAAAGGAGGGTAATATATTTATGACAACTGTTCGAGAATTGATGAGCACAAATATTGTACAGTGTACACCACTAGATAATGTATATGAAGCAGCGGTAAAAATGAAAGAAGAAGATATAGGAATGATCCCTGTTGTAGAGAATAATCAAGTTATTGGTCTTGTTACAGACCGTGATTTGGTTGTGCGAGGAATTGCAGAAAAACATCCGGGTTCCAATCAAATTACAAATGTTATGACAACACAAATTATTTCTGTGTCACCTAATGATGCTATTGAAAAAGCGACAGAGTTAATGGCACATTACCAAATAAGAAGATTGCCAGTAGTTGAACATGGACAATTTGTTGGGATGCTATCACTTGGTGATTTAGCAACAACTAAATATGCAGATGATCAAGCAGGCGTTGCCTTAAGTGAAATATCAGAGCAGACGGACTAAAGAAAGAGATACTTTTATTTTTGTTTGCTTTAGAAAGCAAAGCTGTAGTGAAGGATAAGCTGTTAACATACGCTCCATTAGTTTCATTCATAATCTGTGGGGGGAAGAAAACCCCCACTGATGGAAGTTTCACTTTATACATAAATACAACTTGAAAAATCAACATAAAAACCACTTTTTTTAGATGCTTGAGAGCGTCTGGCCATGCTTGGAGCAATCAGGGCCCTTTCCTGCCACAGGCAATGTGAAAACAAAGGGAGGTGCATATCACTTTTTGTTTACATAACAGCAGCTTAGATGTTAAAAGATTAAAGTGGATATCTATATTTTATGTGAATTACTTTTGAAATTTTTATTAACAACTATTAACATATGAAAAACATGATATACTTATGAATATAAGTATTATATGTTTCTTTGAATATATTGATATTAATATCAATAATTAGTTTAATAGCATTCAAATATTTTATCATACATATAGAAAATGGGGGGGAATTATATGACGATTATGCAATCTGAACCGAATTGGAACTTGGTTACCGATACGTATAGAGAGCCGGAAAATTTTGCAGATTTACTCTCTTTGCTTATACCGGAGTATCCAAAAGGGGAAGGAAAAGAACGAACTATTCTGGCTTGGAAAGAAAAAGAATTTTATAAGAAAGAAAATTTAATTCCTTTTATTTTATATGGAATGAAAAAATTACATAATTTGCCAAAATTTCACAAAGATGAAATGCCAACTTTAGTTCGAATTATTCGTTTATGTCAAGAAGTAGGATGGTATCAACAGGCTTATACTTTTATGGTTGCTGAGGGATTAGAGGAATTTGTACAAACATCGCTTGAGTACGAATCATGGGATGTATTTACACAAGTAGTCGCTTGGAATTATTTAATTATAAAACAAAAGGTTACGGAATTAGAAAGTAATGATGATTTTATTTGGGAAAGAATTAAGTTTAATGTAGAGTGTATTGAAAAGTATAAGGCACTTTTGTCTCATAAAGAAATGATGGAGTTTATGTTTCTGTTTCTTTGTAAGCAAGCAAAGGCATTATCAAAAGAGCAGTTAGATGAAAATTTAATGAAGCTTGCAAAATATTGTAATACATATATTTGTGATGTATACACGCTAGATTTATTAAAAAAATATCGAAAATGTACAGATTTCTTAACATATTATGAACCGAGCCGTGCTGTTGTAGCATGTCAGCGTGCAGTGATTGCACAAATATCTGATCATCTGAATCCGTTAAAGACAACTCATGTTGATGATTATTTGTCTGTTATAAAAGAGATGATGGAACATATGTCATTTGAGTTTATAACAAAATATGAGCACTTTATTGGGAAATTATTATCGTACATTCCATTTTTTGAAATGATTCAAGTTCCACAGCAAATGTATTATTGTGAAGAACTTATGCATATATGTAAAGGAATCGGTTATAAAGAGGAACTACTACGCAATTATATATTTATACAATTACCAAATTGTTTCCCTTCCTTTATCAAGCAATTTTTAAAAAATAAGCGCTATGCTTCAATACATGATATTTTATTTTATTGGTGCAGTGATGAACAACGTATGAATTTAGAACATAAATATAATTTAAGTTTTATTTATGAGCAGTATGCATGCGGATAAATGAGAAAAGTAGTTTTAATTTATATAGAACGTAAAAAAGGATTCCACACGATGTGGAATCCTTTTTTAATAGTAAAGAGAAAGAAAAATGATTGTAAAAGAAATCATGCCGTACAAAAGAAATTGACTATTTGTATTATCTTTAATGCCGAAAAAATGATTCATTCTTTCATACGAGTCTAGAAAAGATTTTATCAGACTGGTTGTAAAGAATCGTTGCACTATTTTCCCACTTCCCATGTTTCTTGTTGTTGTTGCTGTTGCTGTTTCCAATATTCTGGAACATATATATACTGAGACACGATAAGAAGAATAGCCATAAAAAATACTGGAAACAGTGCCGAGACATGTAAGCCATTAAAATTAATATTTGTTATTAAAGAACTGATAATGAATAGTACAGTATATATGTGTGAAATATGTCGCTTCAGTCGAATTTTGAATATTTCCATAAGCACTTCAAAAGCAATGAATGTAATAATAATGCTTAAAAATACAATGTTTGTGTTGTAAATTAATAAGCAACAAATTAAACCGAAAAACGCTAAATACTCAATCAGTAATGGAATATTACGTATCATTATGCGTTACCTAACTAAGAAAGGAAGTGGATTTACAGCATTTGTTTTTTCAAAATTCCATTCCCCGTTATGCAATTCAAAATGTAAGTGTTGTCCAAATGAATGCCCTGTATTTCCCATATAGCCGAGCAATTGGCCTGTTTGTACTGTATCTCCTGCTTTGACAGCACGGCTTTTCATGTGGGCATATACAGTTGTGTATAAGTTCCCGTTTATACGATGAGCAACAAATACAACGTTCCCATAGCTTGTAGAATAATAGGATTTCACAACAGTCCCAGATGCGGCAGCTTGGATTGGAACATTTCCTGTTGCTGCAATATCTACACCATAGTGCATTTCTCCCCAGCGTACATCAAATTCTGAGCTGATTTTTCCTTGAGCAGGATATTTAAATACAGCTGGAATAGATGGTGTAGCTTGTTGTTTTGGTTGCTGTTGTCCTTGTACTAAATAGTGCTGTGCGACATAGCCATATCCTGATCCGTAGCGAATTTTATACCATGTTCCCACACTTTCAACGACTTGTACTTGTGTTCCGTTTGTTAAAGAACCGATAATAGCTGTATTTGTTCCTGCTCCGCTACGTACTTTTAATGTTGGAGTGGCAACATAATAAGAACTTCCGCCTTGTACAGTAATTCCTTTTACTAATGGCTGATCGGTGTTAGATAAAAACTCTTTCTTTACATAGCCGCTTGTTCCATTATGTATAACTTTATACCATCCATCTTGTTCTTCTTGAACAGTAACAAATTTCCCATTTGGTAATACAGTAATAATGTCAGATTGTGCATTTGGTTCAGAGCGAACGTTTAATGCATCTGCATTTACGATATATTGATTCGTTTGTGGTTTTGTTAAAGAAATGGCTTCTTTTTTGACATAGCCAGTTTTATTGTGAGTGTGAACTTTGTACCATTCATTTGTTGTTTCAAGAATGGTAACGGGAGTGTCACGTGTAATGTGATCAATAACAGAGTTTGTTCCATTCGGGCTATTGTACATTTGTAATGTTTCCATTTTGACATAGCCAATCTTTGCTTTTGCTGTTTGCTCTGCTGCTACAGTATGTACATTAGAGTCTGCTATAGAGGGAAGCATAGCGGCAACTGCTACAGTAGTTGCTGTTAGTGTAGCGACTTTTAAATTCATATATTGATAGACCTCCTTAAGTGATGAATTGGTATAATCTAAATTATAATATGAAGATATTAAGTTTGTAACATATTTATAGACAAAAAATAAACGAAAACTTTTTCTCTATGTGTAAGTTAAAAAATTTTTTCTTTTTAGGGTAGTGAGTTTGGCCGCGCATAGAAATGGGCAAGGCCTTTTCTACCACATGCAAGGTTTAAATAAAAAGGAGAAAACAAGTAGCGGTCATGATGTATTTTGCATAGCAGCGACTTAAATGTCGAAAAGTGAAAATGGGTATATAATAAAAGGATAGCAGATTTATAGCTATTATGGAAAGACCGAGAAGAAATTCGATTTTTTCTGAACTTACAGATAGGTAGAAGGAGAAATGAAAAGAGTTGCGGGTGAGATAGTGTGATGGTATACTGACTATGTTAAATGAATATACTGCTAGGGGAGCTAGTGTTGCTAGCTGAGAGTAGGACCTATAGTCTTTGACCCTTGAAACCTGATCTAGATGATGCTAGCGTAGGGAAGCAATTTGGACGATATAAATAACGTCCCCGTTTCTTTATGCATAGAAATGGGGATTTTTTTATTGATAATTTTATAGAACACCACTAGGGGTGCTTAAAAGCTGAGAGAGGTAAAAAAACCTTAACCCTTATAACCTGATCTAGGTGATGCTAGCGTAGGGAAGTGGAAACAACAAATGAGTTTTTCTTTTGTTTGCTGTGGCCACTTCTTATATAGAAGTGGCTTTTTTATTTGGAAACATATATAGGAAGGGGAAGCGGAGATGACATTTTGTGAAAGACTATTTGAAAAGGTGCAACCTGTTTGGGAGAAGAGTCATAATCATCCATTTGTAACTGGGATGGGAGATGGAACGCTAGAGAAAGATAGATTTCAATATTATATTGTTCAAGATTATTTGTATTTGTTAGATTACGCAAAGTTATATGCAATTGGTGTTGTAAAAGCAACAGATCCAAAAGTGATGGCGAAATTTGCTGAACAAATTGATGGGATTTTAAATGGGGAAATGACAATTCATAAACAATATGCAAAGCGTTTAGGAATTTCTGTTGAAGAGATGGAATCCGCAAAGCCGTCTGCTATGAATCTAGCATATACAAACTATATGATGTCCGTTTCACAAAACGGTACACTAGCTGAGCTAATTGCAGCATTGCTTCCGTGTATGTGGAGTTATTGGGAAATTGGAAAGCGTTTAAATGCAGTTCCATCCGCGCGTGATCATGAATTTTTTGGTGAGTGGATTCAAGGATATAGCTCTGAAGAATATGGGAATCTTTGCGTATGGTTAATTGATTTATGTAATGAAATTGCAAGAGGGAAAACAGAAGAAGAATTAAATCGTTTAGAAGAAATCTTCTTATATTCCAGCCGGTTTGAATACTTATTTTGGGATATGGCATATCGCAAGGAGATGTGGGGTTTTGAAGAGCAAGAACATACTACAATTTCATAACGTTTCTTTCCATTATGATGAGAAACCAATTATAGAGGGGCTTAATGCTGTAGTACAAGAAGGGGAATTGATTAGTATTATCGGGCCAAGTGGCTGCGGGAAAAGTACATTGTTTCGGCTGATTACGGGACTTGAGAAAGAAAATGCAGGAACGATTGAGGTGAAGGGAACAACTCCAGCTGGATATATGCCGCAAAAAGATATGTTACTCCCGTGGCGAACTATTATTGAAAATGCAGCTTTGCCTCTTGAATGTCAAGGAGTGAAGAAAAAAGAAGCACAAATGAAAGCACAAGAGCTGCTGGAGCAGTTTGGACTGCAAGGATATGAAAAGAAACAGCCAAAAGATTTATCAGGCGGAATGCGGCAACGTGTATCGTTTATTCGGACGTTGTTAACAGGAGGCGACCTTTTACTATTAGATGAACCGTTTAGTGCACTTGATGCATTAACGAAGGCATCTCTGCAAGAATGGTTGTTTGAACAATGGAAACATTGGCAAAAAACAATTTTGTTTATTACACATGATGTTGAAGAAGCGCTTTTTCTTTCTAATCGTATTTTTGTCGTAACAGAGCAGCCGATTACATCATTAACAGAGCGGATTGTACCGCTTGGGCAAGAACGATCTCGAAAGGATTTGCATCGCCCAGAAATGCTAGCATTAAAAGATGAACTCATTGGGATGTTGCAAAGACAGGTACTTGTATGAAGCGAATTGTAGATTATGTTCCGGCTATTATTGTAACGGCTATTTTGCTGATTGGTTGGGAAATAGGAGCACGGATTCTCGATGAAATGTACATTTTGCCGTCTCCAAGTGCCATCGTTCAAAAAATATGGGATTTACGGGATATATTGCTTACAGTGCATTTACCAGCAACGCTTTCTGTTACAGTGATCGGTATTGTTATTTCCATTGTATTAGGCGTTGGATTAGCGATGTTGATGAGCATGAGTTCATTTGCCGAAAAGGCATTTTATCCGCTCTTAGTTGCTTCACAGACGATTCCTATTACAGCTTTAGCACCATTATTTGTTTTATGGTTTGGCTATTCGATTTGGAGCAAAGTTGTTGTCACAGTACTTATTACGTTCTTTCCTATTGCAGTGAATACGTATGATGGTCTTCGTAGTACAAAAAAGGAGTGGGAAGAGCTTTTGATTACATATGGTGCAACGAAAAAAGACATTTTTTTAAAATTGAAGTTGCCGTCTGCGCTTCCATACTTTTTCTCTGCTCTAAAGGTGGCTGTACCGTTTAGCGTGATTGGAGCAGCGATTGGAGAGTGGCTTGGGGCACAAGCGGGGCTAGGCTATTTTAGTAAACGAATGATGACACAAATGGATGGTGCCGGTGTATTTGCGCCAATTGTTTTATTGTCATTACTCGCTATTTTCTTTGTATTACTCGTTTCGATATTTGAGAAGAAATTGATTAGTTGGAGGAAGCATTCATGAAATTATTAAAGCGCATCTTTGTGTTTACGTTGTTAATTGCGATGATTGCTGGATGTTCTAGTAATTCAGCATCAGAAAAGAAAAAGGGTGAAAAAGAAGTCACTGTCATGCTTGATTGGTATCCAAATGCAGTACATAGCTTTATTTATGCAGCAATTGAAAAGGGCTATTTTAAAGAGGAAGGTGTGAAGGTAAATATTAAATTTCCTTCTAATCCAACTGATCCATTAACGTTAGCAGCAGCAGGGAAAGTAACGGTTGGATTGTATTATCAACCCGATGTTGTGATTGCGAGAGCGAATGAACACATTCCAGTGAAATCTATCGGCGCAGTTGTTCGTTCTCCTTTGAACCATGTTGTATCGCTAAAATCAGCAGGTATTTCTTCTCCAAAGGATTTGGAAGGAAAGACAGTTGGTTATTCAGGAACACCGTTAAGTGAAGAATATGTAAAAACGATGATTAAAGAAGACGGCGGAAATCCAAATAACGTCAAAATAGTTGATGTTGGTTTTGATTTAGTACCGGCTCTCACTACGAAAAAAGTAGATGCCGTTACAGGGGCATATATTAACCATGAAGTTCCAGTCATGCGTCACGAAGGTTACGAGCCAGCATATTTCAACCCAGCGGATTACGGTGTACCGAACTATCATGAACTTGTATTTGTAACTGGCGACAAAACACTAAAACAAGATAAAGAAACATTACAAGCCTTTTTACGCGGGGCGAAAAAAGGTTATGAATTTATGAAGAAAAATCCAGATGAAGCATTAAACATTTTATTAAATCATCAGGAAAAAGAAAATTTCCCGTTGATTCCAGAAGTTGAAAAGGAAAGTATGAAAATTTTATTAGACAAAATGGAAACGAAAGATGAGCCGTTTTTATCCGATACAGCAAGCTCATGGGAAAAACAAAATAAGTGGTTAAAAGAAAAAGGAATGGCAAAAGAAATGGTTCCGGCAAACGAATTGTTTGAAAACATTTTAAAGTAGGCGAATGGAGATGAAGGCTGAGCTTCACGTTATATCAAATGGTCGTATGTCATTTGAAGAGTTAGCAAATATAGCAACTGATATTGAAAGTGAGATAGATTATTTGCACATTCGTGAGCGTGAGAAAAGTACCAAAGAGTTATATGAAGGTGTGGAAAAGCTCTTACATAAGGGGTTTTCTTCTTCTAAACTTGTCATCAACGATCGGATTGATATTGCAATTTTATTCAATATTAGACGTGTACAACTTGGATATCGCAGCGCGGATATAAAGTCTGTGAAAGAAAAATTTTCTTATTTGCATGTTGGTTACTCCGTGCACTCATTTGAAGAAGCTGTATCTGCTTTTCAAAGTGGTGCAGATTCTCTTCTGTATGGGCATTTGTTTCAAACAAACTCTAAAAAGGGAGTTCCGCCAAGAGGATTAGCCGGGATTACGGAAATGGCAAACCGTTTAACAATCCCAATTACCGCTATTGGGGGGGTTACTCCTCATAATACGGCAGAAGTACTCGGTACCGGGGCTACTGGTATCGCAATTATGTCCGGAATTTTAAGTGCAGTAGAACCGAATGAGCAGGCAAAGCTATATAAGGAAACGATACGAAAGTGGGCGAGAAATCATGAAAAAAATATATGATGTTGCCATCGTTGGCGGCGGTGTAATCGGAAGTTCGATTGCACATTCCCTTGCTGAAAGAGGTTATAAAGTTGCTATCATTGAAAAACAAAAGATTGCTTCTGAAGCGTCTAAAGCAGCAGCCGGATTATTAGGTGTACAGGCGGAATGGGATGAATACGATCCGCTGTTTGAATTAGGCAGGAAAAGCCGCGCGATGTTTCCAAAACTTGCAAGTCTATTACGTGATAAAACCGGAATTGATATCGGATATGAAGAAAAAGGAATTTACCGTATTGCTCAAAATGAAGAAGAGAGTGTTCGGCTTCTTCATATTATGAAATGGCAGCAGCAAACAGGAGAAGAGTCCCATTTTATCTCAGGAGAAGAACTACGGAAAAAAGAGCCTTATTTAGCTACTTCGGTTATTGGGGCAGTCTATCACCCAAAAGATGGTCATGTGATTGCCCCGGAGCTGACGAAAGCATTCGCTCACTCTGCTGCGATATCTGGAGCGGATATATATGAAGAAACTGAAGTGTTTGATATTCAAATGAAGGATCATCGTGTAACAGGATTACTTACGACAGAAGGCACGATTTCATGTGAAAATATAGTAATTGCAGGCGGTTCGTGGAGTACAAAACTATTAAATTATTTTCACCGTGAGTGGGGGACATATCCTGTGAAAGGTGAAGTCGTTGCAGTGCGCAGTCGTAAGCCATTATTACAAGCACCTATTTTTCAAGAGCGATTTTATATCGCACCGAAGCGCGGTGGACGTTATGTCATTGGGGCAACAATGAAACCTCATACATATAACAAGGCAGTGCGTCCTGAAAGTATTACTTCTATATTAGAGCGTGCATATAGTATCCTTCCAGCGCTAAAGGAAGCAGAATGGGACGGGGCATGGGCAGGATTACGTCCACAATCAAATCACAGTATGCCGTATATCGGCAGACATGAAGACATTACTGGTTTATATGCTTGTACGGGTCATTATCGAAATGGAATCTTATTAAGTCCAGTATCAGGACAGTACATGGCGGATCTAATAGAAGGAAAGCAAGAGAATCGTTTACTAGATTCGTTGCTTTCTCAATCTATGTAAATCAATTTCATTTTCGACATATAAGTTGCTGTTAGGAAAAAAGGAGACCTGCACTTATGTTCTCCTTTTGTTTTAGCACAGGACGTGGCAGAAAAAGGCCCTGACCGCTACTATGCAAGGCCAGGACCACTCACCCACTCTAAAAGAAAAGGGTTTTAAGTTTGTTATACCTTTAATAAGGAGGATGAAAGCTTGAATTTAAAAGTGAACGGAAGGCAAGTTGATGTGCCAAGTGATATTAAGACAGTGGCTGATTTGCTTATTCATTTAGGATTAGAAACGAAAATTGTTGTTGTAGAATGTAATCAAGATATTTTACAAAAAGAGGATCATCAAGATACATCTGTTTTTGAGGGAGATCAAATTGAAATTGTCACATTCGTAGGAGGCGGTTGATTATGTTAAAAATTGGACCATTTACTTTTCAGTCTAGATTGTTATTAGGAACAGGGAAATTTTCGGATTTTGATGTGCAAAAGAAAGCGATTGAAGTATCAGAAGCAGAAATTTTAACGTTTGCGGTGCGTCGTATGGATATTTTTGATGCAGAGCAGCCTAATTTATTAGAAAAAATTGATGTAACAAAGTATACCCTTCTGCCCAATACAGCAGGGGCAAAAACAGCAGAAGAAGCAGTGCGCATTGCAAAATTAGCGAAAGCATCAGGATTATGCGACATGATTAAAGTTGAGGTGATTGGTGATGATAAAACGTTATTACCTGACCCATTTGAAACGTTAAGAGCGTCAGAAATGCTATTAAAAGAAGGGTTTATCGTTTTGCCATATACGTCTGATGATGTTGTATTAGCACGTAAATTACAAGAATTAGGCGTTCATGCGATTATGCCGGGTGCATCGCCAATCGGCTCTGGTCTTGGCGTTGTAAACCCATTAAATTTAAGTTTTATTATCCAGCAAGCGACTGTTCCCGTTATTGTTGACGCGGGCATTGGTAGTCCGGCTGACGCAGCATTTGCGATGGAATTAGGTGCAGAAGGCGTGTTATTAAATACAGCTGTTTCAGGAGCAAAAGATCCTGTGAAAATGGCAGAAGCAATGAAGCTTAGTATTCAGGCAGGAAGATTAGGTTTTGAAGCAGGACGCATTGCACGTAAGAGCCGCGGGGCCGCAAGTAGCCCATTAGAAGGAATGAGTGTTCTTGAATAGCCGATATTCCCGTCAAGTGTTGTTTTCTCCAATTGGAGAAGAAGGACAGAACAAAATAAGAGAAAAACATGTATTGATTATTGGCGCAGGAGCACTTGGTAGTGCAAATGCAGAGATGCTCGTTCGTGCTGGAATTGGCAAAGTGACGATTGTTGATCGTGATTACATTGATTGGAGTAATTTGCAGCGTCAACAGTTATACTGCGAGGCAGATGTACAAAATCATTTACCAAAAGCAGTGGCAGCTAAGCGGCGCTTACAAGCCATTAATAGTGATGTAGTTGTAGAGGCTTATGTGCAAGATGTAACAGCAGAAGAACTAGAAGAACTTGTTACAGGTGTAAATCTTATCATTGATGCAACGGATAACTTTGAGACACGGTTTATTGTAAATGATATATCGCAAAAGTATTCTGTTCCATGGATTTACGGAGCGTGTGTTGGGAGTTACGGTCTTTCTTATACAATTTTACCAGGGAAGACGCCGTGCCTATCTTGTTTATTGCAGTCGATCCCGCTTGGCGGAGCGACATGTGATACAGCGGGGATTATTTCGCCTGCTGTATCCATTGTCGTCTCACATCAAGTTACGGAAGCATTAAAGATTTTAGTAGAAGATTACGAGGTACTTCGCGCAGGGCTTGTGTCATTTGATGTATGGAAAAATGAATATTCATGCATGAATGTACAAAAGTTGCGAAACAAGCACTGCTTATCGTGCGGAGAAGAAGCCGTTTATCCGTATTTAAGTAAGGAGAATACTTCCAGGGCGGCTGTTTTATGCGGCAGAAATACAGTACAAATTCGTCCGCCGCATAAAGAACAGCTTCATTTGTCTATGTATAAAAATTTGCTGCAAAACCGTGTAACGGATTTAACAGTGAATCCGTATTTATTATCGTTTTCTGTTGAGAATAAACGGTTAGTGGCATTTCAAGATGGCCGTGTACTTGTGCATGGGACAAAGGATATAGCGGAAGCAAAATCGATTTATCATCGTTATTTTGGTTAAAAAGGGTGAGTGAAATGAAAGTGAATAAAGCATTAACGATTGCCGGCTCCGATAGCGGCGGCGGTGCGGGAATTCAAGCAGATTTAAAAACGTTTCAAGAGCTCGGTGTGTACGGAATGACAGCCATTACAGCGATTACGGCCCAAAATACGCTTGGTGTACAAGGGGTGTATCCTGTTCCTGTAGAAGGAATTGAAAAGCAGTTACATTCTATCGGTACGGATTTAACGCCAGATGCAGTGAAACTTGGGATGTTATTTAGTAGTGAGATTATTAAAGTCGTAGCTGAAAATATTAAATCATTTTCATGGAATAATATTGTACTAGACCCTGTTATGATCGCAAAAGGCGGAGCATCGTTATTACAACAAGAAGCTGTTACAGCATTACAAGAACATTTATTGCCGCTTGCAACGGTAATTACGCCAAATGTTCCAGAAGCAGAAGTATTAACAGGAATGAAGATTCATACAATTGAAGACAGTAAAGAAGCTGCGAAAAGATTACATGATTTAGGTGCGAAGTTTGTTGTGATGAAAGGCGGGCATGCAGACTATCAAGGGAATGAAGTAATTGACTTACTGTTTGATGGAAATGAGTTTATGGAGTATAGAAGTAAGCGGATTGCGTCAATCCAAACACATGGAAGCGGTTGTACGTTTGCCGCAGCTGTAACAGCAGGACTCGCGAAAGGTTACGAAATTACCGATGCAGTTCGTGAAGCGAAGAACTTTATCAGCATAGCAATTGAAGATGAGCTGAACATAGGCAGCGGTCACGGACCAACGAATCATTTTGCGTATGGACGTAGAAATGTACGTGTATAAAGTGAAACTTCCATTAGTGGAGAGTTTTTTCATCTCCCACTGATGGAAAGCTCTCACCAATCGGGCTTTTACTGCCCACGAATAGCGGGATAAATATGTATTTTCTTTGAAAAGCCAATTGAAAAAATTGGCTTTTTTTATGTTTACTTTTTCCAAAATTAGGAGTAATATATCAGCCAGAATGTATTTTGTAGAACGCTTAATCCAGAATTTGGAGCGGAGGAACCAATTTTGTGCATTGCCACTTGGGGTGAATCCTTTTTCGAAGGTAGGGCTACTCTCAAAGCCCGAATCCGACAGCTAACTCCGTAAGCGTGTTGAGAGAGGATGGTGCAAGTGAATACATCAATTTATCGATCCGACTAGCATAAGAGAATTTTAATCTATACTGAAAAATTCTTTTATGTGAAGGGGGATCCAGTACATGGATGAGGAAAAAGCTTACACGCTCATTTGTGTAGGAGAAGCTGCGAAAGTAAAGAGTTTGAAAGATTTAGTACCGTTTCAAAGTGAAATGGTCATTTTGGCAGCGAGTGAATATGTGGTAAGTGAAGTGAAAGCATGTGGGTTTCAACAAGCGTATTGTTGCCCGGATGATCCGAGCAAGATTGTGAACATATGTAAAGGAATTAAAAAGGCGATTTTATTAGGAGATGAATTGTCTACAATTAGCTTCTTCGCTGAACGTATTCGCTCTTCTTTTACCGCGCCTATTACAGTTGTCACGCGAAATAAACAATATCCAAAGCACCTCTATGAAACGATTGGCATTAAATTAGTGGTGTTTACCACTTGTGATAATATTTCGTTTTTGACTTTAGAGTAGGGGCGGAGGAATCGGATATGAAAGAAGCGATGAAAGTATTACTGTGCTGTGAATTAGTAAAGCGCTGGGCGGTATCGTTAGAACGAGTACATGAATTAGCAGAACACGATCCATTCTTTCCGAAGCCATATGTGATTCTTCCGTCAGAAGATATCTGTTTATATTTAGAACAAGACATTATCGAATATGAGAAGCAACATGCAGAGTTGGTGCAAGTATATATTCGAGGTCGTAACTTACGGTCTTTTTTGTAATGTTTAGAAGGTTATTTGAAAACCTCTTTTTTTAGGTGAGCGAGAGGTCCTGGCCGTGCATAGAAGCGGTCAGGGCCTTTTTGTGCCACGCGCGAAGTATAAAACAGAGGGAGCAAGCAAAGTAGCGGGTCCTTTTGTTTTCGGTATGGCAGTGATGTGTATGTTGAAAATTTAGGGAGAACGAGAGGTTCTGCCCGTTCATAGAAGCGGTCAGGGCCTTTTTTTGCTACGTGCGATGTTTAAAATAAAGAGAGGAAGCGGGTTATGTTGTATTTGACTCATATGCCTGGAAATTCAATTTGATTTCTAGAGATAATCTTCTTTTTTTATCTGTAAAAGAACGTATACATAATGAAAAAAGGAGAAAATAAAAGAAAAAAGATGATAAAGATGTATTTGTCCTCAATGTAAGCGTTTAAAAGGTCTTATATTTTCATATTTTCGTTATTTTACCTCTTTACAAGTGAAATATAGAGGAGTATATTTACATTCATAAATTGTTCATAAAATTTCCAAAAAACAACCTGATATCGCTGAGTCCAGAAATGGAGCGGGGGAACCAATTTTGTGCATTGTCACTTGGGGTGAATCTTTCATGATGAAAGTAGGGCTACTCTTTAGGCCCGAATCCGACAGCTAACCTCGTAAGCGTTTGGAGAGGAGGTTTACTTTTGTGTTGTTCATTTTCGAACACTGAGTAGATCCTCAGTGTTCTTTTTTATGCTTCGAATGGTAAAATTTTACATTTAGTGAGGGATGAATTATGTTAGATATCGCTATGATAGCAATTTTAATTGTGTTAGTTGGATCGATGATAGGTCTTGCAAGATGGTCGGATAACGTTGTGAAAGAAGGGAAGAAGTAATGAGTATTGCAGTATCAATTATTGTTGCCTTACTTACTGTGTACTTAGTTTATGCGCTATTAAATCCAGAAAAGTTTTAATTAGGGGGAAAGGTTTATTATGATTTGGATTGCTGTTTTGGTCACAATGTTATTATTTGTTCTTGTTGCAAAGCCAACGGGGATTTATTTAGAGAAGGCGTTTCAAGGGAATAGCAAATTGGATAAAGTGTTCGGGCCTTTTGAAAATATTATTTTTAAAATTTCCGGTGTGAAACCTTATAACCAGAGTTGGAAGCAATACGCATTATCATTAGTTGCGCTTAACGGATTTATGATTGTTGTTGTCTATTTTATACTTCGCCTGCAAGGTGTATTGCCATTAAATCCAGCTCATGTTGAGGGGATGGAACCTACACTCGCTTTTAATACAGCAATTAGTTTTATGGCAGATACAAATTTACAGCATTACAGCGGTGAAAATGGTGTATCGTACTTATCACAATTAATTGGAATTACGTTTTTAATGTTTACAGCACCAGCAACAACATTAGCGATTGTAATGGCTTTTATAAGAGGTTTAGCAGGGAAAGAACTTGGAAATTTCTTCGTAGATTTTACACGTGCTTTAACAAGAGTTTTTCTTCCAATTGCATTTATAGCAGCGTTGATCTTCGTTGCGCTTGGTGTACCGCAAACGTTAGAAGGGGCGGTTACAGCTCATACAATTGAAGGTGTGAAACAAAATATATTACGTGGTCCGGTTGCTTCTTTCGTTTCTATTAAGGAATTAGGGAACAACGGCGGAGGATTTTTCGGGGCAAACTCAACGCATCCATTTGAAAACCCAGGTCAAATCAGTAACATTTTACAAATGATGCTTATGATGCTGTTACCAACAGCTCTGCCATTCACATACGGAAGAATGGTAGGGAATAAAAAACAAGGACGCGTTCTTTTCGTTTCTTTATTCATCGTATTTTTAATGGGATTTACAACAATTGTAACGTCAGAGTTACATGGAAACCCAGCGTTAAATGAAATGGGAATGCAGCATACTCAAGGCAGCTTAGAAGGAAAAGAAGTTCGATTTGGAACCGTATTTTCGTCACTATATGCAACAGTAACAACTGCAGCGGAAACAGGTGCTGTTGATACAATGCATGATACGTTGACACCAATCGGTGGACTCGTACCACTTGTAAATATGATGTTAAATACAGTATATGGCGGGGTCGGTGCAGGATTTATCAATATTATTATGTACGCGATTATCGCGGTCTTTATATCGGGATTAATGGTGGGACGTACACCAGAATTTTTAGGGAAGAAGATTGAAGGAAAGGAAATGAAATTAATTGCGGTAACAATACTATTTCATCCTTTACTGATTTTAGGGTTTTCAGCATTAGCTCTTTCGACTCATCTTGGAACAGATGCTATTTCAAACTCCGGTTTTCACGGTTTGACACAAGTTGTATATGAATATACTTCTTCGGCAGCGAATAACGGTTCCGGTTTTGAAGGGTTAGGAGACAATACGGCGTTTTGGAATATTACAACTGGTATCGTGATGTTCTTAGGGCGTTACTTCAGCTTAATTACAATGCTCGCTGTAGCGGCTTCATTAAAAGAGAAAACGGTAGTACCAGAAACAATCGGAACATTCCGAACAGATAACGGTTTATTTGGCGGTATTTTCATAGGAACAATTGTAATTGTAGGCGCATTAACGTTCTTCCCAATGTTAGTGTTAGGACCAATTGCGGAATTTCTTACATTGAAGTAATGGAGGGTACATGATGAAACCTGTAGTGGTAAAAGATAAACAACCGAATCAATCGATTGTATCACCAAAAACGGAAATCGAAAATGAAGTAAGACAAGCAAAAACGATGGATCGTGACATTATTACAAATGCGATAAAAGAAGCTTTTGCGAAATTGAATCCACGAGTAATGGTGAAAAATCCGATTATGTTTGTGGTGGAAATTGGATTTTTCTTAACGCTAATTTTATCATTTCTACCTAATGGATCTAGTAGTATCCCAGGGTGGTTCAATATAACGGTTTCTCTTATTCTCTTATTCACTGTTTTGTTTGCTAATTTTGCAGAAGCATTAGCAGAAGGACGCGGGAAAGCACAAGCTGATTCGTTAAAACAATCGAAAAAAGATGTATTTGCAAATGTCGTAAAAGAAAATGGAAGTGTTGTTAGAGTTTCAGCAACTGAACTGAAAAAGGGTGATGTTGTTCTTGTAAAACAAGGTGAAATGATCCCTAGTGACGGGGAAGTCATTCGCGGTTTAGCATCTGTTGATGAATCAGCAATTACTGGGGAATCTGCACCAGTTATGAAAGAAGCTGGCGGTGATTTTTGCTCCGTTACCGGCGGCACAATGGTTGTTAGTGATGAAATTACAATTCAAATTACGAGTAATCCTGGTGAATCTTTCTTAGATAAAATGATTTCGTTAGTAGAAGGGGCATCTCGTCAAAAAACACCAAATGAAATTGCTCTTAATACGGTATTGATGAGTTTAACACTTATTTTCTTAATCGTTGTTGTGACATTGCCAATCTTTACGAAGTATCTTGGTTTTCAAATTGATACATCTATACTCGTTGCACTTCTTGTTTGTTTAATTCCAACAACAATTGGTGGTTTGTTATCTGCAATTGGGATTGCCGGTATGGACCGTGTAACGAAGTTTAACGTGTTAGCAATGAGTGGTAAAGCAGTGGAAGCAGCTGGTGATATTAACACCATTATTTTAGATAAAACAGGTACAATTACATTCGGTAATCGCATGGCACATACACTTTTACCAGTAGGAAATGAAACAATTGAACAAGTTGCAAAATGGGCTGCGCTTAGCTCTGTGTTAGATGAGACACCAGAAGGACGTTCGGTTATTGAATACGTACAATCTAAAGCATTTCCTTATAACGGTACACTTGCTGAGCAAGGTGAGTTTGTTCCATTTAAAGCTGAGACACGTATGAGCGGTGTTGACTTAGTAGATGGAACAAAAGTACGAAAAGGTGCGGTTGGTGCTGTTATTGAATGGGTACAATCGCAAGGCGGTACAGTTCCGAAAGACTTAAATCAAAAAGCGGATTTAATTGCAAAAGAAGGAGGTACACCGCTTGCAGTTGCAGCTAACGATCGTATTTACGGATTAATTTATTTAAAAGATACTGTAAAACCAGGTATGCGCGAACGATTTGAACAGCTTCGTCAAATGGGGATTAAAACAGTAATGTGTACAGGTGATAACCCGCTTACTGCCGCAACCATTGCGAAAGAAGCTGGTGTAGATGAATTTGTTGCAGAATGTAAACCAGAAGACAAAATTGCAGTTATTAAAGCAGAGCAAGACAAAGGAAAGCTTGTTGCGATGACTGGCGATGGTACAAATGATGCACCAGCTTTAGCGCAGGCCGATGTTGGTCTAGCGATGAATAGTGGTACAGCAGCAGCGAAAGAAGCAGCAAATATGATTGACTTAGATTCAAACCCAACGAAAATTATTGAGGTTGTAGGAATTGGTAAGCAGCTATTAATGACGCGCGGCGCATTAACAACATTTAGTATCGCAAATGATATTGCGAAATACTTTGCAATTATCCCAGCGATGTTTACGTTGGCAATTCCGCAAATGGAAGCTCTGAATATTATGGGATTGCATTCACCGTTGTCAGCGATACTATCAGCGCTTATCTTTAATGCGATTATTATCCCGATGCTTATTCCGCTAGCAATGAAAGGGATTGCTTATAAACCGATGAGTTCGAATGCATTGTTAGGACGTAACCTATTTATTTATGGACTTGGTGGAGTGATTGTTCCGTTCGTCGGTATTAAGCTGATTGACATGTTTGTCGGATTGTTCATTTAAAGAAAAGGGGAAATGAAAATGTTTGAAAAACAAAAGATACTTTCACCTGTCATTCGTGTAACCTTTACATTTCTTGTGATATGCGGGCTCATCTATCCACTTTTAGTTACAGGAGTTGCCCAAGCATTTATGAAAGATAATGCAGATGGAAGCCTTATCTATAATGACAAAAATGAAGTCATTGGTTCGAAATTAATTGGTCAAAATTTTACAGACCCACGTTATTTTCATGGACGTGTCTCTAGTATAGAATATAAAGCAGAAGCATCAGGATCTAATAACTATGCACCATCTAATCCAGATTTAGTAAAACGTGTAGAAGAGAGTGTGGACAATTGGAAGAAGGAGAATACAGTTCCTGTTACGGAAGTTCCGATGGATTTAGTAACGAATTCAGGTTCAGGCTTAGATCCAGACATTAGTCCACAAGCGGCTTACGTACAAGTAGATCGCATCTCTAAAATCACGAATATTCCGAAAGAAAAAATGAATAAGCTGATTGAATCACAAACAGAAGGGCAAGCACTTGGGTTATTTGGGGAAGATCGCGTCAATGTGTTGAAGTTAAATATAGAATTACAAAAAATGATGAAATAAAATAACAATGCTACCTCAATCTAAGGGATTGGGGTAGCATTGTTTGGTAGGATGGGGGAACTTGTAATGTATGCAGATGACTATAAGCCAACGTTTCAAAGGCGAACGCCAGAAGAATATTTAGAATACATTCGTCAACAAAACAGAGGGAAGTTAAAGCTTTATGTCGGAGCAGCTCCTGGAGTTGGGAAAAGTTATAAAATGCTTTTTGATGCAAGAGAGATGCGAAAAGAAGGCATTGATGTTGTAATTGGTCTCATCGAAACGCACGGCCGAAAAGAAACAGAAGAGGCGATTGCTGAGTTAGAAGCTGTTCCGTTACAAGAGATTCCTTACAAAGGGAAAGTGTTTTCGGAACTGAATGTCGAAGCAATTATAAAACGGGCACCACAAGTTGTAATTGTAGATGAGTTAGCCCATACGAATATCCCTGGTTCGAAACATAAAAAACGCTATCAAGATGTGGAAGAATTATTGGATGCGGGCATTGATGTTTTATCTGCATTTAATATTCAACATTTGGAAAGTGTTCACGACATTGTCGAACAAATTACAGGAGTTAAAGTAAGAGAGCGCGTTCCTGATTTCATTTTACAAAAGGCCAATGAAATCCAGCTTGTGGATGTTACGCCAGAAGTACTGCGAAAACGATTAATGGATGGGAAAATATATAAGGAAGAAAAAATTCAGCGGAGCTTAAATCATTTTTTTACATTAAATAATTTAGGAGCGCTCCGCGAATTATCACTTCGAGAAGTTGCAGATGATATGGACGAGAAAATTAGTCAATTTACTGAGGAACCAATCGGAGTGAAAGAAAAAATTCTTGTGTGCGTGCAGTACAGTTCTACGGCAGAAAAGCTCATTCGCCGCGGGTGGCGCATGGCAAACCGTTTAAATGCAGAATTGTATGTATTAAATGTAGAAAGAGAAACGATTGAATCTATATCAGAAGCAAAAAAACAAGTTATTGAAGAATGGAAAGCATTAACGAATCAATTTGATGCAACCTTTTTATTAGAAGAAGCAAAAGGTAGTAAACCAGCGGATGTCATTATTAAAGTGGCAAAAGAACGACAAGTCACCCAAGTTTTGCTTGGACAATCAGCAAGAACGAGATGGGAAGAAATTCGCAAAGGTTCCATTGTAAATGAGATTATGAGACAGACGAAGAACATTGATATTCATATTGTGGCGGATCAAAGAGGATAGGGAAAGAGAATCTCTAAAATGGGTTTTTAGAGATTCTTTTTCATGTCTACTAAATTCTAGATTGCTTCTTTTTTTGTATGAGAATGGATGCCATTCTTCATTGCATATAAGAGAAATAGCAGGGAAACAACGGATCCCGAAAAGAAAATCCAAAAGTAATTTTGATCAAATAATAGAAAACTGCCAAGGAGTGGACCTACTCCCATTCCGAAGTAACGAATAAAGTTATAGATACCAATAGCAGTTGCGCGTTCATTCACAAATTCTTCTGTTAGTAATGTTGTATGTGTTGGCATTGATAATCCCATGCTGAATCCGTATAAAGAAGTACCGATGATAAGGATAGGGATATTCATGTTATAAGTAATAGAAAATAATAAGATACATGCAATATGAAAGAAACTTGTAAAGAGTAAAGCATGCTTTGTCTGGATTTTCTTTTGCAACATTTTATAACAATAACTGCCTAACATCATACATAATGACATGGGAACAAAGAGTAGCCCAATTGTATCTGGATGAAGATGAAATATAGTTTTTAACATGGATGGTAAAAAGACAAGGAAGCAAAAATAAAGATAAAATTGCATAAAGCCAATGATGACAATGGTAAAACCAATCTTATTTTGTAAAACGCGAAAGTAGTGTTTCGCTCCTTGTTGTTTTATAGAAGAAACTGGTTTTGTTTCTGGAAGTAAAACAATGTTTATAAGTAATAAAATGATACTAATCGCCGCTAAAAAGAGAAAGATCGAAACGTGCCCATTTCTATTTCCTAAATAGCCTCCCATTAAAGGACCGATAGCAGGTGCTAGTGCTAAAAGCGTTTGGTAGATGCTCATTGCTTTGCCGCGCTCATTTCCTTCGTATAAATCTCCAATGATAGTAGCTGAAACAACTGGGATAGCTGCTGTTCCAAAAGCTTGCATGGCTCTGAAAATAAGAAATATATAAATGTTTGGTGAAAACATACAACCTATTGAGCCTATGAAACCCATTAATAGACCTGGAATGAGAATGTATTTTCTTCCTTTTATATCAATAAGTGGACCGTATACAATTTGCATAATCGCAAGTACAAAAGTAAAAACGGAAACAGTAAGATTGACTAAATATAATGATGTATGAAATGACTCCTGAATCATTGGCAAGATAGGAGTATACATATTTTGGGCTAGTGAGCTTAATAAAGCGCTAATACAAATGACATAGAAAATAGGTGTTCGGTTTGTTGTAGTTGTCATAAATAACCCTCCTTATTTTAGTTTCCTTGGAAACTAAAATAATTTTAACATGATTTTCTTTTTTGTAAATAGATGGTATGAATTATATTTTAAATATGGAATGCTATAAAGTATAATTGTTTCTAGGGAAACGTAATTTGTGTTTGGAGGGGAACAAATTGAACCGCACAGCGCAACAAAAAGAAATATTAGTCGATATGCAAGCACTTATTCATAAGAAAGAAGAGTACATGAAAGAAGTACATGAACAGTTTTTAAGTGAAATTGGGATAAGTGATATCTCATTATCGGAATTACATGTGATTGCTTGTATAGGGCAACAAGGTTTGATGAATGTAACAGCAATTACTGAACGTATGGGGATGACAAAAGGGGCCATTTCTAAAATTTGTACAAAGTTATTTAATAAGAATTTTGTTGAAAAGATGAAAATGTTGAACAACCAAAAAGAAATATTTTTCCGTTTAACAGACAAAGGAAGAGAAATATATCATGCTCATGAAACGTTACATAACAAAGCTGAAGAAGCATGGTTATCGTTTTTAGACAAATATACAAAAGAGGAGCTGGTGGTTATTCAGCAGTTCATAGCGGATGTAACGGAGCATATCGGAACTAAAGGGAGATAGCGGAAAGTTTCAGCGGTAGGGAAGCTGGGGAAATACTTCTTTTGAAAATGGTATAATGTGGTTAAGAGGGAAGGTGCTTTTCATGTTCATAATGATAAAAAATAACGTATCGTTGATCGCAGGACTTAGCCTATTAATATTGGTTGTGACGAATTCTTTAATAAAAAATGATGTAGCGGTAATTTGTATTGATGTAATGTTAGTTTCAATTAATTTGATTTTATATTTTATATCTAAGAACCTTAAAAAAGTTAATTAGATATATTACCACATTGCCAGCATAGAAATATTTCCTTTCAGCTGAGTCGTCTGAGTATGGTTTTCTAATCGTTTTTTATATAATAGGAAGAGATATTTAACAATGTGAATTATTATAAATTATATATAAAACGAGGAGAGAGAGCCATGCTTGAAAATACGGGTTTAGTATTAGAAGGCGGCGGTATGCGCGGCGTATATACAGCTGGTGTATTAGAATATTTTATGGAGAACGATTTGCATTTTCCATATGTGGTTGGTGTATCAGCAGGTGCGTGTAATGCAGCGTCGTATCTTTCGAGACAAAAAGAAAGAAATAAGACAGTAAACATTGAATATGTGACACATCCGAGATATTTATCGTATAAAAATTTTTGGAAAAAGCGTCAGCTCTTTGATATGGATTTTATTTTTCGTGAAATTCCGATGCAGCATGTACCATTTGATTTTGAAACGTATTTCAATACGGAGCAGCAATTTCTTGTCGGAACAACGGATTGTGAAACGGGACAACCTGTCTATTTTGAAAAAGGCCATTCACAAGAAGAGGCATTAACAGTATTACAGGCATCAAGCTCATTGCCTTTTGTTGCACCTGTCGTAGAATTTGGTGGGAGAAAGTTATTGGATGGCGGCATTTCAGATCCGATTCCTGTTCGAAAAGCACAGGAAGATGGTTACCGAAGATCCGTTGTTATTTTGACGAGGAATAAAGGGTATGCGAAGAAGAAATCAAAATTTGGATGGATTGCAGGGAAAGCATATAAAAAATATCCTAAATTAGTAGACGCAATGCTAACTCGTTACGAAGTGTATAATGAGACCCTTCATTATATTGAAAACGAAGAAGCGGCTGGAAATATATTTGTGATTCGGCCGACAGAACAATTACAAGTGGATCGTATGGAGAAGAATCCGGAAAAATTACAGCGCTTGTATGATCAAGGATTTCGAGATGCCGAGAGACAATTTGCAGATTTGCAGGCATTTTTGCGAAGTTAAAAACCTCTGAGTAGAGGTTTTTTTATTTATAGTAAATATATTATGTGGTAAAATATGGATTGACGGTACGGAGTACTTAGACATACTGGATATATGGAAATGCTTATTTTTTTGAGGGGGATTTCTACTTCTCTGGTTGATTTATGATGAAAGGTTATTATAAGTATCGGTTTATAGTATTAGGAAATTTTAATCTCCCTGTGAGTTCAAAATATAGGCTAGGCAGGTAAATTATATATAAAATACACTAAATAACATAGTTGCAACCGCAAGTTGACAAAATGCATTCATTAGAAGATAGAGTTGAGAGCGATGTTTAAGTACAATTTAGTTGTCAAAACAAAGGGGGGCACATATATGGCGTTTGGTGAGAAGCTTTTTAAGTTAAGAAAAGAAAAGGGACTTTCTCAAGAGGCTTTAGCTGAAAAATTAAACACCACAAGGCAAGCTGTTAGTAAATGGGAAAACGGTCAAGGGTTTCCTGAAACTGAAAAACTTCTAATGATCGGAAATATTTTTGGGGTATCTGTTGACTATTTGTTAAAAGATACTGTTGAACAAAGCCATGAAAATGAACAAGGATATTATGTAAGTAGAGAAATGGCAGAAGGGTATTTATTGTATGAACAAAAAATCTCTAAATATATTGCTTTAGGGTTAAGCCTATTTGCTTTATCTCCTATACCATATTTGATTTTTAAACAGGATCCAGCAATTTATACATTCCTTATCATTATAATTGCTGTCCTTGGTATTGGAACTATTATGGCAGCTGTATCTATAGAAGATAATAGTTATAAAATACTAAAAAAAGAGGCATTAATATTTGATCAAAACTTTCTAAAAGAATTGACAGAGAGGTATAAAAATATTAAGAAGAAGTATGCTCCAGTAATGATAGTTGGATTTTGTTCAATTACAGCAGGTGGAATACCGTTTTTGTTAGAAAGAAAAAATATAACTTCAGGATTTTTAGTACCGTATTATCCGTTTTGTGTGGCTTTAATGGCTGTTGGTCTCTACATTTTCATTCGCACAGTAGCAATATTAGAAGCATATAAACTTCTGGTGGAAAATGAAGAACATAGTAACCGCTTGGTTTTTAAACTACGAAAAAAAGTTAGAAAAAAGGTGAATGATTTTTAAAGCAAGGTTGAAAAGCGTTAATGTAATCAAACTTTATATTGGTTTTAGTGTAGGAATGGTAATACTTATTTCTTCTTTTTGCATTCGAAAGTATAGTTACAATTGAATGAGAGATATTAGAAAAAGCCTTAGTTCACAAGTTCTGTGAACCAAGGCTTTTTTATTAATGCGGTAAGAATACTAACTGATAAGCAAACAAAATACTAAACACGTATACAAGCGGATGAACCGCACGGAATTGTCCTTTTGCTACTTTCATCAGCGGGTATGAAATGAAGCCAAGCGCAATACCTGTTGCAATACTTGATGTAAGCGGCATGCTTAAAATGACTAAAAATGCTGGGAAAGCTTCATCAAATGCATCCCAATCAATGTGACGAACTGCGCCCATCATTAAGCTACCAACAATAATTAATGATGGAGCTGTAATAGCCGAAACGCCAGATACTGCACCGACAAGTGGTCCGAAGAATGCAGTTATTGCAAATAATGCCGCAACAGTTAATGTTGTTAAGCCTGTACGACCACCAGCCGCAACACCAGCCGCAGATTCAATATAAGCAGTTGTTGGTGTTGTCCCGAACATAGAACCAATCGTTGCTGAAATAGAATCAGAAAGAAGAGCACGTCCGGAATTTGGAAGTTTGCCATCTTTCATTAGGCCGCCTTGCTGTGCAACTCCAAGTAGTGTACCTGTTGTATCGAATAATGTTACTAGGAAGAGCGAGAAAACAACGCCGTATAATCCGTAGTGAATGACATCAGACACTGCTGTAATTGGATTAGAAACAATTACGCCTTCTGGTAAACCTGGCAGAGAGGTAACTCCGTTTGAAAACGTTAATTGTCCAGTAAAGTAAGCGATAACTCCTGTTAATAACATACCGATAAATAATGCACCGTTTACGTTTAAAGACATCAGTACTAACGTAATCGCAAGTCCAGCTAATGCAAGTAAAACAGGAGGAGAGTGAAGATCTCCAAGTCCAACTAAATTTGAAGGATGTTTCGTAACAATCCCTGTTAGACGTAAGCCGATAAATGCGATAAATAAACCGATACCAGCTGTAATGGCATGTTTTAAGTTTTCAGGAATAGCTTCCATTAATTTTGTACGGAAAGAAGTTAATGATAGCAAAATTAAAATCATACCTGCTACGAATACAGCAGAGAAAGCAATTGCGAATGTCATGCCTTCATGAGTTTTTACAACTGAGTAAGCAAAGTAAGCATTTAATCCCATACCTGGTGCAATTGCAATTGGTAAATTTGCAAAGAATGCCATACATAATGTTCCGACAACAGCAGCGATGATTGTTGCTGTAAATGCTTGTTCAAATGGAACGCCTGCATCACCAAGGATGACTGGGTTTACGACGATAATGTATGCCATTGTTAAGAAGGTAATAATACCAGCCATAATTTCAGTTTTAATAGAAGTTTGATGTTTTGAAAGGTTAAACATAAAAACATCCTTTCTTTTTACGAATAATTATCACAACAGTTATATATAATATTCGTTATTTTGTTTTTTGGCAAGAGTTTTAGAGAAATAAATTCATTTTTTCGGTTTTCTATGGAGAAATTTCGAATGTTAAACGCATTTTCTATGTATATATTTCGTTTTTTGTAAGAATTAAGTATATTTTTTGATTTCGTACATCATAAGAAAGACATAGGATAAGGAGGTTTTAAAAGTATGACACAACAAGAACAACCGAAGAAAACACTGCCCCCGCAACATCAAGAGAAACAGCCAGGAATTGAGAAAATCATGAATCCACGCCCGAAATGTATAGATGAGAAGTATGTAGGAAGCGGGAAACTGCAAGGGAAAGCGGCACTTATTACAGGAGGAGACAGCGGAATTGGGAGAGCGGTAGCGATTGCTTTTGCAAAAGAGGGAGCAAATATAGCCATTGCATATTTAGACGAACATGAAGATGCGGAGGAAACGAAGCGCTGGGTCGAAGCGCAAGGCGTAAAGTGTTTTTTATTTCCAGGAGATGTAAGTGAAGAGCAGCATTGCCAACAAGTTGTAACAGAGGCTGCCGCGCAATTGGGAGGTTTAAATATTGTTGTGAATAATGCCGCGCAGCAATATCCGCAGCAAGGTTTAGAATGGATTACAGCAGAGCAGCTGGAAAAGACGTTTCGGATTAATATCTTCTCGTATTTTTATATAACAAAATCAGCACTTGCTCATTTAAAACAAGGTGATGTCATTGTGAACACTACTTCCATTACGGCGTATGAAGGAAATGAGCAGCTCATTGATTATTCGGCAACAAAAGGGGCAATTGTTTCCTTTACACGTTCATTGGCAAAATCTCTAGTTCCAAAAGGTATTCGTGTTAACGGCGTTGCTCCAGGTCCAATTTGGACACCGCTTATTCCATCAAGTTTCGATGAGAAAAAAGTATCTGAATTTGGCAGCAATGTCCCGATGAAACGGCCGGGACAACCGTATGAATTAGCACCGGCGTATGTATATTTAGCTTCAAATGATTCTAGTTATGTTTCTGGACAAATCCTTCACGTTAATGGGGGCGTGATTGTTAACGGTTAGATAGTATTGTTTTCGTGCCGGGCGGTGTCGGAGGGTCTTTATATCGTGTCGAAGCGCCGATATATCACAAATATCGCTGATAAATGGATGATGTATAAAAGTATGTGTAAGCATTTTTCTGGACAAAAAAAATAAGACAAAGTACTCTCAGGTTTGTCCAGAACCTATAAATGAGAGGAG
>NZ_JAVBXD010000051.1 GCF_030756675.1 Bacillus multifaciens
CTCCTCTCATTTATAGGTTCTGGACAAACCTGAGAGTACTTTGTCTTATTTTTTTTGTCCAGAAAAATGCTTACACATACTTTTATACATCATCTAATATATCGGCGCTTTTCACGATATATCGACCGCTCTTTAGAATATATCGGCGCTTCGACACGATATAAAGACCACTCGACGATATTCGACATACGAGTAGTCGATTCGCTGACCTGAATCATACCGAAAAGTGAACTTTTTAGTCAGTTCCATTGTGCTATAATGAATCAACATAATTTTTAGCTTCCAGTAATGACAAACCTAAAACCTCTCGTGCTTTTTTGATTGCCTTGATTTTATCTCCATCTTTCACTAGCAGGCGAAGTTCTTCGTTAATTGTATGCTCAGGGAGTTCCATGTGTTTAGCGATTCGATCTAATTTATCTTCTGTTCGTTTTAATCTTAAATGAATGTTGTTCAACTGACCGGAAATATAAAATATACCTAAAACGATTACTGCTGTTAGAAGTAAATAATCCAAATTTATCTCTCCTTTTTCGCTTTTTTGATAATATCTAGGATAAACGGTGCTTTCGCATTGGTGTATGCAACTCTATCAAAAAGATGTTTATTCGCTAATTCCTTTTTTAATTGCTCATATTGCTGGCGGACATTGGGGTGACTTCTCAGGTAATCGCGAAATAAAAGGTTATGATTCCATTCCTTACTACCATATTGATAAATATGTAAATGATGCGTTCCTGCTTTCCATAATCCTTTTCTAAAAAATCTTCTATTTGGAAATTCCTTATGAAATACATGTTCATATTCGATTGTTTTCAATGGCTCAATGAACACATCTATGTCGTTAAGATTGCGAACACCAACCATCATATCAAGGATTGGTTTTGCGCTTAATCCTGCAACGGATGTACTTCCGATATGTTCAATGGCAATTGCGGCATCGCCCATAATCTCTTTAATGATTTTTTGTTCTTCTGTAAATTGTAATGTCCAATTTGGTGTATATTCTTCAATAACGACGGGTTTGTCCATAGGTGCCCTCCTTCTATTTCCTTAATTTACCTTTATCTTATCACAAAAAATATGCGCGATGAGAAAAGGAAAACATTACAAAAATGTAATGTTGCTGTCATGTAAATCGATAACAAATCATATATAAAACTTTTATGATACAAACAGACATAGTAAATGGACAGAAGAGGTGTGACTCACTTGAAGAAACATGTACTTGGGATTACTTTATTTATGCTATTATTTTCTGTATCTTCAATGGTAGTGCTGGCTGTAGCTGAGAAAAATGATGCAATAGATATAAAAAAGTGGATAGCAAAAGAATATTATGTTCAAATCATAGAGAATGGAAAAGAAGAATCTGTGCCAGATAACGATGGAGAAAAGCAGACGTTGTATTGGTATACAATGAAAGCGTATGATAAAAAGGGAAATGAAGAAACGGTTAAATTTTTCGCAACGAAAAACTTAAGAATAGGGGCATTTCTGCGTGTGCATGTAAGTGGCAAATACCCTGATAAAACAAATGGAATTGAAAGATATAAAGAAATAACGACGAAGGAAATACCTGTGAAAGCGAAAGAAAGGTTAGGTGTAAAATAAATAAGCAGCTTGTGGAAACCGTATCCATAAGCTGCTTATTTTATTGGAATATCAATTGTTTAGTGGGAAAATATGCAATTTTGCATATTTTCTTATAAGATTATGGAGAAATATGTTATATTGAAAAAGAAATATTTTAATAAAATGACTTTTCAGACAACAGGAGAGTATACATATGGCAACACAAATAAATCGATATTTATGGAATTTAAAAACACCGTGGTTTATCATACTCATGACGATTGCAACTTTTGTCATCATAATTCCACTAGATTTCATCTTACCAGAAATTTCAAAAAATCCAGTCACACAAGAAACTGTTTTATTACAAATCATATTAGCGGTATGTTGGGCACCTTTATCTGAAACGTTGGTTTTTCAAGTATTTTTGTTTTGGATTTTGCGTTGTCTTCCTTGGATTCGTGAAAAAGACATTCTTATTATTGTAATTGCATCCATTATATTTGGTTTATCTCATCAATTTGGCATTACTTATATAGTTGGAGTAGTATTAATCGGATTACTTTATAACTATGCGTATTGGCTGTATGAAAAGAAAAATGAAAAAGCTGATGTAACGATGTCCGCATTTTGGGTTGTATTTTGGATTCATTTACTCCATAACTTAATTACATTACTTATTTCCAACTTCGGATAAATTTTTAATTACAAGAGGTAAATAGATGATGGAAAGTTTAAAATCATTAAAGTTTTTTGCATGTTGTTTTGGAATTTTATTTTTTCTTAGATGTACGGATTTGTATAGAGATTTTTTTGTTAATCATAAATTTTCTTGGTTTCATAGTATTTCTGCAATCCTATTTCTTATTGCATTTCTAGATGTTGTATATAGCATTAAAAACAAAAAATATAAAACTGTATAACAAAATAAAGGCATGCGGATAGATTGTTGTTATCCAGCATGCCTTTATATATTTTCGTCTGATCATAGCATGAAGTATCCCCCTACATTATTTTTTCATGTACGTGATAAATCCTGATAGGGAAGCTAGCAAAGAAAAAACAAAGGGATCATAAGGAATTGAGTCCTCACACATTTCTTGAACATTCTTACTCCATTCATACAATTTCATTTCGTAAATTCACCTCAATACATTTTAAATAATTCTTAATATTCAAATTATAACATAGGAAAAGTGTGAATAATCAAGGAATCCAAGGGAAATATAGGATTGAAAAAGTCAGATTAAAAATAGCCCCGCTGGTTTTTTTAATTACAAAATCACTTACAAAAGTTACAAAATCTATTATTACTATTGAAAGCGTTTTAACATTGTAAATAATAACATAAGGGGGTGCCTCTATGGGAATTCAAAAGCAAGTGGAAACGATGCCATCTGCAGGTGAAGTAGAAACAAAGCAGGACACATTCGTTTCGAAAATTATGAATATTAAAATTGGTGTTATACCATTACCTTTATATCTTGTACTAGCAGCGGTTATTTACGGAGCATCTGTATATAATAAGTTGCCAGCGGATATGATTGGTGGATTTGCAGTTATTATGATTATGGGTATTTTCTTAGGCGATATCGGAATGAGAATTCCAATTTTAAAGAACGTTGGTGGACCAGCAATTCTTTCATTATTTATTCCGTCATTACTCGTGTTCTTTAACTGGATCAACCCAGCATCAATGAATGCTGTGAATATGTTAATGAAAAAATCGAACTTTTTATATTTATACATTTCTTGTTTAGTAGTCGGAAGTGTTTTAGGAATGAACCGCAAAGTGTTAGTACAAGGGTTTATTCGTATGTTTATTCCGTTAGTTGTAGGAACACTCGCTTCTATTGCAGTTGGATTATTAGTTGGATCATTATTTGGATTTGAAATGAAGCGAACGTTCTTCTTTATCATTGTACCGATTGTGAGCGGTGGTATCGGAGAAGGAATTTTACCACTTTCTTTGGCTTACAGTGAAATTTTAAATCAATCATCAGCAACATTTGTATCTCAGCTTATTCCAGCAGCGGTTATCGGAAATATGTTTGCGATTGTAGGCGCTGGATACATGAAGCGACTAGGTGAGAAAAAACCGGAGCTTAGCGGTAATGGTGTGTTGGTAAAAACAGGTAATCAAGATGATTTATTAAAAGAACAAAATACAGAAAAACCAATTGACTTCTCATTAATGGGAGCAGGGTTATTAATTGCTTGTACGTTCTTTATTTTCGGTGGATTGGCTTCTAAATTTATCGGTATTCCAGGGGCGATCATTATGATCTTCTCAGCAGCACTTGTGAAATACTTTAAATTAATGCCAGCAAAAATGGAGCAAGGTGCATATCACTTATACAAATTTATTTCGACAAGCTTAACATGGCCATTAATGGTTGGTTTAGGATTACTGTACATTCCGTTAAAAGATGTAGCAGCTGTTCTTTCAGTTGGATATGTTGCGGTGTGTGCGTCAGTGGTAATCACAATGATCACGACTGGTTTCCTTATTGGAAAAGTCATGAAAATGTACCCAGTTGAATCTGCAATTGTAACAGGATGCCATAGTGGACTTGGCGGAACAGGAGACGTTGCAATTTTATCAGCTTCAAACCGTATGGAATTAATGCCGTTTGCACAAATTTCAACGCGTTTAGGCGGAGCAGCAATGGTTGTAACTGCATCGATTTTATTAAAAATGTTTTCGTAATGTAACATCAAACAAGCTAGCTATGTAAAGACGTAGCTAGCTTGTAAAATTAGGAGGAGATTATTTTTATGTTAGAAAGTCAAATTAAAGAACGTTCGTTATTACTTCATAAAGAATTAGTAGGGAAAATTGAAATTACAAGTAAGGTAGAAGTGAATTCAGCTGATGATTTAAGTTTGACATATACACCGGGCGTAGCAGAATCTTGTAAGGCGATTGCGGCAGATGAAGAAACAGCTTATGACTATACAGCACGCGGTAATATGGTTGCGGTTGTTTCAGATGGAACGGCAGTACTTGGCTTAGGTGATATTGGACCGAAAGCAGCTATGCCTGTTATGGAAGGGAAAAGTATTTTATTCAAAAAGTTTGCGAATGTAGATGCATTCCCGCTTTGTCTTGGAACGACTGATGTAGATGAAATCGTAACCATCGTTAAAAATTTAGAGCCTACATTTGCAGGGATTAATTTAGAAGATATAGCAGCGCCGCGCTGTTTTGAAATTGAAAAGCGTTTAAAAGAAGAAACGAATATTCCAGTGTTCCATGATGATCAGCACGGAACAGCAATTGTTGTTTTAGCGGCAGTTCTTAACGCGTTAAAAGTAGTAGATAAAACAATGGATGAAGTGAAGATTGTCATTAATGGTGCTGGTTCTGCAGGGATTGCAATTGGTAAATTGTTATTAAAAGCAGGCGCACAACATATGACATTAGTAAGTTTAGAAGGCATCGTGTGTGAGGGAGAGTCATGGATGAACCCTGCGCAAATCGAGATTGCGAAAGTAACGAATCGCGAACATGTACGTGGAACATTAAAAGAAGCGATTCAAGGCGCAGACATTTTTATCGGTGTATCAGCTCCTAACGTATTAACAAAAGAACACGTGAAGACAATGAATGAAAATCCGATTGTATTTGCAATGGCGAATCCAGTACCAGAAATATTCCCAGAAGAGGCACTAGAGGCCGGGGCAGCTGTTGTTGGGACAGGACGTTCTGATTATCCAAACCAAGTAAACAATGTATTGGCATTCCCAGGTATATTCCGCGGTGCATTAGATGTACGTGCTACAGATGTTACAGAGGAAATGAAATTAGCTGCAGCATATGGAATTGCTAATATCATTACAGATGAAGAACGAAATGCAAATTATGTAATTCCAAATCCGCTAGATAAAAGAGTTGTACCAAGTGTAGCAGCTGCAGTAGCAAAAGCAGCAATTGAATCAGGCGTGGCCCAAATTAAAAAAGTGCCAGACTATTCAATCGAACAATAAAGTGAAACTTCCTTTTGGGAAACGTTTTTCTTCCCAAGAGGTTAGTTGAACCAATCGGGCTTTTATGGGCAGTTATCCCCCACCTATCTTCCTCGTTTTTCTTTGAATCTTGAGGTGGGGGCCTTACTGCCCGTTAATGCGGGATAAAGTGAAACTTTGATACAACAAATATATTGAACTTGGACATACTACGAATCTAAAAGATGTAGATTGTGTATGTCTAAGTTTGGTACTATTATTTACTTTTGAAAGTTCTCTCCATCTTTAAGAGGTGGGGAGAATTTTTGTTTCTTCTCATATATATTATCCATTTTAAAACTTCAACATATAAGTTCCTGATATGCATAGTGTCCCTTTTTAAAAAGAAAGGGGATTAGTAACTTGTATATATACAGGCATCTCACTTTTTATATTCCAATAATTTTTATAGTAACCTTCCTGATTTTAAACTTAATTCTGCTAAAAACCCTTATAGATTTTCTTTGTATCTCAATGAGTAAAATAGTATATATAATTTTACCTATGAAAAAAAGTTGTTTTCATTGTAAAGAATCAGTAATATAGATTTCGCACAGAGTATAGAAAACACGGGGGAATGAGAGGGATGGAGAAGAAAAAGCAGTTTTTAAGTCTACAGAGAACTATTGCATTGCTAGTATGTGCTGTAGTCGTATTTTCTTTACTTGTAACAGGTATTTTAATTAGTCGTCATGTCGAGCACACGACAGAAGAAAGTCAAATAGAAAAAGCAAAAGTAATTGCACATATTACAGCAAATTCACCAATCGTAATCGATGCTTTATCGGGGAAAGAAGATGAATCTGAAATCCAAACAAATGTGAACCAGATTTTAAAAAATACTGATATTCAATTTATTGTCGTTATGGATATGAAGGGGATACGAAAATCTCATCCAGATCCAACGAAAATTGGCCAACATTTCGTTGGGGGCGATGAAGAAACGGCCTTGAAAGGAAACGAATATGTTTCAACAGCAAAAGGGACGTTAGGAAGGTCTATGCGAGTATTTGTACCAATCTTTTCTGAAACGAAAAAACAAATAGGGGTTGTAGCTGTCGGAATTTCGGCTGATAATGTAGAAGAGATGGTCAAACAGAGCAGATATATTATGTACATCGGTGTCAGCGTTGGGATTTTAGTAGGGGTAATTGGAGCTGTTTTATTAGCTAGACATATTAAGAAAATTTTATTTGGCCTCGAACCTAATGAAATTTCTAAAATTTTAGAAGAACGAAATGCGATGTTACAATCTGTTAAAGAAGGCATTGTCGCAATTGATAAGGATGCGAAGATTACTTTAATCAATAACGAAGCGCGGCGGTTAATTGAGAAGAGCGGTTTTAGAGAAGAATTTATTGGTGAAGACATTAAAAAGTATATGCCAAATTCAAGGATAAAAGAAGTATTACAAACGGGAATAGCGCAGTTCGATGAGGAACACAGTATGCATGGAATTACAATTGTTTCGAATCGAGTTCCGCTATACGAAAAGGGAGAAATTGTTGGTGCGATTGCAACATTTCGTGATAAAACAGAAATAAGAAAATTAGCAGAGCAGTTAACCGGTATTCGATTATATGCAGAGGCTTTGCGTGCACAATCTCATGAATTTATGAACAAGATGCATGTTGTATTAGGACTAACACATATGAAGCATTATGAACAATTAGAAACGTATGTTAGTAGCATGGTATCAGAACATCAATACGAAATTGGAGATGTGATGCGGAAGATAAAAAATCCTGTGTTTGCCGGCTTTTTACTTGGGAAACTTAGCTATGCGAGAGAAAAAGGCATAGAATTAACGATCAGTGAAGATTCTTATTTACCACAGCCAGATGATGAGGGAATTATTCATGAGCTCATTACAATTGTAGGAAACCTAATTGATAATGCCTTGGATGCAGTGGCGGATTGCAAATATAAGCAAGTGAGTGTTACAATTGAATATTATGATAAGTTAATTGTGAAGGTTACAGATACAGGTAAGGGAATTACTCAAGAAAAAATAGATAAACTATTTGTCAAAGGCTATTCTACAAAAGGAGAAAATCGGGGATATGGCCTATATCTTGTGAAGGAAAGTATAGAACGTATAAAAGGAAATATACATATTGATTCAGTATTAGGGGAGCAAACAATAATCACAATTGAAACACCATATAAAAGTAGGGAAGAGATGGAAGATGATTAAAGTTTTAATTGTAGAAGATGACCCAATGGTAGCGATGCTAAATAAGCATTATTTAGAACAAGTTGGCGGGTTTGAACTTGTTCATATAGCTAACTCTGTAGATGAAGCATTACAGGTATTAGAAGAAAATCATGTGGATTTTATATTGCTTGATATTTTTATGCCTGGTGATACTGGGTTTGAGTTGTTATTGAATATTCGCAATAAAGAAAGAGAAATTGATGTGATGATGATTTCAGCGGTTCATGACATGGTCAGTATTAAAAAAGCACTGCAATATGGAGTTGTAGATTATTTAATTAAACCATTTACATTTGAACGTTTTAAGGAAGCCCTATCTGCTTATCGTGAAAAATTTAAATTTATGAAGGCGCAGCCTAAAATTAATCAATCTGAACTAGATGAATTAATTTTACAAAAAGAAAAAAAAGAAGCCCCTGTAAGTAAAGTGCTTCCAAAAGGATTAACGAAACAAACATTACAGTTAGTTTGGAAACAGATACAATTGCTTCATGGAAAAACATTTACAACAGAAGAAATGGCACAATTAGTTGGGATTTCTAGGGTTTCTATTCGGAAGTATGTCATGTTTTTAATCGAAATTGGAGTTTTAGAAAATGAGATGGTATATCAGCAAGTAGGAAGACCGGTAAGTAAACTGCGTTGTATTGATGAAAATAAAATACAGTTATACATATGAAACTGTCCCAAAAGGTCGCTATATAACGGCTTTTTTGGGACAGTTTTTTTGTTAAAATCATAAGTGTTATTATAAGTGTATTTCACTCTATGTGAACATTTTAAGTCGGATTGTATAATAATGTCGAATTAGTTAGAAGATTGTCATTTTTTGTCTTGATGTCTTGTATTTTTAGTGTTAAGCTTATAATCACAAAGAAGAAGTAGCAAATTATTTTTTAAGAACAATAGACTGAAAATTCTAATTATTTAAAGGTTTTCTCTATTTTTGCGTGATCGACGTGTATGTATATTAGCTATTTTTTCTTTGTTTTATACGATACAAGCATTATTGAGTAGAGATATGGAGGTGATTCAGAGAGGGTATCAATTATTTATCAAAAATATTTTTTTAAAATTTCATAAAAATGATTGACAGCAGACCTGTTTTTAATAATAATTACATTATAATCATTTTAAACAAGTAATTATTATATAAATAGGAGGCTCCAAAATGAACCCATACAATCGCTTAACAACAAACCAAGGTGCTCCTGTAGGAGATAATCAAAATTCTCGTACAGCAGGTCGTCGAGGACCAGTATTATTAGAAGATTATCATCTAGTAGAAAAGTTAGCTCATTTTGATCGCGAACGTATTCCAGAGCGCGTTGTGCATGCACGCGGTGCTGGTGCTCATGGTGTTTTCGTAACAAAAAATAGTATGACAGAACATACAAGAGCAGCATTCTTACAGAAAGAAGGAACAGAAACACCTGTATTTGTTCGCTTCTCAACTGTTATTCATGGGCAAGGTTCACCAGAAACAGCCCGTGACCCAAGGGGATTTGCGGTGAAGTTTTATACAGAAGAAGGAAATTACGATCTTGTTGGTAACCATTTACCTGTATTTTTCATTCGCGATGCAATCAAATTCCCTGATATGGTTCATTCTTTAAAACCAGCGCCTGATACAAATATTCAAACGCCAGATCGTTACTGGGATTTCATGACGCTAACACCAGAATCAACTCATATGTTAACGTGGGTGTTCTCTGATTATGGTACACCTGCTAACTACCGCGAAATGGAAGGATTCGGTGTTCATACATTTAAATGGGTAAATGAAAATGGCGAGGTTGTATATGTAAAATATCATTGGAAGCCAAAGCAAGGTGTACGTAACTTTAATGTCAAAGAAGCAGAACAAATGCAAGGAAAGGATTTCAACCATGCAACTCGTGATTTATTTGATGCGATTGAGCGTGGGGATTATCCAAAATGGGATCTTCATGTACAAGTCATGAAACTAGATGAAATGGATTCCTTAGAGTTTGATCCACTAGATCCAACAAAAGTGTGGCCAGAAGATCGTTTTCCATTAACAGAAGTAGGGACAATGACGTTAAATCGCAACCCGCAAAATTTCTTTGCGGAGGTTGAGCAAGCGGCATTTTCACCAAGTGCAACTGTGCCTGGTATTGAGCCATCTGAGGATAAATTATTACAAGGACGTTTGTTCTCTTATCCGGATACACAGCGCTATCGCTTAGGGGCAAATTATTTACAAATCCCTGTAAACTGTCCGTATGCAGCTGTGCATAATCAACAGCGTGATGGATTCATGCAAGTAAACCAACAACCATCTACGATTAATTACGAACCAAGTCGTCATGTGGAAAATCCAAGTGAAGATCCAGCATACCGAGATTCAACTATGAAACTAGAAGGTTATGTATCTCGTGAAAAAATTGAGAAACCAAACGATTTTGGGCAAGCAGGTGAACGTTACCGTTCATTCTCTCAAGAAGAACAAGATAATTTAATTGCGAACTTGGCAAATGATTTAAAAGGTGTAAATGAACAAGTAAAATTACTTGCAATTTGTAACTTTTTCCGTGCTGATCGAGAATATGGTATGCGTTTAGCAGAGGCATTAAATGTTGATATTTCGGCATATGTGGGAGAACCTGTAAAGTAGGGACTACCTTGATACAAGAAACATCTGGCCCTGCATAGAAACAACTAGGGCCTTCTCTTATCACATGCAAGGTTAAAAAACGAAATGGATATATGTAACTGATTTTGGAACAACTATCCGCTTTTTAAAGTTACAAAAATAGTTACAAAAATTACAAAAACTATTTTTATTATCAAAAGAGTGTAAAATTTTAGACAAGAGCATAAAAGAGCATTTTAAGGGAGGGAGTAAAAAGTTTCGAAGTGTTAAAATATGCAGTTGGAATTGAACATATTGATGTTATGAATCATAAAAAAAAATAAATCCTTATTAAAATTTAGGCATGGCTGAGCTTGTTACTTTTGATTAATCTCACATAGAGAAAATCATTTATGCCGTATTTCAAAATTGGATTTATATAGTATTAACAAATCAATGACGTTGAATTGAAAGCATTATTAACTAGGTATTTATGCTCAGCACGAGATGGTAATACGGTGCAATTTCAATTTACATGATTTGATAGAAATGATAATAAAACATAATTTAGCTAATTAGTATATTATCATCGTTCGTGAGGTATGTCAATATTTAGATTCTTAGATTTAGTGGTTGGATTTATAGAAACCAATTAGATATATATATAAATTTAATTTCTAAGTTTATAACGACGAAAAGAGACAACATACTCGCAACTATCAAGTCGTGAATTTGTACGAAAAGCCATCTTACTATTATTCGTTAGGAGGCGGATAAAGAGTATGGTGTGTGGCGTTAGGCAGAAATCGAGTTTACTCTCGAAGGATTGTCTGGACTAACGATTGTTAGTAACAACTGAAACTGTGAGACCACGGCGGGATACCCAAACAAATCTCGCGACTAGATGGCTGTTAATACTCCCCCATGCGTAATTGGTAACGACTGCGTGTGAAGCGGGGTAAAGTCGCATCGAGTAGCCCTAACAGGTGAAGCTGAGGAAAGGTTAAACATACTGTGAAAGTGATGCGGACAGGGAGCTATATATGGTTAGGATTTGAACACTCAATGACGAACTGCTGAATGTACGTCTCGTAAATCCGTTCCTAGAAATGGGTGTCAATTTATTACCTCCAAAACAAATATCATACAGTTTGTGATGGATAAAGCTAATGGGTTGCTTTAACTTCTTATTGAAGTGGTAATCGGGACAAAGGCAGGACCTACGTATAGTTATATACCTAACAGTTTCGGAACGTCAGAAGTCCCTAACGATTTAGTAATAACTTGGGGAACGGCATGGCTAAGCTGTGAAAGAGTTATGAATAGGGATGGCAGCAGGGGTGTAGTACCAATGAAACTCTGATAATAAGGAGTGGAGGGAAGGCCCCAAGTCTGATGAACAGGTGAGTTATAATCCCCTTACTTACATAAAGATAGCGATAACTCCGCTTGCGATACGAATCTGTTGATCAGATGGAACGCCGTGTGCGGTGAAAGTCGCACGCACGGTGTGGGGTGGGGGAAAAGCTGGAGATCACTTCAAAAGTTTACCTATTACCATTATTTGAAAAAAATAACTTCTATTTTTTCAATTGTCATGATCTTTATGTTTACGATAGGCCAGAGTTTGATGCCTATCATAGTGAAAGCACAAGAATTAAATACATCGGGCTTTGTGGATAGTTTTACGTTTGACAAAACGGATCTAACTTACGGAGAACGTACGGGAATAAAAGTTAATTTTAGTGATAAATCTGGAAATAAAATGAAGGCTGGAGACACTCTAACATTAGCGTTACCTCCAGAGTTACAGGGTTATGCTAGAACGATTGATTTAAATAATGATGCAGGAACTAAATTTGGTACTTGTGAAATAACGAAAACGAATGTTGTCTGTACATTTACTGATGTAGTTGAGAAACTTCAAAATATTAGAGGGTATTTTTATTTTCAAGTCCAAGCAACTAGTAATGTAGGGATGAATCAAACACTAACAGTTGATACAAATCTAGGGACAGATTTACAAACACAAAGAGTAACAATTAAGGGTCCAACTGATGGGGGTGGGGGTACATATCCATTTTCCTATAAAACAGGTAGAATTGACCCGGATGCCCCAACTGAAGTGAAGTGGGAGATACCTATAAACCTTGACAAGCAACAGCTAAGTGCTGACATTGTTTTGTCTGATACATTACAATCAGGTCAAACATTACTGCCAGATAGTTTTATTTTGGGAAATGAAAATTTAACATATCAACAGTTTATAGATAAGGGTTATGGAACGATTAGTTTTAACGGTAATTCTTTTGAAATTAGAATTTATAAAGATTATGTAAGTGGTCAATCTTTCGCTCTCAGATATAGAACTGCTATAACTGCAAGTGGAATGAACCAAAAAGTTTTTTCTAATGATTATACGATTAATTACCAAATTGTAAATGAGCAACCGATATCTCATTCAGAAACTTCCGATGTTGAAAATATAAACGCAGGCGGCGGCGCTCAAGGTGATTTACCACCTAAAGGAACGTTACGAATTGTAAAACACATTGACGGAGATGAAACAAAATTCATACCGAATGCTTCATTCAAACTGTATACTGAGTTAGGTCAGCAAATTGGCGGTACGTATACAACGGATGCGCAAGGTAAGGTCGAGGTTCCTAATTTAGATCCAGGAAATTACTATGTACAAGAAATTTCAGCTCCAGACTATTTGAATTTTGATCCGCAAGCAAAAGTGCCTTTTACAATTGATGCGAATGCTGCAAAAGGCGTAAAGTTAATGATTCCGAATAAGGTGAAAACGACATCGATTTCAGGAACGAAGACGTGGAAAGATAACAATGCTACTGATCGTCCAAGTTCGATTCAAGTAGAATTACTACGAAATGGACAAGTCGTTACGACGCAAGAAGTAACAGCAGTAAATAACTGGAACTATACGTTTACGGATATGCCTGCATATGATAATGACGGGAATGCCTATACGTATACAGTGAGAGAACAACCGGTAAATGGATATAAATCCGAAGTAAATGGTTATAACATTACGAATATAAAAGATGCGAAAACAACGGTCGAAGGAACGAAGACGTGGAAGGATAACAATACCGCAGATCGTCCAGCAACAATTAAAGTCGACTTACTGCAAAACGGTCAAGTGGTTGACACGAAAGACGTAACAGTGGCAACAAATTGGAAGTACACATTTGATAACCTACAAGCATACGATGCAAACGGAGTAGCGTACAAGTATGAAGTGAAAGAACAACCAGTATCAGGATATCAATCTGAAGTAAAAGGTTATGACATCACGAATACAAAAGTTGGTCAAACGAAAGTAGAAGGAACAAAGACGTGGAAAGACAACAATGCGACAGATCGTCCAGCAACGATCAAAGTAGATCTTCTACAAAACGGTCAAGTGGTTGATACGAAAGACGTAACAGCGACAACAAATTGGAAGTACACATTTGATAATCTACAAGCGTACGATGCAAATGGAGTAGCGTACAAGTATGAAGTGAAAGAACAACCAGTGGCAGGATATCAATCTGAGGTGAAAGGTTATGACATCACAAATACAAAAGTGGGCCAAACGAGAGTAGATGGAACGAAAACGTGGAATGACAACAATGCGACAGATCGTCCGGCGACAATCAAAGTGGACTTACTGCAAAACGCTCAAGTGATTGACACGAAAGACGTAACAGCAGCAAGCAATTGGAACTATACGTTTGATAATCTACAGGCTTACGATGCGAATGGAGTAGCATATAAGTATGAAGTGAAAGAACAACCAGTACCAGGATATAAATCAGAAGTAAATGGTTATAACATTACGAATACAAAAGTAGGGAAAGTAACAGTAGCAGGAACAAAGACGTGGAATGACAATAATGCAGTAGATCGTCCGGCAACAATCCAGGTAGATTTATATCAAAATGGTACATTCCTACTTACGCAATATGTGACAGCAGCAAATGGTTGGAAGTACACGTTTGACAATCTACAAGCGTACGATGCGAACGGAGTAGCTTACACGTATACAGTGAAAGAACAACCAGTGGCAGGATACCAATCTGACATACATGGTTATGACATTACAAATACAAAAGTTGGTCAAACAAAGGTAGAAGGAACAAAAACATGGAAAGACAACAATGCGACAGATCGTCCAGCGACAGTTAAAGTAGACTTACTACAAAATGGTCAAGTAATTGATACAAAAGACGTAACGGCGTCAAATAACTGGAAGTACACGTTTGACAATCTCCAAGCGTACGATGCAAACGGAGTAGCGTACAAGTACGAAGTGAAAGAACAACCAGTAGCAGGATACAAATCCGAAGTAAACGGTTATGACATTACAAATACAAAAGTTGGTCAAACAAAGGTAGAAGGAACAAAAACGTGGAAAGACAACAATGCGACAGATCGTCCAGCAATGATCAAAGTAGACCTTTTACAAAACGGTCAAGTCGTTGACACGAAAGAAGTAGCAGCGACAAATAATTGGAACTATACGTTTGATAATCTCCAAGCGTACGATGCAAACGGAGTAGCGTACAAGTACGAAGTGAAAGAACAGGCGGTATCAGGATACAAAACAGAAGTAAACGGTTATGACATTACAAATACAAAAGTTGGTCAAACAAAGGTAGAAGGAACAAAAATTTGGAAAGACAACAATGCGACAGATCGTCCAGCAACAGTTAAAGTAGACTTACTACAAAATGGTCAAGTAATTGATACAAAAGACGTAACAGCAGCGACAAATTGGAAGTACACGTTCGAAAATCTCCAAGCGTACGATGCAAACGGAGTAGCGTACAAGTACGAAGTGAAAGAACAGCCGGTATCAGGATACAAAACAGAAGTAAACGGTTATGACATTACAAATACAAAAGTTGGTCAAACAAAGGTAGAAGGAACAAAAACGTGGAAAGACAACAATGCGACAGATCGTCCAGCAATGATCAAAGTAGACCTTCTACAAAACGGTCAAGTCGTTGACACGAAAGAAGTAACAGCGACAAACAATTGGAAGTACATGTTTGATAATCTCCAAGCATACGATGCGAACGGAGTAGCATACAAGTATGAAGTGAAAGAACAACCAGTAGCGGGATACAAAACAGAAGTAAACGGTTATGACATTACGAATACAAAAGTAGGTCAAACAAAAGTAGAAGGAACAAAGACTTGGAACGATGATAATGCAACAAATCGTCCAAGCACGATTAAAGTAGACCTTCTACAAAATGGTCAAGTCGTTGACATGAAAGAAGTAACAGCGACAAATAATTGGAAATATACGTTTGATAATCTCCAAGCATACGATGCGAATGGAGTAGCATACAAGTATGAAGTAAAAGAACAACCAGTACCAGGATACAAATCAGAAGTAAACGGCTATAACATCACAAATACAAAAGTAGGAAAAGTAACGGTCGAAGGAACGAAGACTTGGAAGGATAATAATGCGACAGATCGTCCAAGCACAATCAAAGTCGACCTACTACAAAACGGACAAGTAGTTGATACAAAAGAAGTAACAGTAGCAACAAATTGGAAGTACACATTTGATAATCTCCAAGCGTACGATGCAAATGGTGTTGCTTATAAGTACGAAGTGAAAGAACAACCAGTAGCAGGATACAAAACAGAAGTAAACGGTTATGACATTACAAACACAAAAGTTGGTCAAACGAAAGTAGAAGGAACAAAAACGTGGAAAGACGACAATGCGACAGATCGTCCGACAACGATTAAAGTAGACCTTCTGCAAAATGGCAAAGTAATCGCAACGAAAGAAGTAAGCGAAGCAGCTAGTTGGAAATATGCGTTTACAGACTTAGCAGCGTACGATGCGAACGGAGTAGCATATAAGTATGAGGTGAAAGAACAACCAGTAACAGGATACAAATCCAAGGTAAAAGGTTATGACATCACAAATACAAAAGTAGGCCAAACGGTAGTAGAAGGAACGAAGACTTGGAAGGATAACAATGCAACAGATCGTCCAAGTACAATCAAAGTAGATCTTCTACAAAATGGACAAGTAGTAGATACGAAAGAAGTAACAGCGACAAACAATTGGAAGTACACGTTTGACAATCTAGAAGCCTATGATACGAATGGAGTAGCATACAAGTATGAAGTGAAGGAACAACCAGTAGACGGATACAAAACAGAAGTAAACGGTTATGACATCACGAATACAAAAGTAGGCCAAACAGCAGTAGAAGGAACGAAGACGTGGAAAGACGATAATGCAACAGATCGTCCGAAAATGATCAAAGTAGACCTACTACAAAACGGCAAAGTAATTGCAACGAAAGAAGTAACAGAAGCAAGCGGTTGGAAATATACGTTTACAGATTTAGCAGCATATGATGTTGACGGCAAAACATATAAATATGAAGTAAAAGAACAACCAGTAGACGGATATCAATCAGAAGTAAACGGTTATGATATTACGAATACAAAGATTAAGGAATGGACAGATAAAGGTGAAAATCCTAACAAAGGTGCAGGTGTAAACACAGGTACAAACACGAATAGCGAGAATCCAAAAGCACCGTCCACTAAAGATAATAACAAGACGACAGTATTACTCCCTAAAACAGGAGGGACACCGGCAGAGATGATTTCAATGATTGGTGGTATGGTATTGTTCGTTTTAGGTGGAATCTTATTCCTTCGTCAAAGAGTTAAATAATTAGATTATCTGTACCCGAGTAGTAGACAAGTTAAAAAGTCGCTATTCGGGTTTTTTATTTAGAGAAGAGGTACTACACATAACTAACAACAATCTACAATCAATTATGAATCAAATTTTTATGTTGGAAGTTCGGTATATCGGGATTCAACTATGAAACTTATAGGTAACATAGCTATGAAAAAGTTGAGAGATGAAACGGTTTCCAACAAGCTGTTGAACGTTAGCGGTCATTTACTTAAGAACAACAAGATTACTTAATTGTGAACCTAACAAATGATTGAAACGATGTACATGAGCAAATAAAATTGCTTGTGATTTGTAATTTTTCGGTGCAGATAGAGAGTGTCAAGCATTAAATAGGGGGGATATGACATAAGAGAACCTATGAATTTGTTATTAAGTTGATTTTGGAACAAATTATGATTTATTAAATTACAAAACTGGTTACAAAAGTTAAGAAATCTATTTTTATTGTCAAAACATCTGTAAAGTTTTATGTAAGAGCATGAGATAACCTTTAAGGAGGGAGTTAAAAGGGTTTGGTGAAGAAAAATTTGATGTGTTATCAAATTTGGATATACCAATAGAGTTTAATTGAAAACATGATTAGCCAAACATTTATGCTCAAAGCGAGATGGTATATATGGTACAACTTAAGTGTTCATAATTCGGCAGAAATGATGAAGAATATAAATTTCACAGTTTTTATATTATTATCGTTCATTTATTATATCAATATAATAAATAGATTTATTACTATTTTAGTAACATTAATGACTCTTAAGTAGTGGATGAAAGAATATAAATTTACAGTTTTTATGCTATCATCATCCACTTATTATGTCAATATCTTAATAATAGGATTTAGTATTTTAGTAACGTTAATGACTCTTAAATAGTGGATGAAACGTATAGAGAAGTCGATTTTTAAGTTTCTAAGCTTATAACAGTCGAAAAAGAGAAAAAGCAACTATTAAGTTGTTGTCATAGTGTAATTGTACCGAAAGCCATCCGAATATATTTTATAGGAGGATGACATGGGTTTAGCTTTAAAAAGAGTAACTTCGATTTTTTCAATTATAATGATTTTTATGTTTACGATAGGGCAGAGTTTGCTGCCTATAATAGCAAGTGCACAAGAATTAAGTACAACAGGATTTGTAGATAGTTTTACATTTGATAAAACAACACTAAACTATGGAGACAAGGCTAAAATAAGTGTAACTTTCAGTGATAAATCTGGAAATAATATGAAGTCTGGAGACACGTTAACATTAACATTGCCGCGAGAGTTAACAGGATTTAATGCAACGATTCCATTAAATGATGAGCAAGGTAATAATTTTGGTACTTGTGACGTAACTGCAGGTAAGGTGGTATGTACATTTAATGACATAGTGGAGAAACTTCACAATATCAAAGGACATTTTTATTTTACAGTTGTAGCTAATAGTGTAGGACAAACAACAAATGTTGAAACAAATCTAGGTACAACTTTAGATAAGCAAACTGTCACGATTAAAAATTCGAGCGGTGGTAGTACAGGATCTACCCCATTTGCTGGAAAAACTGGTGATATTCAAGCAAGTGACCCTAATAAAGTACGTTGGTTCTTGAGAATAAACACAAAGAAAGAATATTTAGGTAGAGATATTGTTGTGTCTGATAGTTTGCAGGAAGGTCAAACACTTAATAAAGATGGTTTTCGAATAATAGTTAATGACCGAGAGGAGTTAACTATTAAACAATTTGAAGATCAACGTTATGGATATGTTCAGTTTAATGACGACGGTCGTTCATTTACAATTGTGATTAACTGGAGTATGGGAAGTGCTAGGTCTTTTAACGTTTCATATACAAGTACGATAACGGCAAGCGGAAAGAGTCAAGAATCTTTTAAAAATGATTATAAGATTGATTATCAAATTCTATACAAACAACCAGTTTCTGAGTCGGGGAGTGCTAAAGTCGCAAATATAGCATCTGGTGGTGGTGCTCAAGGTGATTTACCTCCTAAAGGAACGTTAAGAATTTTTAAGCATCTTGAAGGCGCTGAAGAAAAAGTAATACCGAATGTTTCATTTAAGTTGTATAAAGAGTCAGGCGAACAAGTTGGAGGTCAATATACAACAGATGAAAAAGGTATCATCGAAATCAAAGATTTAATACCAGGTAAATATTATGTGCAAGAAGTTTCGGCTCCAAACTATATTGATTTTGACCCACAAGCAAAAGTAACGTTTGAAGTAAAATCAGATGCTGTAAATGGAATTAAACTACCGATTTCGAATAAAGTGAAAACTACATCCGTTACAGGAATGAAGACGTGGAAAGACGATAATCAAAATCGTCCGGCAATAATTAAAGTAGATTTATTCCAAAATGGCCAAAAGATTGATACGAAAGAAGTAAGTGAAGCAACAGGCTGGAAATATGAATTTAAAAATTTAGCAGTCTACGATACAGACGGTAAAGAATATAAGTATGAAGTGAAAGAACAACCAGTAGATGGATATCAATCCGAAGTGAATGGTTATGACATCACAAATACAAAAGTAGGCAAGACAAAAGTAGAAGGAACAAAAACTTGGAAGGATAACAATGCATCAAGTCGTCCAAGTGCAATCAAAGTCAATTTACTACAAAACGGCACGGTAATTGACACGAAAGAAGTAACAGAAACAAACAACTGGAAGTACACGTTTGTAGATTTACCAGCTTATGACGAAAATGGAAAAGCCTACACGTATACAGTGAAAGAACAATCAGTACCAGGATATGAATCCAAAGTAAATGGCTATGACATTACAAATACAAAAGTAGACAAGACAACAGTAGAAGGAACAAAAACCTGGAAGGATAACGACGTAACAGATCGTCCGGGCTCAATCCAAGTAGAGTTATTCCGAAATGGTGAAAAGATTGACACGAAAGAAGTAACAGAAACAAACAGCTGGAAGTACACGTTTGACAATCTAGAAGCGTACGATGCAGAAGGCAAAGCATACAAATATGAAGTGAAAGAAGAACCAGTAGCCGGATACAAATCTGAAGTAAACGGTTATGATATTACAAATACAAAAGTAGGCAAGACAAAAGTAGAAGGAACAAAAACTTGGAATGACAACAACGCAACAGATCGTCCAAGTACAATCAAAGTAGACTTATTACAAAATGCTACTGTAATTCAAACGAAAGAAGTAACAGCGGCAACGAATTGGAAGTACACGTTTGACAATCTAGAAGCGTACGATGCAGAAGGCAAAGCATACAAATATGAAGTGAAAGAAGAACCGGTAGCCGGATACAAATCCGAAGTGAATGGTTATGACATCACAAATACAAAAGTAGGCAAAGTAACAGTAGAAGGAACAAAGACTTGGAAAGATAACAATGCGAAAGATCGTCCAAGCACAATCAAAGTGGATCTACTGCAAAACGGTAAAGTAATCGCAACAAAAGAAGTAAGCGAAGCAACTAGCTGGAAATATGCATTTACAGATTTAGCAGCATATGACGTTGACGGCAAAGTATATAAGTATGAAGTGAAGGAACAACCAGTAAACGGATATGAATCTAAAGTAACTGGTTATGACATTACAAATACAAAGATTCCACAACTGGAACCAGGTACAGATGCAGGTACAAGTGAGAAGCCAGGTACAGATGCAGGTACAAGTGAGAAGCCAGGTACAGATGCAGGTACAAGTGAGAAGCCAGGTACAGATGCAAGTACAAGTGAAAAGCCAGGTACAGATGCAGGTACAAGTGAAAAGCCAGGTACAGATGCAGGTACAAGTGAGAAGCCAGGTACAGATGCAGGTACAAGTGAGAAGCCAGGTACAGATGCAGGTACAAGTGAAAAGCCAAGTACAGATGCAGGTACAAGTGAAAAGCCAAGTACAGATGCAGGTACAAGTGAAAAGCCAGGTACAGATGCAGGTACAAGTGAGAAGCCAGGTACAGATGCAGGTACAAGTGAGAAGCCAGGTACAGATGCAGGTACAAGTGAAAAACCAGGTACAGATGCAGGTACAAGTGAAAAGCCAGGTACAGATGCAGGTACAAGTGAAAAGCCAGGTACAGATGCAGGTACAAGTGAAAAGCCAAGTACAGATGCAGGTACAAGTGAAAAGCCAGGTACAGATGCAGGTACAAATGAAAAGCCAGGTACAGATGCAGGTACAAGTGAAAAGCCAGGTACAGATGCAGGTACAAATGAAAAGCCAAGTACAGATGCAGGTACAAGTGAAAAGCCAAGTACAGATGCAGGTACAAGTGAAAAGCCAGGTACAGATGCAGGTACAAGTGAAAAGCCAGGTACAGATGCAGGTACAAGTGAAAAGCCAGGCACAGATGCAGGTACAAGTGAAAAGCCAGGTACAGATGCAGGTACAAGTGAAAAGCCAGGTACAGATGCAGGTACAAGTGAAAAACCAGGTACAAACACAAATACAAGCACAAAAGGTAAGAATCCAGAAGCGCCGTCTATAAAAGAAGGTAATAAGACGCCGAGATTACTTCCTGAAACAGGAGGAACACCAGCCTGGATGATTTCAGTAGCAGGTGGTATGATGTTGTTTGCTTTAGGCGGAATATTATTGTTCCGTCGAAGAGTTAAATAATTAGATTATTTATTAATGGTAACCCGAGTAGTTGACAAGTTAACAAGTCGCTATTCGGGTTTTTTGTTATTTAGAACCTGTCTCTTTAAAACAAATAATTATTTCTGCATATAGTTATAGGGAGAACGGAGGGATAAAAGTGACGAGAATTGCTTACACAGAAAGTGATGTCGATTTACTTGCTCGTCTTATGCGTGCAGAAGCAGAAGGAGAAGGACAACAAGGCATGATGGCAGTAGGAACGGTTGGGGTGAATCGTGTCATGTGTGATTGTTTAGACTTTAAGCAAATTACAAATATTTCGCAAATGGTGTATCAGCAGCCAGGTGGATTTGAAGCAACGACGAAAGGGTATTTTTATCAAAGGGCAAGAGAGAGCGACAAAGAAATGGCGAGAAAATGTTTGAATTATGCTCGTATATGGCCAGGTGTATATTCTCTTTGGTTCTTCCGTCCAGTTGGCAATTGTCCTCCTACGTGGTGGGATCAACCTCATGCAGGACAATACAAAAATCATTGTTTTTACGAACCGACTGGAGACGAATGTCCGAAAGTATACAGCGGAAAGTAGCGCAGGAGAAATATATCGGCGTTTTTCACGATATATCGGCGCAAGTGCATCATTTATCGGCGATTTTTAAAATATATCGGCGATTCGACACAACATAAAGACCGCTCGACAATATTTGATATACCAAAAAGGTACCTCATTAGCAAAATGAGGTGCCTTTTTCGTTAAGAGGACAATTAGTTTGTGAACAGTGAGTCAAAATGGTCATTAGAATATTTTCCCTTAGGAAATACATACTAAACAATAATATAGAAGGCACGTAGAAAGTGAGGGAGTTCATGGTTAAATTTCTAAAACGCCTAAAAAGTAGAGGCAATCCTAAGTCGTTTTCCAAACGCGACAATAATCATTTTCAGGAAAAAAATATAGAGGACTCCCTCTTAGACGCTGATTTATCTAAAAACATAGCTGAGCTTCAGGTGATTTTTCGGCAAGCCCCTGATTTAGTGATTCGTCGTTTTTCAATGACAGGAGATGGGATAGAAGCAGCTTTAGTGTATTTGTCTGGATTAACAGATAAACTATCGATTCAAAAACATGTTTTAACGCCATTAATGGATAGCGTCTATGATGCAAATAAGGAACTTCCCATTCCATTAGGACATATTGAAATGATTAATACGTGGAGCCGAATTGAAAATGCTATTTTGGGAGGAGATAGTGTTTTATTGATTCATGGTCAGACGATAGCGCATCAATTAGATACGAAAGGGTGGCCGCAAAGAAATATTGAAGATACGCATAATGAAATATCTTTAAAAGGTGCGCATCAATCATTTGTGGAAACTGGAAGCCAAAATATTGCAATGATTCGAAGATACATACCTCACCGCGAATTCATGGTAAAAGAAATAATAATTGGTATGCGAAGTAAAACGAGAATTTCTATTTTATATTTGAACGATGTAGCCTCTGGAGATGTGCTGAAAGAATTGGAAACACGGATTCAAGGTGTTACGGTCGACGCGATTGCTAGTAGCGGTGAACTTATCGAATTCATTGAAGATAATCCGTACTCACCGTTTCCGCAATTTATGTTAACGGAAAGGCCCGATGTGGCTGTATCTCACATTCTTCAGGGAAGATTTGTAGCTGTAGTGGATTATTCTCCCAATGTATTAATTGCTCCAACAAATTTTATCTCCTTTTTTCAAGGAGTCGATGATTACGGGACACGTTGGCTAGTCGCTTCGTTCATTCGGATACTTCGTTTTATTGCTTTTATGATTGCTTTATTTTTGCCGGCGAGTTATGTTGCGTTTATTTCCTTTAATTTTGAAGTCATTCCTGTAGAACTTTTTTTATCTATTGCAGAATCAAGAACGCGCGTCCCTTTTTCCCCAGTTATGGAAGCACTGCTTATGGAAATGACATTGGAAATGATGAGGGAAGGAGCCTTGCGTTTGCCTACTCCAATCGGTCAGACAGTCGGAATTGTAGGCGGGATTATCATTGGACAGGCTGCCGTTCAAGCGGGAATTGTCAGCAACATTATGATTATTGTTGTTGCTGTTACGGCCATCGCTTCTTTTATAATTCCTAATTATGATATGGGAGCGGCGGTCAGGCTGTTACGCTTCCCTATGATGTTATCAGCTGCTTTGTTTGGGGTTGTTGGAATTGTTATTGGATGGATGACATTAGTTGCGCATCTCATCAGTCTTGAATCGCTAGGAACTCCTTATGGTACTCCGTTAGCACCGTTTCGCTTTGCAGATATGAAGGATGCTTTTATTCGCTTCCCTTTATGGACAATGAGAAATCGTCCTAGGGGTACGGGTGCTATACAATCTGTTCGACAAGGAAAAAATCACAATAAAAGGTGAAACTATGAAAAAGTATGCCTATAATGACATTACTCTAATGCAGTATATTTTTTTAATTAATGGAATGCAGGTGGGAACAGGGATTTTATCGCTTCCGCGAGTACTTGCGGAGAAAGCTGGGACAGATGGATGGATTGCTATCCTGATCGGCTGGGTATTCTCCACAATATCTGGTATTTTTATCGTTAAAACATCTGCAAGATATCCAGAGGACACGCTTTATGACATTCTTATACGATTTTTTGGAAAAATAGTTGGGAAAGCACTAGCTGTCATTTACATGATCTATTTTGCTTGTTATTCCTGTATCATTCTTGTAAATGCTATGCTTTATCTTAAAGGATGGCTTCTCCCGAAAACGCCTGATTATATCGTTATATTTTTGTTCTCCATTCCTACTTTTTTTGTTGCACGCAACGGCATTCGTATTATAGGACGATACTGCGAACTCACTTTTTATATGATGCTTTGGATACCGCTGTTTTTTTTGATACCGCTAAGAGATAGTTCGGGTTGGCTGCCGTTCTTTCCATTACTGAAAGAGGGATGGAAACCAATATTAACGGCTGTGCCGACTACTATTTTTACTTTTTTAGGGTTTGATATTGCATTCTTTTTGTATCCTTTTTTACAAAAGAAGCAGTACGCAGTCCATGGAATTGTGATTGCAAATACTTTGACGATGTTATTTTATCTGTTTACTACTCTTGTTTGCTTTTCCTATTTCAGTCCTGATAGCATTACAGAATTTAACCAACCAGTACTAAACTTACTTAAAGTAATTGAATTTCGTTTTTTAGAACGTTTTGACATGGTATTATTGGCTTTTTACTTAATGGTTGTTTCTACAGCCTGGATTCCTTGTATATACTGCGCTGTATTTTGTTCTAGTCAATTACTTGGAAAAGAAGATCATAGCTCTCACCTCATTGTTCTATTATTGTGTATTATCGGTTTCATATTTTTGACCCACCCTACTTGGAATCAATCTGAGGTTTGGCAACAGGCAATATCAAATGCTGGATTAGGATTGACGTATATATCACCTGTGATTTTATGGATGTACAGCTGGGTATATGAGAAACATAACCGGAGGGGGATACATTGAAAAGGAAGGTATTATGTTGTATTTTGTTATTGACGTTTACGATGACTGGATGCTTTGATCAAACGAATGTTGAAGATGTTGCCCTTACTCTTATACTTGGTCTTGATTTAGATCGTAATGATAATTTATTGATATACGTGTCAAGTCCTGTGTTTAATAAAGAAGCAAAGATGAAAGAAGAAAATACTGGTGTGAAATCTGTTACGGTTCGAAAGTCTAGAGAGAAATTCGACGCTACGGTTATTGCGCTAACATCGGGAAGCAAAACGCAAGTCTTCTTAGTTGGGAAACGGCTGCTGAGACGAAAAAACTGGGAAGATTACCTTGATCCATTTTACCGTGATCCTAAAAATACGGTTACTCCACGAATTGTTGCCGTCGATGGACCTGTTTCGGACGTAATCTTTTATAATCCTAAAGATAAGCCTCGGCTCCCTTTATACTTAGCAAAATTAATTGATACCGCCTATTTAAGAAATGTTACGGTAAAAACAACTCTTCAAAAATTGCATGAACAAACGAAAGACAAAGGGATAACGGCGAGTATTAGCGAGATGAAAAAAAAGAATAGAGTATGGGTGACAGGAACAGCCCTATTGGACCAAAAAAGCAGATATAAATTAACGCTAACACCGGATGAAAACAGATTATTACGCATTTTACAGCACGAAAATAAAGGTGAGTTTCTATTTACACTTGCACTGAAGCCAAAATCGGATGACCGTAATAAAGATTGGATAAGCTTTACTGCCTATAGTATTAAAGTAAAGACAAAGGTAAGATATGATAATAAATTTATATTTAATATAGATATAAAGATGGGGATTGGCATTACAGAACGGCTTTTTTCGTTCAATGCAAGAAAGGACGCAGCAAAATTACAAAAGGCAATTGAAACTAAGCTGGAAGCTGATTTCAAGGACTTAATAAAGAAAATACAAACCGCCGAAATCGATCCCATTGGACTTGGTACATATGCAAGAACTTATACATATCCAGAGTGGAAAAAAGTCCAAAATGAATGGCCTAAGGCATTGGCAAAGGGGGATGTGAATGTTAACGTCAGTGTGAAAATTGGTGGGATGGGAACGATTAAGTAACAGAAGTTTAGCTGGGAGACGAAATAAATTATAATTTACTTTTTATTCTATTTAAATAAAAAACGCTATTTTTCCTCCGGAAGAATAGCGTTTTTCTTTATGAATTTTAAATATTTTGGGATAAATTCTTTCGGAGAACAAATAAATATCGTGTCCTTCATAATTATTTTCTTATTTTTTCTTGTTAGATTGATAGTGAAGAGTTACTATTTTTAAGACAAAAAATAGACGATATATATTTATTTGTTGGATTCGTAGTAAATGATATATATAAATCAATTTTAATTTTTCGACATATAAGTTGCTGTTATGCAGACTGCAACACCACCTGTACTCGCTTTTTCCCTTTGTTTTAAAACATCGCATGTGGCAGGAAGAGGCCCT